>JBGUUB010000074.1:0-85281 GCA_045133355.1 Acutalibacteraceae bacterium
TTAGGCACGCCGCCAGCGTTCGTCCTGAGCCAGGATCAAACTCTCTAAAATATTATATCTAAACACTTTCGTGCTCAAATCTATCTTAGAGCATTCTCTGCTCATTTTCCAATACTGACTTTGTATTGTCCTTCGTACTTATAGTACCTTTTTCTCTCGATTTCTCTCAAGAATTGTCGGGTCCTTATTATCGTCGTTGTTTAATTTTCAAGGTCCGTTCGCAGCCCTGTTTTTCAGAGCGCCTGATTATAATACCACATCAACCATCCTTTGTCAACTCTTTTTTTAAACTTTTTTTAAAAAATTTTTTAAGTTTATTTTTAGCACAAGATATTGTGTTTGAACGGTTTGCACGGCTACATTTCAGCAGTATTATTTTAACATTTCCCGTAGTTTTGCAAGGATTTTTTTCTCTGCGCGGGAGACCTGAATCTGCGTCATAGAGAGAAGCTCCGCTGTTTTGCTCTGAGTAAAATAATTATAATACCTATATATAACCAGCAGTTTTTCGGTTTCGTTCAATTTTTCCAGAGCAGAATCGATTAGGAGTCGATCGGATATTTCGTCCTCGGCACTTATCGTAGGCAGATCGGCTTCACCCGCTTCGCCGTCTTCTTCCCGGGTGAGTGACAGGGCGGGCTGAGCGGCACACATTGCCTCGGTTATATCTTCGGCTGATACCGATAGCGCCGCCGCAAGCTCCCGCACGGTAGGCTCACGGCAAAGCCTCTGCTCCATTATTTGCTTTTCCCTGCCTATTTTCATTCCGAGCTCCTTTATACTTCTTGAAACCTTAACCGTTCCGCCGTCTCTGAAAAGCCGCCTTATCTCGCCCATAATAACAGGCACGGCATAGGTTGAAAAACATACACCCCGTTTGCAGTCAAAGGCGTCGGTTGCCTTAATGAGACCTATGCACCCCGCCTGATAGAGGTCGTCATACTCTATGCCCCGTCCGGAAAAGCGCTTACAGAGAGAATGAACAAGCCCGAGATTTTCCTCGATAAAGCGGTCTCGGCTCTGCTTTTGCTCAACCATTAATCTTAATGCGGCGGTTTATCCGCTTGGTCATAACTATGCTTGTCCCCTTCCCGACGGCGGAGCGCACCTTAACGGTATCCATAAAGCTCTGCATAACGGCGAACCCAAGACCTGCACGCTCGCCGCCGACCGTTGTGTAAAGAGGCTCCATAGCCTTTTCGACATTTTCTATACCGCAGCCCGTGTCGCGAATCTTTATCCTTATTGTATTTTTGTCGCAAAGCTCGCCGGTTATGTAAATTTTCCCGATTTTTTCTTTATATGCGTGAACAATACAGTTTGTGACCGCCTCAGACACGGCGGTTTTAATATCGTTGACCTCTTCGAGTGTTGGGTCAAGCTGTGCGGCAAATGCCGATATGCACGCCCTCGCAAACCCCTCGTTTGCCGATTTTGCCAACACATTCATTGTAAATTTATTGTTTACTTCCATTTACCGTTCCTCCAATTTTGCAAGCCGTTCAATACCGGCAAGCTTCATCACCTTATATATCTGCGGGGACGCGCCCGTTATATAAAGCTGTGCCCCCGTTTTGGCAAGCATCCTGTACCTGCCCATAACAAGCCCTATGCCCGAGCTGTCCATAAAGCTTATACCCTTAAAATCCAGCACCAGCTTTGAGGGCATATTAAGCTCCACAGCGTTATCGACCGCCTCGCGCATTTCCTTAGCGGAGTGGTGGTCAAGCTCGCCCGAAAGATAGGCGGTAACCGTATCTCCCAAGGTTTTGATTTCTACCGACATTAAATATCACCTCATAAACATAAAAATAACAAGCCTTTACTAATATATAATAAAGGCTTGTCCGTGAAAAAATTGTCATATTAGGTAGGCTGTTAAAAATTTTTATAAAACTCAATAAGCTTTTGCCGTATACCGCCCGCAAGATAAAGCGAGCCGAAGACGAAAACGGGGTCTTCACCCGCTGTTAAGGCGGCTTTTCTTATCGCCTCGTCATAGTTTTCGGCAGTCTGCGCGGGGCAATACTCTTCCGCCGTGAGGGCGAGGGTCTTGCCGTCAAGGGAGCGTGGCATATTTTCCACCGTCACCGCAACCGCCGCCCTGCAAAGCGGAAGCGTGGCTCTGAGCACGGCTTTATAATCCTTATCCCGCATTGCGCCGATTAAGGCGACCGCCTTACTCTCGTATTCTTTTAAAATTTTTGCAAGCTGAGCCGCCCCGTCGGGATTGTGGGCGCCGTCAAGCACAACCAAGGGATTTTCACTTATTATCTCGGCTCTGGCGGGGAAAAATGTGTTTGCCAGCGCCGTTTTTACCGTCTTATAGGGTATATTATAACCCGAAGCCTTAACCGTTTCGATAACCGTCAGGGCGTTTTCAATTTGGTACTCGCCGACAAGCGAAATTTCATACTCCCTATTCATATATATAATACTGCTCCCGTTTTCGCCGCAATTTAAAACGGTAAGCTGTGATAAATCGGGGGTGACAAGCCGTTTTGAAGAGCCTTCTATAACCGCAAGCGCCGATTTTCTTTGATTAGGCGAGGTCACAGTAACGGGGCAGTCCTTTATTATTCCGCATTTTTCGGCGGCTATTTTTTCCACCGTATCCCCCAGAATCCCTATGTGGTCAAGCCCGATTTTAGTTATGACCGCGGCGGCGACATTTGTAAGGGTGTTTGTCGCGTCAAGTCTGCCGCCGAGTCCCGTTTCGGCTATTACAATATCGCATTTTTTATCGCTGAAATATTTAAACGCCGCAGCGGTAATAAACTCAAACTCGGTCATCTCTACGCCTGTGTCAATAACCCTTTGGGAATATTCGGCTAAGTCCTCTTCGGAAATAAACTCCCCATTTATCTGTATCCGTTCACGGAAATCGATAACAAAGGGGGAGATAAAAAGCCCCGTTTTATAGCCCGCCGTACGAAAAACCTTTGCAAGCATTGCCGAAACCGAGCCTTTGCCGTTCGTGCCCGCTATGTGAATCGACTTAAAATTATTTTGGGGATTGTGAAGTATTTTAAGTGCAAGTGATATTCTTTCAAGCCCCGCGGGCTTTGAAAATTTGCCGAGAGAATGTATATAATTTAAGGTTTCGCCGTAATTCAAAAATATTACTCCTTTACCTATATATGTATTGTATTGAAGCCGATTATCAGCACATAATACTATCGGACAGGGCGGAAAGCCGAAATGATACGGCGCCGAAAATTTACAGGGCGCCGAAAAAGGTAAGTATGCTGTTGTCCTAAGTGTGATAATAGCATACTTTTTTAAAAAGTCAAGGCGCTTATTTGCATCTGATAGAGAAAACAGTCAAAGAAGACTGATTTAAAACCTGACGCAAGCCATCAGCGGCGAAGCTGTAAAGTTTGTTACTTATCGCACGAAAAGAAAAGACGGGTCTGTTTTATGCTTTTAAGCATAACAGATCTGTCTTTTCTATTGTAATATTTTGCCGAATATGGTATTATTTTGTTAGATAATTAAAAAGGCGGTGTCGGGTTTGTTTTCGCGGCTTAAAAGTGTCGGGCTTTTCGGAATAGAATCTTATATGATTGAGGTTGAGGCGGATGTTTCAACGGGGCTTCCCGCCTTTGACATTGTGGGTCTGCCCGATACAGCGGTAAAGGAATCCCGCGACAGGGTGCGTGCCGCCCTTAAAAACTGCGGCTTTAAATTTCCCGTGGGCAGGATTACGGTCAATTTAGCCCCCGCCGACCTTAAAAAAGAGGGCTCTATCTACGACCTGCCCGTGCTTATTGCCATACTTAAGGCTTCGGGTCAGCTAAAGGCTGCGCTTGACGACAGTATTTTTGTGGGGGAGCTTTCCTTAGACGGCAAGACCCGCAAAACAGGCGGCGTGTTGGCAATAGCGATAACCGCCCTTAAAAACGGAATTAAAAATGTTTTTGTTCCTAAAGAAAATTCCGCCGAGGCGGCGGTAATTGAGGGACTTAATGTTTACGGGGTAGAGGATGTTAAGCAATTAATCGACCACATAACAGGCAAAAATCCGATAGAAAGAGCCCCCAAAACCGAAATTGCACCCGAGCAATTTAATACCGCCCTTGATTTCAGCGAGGTAAAGGGTCAGCTCGCCGCTAAAAAGGCGCTTGAAATCGCCGCCGCGGGCGGGCACAACATTTTGCTTATAGGCCCTCCCGGCTCAGGTAAAAGTATGCTTGCAAAGCGACTGCCCACCATTCTGCCCGAAATGACCTTTGACGAGTCGATAGAAACCACAAAAATCCACTCTATTGCAGGGATATTAGACCCCAAAAATCCCTTTATTAAAACCCGACCGTTCCGCTCGCCCCATCATACGGTGTCGGTCGCGGGACTTACGGGCGGCGGCTCTGTGCCAAAGCCGGGGGAAATATCCTTAGCACACAACGGCGTGCTCTTTTTAGACGAGCTTCCCGAATTCCGCAGAGATGTAATGGAAGCGATGCGCCAACCGCTTGAGGACGGAACCGTTACAATCTCCCGCGTTGCGGGAACCCTTACATACCCAAGCTCGGTAATGCTTGTCGCCGCTATGAATCCCTGTCCCTGCGGCTTTTACGGTCACCCCACAAAGGAGTGTATCTGCTCGCAGAATGCGGTGAGAAAATATCTTAACCGTATCTCGGGTCCAATGCTTGACCGAATTGATTTACATGTTGAAGTTCCTCCCGTAAATTACGCCGAGTTAAGCTCAACATCTAAAGAGGAAACCTCCGCCGAAATAAGGGAGCGGGTAAACAGAGCAAGGAAAATCCAACAGGAGCGCTACAATGGCACCGCCGTCACCTGCAACGCTCGGCTTACCCCCTCTATGCTTAAGAAGCATTGTATCTTAGACGATGACGCTTCGCGCTACCTACAGCAGTCCTTTGATAAATTAGGTATGTCCGCCCGTGCGTACGACCGTATTTTAAAGGTTGCAAGGACCGTAGCCGACCTTGACGGCAGTGAAATCATCAGAAAACAACATATTTTTTCGGCAATTTCGTTCAGAACACTTGACAGAAAGTACTGGATGGAGTAAAATAGTACTGCTCCGATTCAGTATTCGGGGGCGTAGCTCATCTGGTAGAGCGCTACATTCGCATTGTAGAGGTAGTGAGTTCGAGTCTCATCGTCTCCACCAAAACGAAAATCCGTTCTCGTTAGAGGGCGGATTTTCGTTTTGTATTATTCATTTTTCATTATTCACTATTCATTATTCATTAAAACGAGAACGGATTTTCAAATGAATATTGAATATTGAAGTCGCTTGCGCTAATGAATAATTTCCGCTGCAAGGCTTCGCCTTGCTGAGAGGGTTGATATACTATATTTACCTCCCCCTGACAAGGGGAGCCGAAAACAGGCTTTTTTGACACTCTCAAATCCGCTCTCTTACGAAAGCGGATTTTCTTCTTTTTGGGGCGTCCGTTTTTCTATTGCCTCTTTAACGAGCGCGTACAGCACCGCCGAGACGGGGACGCTTGTAAGCGCGCCCAATATCCCGCCGATATTACCTCCCACAAGCACTGCGCAAACCACTATAACGCCGGGCAGTCCCACAGATTTGCCGACAACTCTCGGGTAAATCAGCGAACCCTCTATCTGCTGAATTACAACAAAGAAAAGAACGAACAGAACCGCCTTTATGGGGCTTGTTATGAGTATAAGTAAGAAGCCCACAATAACCCCCACAGTAGCGCCAACGATAGGCACAAGCGAGGTAACGCATATAAAAATTGATATTACCGCGGCGTTGGGGAAGCGGAAAATAGTCATACCTATATAAAACAGCGAGCCCAAAATCACCGATTCGGTAAGCTGACCCCCGATAAACTTTGAAAAATACTCGTAGGTAGTAGAGGAAATATGATAGACCGCCTTTGCCGCTTTTTTAGGCGCAAACGCATCTATCAGGCGGGTCATAAACCGCCCTATACGCTCCTTGCAGGCGAGAATATAGGCGGAAATCATAATGCTGAATACCGTCTTATAAACTCCCGAGGCAAAGGAGGTTGTAAGATTCACCGCACTGCCGAAAATAGTCTCGGAATAGCTTAAAGCATAATCTTTAATACCGTTTGCCACAGCCGTCCAGTCAATCTTTATATTCGGAACAAGATTTTGCGAAAGATTGAACTTCTCGAGGACATCCTCAACCCAAGCCCGAGCCTCGGTCATAAAAGAGGGCAGTCTTTCGGCAAGGTAAATAAAGGTGTCGGCAATATCGGGGATTATAAAGGCGATAAGCAGTACTATCAAGCCGAAGGCTAAAAGATAGGTAAGCGCCAGACACAGCGGGCGTTTTGCCCCCCTGACAAAGCTCTTTTTGCTGTTGTCCATAAACCTAAATACCTTGGTTTCAAGCGCGGTTAACAGCACATTCAGCACAAAGGCAATGCAAAGGGCGGTTATAACGGGGCTGAAAATCCCTAAAATATGCCTTAAAAAGGAAAAGAGTCGGTCATAGTGCTGGGCGGCGGTAAATATACAGGAGCCGAGCAGAATTATAAGCAGGATTTTTTTAACGGTTTTAGAATTCAATTCCATACATTTCACCGACTTTATTATATTTCATTCCGAAGCTCTTGTAAATTATTTCTTTGTAAATATTTTGTTAAGCAGTACGGTGACAAGGATAATTACCCCTATCACTATAAAAATGCTTACCATTCCGACCGCCAAATAGCGGAGATTTGTTATAAAATTCATAGGATTAAAGGTCATTTATTTTTCCCCCTACATAAAGAAGTTGAGTATCAGTCCGCCCGCTATTACCGAGGCTATCTGACCCGATACATTAACGCCGATAGACTGCATCAAGATAAAGTTCTGCGGGTCTTCCTTAAGCGCCATTTTGTGAACGACCCTGCCCGACATCGGGAATGCGGAAATGCCCGCCGCGCCTATCATCGGGTTGATTTTGTTTTTAAGGAAGAGATTTAAGAATTTAGCAAACAGCACTCCGCCCGCCGTATCGAAAATAAAGGCGAAGAGACCCAAGCCTAAGATTAAGAGCGTGTCGGGTCTTAGGAATTTTTCCGCCTGCATTTGGCTTGCTATGGTGATTCCTAAGAAAATGGTGACGAGGTTTGCAAGCACCTTTTGCGCCGTTTCCGAAAGGGAGTTTAGCACCCCGCACTCCCTTATAAGGTTGCCGAACATCAAAAAGCCTATAAGCGAGACCGACTCGGGAGCGACAATGCCCGCAATTATTGTAATTACAATCGGGAAGAGGATTTTAGTAAGCTTGGAGACCTGCTTTTCGGTGTAGGGCATACGGATAAGCCGTTCCTTTTTGGTGGTGAGCGCCCTTATAACCGGCGGCTGGATAATGGGGACAAGCGCCATATAGGAATACGCCGCAACCATAATAGCCCCCTGATAAGAAGAATTAAGCTTTTGGGACACAACGATTGCCGTAGGGCCGTCCGCCGCTCCGATAATGCCTATGCTCGCCGCGTCGTTAAGGTTAAAGAACATTGAAGCCGCGCAGAAGGTGAAGAAGATGCCGAACTGCGCCGCCGCCCCGAAAATCATAAGCTTTGGGTTTGAAAGCAGGGGGCCGAAATCAATCATCGCGCCGATACCGATAAACAGTATCAGCGGGAACAGCTCGTTAGCGATACCTGCCGAAAAAAGGGTGGAAAGCGCACCTTCTTCTACCTCGCCGTTTTCGAGAACTCTGTCCAACGCGCCCGAAAAGGGGATATTTACAAGTATCGTGCCGAAGCCCAAGGGTAAAAGTAGGGTGGGCTCCATTTCGTACTTAATCGCAAGGAATATAAGCAGTCCGCCTATAATCCACATCGTAACATACCGCCAGTCGGCAAGGGCGAAGATGTTACTTACAAGGAAACTAAAATCGCTGAGTGACATTTTTTTGACCTCTCTTTTTAAAATAATAAAAAAAGACCTTTACTGCACAGTTAAGTACAGTAAAAGTCTTGCCGTTTAATGCAGAAGCGGGATGAAAATCCGTATTGACGCAAACTACTGCGGCGAAATCGCCGTCGGCTACTCCCTAATACAGGAAAAATTATATCACATAACTTTCCGTTTTTCAACCCATTATATGTGAAAAATATTTATTTGTTAAAGGTGACGGTAATTTCCGTACCCTCGCCTAAGGTGCTGTTAAGGGTTATTTTTCCACCGAAGGAGGCGGCGATGTGCTTTACAATCGAAAGCCCAAGCCCCGTGCCGCCGCTTTGCTTTGAGCGGCTTTTGTCAACCCTGTAAAACCGCTCGAAGACCCGTTCGGTATGCTCGGGGGCGATGCCTATACCCGTATCCTTTACGCTCACAAATGCCGCGCCGTCCTTATTGCCGACGGTGAGCGTAACCGAACCGTTTTCCTTATTATATTTTACCGCGTTGTCGCAAAGATTGTAAAGCATCTCAAAAATAAGGGATTCTCCCGCAGTTATTTCGGCGTTTTCTCCCGTGACCGTAATGGCGACCCCGTTATTTTTCGCTATCGGGGCAAGGCTTAGCGCAACCTCGTTTGCGGTTTTATAAAGGTCTACGGTCTCGGTCTCGCGAGGCTCTCCTTCGTCCAGCTCGGAAAGCTTGATTATATCGTTCACAAGGCTTATAAGCCTTTCGGCCTCTTTGTTTATGTCCGCTCCGAAGCCCTTAATATCGTCGGGGGCTACAATGCCGTTTTTAAGCATATCCGAAATGCCTAAAATCGAGGTCAGCGGGGTTTTAAGCTCGTGGGAAACATTCGCGGTAAACTCGCGGCGGAGCTTTTCGCGCTTTTCCTTTTCGGTCACATCGATAACCAGTATCACCGCCCCGCAGGGAGCGCCCGTTTCGTCAAAAACGGGGTTTGCGGTGACCTCACAGCACATACCGCTTAAGGTTACGGTGTTTTCGTAGTGACGGCCTTCCCTTATATTATCGAAAACCTCCCTGAATACCTCGCTTCGGTTAACGGTCAGGATATTTTGCCCGTTTATATCGTCCTGCACCCCGAAAAAGCGCTTGATGCTGGAATTATGGGTCAAAATATGCCCCTTGGTATCGGTGAGCAAAAGCCCCTCGCTCATATTTTCGGCTATGGTCTCAAACTCGCGGCGGCTTGCTCGAAGCTCGGCTATCTGGTGATTTATTCTTCTTTGCTGGGCGTTTATTTTTGAGATAAAGGGGGATAGCTCCTCATACGCGGTATCCTCCAAGGGTCTGTCAAGGTCGATTTCATTTATCGGCTTCAGTATCCTTTTAGAGAGGAAGGATGCTAAAACAAGCGCTAAAACAAAGGCAAGCAGAGCTATGGCGGCGATAGGGGGCAAAAGCTGTAAAACCACCGCCTCCACCGAAAGGGATTCGTCCGCGACCCTTAAAATATTGCCGTTTTGAAGCTTTACCGCATAGTAGCAGGAGTTTATCCCGAGGGTCTCGGAATGTCTTACGGAATAGCCTGTGCCGTCCTTTAACGCCTCCTTGACCTCCTCGCGGCTTGAATGGTTTTCCATATCCTCGGCATTCGCCTTATTGTCGTAAAGCACCCTGCCGTCCCCGTTTATAAGGGTTATTCTCTCCGGCGCGGAGGAGTATTTTTGAAGCTCCCCTTCTTCCGCCGAAAGGCTTATTAAATTCGCCTTGCTTTGGAGGGCGGAATATCCGCTGTCCCTATAAATCTGGTACTGAACGCCTATTATAAAAACAAGGCTTAAAAGCAAAGTGATAATTGAGGAAAGCAAAATTCCCCTGAATATTTTTTTAGTCATACTGTTTCACCGCTTAACTGATTTTATAGCCTACGCCCCGCACGGTCTCAATAATACTACCGCCGCCGAGCTTTGTCCTTAGGGTTTTTATGTGAACATCCACCGTGCGGTTTTCCCCGTCGTAATCGTAGCCCCAGATTTCCTCTAAAAGGCGGTCGCGGGAAAATACCGTCCCGCGGTTTTTAAGCATAAGCAAAAGCATTTCAAACTCCTTTAGCGTAAGCGAGACGGGCTTGCCGTCTACATTTACGGTGTGGGATTTAGGGTTAAGGGCTACCCCGCCCGCGGAATAGACCCTATCGGCGGATTTTGTGCGCCTTAACAGCGCCTTTATGCGGGAGATAAGCTCCATAGTGCCGAACGGCTTTGCAATATAATCGTCCGCCCCCGAGTCAAGCCCCGCCACCTTGTCGTATTCGCTGGCCTTTGCGGTAAGCATAATTATTGGAAGCTCCGCCGTATCGGCGCGGCTTCTAAGCCATTTAAGCACCGAAATACCGTCCTCCTCGGGCAGCATAATGTCAAGCAAGGCAAGCTCCGGCTTTTTGTCTTCAACCGCCCTTTTAAATTCCGAGGGCAGGCAGAAGCCCTTAGCCTCAAACCCTGTCTGCTTAAGGGCGTAAATCACAAATTTTACAATGCTTTCATCGTCTTCAAGAAGATATATCATTGATTTTCTCCTTTGCTGTAGAAGCGGTCCTCCCGCCATTTTTGCGGATTGCCGTCAATATATTCCCAAACTTCCTTAAAATCCTCTTCCCCGCGGATTATGTGGTCGTAGAAGGAAGTTTGAAAAATTGTCTTCTCCTTATGCACCTTGTTGCATAATCGAGTTGTTATAGATTTGAACGTGCAAATCATATCGGAAAGCGTAGGGCGGGGGCTTGCTCCCGCCGTTATATCATTATTTATAGAAATGATTGCATGTATATGATTAGGCATTATAACATATTTGTCAATTTTAACACCTGCATATCTCTTTTCTAAATTTAATAATTCCTGTTCCGCAATTTTACCGTATTCGGACAATTTGCATTCGGCGGGAGCAAGCCCCCGCCCTACGGTTATCTCCGATAATATTTCCTTGCGGTTTTGGGTGCAAATCGTTATAAAATACGCGCCGTTTTGGGCGTAATCGTAATTTTCCAGCCTGTTCGGTTTTCTTTTGGGTAACCCCTTATCACGCATTTCAAGCACTTCAATTCACCTTTGCTCTTTGGGAATTTTTGTCAACCCTTGTAGGGGCCGGCATTCTTGACAGCCCGCCGTCTGCCATCTGCTTTCTGTTATCCGCCGTCTGAATTACAGCAACGGCTGACCGTTGATTTCAAGCTTAAAGGTGAGGCCCAATTTTTCCGCCGCCTTGCGGCAAAGAAGCATTCGGTTCATAAAAATCTCGAAATATTCCATAATACTGCCGTAGGCGGTGTCAATAGAGAGAATAAGGGTGATTTTCGTCTTGTCACCGCTGATTTTAAGCTCCGAGTTCTTAACCGAATAATTCACCCTGTCGTGAATATCGAAGGTGGACTTGTCGCGGTTGCGCACGCGGCTTCGTCTAACATCCGATTTATCCGCCAAAATAAGTGCGGCGGAGACCGCGTCCACAGGCACCCCCGTACCCTCGTCGTGGTTGCCGATTGCCGAAACCACGGTGGCTATATCGGCGGCATCCATATTAAGGTTATCCAATATCCTAAACGCCATTACCGCCCCGCTTTGGGAATGCTCGATGCGGTTTACAAGGTTGCCTATATCGTGCAGATAGGCGGCGATTTTCGCAAGCTCGATTTCCTGCTCGGTATACCCCATAACCGACAGAATGTATCTGCAGGTGTCCGCCACCTTGCCGACATGGGCAAAGCTGTGCTCGGTAAAGCCTAACGCCGCAAGGGATTTATCCGCCCCCTCGATATACGCCTTTACCGATTCGTTTCTTTTTAATTCTTCATAGGTTAGCATAAATCCCTCCCGCGGCGCAGGAGGCGCCGCCTATTTTTCGTGTGAGCCCGTTATTGAATATTCCACCCACTCGGCGATATTAACCGCGTGGTCGCCTATGCGCTCAAGGTATTTTGCAATCATAAGAAGGTCAATGCAAAACTCGCCGTTGGCGCGGTCTTCCGAAATAAGCCTTACAAGCTCGTCTTTAACGCAGTCGAAAAGGTTATCCACCTTATCGTCATATTTCATTACGGCGCGCGCCAACGACAAATCCTTTTTAACAAAGGAGTCAACGCTGTCGGTCACCATTTTAATTGCCGCTTCTGCCATATCGCTTATATGCACTCGGCTTTTGACATTACTGTTTTTGATAAATTTGGTTATTTCCGCAATGTCGGAGGCCTGGTCGCCTATGCGCTCCATATCCGAAATCATCTTAAGGGCGGAGGAAATAACCCTTAAATCCCTTGCTACGGGCTGTTGCTGAAGTAACAGCTTCATACAAATAGCCTCTATGTCCCGCTCCTTTTGGTCAATCTCGGCGTCTGCCGCAAAGACCTTGTCGCAAAGGGCGTCGTCCCCGTCGAGCATAGCCTTGACCGAGGCGGAAATCGCGTCCTCACAAAGGGCTCCCATTGTTATAAGCTCCAAATTAAGCTTTTCAAGCTGACTGTCAAATTTATTACGCATATTAGCCGAACCTCCCGGTTATATAATCCTCTGTGCGTTTATCCTGCGGGTTTGAGAACATCTTTTCGGTCTCGGAGAACTCTATTACCTCTCCCAAAAGGAAGAACGCCGTGTAATCGGATATTCGCACCGCCTGCTGCATATTGTGGGTCACCATAATTATGGTGTAATCTTTTTTCAGCTCGGTGGCAAGATCCTCTATTTTAGAGGTGGAGATTGGGTCTAACGCGCTGGTCGGTTCGTCCATTAAAAGCACCTCGGGCTTGACCGCAAGGGCTCTCGCTATGCAGAGTCTCTGCTGTTGACCGCCCGACATCGCAAGGGCGCTTTTTTTAAGTATATCCTTGGTTTCGTCCCAGATAGCCGCCTTTTTAAGGGATTCCTCGACTATTTCGTCTAATTTTTGCTTCTGCCGCACGCCGTGGGTGCGCGGACCGAAGGCTATGTTGTCGTAAATCGACATAGGGAAGGGGTTAGGCTTTTGAAAAACCATTCCAACCCGCTTGCGAAGGGTGTTTACATCCATACCGCCGTAAACGCTTTCGCCGTCCAAGGTTACTTCGCCCGTTATTTTGCAGCCCTCAACCAAATCGTTCATACGGTTAAGGGACTTTAAAAGGGTGGATTTTCCGCAGCCCGAGGGTCCTATAAAGGCGCTGATTTTATTGGCGGGCAGGGAAAGATTGATATTTTTAAGCGCCTTAAAATCATTATACCATAAATCAAGATTTTTTACAGCTATTTTTTCCATTTTATTTCCTCACAATACTTTTGTGTTAAACGGCGGACGGGCGATGCCCGCCCCTACAAATTTAATTGAAGCACCGTAGGGGCGACCATCGGTCGTCCGTATTAATTTTACGCACACCCCTAATTTTTAGCCGACAGCTTTCTTGCTATAACACCCGACAGCATATTGATTACAAGCACCATTACAAGCAGTACCACCGCCGTGGCGTAGGCCTCCTCCATATAAAGTCCCTCGCTAAGAAGCGCGTACATATGGATTGAAAGAGTGCGTCCGCTGTGCATAAGGTCTTTCGGTATTCCCGCTACGGTTCCCGAGGTGTATATAAGCGCCGCGGTCTCGCCGACGATTCTGCCTATGCTCAAAATTATTCCCGATAAAATACCCGGTACCGCCGAGGGCAAAACCACCCGAAAGACGGTGCGCAGTCTGCCCGCGCCTAAGCCGAAGCTGCCCTCTCTAAAGGAATCGGGTACGGACAGGAGCGCCTCCTCGGTGGTGCGCATCATGGTTGGCAATATCATAATAGCAAGGGTTAAAGCGCCCGAGAGCATCGAAAGCCCGAATTGACATGCAATAACAAAAATAAGGTATCCGAACAGTCCGTAAACGATAGAGGGAATACCCGAAAGCGTCTCGGTTGTGACCCTTACCACCTTTACAAGCGGATTGCCTCGCTTTGCGTACTCGGCAAGGTATATTGCCGAGAAAACGCCTATGGGCACGGCAAGCGCCAAGGATAACAGGGTCATTGTAAACGTGTTTATAATTGCGGGGAGCATTGAGACATTTTCGCTGTTGTACTCAAGGGCGAATAGGGAGGGCTTAAGATTAGGTATACCCTTAATAAGTATATAAGCGACTAAAATAACAACCACCGCCGCGGTTATAATCGCCGCAAGCCAGGTTAACAAAAACATTATAAAGGAGCCGGGTCGGCGTTTGTAGGCGGCAAGCTTTTGCCCTAAGGTCATCTTATTTATATATGCGGTGTTCTCATTCATTTGGCTTTCCTCCTCTTTTTGTCCTTTTTATCCTTTTTAACGAGGGAGAAGAGGAGATTTATTATAAGGATAAAGACGAAAAGTACAACCGCCGTGGCGATAAGGGCTTCACGGTGCAGGTCGGTAGCATAGCCCATTTCAAGCACTATGTTGGAGGTAAGGGTGCGTACTCCCGCGAAAATACTGCCGGGTATCTGCGCCTGGTTGCCCGCAACCATATTTACCGCCATCGCTTCGCCTATGGCTCTGCCTATGCCTAAAATCACGCCGGCGGTAATGCCCGATTTGGCGGCGGGGAGCACCGTGCAGTATATGCTCCGCTCATGGGTGGCGCCTAAAGCCAGCGCCCCCTCGTAATAGCTTTCGGGCACCGCCCTGATAGCCGATTCCGAAACGCTTATAATTGTAGGCAGTATCATAATACCGAGCATAACAGAGGCGGTAAGCACGCTCTTTCCTCCGCCTCCGAACAGGCTTTGCATTATGGGGACTATAACCACAAGTCCGAAAAAGCCGTATACAATAGAGGGTATGCCCGCCAGTAGATCCACCGCGGGCTTAAGTACTTTATAAATGGGCTTCGGGCAGAATTTCGCCAAAAACACGGCGGACAGCACGCCAATCGGCACGCCGATTATAATCGCCCCCGCCGTTACATAAATACTACCGATAATCATAGGCAGTATGCCGAACTTGTTTTCAAGCGGTTTCCAAACCCTACCTAATAAAAATTCGCCCACGCCGATTTTACCTATGGTGGGAAGCCCGTTCGCAAAAAGGAACAGGCAAATAAGCAAAACCGCCACAATCGACACGCAGGCACAGATAATAAAAACCGTTTTCATTGAAACTTCTTTTATTTTTTGGAGCTTTATATTCATACTCTTCTCCCAATTTAGATGTTAGGTTATTATTGCCTCCCTCTGACGAGGGAGGTGGCAACCGTCAGGTTGACGGAGGGAGAGAAAGAGAAAAGCCATATAAAAGCTCAGGCTATTCTCTCCCTCAGTCTCGCTATGCTCGACAGCTCCCTCGTCAGAGGGAGCCATTGATTTACTAAATATATTACCTTAAATTATTATTTAATCTCGCTCCAGAGGGTGATTTCGCCTGTGTAGATTTTTAAAATCTGCTCGCTTGTGATGTCTTCAACAGCGTTGTCCTTGTTTACGATTACCGCGATACCGTCTAAGGCGATAACGGTGGGTACAAGACCTGCTTCCTTTTCGCTGTCCTTAAGCTCGCGGGAAGCCATTCCGATGTCGTAAACGCCGTCTATAGTATTGGTCATACCGGAGGTTGAGTCGGACTGCTGAACATCAACGGTAACATTGGGGTTAAGCTTTACATAAGCCTCTTTAAGCTTTTCCATAACGGGGGTTACGGAGGAAGATCCGCCTACGGTGATTTTACCCGACTGGTTAGAGGCGGTGTAAGCCCCGTTATTGCCTTCGCTTATATATCCGTTGTCCTCAACAACCTTCTGACCCTGTTCGCTTAAGATAAACTTAAGGAAGTCGCTGGCTACGCCCGAAGCGTCGCCCTTAGTCGCAACATTGAAAGGACGGGAAACCTTGTATTCGCCGCTCTTTACATTCTCAGCCGTTGCGGCGTTGCCGTCAACCTTAAGGGCTTTAACCTTTGTCTCGTCAAGAGATCCTAAGGAAACATAGCCGATAGCCGACTTGTTACCCTCTACCGTAGTCATCATAACCGAGGTGGAATTTGTGCTTTCCGCACTTGTTATTGTGTGATCAACCTTGTTGCCGTCCGCATCCTTCTGTTCAATTCCGAAAAGCTCTATAAACGCGCCTCTTGTGCCCGAGCCTTCCTCGCGGGTAAGTACCGAAATGCTGTCGTTGATGCTGCCTTTTTCGCCATCGCTTGAGGTCTGTGCTCCGCAGCCTGTAAGTGCCGTGGCAAGCATACCTGCCGCCAAAATAAGACTTAATAATTTTTTCATTTTGTTTAACTCCTTTTTTGTTGTATGCCCACATTATACAGGGGCTTTGTTAAGTCTGTAATCTTAGATTTGTTAAATCGAGGTTAAATATATGCATTTCAGGCGGCTTTATACAGTAAAAGTTGATTTTACCGCCGATTAGTGTTATAATAGCGGTGTATAGCTTTTTTGAAAGGCTGATTTCAGCGTTTGCCTTAATAGGCGGAGGTGCTAAATGGACGATAATAACGATTTATTCAGCTACGATAATTCGGGCAATTTAGAGGAAACGGGTGAGACAAGCTTTGACCTTAACAGCTTTGCCTTTCATTCGGAAGAACTTAAGGAAACAAACCCGAAAAACAGCAAAAGAAAAAAGAAGGGCAGCCGTAAGGAGAGGGTTTTAAAAACTGTTTTAACCTTGTTTTTGGTTGGTCTTATAACCGTAAGTATAGTTATTTCCGCCTTTCTGCTTTATGCCTTTACCATGGTTGACGGCACTATGGAGGAAGACCTTGACAATCTCAAGCTCAACTTCACCACAACCATATATACAGCAGACAAAGACGGAAACTACTCCGAATACCGCCGTCTGCACGGCGAGTTCAACCGTATTTGGGTGTCGTACGACCCGACAAAGGCAAAGGCAAAGGACGAAGCTTATGAAGGGATACCGCAAAACCTTGTAAACGCCTTTGTTGCCATTGAGGACAAGCGTTTTTACGACCATCAGGGCGTAGACTGGAAGCGCACTTTTGCGGCGTTTGCCAATATGTTCCTGCATTTTTATGATACAAATCAGGGCGGCTCTACCATTACACAACAGCTCGTTAAAAACCTGACGGGAGATACCTCCCAAAGGCCCAGCCGTAAAATCCGCGAGATTATGCGTGCCAGATATCTTGAAACCCACTACGCAAAGGACACGATTATTGAGTGCTATTTAAACACGATAGCTATGGGTCACGGCACCTACGGGGTTGAGGTTGCGGCAAACTACTATTTCGGCAAGAGCGTTAAGGATTTAACCCTTACCGAGTGCGCCTGCCTTGCCGCAATTACCAAAAGTCCGACCTACTATGCTCCCGACGATAATCCCGAAGCAAACCTGAAGCGCCGCAACAGTGTGCTTTACGAAATGTATGACCAAGGGTATATTACAAAGGAAGAGTATGAAGAGGCTAAAAACCAAGAAATTAATCTTGTCGCCTCTAAGGAGGAGCTTAACGAAACCGAAATTAACTCCTACTTTGTTGACGCGCTTATAAATCAAGTGGTAGAAGACCTATGCGAAAAGTACGGTTATGAAGAAAAGCGTGCAAGAAATATGTTCTACAGCAGTGGCTACAGAATTTACGCTACCCTTGACCCCGCAATTCAATCCACGATGGAAGATGTATTCACAGATGTTGAAACCTACGGTATAAAGGGTAAGGACGGCAAGGCTCTGCAAGGCTCTATGACCGTAATGGACTATAACGGCCATGTTAAGGGGCTTGTGGGCGGAATAGGCGAAAAGACCGGAAACCTTGTGCTTAACCGTGCGACCGACGCCAAACGCCAGCCCGGTTCCACAATGAAGCCCATTGCGGCATACGCCCCCGCCATTGAAGATGATTTAATCCACTATTCAAGCATAGTCAACGACACCAAAACCAACTACAACGGCTGGACGCCCGTTAACTGGTACAAGTCCTATTGGGGCAATATTTCGGTACAGTACGCACTTGAACGCTCTGTCAACACAATACCCGTATACCTTGTAAACAAGCTCACTCCTCAGGTTTCTTTTGAGTTCCTGACTCAAAAGCTCGGTATTTCCACCCTCACATCAGAGGATGTAAACTTAGCACCCTTAGGAATGGGCGGAACAAACGGCGGTATCAACACCATGCAATCGGCGGCGGCATATGCGATTTTCGGAAACCTCGGTCAGTATCACGCGCCGACCCTTTATACAAAGGTTACCGACCAGCACGGCGAAATTGTACTCGAATATGACAGCACACCGACCGTAGCAATAAGCGAGGACACCGCCACTGTTATGAATCACCTTTTACAGACGGTTGTTTACGGCTCTAACGGAACGGGTAAGGGTGCCGCGGGTTACATCGGCAATATGAAGATTTACGCAAAAACAGGTACTTCAAACAACTCGAATGACCTGTGGTTTGTCGGCGGCTCGCCTTATTATGTTGCCTCCTGTTGGTGCGGTTACGACCAACAGCAGAATATTTCAAAAAGCGGAATAGCGCGCACTATGTGGGGAGCGGTTATGTCCAAAATCCATTCGGGATTAGAGGCAAAGCAGTTTACCGACAGCAGCTATGCCACAGAGCGCTATTACTGCACAAAGACAGGTAATCTTGCCACCTCTGCATGCCCCTCAAAGGCGACAGGCTGGTACAAAAAAAGCAATACTCCCGGCTACTGCACCGAACATGTCGGAACAAAGCTCGGCACGGTTGAAGAGATTAAGAAAGCCGAGGAAGCGGCAAAAAAGGAAGAAACTGCGGCTTCAGGCGAGAATGAAACTTCCTCGGCAGCCTCATCGTCAGCTTCTCGGAGCGAGTAAAATATTTTAATTTGAAACGGACGGGCAATGCCCGCCTCTACGGTGGTTTAATTTACTTTTTGTAGGGGCGACCATCGGTCGTCCGTTATATAATTTCTAAATTCAGGGGATAGTATGTTAAAATTCAAAAAAACCGAAATAGGGGATATTGAGGTATTTAAAAAATACATCGGCTTTTCGGGGGAGCTTTCCTGTGAGAGCGCCTTTGTAAACCTGCTTATCTGGCAGAGTGCCTACAACAATATGTGGGCAGAAGAGGACGGGCAGTTAATAATCAAATCGGGCAAAGGGGAGGACAGCTCCTACCGGCTTCCGTTCGGAAACGATTTTCTTAAAGGAATTAACCTTATAAGAGAATACAGCGGTGAGGAATACCCCGATTTTTGGGTACAGGAGGGCAAAAGGCTCGATAATTTCAAAGCGAATTTCGGTGACAAATATGTTTTTGAAGAAAATCGCGATGCCTTCGACTACATTTATTTAAGAGAGGATTTAGCCAACCTTTCGGGCAAAAAATATCACGGCAAGCGCAACCATATAAGCGCCTTTTCCAAAAAGCATAATTGGAGTTTTAAGCCGATAACCGCCGAGAATACCGAAGATGTTAAGCTCTGCGCCGAAAAATGGTATAAAGAAAACGCCGACAGAGAAGACAAATATCTTCGCTGTGAAAAGCAGGGCATTATAACAATCCTTGATAATATGGAGCTGTTAGGCGTTCGCGGCGGCGCGGTTTATGTTGACGGCAAGGTTGTTGCCTTTACACTCGGTTCTCGGATAAGCGATGAGATTTTTGATATTCACATTGAAAAGGCGCTTTCCGACTATGCCGAAGGCTACACCGTTATAAACCGTGAGTTTGCCCGCACCCTTTCAGAATATAAATATATAAACCGCGAGGACGATATGGGGCTTGAGGGGCTAAGAAAAGCCAAGCTTTCCTACAAGCCCGCTATACTGCTTAAAAAATATGCCTGTAAGAAAAGGTGATTCTATGAACGAACAAGCTTTGCGCGAAATTTACCGCGAGGCGTTCGGTGATGACGGCGAGTTTGAAGACCGTTTGTTTTCGCTTTGCGGGCAATACCTGAGAACCGCCGAGCAAGAGGGCAATATTGCCGCTATGCTTTTTGCTCTGCCCTGTGAAATCATTTCCGAGGAAAAGCGATTTGACGCTTATTACCTTTTCGCCGCGGCGACTAAAAAGGAATACCGCAAAAAGGGTTATATGACGCGGCTTATAAAAAGCCTTATAAAAGAGGGTAAACCGATTTTTTTAAAGCCCGAAAACGAGGGGCTTATCAGCTTTTATGAAAGGCTCGGTTTTAAAAGCTTCACCGCCGTAACGGAAGGAGAAACAAAAATAACCGCAAAGCCGAAGGATGGCTTTGCGGAGCTTTCGGTTACAGAGAAGAAATGCGGAACATTCAGCTACACCGCTATGTGCGTAAGCTCTCCCGTCCCGCTCGATAACCTCTGTTTTTCTTATATTATGGAATAAAACAATAAACGGGACGATGCCCACATCGTCCCGTTTATTATCTAATGTCTATCGTCTAACATCCGGCGTCTACTTGTCCTGCCCGTACTTCGCAACGATTTTCTTAATGCGGTCAACAGGGTCTAAGAGACTGCTTATCGAGTTGTCGCAGTTAAGGGTGTCCACCAACAATGCGATATATTTCGACATATTTACGCTGCAATACCATTCGCGTGATAAAAGCTCGGGGGTCTGATAGATAAGATTGGTGGTGAAAATCTTGTCAATTTTGCCGTCCTTATAGTACTCGTCAAACTTTTCGAGTCCCTCGACAAAGAGACCGAAGGTCGAGAAAATAAAGATTCTTCCCGCGCCCTTTTCCTTAAGCTTTGCCGCAATGTCAAGCATTGACTCGCCCGAGGAAATCATATCGTCAACAAGAATCAAATCCTTGCCCGTAATATCGTTGCCCAAAAATTCGTGCGCCTCAATCGGGTTTCTGCCGTTTACAATTACGGAGTAGTTGCGGCGCTTGTAGAACATACCAAGCTCTAATCCTAAAACGGAGGAATAGTAAATACAGCGACCCATTCCGCCCTCATCGGGAGAAACAATCATAGTGTGGTCACGGTCAAGCTTAATGTCGGGAACGGTTTTAAGAAGGGCTTTTATCATCTGATAAGCCGCCTGAACATTATCAAAACCGTCAAGGGGGATAGCGTTGTTGACTCTCGGGTCGTGGGCGTCAAAGGTGATTATGTTTTTAACACCCATATTAACAAGCTCCTGGAGCGCCATAGCGCAGTCCATAGATTCCCTCGCGGTTCTTCTGTGCTGTCTTCCCTCGTAAAGCATAGGCATAATAACGGTGATTCTTCTCGCCTTGCCGCCGAGCGCCGCAATAACACGCTTTAAATCCTGATAATGGTCATCGGGACTCATGGGAACGGTCTGTCCGTACATCTTGTAGGTCACGCTGTAGTTAAAGCAGTCACAGAGAATGAAGGCGTCAAGACCTCTTGCGGTGTGCTTTAAGACCGCCTTAGCCTCGCCCGTGCCGAAACGCGGACAGTTTGCGGGAACGACAAAGGATTCGTCCTCGGGAATTTCACGCCATTGTTTTAAATAATAGTCCACCTGAGAAGATATATCCTCACAGCCCCGCATACTTATAAGCGCCAAGTCGCCGTAGGGTGTATGCTTAAAATCGATACTTGCCATTTAAAAGCCCTCCGTTACGAAAAAAATATACATATATATAATAACACAAAATATTCGACAGAAAAAGACTTTTTTTAAAAATTTTTCAAGTTATTATTTTGGGGTTGTATATTGAATTATTTATGTGAAAATTGTATAATAAAATATACAAGAAAGGGCGTGTTTTATATGAAGATTATGTTTTACGGTGCCGCACATGAGGTTACGGGCTCCTGCACCATACTCGAAGCCTGCGGAAAAACGGTAATGATTGACTGCGGAATGGAGCAGGGCAAGGACATTTACGAGAACGCCGACCTGCCCGTACTGCCGGGTCAGGTGGATTTTTTACTGCTCACCCACGCACACATAGACCACTCGGGCAAGATACCCGCCCTTACCTCGGGCGGCTTTACGGGGCATATATACGCAACCGCGGCAACGGTTAAGCTTTGTAATATAATGCTGCTTGATTCGGCGCACATTCAGGAGTTTGAGGCGGGCTGGCGCAACCGCAAGGCAAAGCGCGCGGGAACAGCACCCTATGTTCCGCTTTACACCGCCGAGGACGCGGCAAGGGCTTTAAAGCAGTTTGTTTCCTGCGATTATGAGACCGAATATAACCTCTGCGACGGGATAAGCATAAAATTTACCGACGCGGGGCATCTTTTAGGCTCTGCGAGCATTACCGTAACCGTGACCGAGAACGGCAAAACCGAGCGGATTGTTTTTTCGGGGGATTTGGGCAATACCTCCCGCCCCCTTATAAACGACCCCGGTCAACCCGAAAGTGCCGACTACATAGTAATTGAATCGACCTACGGCAACCGCCTGCACGGGGAAAGACCCGACTATTTAAGCCAGCTTACAGGAATCATTCAGCAAACCCTTGACCGCGGCGGAAATGTGGTAATCCCGTCCTTTGCGGTGGGCAGAACACAGGAGCTTTTGTTCCTTATAAGAGAAATAAAGGAGCAGGGGTTAATAAAGGGTCACGACCGTTTCCCTGTTTATGTGGACAGTCCCTTAGCGGTAGAGGCGACCGAAATTTACAGCGGCTCAATGCTCGATTACTACGATACCGAAACCAAGGAACTGTTAAGTCAGGGAATTAACCCGATAAAATTCCCCGATTTAAAGCTTTCGGTAACAAGCGATGATTCCGTTGCTATAAACATTGACAAAACCCCGAAAATTATACTTTCCGCCAGCGGAATGTGCGAGGCGGGGCGGATAAGACACCATTTAAAGCATAATTTATGGCGCAAGGAAAGCACCATTCTGTTTGTCGGCTATCAGGCAGAGGGGACACTCGGCAGAAGCCTTGTAGAGGGAGCTGAAACGGTGCGCCTGTTCGGAGAAAGCATTAAGGTAAACGCGCATATTGAACAGTTAGAGGGCATAAGCGGTCACGCAGACAAAAAAATTCTGCTTTCCTGGCTTGACGGGTTTAAGGAAAAGCCCAAAATGATTTTCGTAAACCACGGCGAGGACGAAACCTGCGATGAATTTGCAAGGACAGTAACCGAGGTTATGAATATTCCCGCTGTAGCCCCATATAACGCCTCCGCCTATGATTTGATAACAGGAATCTGCGTAGAAAAGGGCAATACCCAAAAAATAAAGGGCAAGGCAGAGCCCGGGAGGCGGCCGTCGGCGGTGTTTGACCGATTGCTCACCGCCTATAAGCGCTTAGGCTCGGTAATCGAAAGGTACCGCCACGGCGCGAATAAGGACATAGCCGCCTTCGCCGATATGATAACCGCTCTTTGCAATAAGTGGGATAAGTAGATGCTAGACACTAGACACTAGACGGGCGGTTACTTTAATATGTGTAGGGACAGCGAAAAAATCGGGGTTTGTAGGGGGGATTGAAATAGCTAAGCCTTGGCTCCCTCTGACGAGGGTGACTCCTCACAGTGTGAGGAGATGTCACGAAGTGACAGAGGAGACCGCCGCCGTCAGCGGCTGTCGAGCAAAGCGAGACTGAGGGAGAGAAAAGGTTGCGGTTTTATGCGGTTTTATTTCTCTCCCTCCGACTTTTTGCTTACGCAAAAAGCCACCTCCCTCGTCAGAGGGAGGCTGGGGCGGTTGCTAAAGCTTCATCTCTACAACCCCCGATTTGTTTTTTTACAGCCCCGTTTGTAAGCAGGCTCAACAAATTTCAAATTTTTAAAGAATTTTTATTTACACGGCGCAAAAAAAGTGCTATTATATAGGAGTATGGGACTGTTAAGAAAAAAAGCTTATAAGCGTCTCATGAATTTTATTACAGGAGGAATTTTCAATGGCCAGAAAATTCAAGACCATGGACGGTAATAACGCCGCGGCTCATGTTGCCTATGCGTTTACCGAGGTAGCCGGAATTTATCCGATTACTCCGTCCAGTCCTATGGCGGACTATGTTGATCAGTGGTCTGCTCAGGGACTTAAAAACATCTTCGGCACAACCGTAAATGTTGCCGAAATGCAGTCCGAGGCGGGTGCCGCAGGTACGGTACACGGCTCTTTGGCGGCAGGTGCTTTAACCACCACCTTCACCGCTTCTCAGGGACTTTTACTTATGATCCCGAACATGTACAAAATCGCGGGCGAATTACTCCCCTGCGTTTTCCATGTATCGGCTCGCTGCGTGGCTTCTCACGCTCTTAACATCTTCGGCGACCACTCCGATGTATATGCCTGCCGTCAGACAGGCTTTGCTATGCTCGCTGAGACCAACCCGCAGGAGGTTATGGACTTAGCTCCCGTAGCTCACCTTGCATCTATCGAGGGCAGAGTTCCGTTCATCAACTTCTTTGACGGCTTCCGCACCTCTCACGAAATTCAGAAGATTCAGGTATGGGATTACGAGGACCTTAAGGAAATGTGCGATATGGACGCGGTTGACGCTTTCAGAAAGCGCGCCCTTAACCCCGAACATCCCGTAATGCGCGGTTCTCATGAGAACGGCGATATCTTCTTCCAGCACCGCGAGGCATGCAACAAGTACTATGACGCTATGCCCGAGATTGTTGAGAAATATATGGATAAAGTAAACAGCAAAATCGGCACAGATTACAAGCTGTTCAACTACTACGGCGCACCCGACGCTGAGCGTGTTATCGTAGCAATGGGCTCTATCTGCGATGTTGCGGAGGAGGTTATCGACTACTTGACCGCTAAGGGCGAGAAGGTAGGTCTTGTAAAGGTTCGCCTTTACCGTCCGTTCAGCGCCGAAAAGCTCGTAGAGGCTATCCCCGCTACTGCCAAGAAGATTGCTGTTCTTGACAGAACTAAGGAGCCCGGCGCATTAGGCGAGCCCCTTTATCTTGATGTTGTAGCCGCTCTTGCCGCTACCGGCAAAAAGGTTGATACCGTTGTAGGCGGCCGTTACGGCTTAGGCTCTAAGGATACACCGCCCTCAAGCGTATTCGCTGTATATAAGGAACTCGAAAAGGACGCTCCCAAGCACAACTTCACCATCGGTATTACCGATGATGTTACCGATTTGTCACTTGCTGAAGAGCCCGCTCCGAACACCGCGGCAGAAGGCACTATCGAGTGCAAGTTCTGGGGTCTGGGCGGTGACGGTACAGTCGGCGCAAACAAGGACTCCATCAAGATTATCGGCGACCATACCGACAAGTATGTTCAGGCTTACTTCCAGTATGACTCTAAGAAGACAGGCGGTATCACCGTATCCCACCTGCGCTTTGGCGACAAGCCGATTAAGAGCCCCTACTACATCAACAAGGCGGACTTCGTTGCCTGCCACAACCCGTCCTATGTAATCAAGGGTTACAAGATGGTAAACGATGTTAAGCCGGGCGGCGTATTCCTCATCAACTGCCAGTGGACTGCCGATGAGCTTAACACCCATATGCCCGCTGAAGCTAAGCGCTACATAGCCAAGAACAACATTCAGCTTTACACCGTTAACGCTATCGACATTGCCGCAGAGATAGGTCTCGGCAAGCGTACAAATACCGTTCTTCAGTCTGCTTTCTTCGCTCTTTCAAAGGTTCTGCCCGAGGAAGAGGCTATCGGCTATATGAAGGAGAAGGCCCAGAAGTTTATGAAGAAGGGCAAGGAAATCGTTGAGATGAACGAGAAGGCAATCGACGCGGGCGCTACTGCGTTTGTTAAGATTGATGTTCCCGCCGACTGGGCTGACGCGGTAGACAACACCGCTGCTGTTAAGGAAGAGGGTCCTGCGAAGC
This sequence comes from Acutalibacteraceae bacterium, assembly GCA_045133355.1. Taxonomy (GTDB): domain Bacteria; phylum Bacillota; class Clostridia; order Oscillospirales; family Acutalibacteraceae; genus UBA737. The sequence continues at coordinate 25,520 of JBGUUB010000074.1, forward strand.
TCGTTAAGATGGTTGACGATATTATGAAGCCGGTTGGTCTTATGAACGGTGATTCTCTCCCCGTATCTGTATTTATGGACCATGCCGACGGTACATTTGAGCAGGGCGCTTCGGCTTACGAGAAGCGCGGCGTTGCGGTTATGGTTCCCGAGTGGAATCCCGATACCTGCGCTAAGTGTAACAAGTGCGCATTTGTATGCCCCCACGCTACAATCCGTCCCTTCGTGCTCACAGCCGAGGAGGTTGCGGCCGCTCCCGCTACTTTAAAGAAGGCTCCCAAGCCCTTCCTTAAGACAGACTACACCTATGCTTTGACCGTTTCTCCGCTTGACTGTATGGGCTGCGGCGTATGCGTAGGCGTATGCCCCACCAACTCACTCAAGATGGTTTCACAGGAGTCACAGCTTGTAGAGCAAGCCTCCTTCGATTACTGCGTTGCTAAGGTTGCGGAGAAGAAGGATGTTGCTACAGACGCGAATGTTATCACTTCGCAGTTCAGAAAGCCTCTGCTTGAATTCTCAGGCTCTTGCGCAGGCTGTGCGGAGACCTCTTATGCACGCCTTATCACCCAGCTCTTCGGCGACAGAATGTATGTTTCCAACGCTACAGGCTGTTCTTCAATCTGGGGCGGACCTGCCGCCACATCACCCTACACCACCAATGCTAAGGGTCACGGACCCGCTTGGGCTAACTCCCTGTTTGAGGACAACGCCGAGCACGGCTACGGTATGTATTTAGGTCAGAAGGCTATCCGCGACCGTCTTATCGACGATGTTAAGCAGATTGCCGCTTCCGACAAGGCGGACGAGGCTGTTAAGGCGGCTGCCGAGGAATATCTCGCAACTGTTAATGACGGCGCTAAGAACACCGCCGCTTCCGAGGCGCTTGTTGCCGCACTTGAAAAGCAAGGCGCAAACTGCCCCGTATGCAAGGATGTACTTGACAATAAGGAATTCCTTAACAAGAAGTCGGTTTGGATCTTCGGCGGCGACGGCTGGGCTTACGATATCGGCTTCGGCGGCGTTGACCATGTTTTAGCTCAGGGCAACGATGTAAACATTATGGTATTCGATACCGAGGTTTACTCCAACACCGGCGGTCAGGCTTCCAAGGCCTCCAACATCGGTCAGGTTGCTCAGTTCGCGGCGGCAGGTAAGGCTATCGCCAAAAAGAGCCTTGCCGAGATTGCTATGTCCTACGGCTATATCTATGTTGCTCAGATAGCTATGGGCGCTGATATGAACCAGACCTTAAAGGCTCTTAAAGAGGCTGAGGCTTATCCGGGCCCGTCACTCGTAATCGGTTACGCTCCCTGCGAGATGCACTCGATTAAGGGCGGTATGGTTAACTGCCAGAAGGAAATGAAGAAGGCTGTTGACTGCGGCTACTGGGATATGTTCCGTTACAATCCCGCACTCAAGGCAGAAGGCAAGAATCCCTTCGCCCTTGACAGCAAGCCCGCAACCGCCGACTATAAGGACTTCATTATGGGCGAGGCTCGTTACTCCTCACTCACACGCTCCTTCCCCGACCGCGCCGAACAGCTCTTCGACAAGGCCGCCGAGACCGCAAAGGCTCGCCGCGCTCACCTCGAGAAGCTGGTTAAGCTCTACGGCACAGAGGAATAATCCTTTTACAAAAATCCCCGCGAAAGGCAGAAATGTCTTTCGCGGGATTTTTTAATGCGTAATTCGGAATTCGTAATTCGGAATTCGGACGGTCGAGGACGCCCGATTTTTATATGTCATACATTAAACGGAGCCGTAAATAATAAATCAGGGTTTGTAGGGGTGATTGATTAGCGCATAATGAGGCCCCCTTGTGTAAAGGGGGCTGTCGAGCGTAGCGAGACTGGGGGATTGTTTTGGAAACCCTGTTTTTATTGTTGATTTTTGTTTTAACAACAATCCCTCCGTCTCGACAAAGTCGAGCCACCTCCCTTTACACAAGGGAGGCTCTTTTCGTTACAAAATCCCCTCTACAAACCCCGTTTTGTTTATCTAATAATTTATATTAAATATTTCTTCATACTCTGTGTTAAGAATTTTTTTAATTAAAATAATTTCATCAGGATATAAATGTCTCTCACCGACCTCAATTTTTGCAACCGCACTTCTTGTTATGTCGCAACCCTCAAGCTGTAATTTGGCGGCGAGCATTTCCTGTGTCATCTCCAATTTAAGGCGAAGCCTTCTTATGTTTTGCCCGACCTGCTTTTCAACTGTTCGATTCATTGTCTTTTCTCCTTTTTGTTCTCATTTAAGAGCAAAAGAATTTGACAACATTATAAATGAGTGATATTATTATTATGCTCCTATATAGGTGCAAATGTAAATTTAAGGAGATATAAATGACCTGCACATTTTTCGGACACAGGAACGCACCTGATACAATAAAACCTATTTTACGAAAGGCTATTGTTGATTTGATTGAAAATAAGGGTGTTGACCTGTTTTATGTCGGCAATCAAGGAGCGTTTGACCGAACAACGATTGGTGTTTTAAGGGAATTAAAGGAAGAATATCCGCAAATAAAATATTATGTCGTTCTCGCATATGTACCACATAATAAAGAGAGATTAGGTCTAAAAGACGGCGACAGCACCATTTATCCCGAATCCCTTGATAAAACGCCGCCGAAATACGCAATAATCAAAAGGAATAATTGGATGCTCGAAAAATCTGATTATGCTATAACCTATGTAACTCATATAACAAACGGCGCATACGAATTTAAACACCTCGCCGAGGTAAAGGGGAAAAGGGTTATAAATTTAGATGTTAAATTATAGACATTAGATATTAGGCGGACGGTCGAGGACGCCCGTCCCTACGAGATGAAATTCAGTAATCGTAGGTAACGACCTATGTGTCGTTCCGTTGATTCGGAATGCGGAATTACCGGGAGGGCACGGAGGCCCTCCCCTACAGTGTTTTAATTTAGCCTCCCAAGTCTCACGGAAGGCTATTTTTTAATTTGCCTTACAAACCCCGATTTGTTTTTTGCGGTACCCTACATAAGCTAATTAAATATGTGTAGGGGACGATGCCCACATCGTCCCAATTCCGCATTACGAATTAATTCATAGCTCCGCGTAGCTTAAGCCTTTAAGTGCATTATATTCCTCAGCTATGGCGTACCAGGTGCTGTGTCCCACAAGTCCGCTTATAGGCAGACCGAAAAGGCGCTGAAAGGTATAAACCGCGTCCCTTGTCTGCTCGCCGAAATATCCCGTCACGGGAATTTCGGGTATCTCGGGGTAGGTTCTGCCTATGTATGAAAGATAGGTCTGCAAATCTCTTACATCATCATTCTGCATACCCTCGCTAAGAACATATCCGGGGTAAATTTTCGCCCGCTCGCCCTCGTAGCCCTCGGGCAGGGTGGCGGCGGTGTCCCTGTAGATTTTAAAAATCAAATTCCAAGTCGCCTCGTCCACAAAGCCGGTCTCGGGAAGACCGTAAAACCGCTGAAAGGCCTTTACCGCCTGCTCTGTCCTTTGGTCGAAAACCCCGTTTATCGGGATTATTTCAAGAGCGGGGTTAAAGTATGAAATTATGTCGAGATAATATTGCAATGTCCTTATTTCCGCCCCCTGCCTACCCGGTCTTAACCCCTCGGTCGGGTAGGGCAGGGTCGCCTCTTCAATCGTAATACCCTCGGAAACAAGCTCCGCCAACTGCTTTACGCCGTTATAGTACCGCTTAATCGCATACCAGGTTGCCTTATCCACCGTTCCGGTGACCGGCAGTGAAAAGATTTGCTGAAATGTTCTTACCGCTTCTTCGGTGTCGCTGCCGAAAAGCCCGTTTTCAAGGCGTATTTTGGGGATTGCGGGGTAGTTTTGGGATATGCGGTTAAGCTGGGTTTGAATAATCTTAACCTCGTTTGAAACATCGCCCAAGCGAAGAGGCGTGCCGGGGTAGGACTCGGCGATGTTCTGTACGGGGGTATCGGTAAGTATGCTTATATTGTCACCGTAGTAGGTCTGCAAAATCTCGTAGGGGGTAAGTCCCTGCTCGGCAAGGGTTACCGTTCCCCATTGGGAAAGCCCCTCGCACTGAGATGTCGTGCCGTTGCAAAAGGCGGTGAAAAGGGGTTCGATAGTCCCCTGACGGACGACATATTCGTCAAAAACATTATCAACTATATCGCTTATGTTTTCAAAAATGTCCCGCCCCGGTGTGAATGCTTGGTCGTAGCGGGTGTTGTTGGTTATATCAAAATCGTACCCGCGCGAGGGATACCACTCGGTATAGATTCGGTTGAGCGCAAAGGTTATAATCGCGTAAATATTGGCTCTGAGCGCGTTTTCGGGCCAGGTGGGGTAAATCTCGCTTGAAGCCACATTTTTAATGTAATCCACAAATGGCACGGTCACATTTTCGGCGTTTGAGCCGGGTGCTCCTAAATGCACCGTTATGCTTTCGGGTATAACGGGCTGAATAACCGCAGGCATTTTTTCACCCCCTAAAGATTAAAATTAGACAGCTCGTTAAAAACTATAGGTCCCTTATTTCCCTCAAACGAGGCAAGAGGAGTCAGGTTTGAGCGCTGAAGTGAGGTTACTCCCCTGAAAATCGGCAGATTTATATGTAAATTATCGGCATAGCCATCCGCCTCGACAAGCACATTGTAAAGCGTATACGGCTGTGCGCCCGTGTCAGGCTTCATAGAAAGCTCCCTTGTGGGGGCGGGGAGACTGAAGGTCTTGGTTTTTCCGCTTTGGTCTGTAAAATCGGAATCTATTATATAAGGCATAGTATAGTCCCCCGTAAAGACCGTAACCTTTGCTTTTTCTACGGGGTAAAGGCTGGAAATCGCCGTAACCATTACGGTTAGTCTGCCGCTTTGGTCGGTAGAATCCTCTTTGTCGTAGGGAGTGCCCTCGGTATATTTTCCCTGCTGTCCGTCCGGCTCGGCTACCGCAGGCTTAGTACGGTGCAAACGCATAAGCTCCCTTTTGTATCTTTCGATAAGCTCGTTATCCATAAAATCAACCCCTTTATTTAATTCGGAATTCGGAATGCGGAATTCGTAATTTTCGGGCGGTCAAGGATGCCCGCCCCTACGATGGTTAATTTGCTTTCTTCCTCAAAAAAGCTCTATTTCAAAATCCAATATTCTTAAAGTACCGCCGTCAAATTCGACGGCTTTTTTGTACTCTCCAAACCCGATAAGCCTTGCGTTTTCATACACCTTTGCCGTGCCGTAAATGCTGATGAAAAAGCATAGCAAGGTCACAGTGGAAATATAAAACGATTTAAAAAAGGTTTTCATTTTTTTCCTTCCCTTGTTTTTTATGTAAGTCCGCTAAGCAGCTCCGCGAGGGCGTTCCCCACAAGCTCTGCGGAATAGTGCGCCTCGGCAAGGGTATTCACATCTGTACCGAACTCTATTAAAAGTGAGCCTGTAGTCAGGCTTTCATTATAATTTTTGGGCATAAGGCTTAAGGGGCGGGCGAGAGTGGGATATTTTTGCTCAATTTTCTGTTGCAGCCTTACCGCTAACTTTAAGTTTTCCTTCCAATTCGGGAAATTGGTCACGCTTCCGCTCTGCGAGCCCATAACAAGCATTACCTGTGCCGCTTTTTTGCCGTCGATTTCGGTTACAAGCTTTACTTTGTCACTCTCACCCGAGCTTACCGCATCACGGTGAAGGTCAAGCACCACCTTTATTGAGGGATATTTTTTTAAATAACTGTTTATTGTTTTTGCCGCGCGGGAATAACTGCCCGTATAATTGGGGTAATCGTGCTCGGTTGTATCATGCAGGGTTTTTATCCCTGCCCCGTTTAGTTTTTCCGCCACTCTTTTACCCACGCTTACCATATTCTTATCGCTTTGCCTCGTTCTGGAAGAAAATGCCTCGGTGTAATAGTCCGATTCCTCGGTCATATAGGTCTCGGTGGTGTGGGTATGGACGATAAGAACCTGCGGACCGCCGTCTTTTGATATTTTAAAGGTTAAGGGAGACTCTAACAGCGCCTTTATATCAACGGTCAGGTCGGTACTGTTCTTTAAATACACTCCGTTATATGAAAGTCCCGCATTATAAGGCGAAATATATCTGCTTATAACCTTACCCTTTACACTTTCGTCGGTGCTTGCAGGGGTGCTTTCCTCGATTTGTTCGGATGTTTCTGCTTCCTCGCTTTTTATCTCCTCAGTTTTCTCCTCTTCTTCAAGGTAGGCGGTGCCGTCGGACGGAGCTTGCAGCGGGGTTATTTTCGCAGCTCTTCCCTTACAGCAAAAACTGTAAATGTTGTAAGATATCAGCGCAATACATACTGTAAATACGCATACAAGCCTTACTACTGACGCATTTTTACGCATTTTCCCGCCTCCCACACAGATATTTTATGCCGGCGGCTTTTAAGTTATACCAGCCGGGAAATTATATCCCTGTCAATTTCGGGCTGTAAAAATAGGTTGAGTGCTTGGGCTAAAATTTCGCTTATTCGGTCTACCAAAAGGTCTACATCCTTTGGAGTTACAAACATATTGCTTTCTTTTTCGGGTCCCTTTCCCGTAAGCTCCAAGGCGAGGGTGTCTGCGTCGGTCACGGTAGGAACACCCACCGCAATAACGGGAATATCAAGGTTTTTTTCGCTTATCTCCTGTCTTGAATTTTTAACCCCCGACCCCGGCGAAATACCCGTATTGCAAAGCTGTATCGTCCTGAAAAGTCTTTCGGCACTTCCTGCCGTGAGGGCGTCTATTACTATTAATACATCGGGTCTTACCGCCGATATAGCACCCTTTATTAGCTCGGCGGTTTCAATCCCCGTCTGCCCTAAGACTCCCGGTGTTATTACCGAAACACTTTTAAGTCCTTTAAGACCTATATCTTCGGCAAACTGTCCCGAAATATGCCGTGTAGCCAGTATTCCCCTTGCGGTGAGCGGACCTACCGCATCAGGGGTAATTTCGGTATTACCGAGCCCTGCAATTAAAATATTCTCCCTTTTACCCTTTAAAAGCCTTTCCAGTGCGCCTATAACCGTTTTTTCAAGAACGGAATAATCACAGATTTTATATATAGGCGGAAATTCTAAAGTTATATATTCCCCCATAGGCTTGCCTGTCGCCCTTTCCCCCTCGACCGAGGTGATTTTCACGGTTGTGATTTTAATGTCTCCCTGCTCGTTATATTCCTTTTCAACCCCTTTTATATCCTCATTTTCTCCGCCGCTCATTTCTATAGCTAAATCTGTTCTTAACGCCATTTCTTCACTCCCTTTTTTTTAAAAAAAGTTTGCCCTTTTTTTAAAAAAATTATCCTCTTTTTTGGTCTAAAAAAGTTGAAAAACTTTTAATTTTATGTTATACTTAATTTGATTATTACTATATGTTAAAGGTGGTTTACATAATGCCGATAAATTCTATTGACGACATTTGGTCCGCCGTTTGTGAGGAATGTAAAAAAACTATTTCGGAAGTAGCCTTCGACTGCTTTTTGAAGAACCTGAAGCCACTTTCTCTCGACGCCGGAGTTTTTATTCTTTCAATAAATAACGAATATATGCGCGGCGTGGTTGAGCAGAACTACACCGAGCTTTTAAAGAATGCCCTTAAAGCGGTTATGGGTATTGAAATAGATGTAAGAATCGTTTTTGAGGACGAAGAGGAAAAAATTATCAAGGCAGAGCAATTAAGTGAGGGACTGACCTTTGAGGATTTCTTCACCTTTTCAAACTTTGTTGTAGGCTCTACAAACCGCTTTGCCCATGCGGCTTCCCTTGCGGTTGCAAACAACAGCAGTATAATCTACAACCCGCTTGTAATTTACGGCCCGTCGGGTGTAGGTAAAACTCACTTGATGTTAGCTATAAAAAATCAGATAAAAAAGAATTTTCCATATAAAAAAATTGTTTATACCCGCGGAGAGGACTTTACAAACGAGCTTATTAAAGCACTTCAGGACGGTAAATTAGGTCTTGGAACAATAGAGGATTTCCGCAACAAATATCGCGGTGTGGATGTGCTTTTAATAGACGATATTCACTTTATTGCAGGTAAGGAATCCACCCAAGAGGAGTTTTTTAACACCTTCAATACCCTTTATCAAAACAACAAGCAGATTGTGGTAACCCTTGACCGCCCGCCAAGGGAAATTAAAACTCTTGACGACCGTATCCGTTCCCGTTTTGAAAGCGGACTTTTTGCCGATATTTCACTGCCCGACTTTGAAACAAGGGTAGGTATAATTCAAAAGAAGTCCGAGCAGCTTCATATAGAAATTGATGAAAGTCTTATTTTCTATATAGCCGAGCATATAAAATCAAACACCCGCCAGCTTGAGGGTGTGGTAAAAAAGATTGAGGCTTTTATTTCCATTCAGAATAAAATTCCCACCCTTGCGGTAATTCAGGGCTTTATAAGGGATATTATAAATGACACCCGCCCCGAGCCTGTAAAGATTGAAAAGATTATTGCCGAGGTTGCAAAGACCTACAATGTCTCCGAAAGCGATATTCTTTCAAACCGCCGTACCTCTGCTTTAGCACTTGCCCGACAGGTAGCTATGTATATAGCGAGGGAAACCACCAATCTTTCATATAAGGCGATCGGGGAAAGCTTTGGCAAGGACCATACCACCGTGCTTTACAATGTTAACCGCATTGAAAATTTCTTAAAGGACAAGCCGTATGAAAAGGAGCTTGTTGACGATATAATAAGAAATTTAACAAGCGAAGCTACCGAATATTAAAATCTTTTTTCAACATTTTCAACCTTAATTAACAGCAAAGTTATAAAACCATATGTTAATAAGATAAAATTCAAAATTTTATTTCACTTTTTATTCATTTCCTATTACACATAAAAAATTCTTTTGTGAAAAGACTTTTTACCCCTTTTCCACCGTTTTAACACCACTTATTACTACTGTTATATTTTAAACATTTTTTAGGAGGAAAAAATATGATTTTTTCTGTTGAACGCCAAAAACTGTTAGATGCTGTAACAAGGCTCCAAAGAGTTGTCGGAGCTAAAACCTCTATGCCCGTTTTAGAGGGTATCCTCATTTCAGCCGAACCGGGAAAGGTAACACTTATTGCTTACAACCTTGAAATGGGAATGAAAAGAGAGCTTTATGCAAAATGTGACGAAGCCGGAGATATTGTGATAAATGCAAAGCTCCTTTCGGATATTTTAAGAAGAATGAACGGAATTCAGGTTGAAATATCTGCCGACAGCCGCCTTAACTGCCATATAAAATGCGGCGAGGCCACCTTTGATATTATGGGTATGGCGGCAGAGGATTTTCCTGAGATGCCGACTGTAGGAAGCGGAAAAATTGTGTCGGTAGAAGGCAAGCTTTTAGCCGATATGGTAAAGGGTACATTTTTTGCCACCGCACAGAATGAGGGCGCTAAACCTGTCCTTACGGGAATTAATGTAACAATAGAGGACGGAATAATGCAGTTTGTCGCGATTGACGGCTACAGATTAGCAATTCGCAAACAAAAGGTTTACATTTCGGACAATTTTGACTTTCTTATATCGGGAAAAGCAATTTTAGAGGCGGTGAAGCTGATAAATGAAGAAACCGAGAATGTAGAAATAAGTGTCGGTGAAAGACTAATAAGCTTTAATATAAACGGTTATGACTTTATTTCGCGTCTTTTTGAGGGAGAGTTTGTAAATTATCAAAAAACCATTCCGCAGGAATATACTCAAAGGGTAGTAGTAAATACAAGGGAGCTTATAGACACTGTTGAACGCGTATCTCTTCTTATAAGCGAATCTTTTTCTACCCCTGTTCGCTGTTATTTTAATGAGCTTAATGTGGTTTTCACCTGTGCTACCTCTATGGGCAGAGCTACCGAAACCTTTAATACCAAGGTTGAGGGGGAAAACTTTGAAATAGGTCTTAACAGCCGCTATCTTTTAGAAGCATTAAAGGCGGCAGAGACCGAGCAGGTTCAGATACTCTTTAACGGACCTAACAATGGTGTTCTTATTGAGCCGTTAGAGGGAAATGAATTCAAGTATATGATAATGCCCATGAGGTTGAAATAATGGAATATAAAAAGCTTTCTATAAAGGAAGATTTTATCAGGCTTGACAGTGCGATGAAATTAGCGGGACTTGTGTCAACCGGAGGACACGCGAAAAACCTTATCCAAAATGGAGAGGTTACTGTCAACGGCGAAATCTGCCTTGCACGAGGAAAAAAATTAAAAAGCGGAGATAAAGCGGAATTTGACGGAAACGGATTTATTATAGAATGAAAATTTTAAGCTTTTCCTGCCGGGACTTTCGCAATCTCCATAATATTGAAATCAACTCCTTTGATGAAATGAATGTAATCTGCGGTGAAAATGCGCAGGGAAAAACCAATCTGTTAGAGGGAATATGGCTTTTTACGGGGATAAAATCCTTTAGAGGTGCTAAGGATTCTGCCTTTGTAAGGTTCGGCTGTGAAAAGGCAGTGCTTAATATTTTATTCTCGGCGGAAGGAATAGAAAATGAAGCTGAAATTGAGATTAAAGAGCACCGAACGGTTTTATTTAACAATAATAAGCTAAAAACCCCCTCTTTAATGGCGGGAAAATTCAATGCTACCGTTTTTTCTCCTAACGATTTAGGTCTTGTAAGGGACGGACCTGCAGTAAGAAGAAGATTTTTAGATATAGCTATAGGTCAGCTTTATCCTTCCTATATTTCGGCTCTTAAAAATTATATGCGGGCGGTAACACAGCGAAACCAAATCATTAAGGATTACAGATATGACAGTACTCTTTCGGTGATGCTTGATGTGTTTGAGGAGGAAATTGCCGCAAACGGAGTAAAAATAACCGAGATAAGAAGAAAATATATTGAAAGACTCGGTGAATATTTACCGCAGGTTTATAACGGACTTTCCTCCGGTAAAGAAAGCCTTGAAACCGAATATATTTCGTCTTGCGGAGAGGAAGAATTAAGGCAGTCCCTTTTAAACGCCAGAAAAAACGATATGTTTACGGGGACTACCTCTATCGGTCCTCACAGAGACGATATTGAATTCAAAATAAACGGTATTTCGGCAAGAAATTTCGGTTCCCAGGGTCAAAAACGGAGTGTTGCGTTAGCCTTAAAGCTTGCTGAGGCAGAGGTTATAAAAAAAATAAGCGGCGAATATCCCGTATTTTTGCTTGACGATGTTATGAGCGAGCTTGACCCCGAGCGACAGAATTATATTTTAAACCATATTAAGGGTATACAGTCCTTTATAACCTGCTGTGACCCGTCAAATGTTGAAAGGCTTAAAAAAGGAAAAATATTTGAAATAAGAAACGGACGAATTGTGTAATGTATATACATTTAGGTCAGGACACCGTGGTGAGGAGCGAAGAGGTTGTAGGCATATTTGACCTTGAAAGCTCTACCGTATCAAAGCATACCCGCAAATTTTTAAACGGGGCGGAAAAAAGGGGCGAGGTTATAACCGTCTCCTACGAGCTGCCGAAATCCTTTGCGGTGTGCAGAAAAAAGGGCGAAAGGCAAAGGGTTTATATCTCACAGTTAGCCTCGTCAACACTGTTTAAAAGGTCAAATTTTTTAGATACAAAATAAAAATATATATTTTTTGAAGCATATATATTTGGCTCCCTCTGACGAGGGAGCTGTCGAGCAAAGCGAGACTGAGGGAGAGAAAAGCTAAAACAGCTATGTATCTTCACTTTTTTCTCTCCCTCCGACACGGCAAAGCCGTGCCACCGTCTCGTCTCCCGACTCGGTCGGTGCTTCTAAGCTTACGCTTAGAGATTGCCACAGGCAATCCGCACCCTCCTCAGAGGGAGGCAAGGAACTCGATGCAGAAAGGAAAGTTGGTAATATGAGTAAAGAAATAGCGGCTGTAACGGAAAATTATGATGAAAATTCCATACAGGTCTTAGAGGGTCTTGAAGCCGTAAGAAAGCGCCCCGGTATGTATATAGGTTCAACGGGGGAGAGAGGTTTACACCATCTTGTTTACGAAATTGTGGATAACTCTATCGACGAGGCGCTCGCAGGCTATTGCGATAAGATTTCGGTAGAAATTCTTGACGACGGAGTCATAAGAGTTACCGATAACGGCCGAGGAATTCCTGTAGGTATCCACCCGCAAAAGGGTATACCTACCGTAAGCGTTGTATTCACCATTCTTCACGCAGGCGGTAAGTTTGGTGGCAGCGGATATAAGGTTTCGGGCGGTTTGCACGGCGTTGGTGCTTCGGTTGTTAATGCGCTCTCCGAGTGGCTTGAGGTTGAAATTTGCGACGGCAGCCACATATATCTTCAAAGATACGAAAAGGGCAATATCAAAACCGACCTAAAGGTTATAGGAGATACCGATAAAACCGGAACAAAGGTCACCTTTAAGCCCGACCCAACCATTTTCACCGATACAACCCGTTATGATTTTGATATCCTTTTAAACCGACTTCGCGAGCAGGCTTTTCTTAACGCGGGTATCAGAATTGTGCTTATTGATAAGCGCTCGGACGCGGATATCCCCGATAGAGAAGAAGACCTCTGCTTTGAGGGCGGTATTAAGTCATATGTAGAATATCTGCTTGAAAAGAGCAAAAAGGACAGACTTAACCAAGATGTTATCTATCTGAACGGTACTTCGGGCGACTCTACGGCGGAAATAGCGCTGCTTTGGAGCACGGGGTACGATACCAAAATAATGTCCTTTGCGAATACTATTCACACGGTAGACGGCGGTACCCACGAAAGCGCCTTCAAGACGAGTCTTGCCAGAGTAATCAATAAATATGCACGCACCTTTAAGATTTTAAAGGATAACGATAATAATCTTAAAAGTGAGGATATAAACGAGGGTCTTGTGGCGGTAGTAAGCGTTAAGCTTACCGATGCACAGTTTGAGTCACAGACCAAGGCAAAGCTGGGTAATACATCAATCGGCACGCTTGTAAACAATATTGTTGCCGAGAAAATGATGAATTATCTTGAAGACCACCCCACCGAGGCTAAGATAATTCTTGATAAGTCGATAGCCTCATCAAACGCCCGCGAGGCGGCACAAAAGGCAAGAGAATTACAGCGTAATAAATCGGGTATAGGCGGTAAAACCCGAATGCCCGAAAAGCTGACCGACTGTATTTCGGACGACCCGACCAAGACCGAAATATTCATAGTCGAGGGAGATTCGGCGGGCGGCTCTGCGGTAGAGGGCAGAAACAGCACCTATCAGGCGATACTCCCCCTTTGGGGTAAAATGCTGAATGTCGAAAAGGCAAGGGTTGATAAGGTTTATGGCAACGATAAGCTGACCCCCGTAATAGTGGCTTTGGGAACGGGAATTGCCGAGAACTTTGATATAACCAAGCTCCGCTATGATAAGGTTGTTATTATGGCGGATGCGGATGTTGACGGTTCACATATCAGAACCCTGCTGCTTACATTCTTCTTCCGTTATATGCCCCAGCTTATTGAGACAGGTCATGTTTATTTAGCCCAGCCCCCGCTTTACAGAGTAGCAAAGGGCAAGAGATATTTTGACGCCTTTACAGACGAGGAAAAGGACAGATATGTTGCGGAGCTCGGCGGCGAGCCTGATGTTCAGCGATATAAGGGTCTTGGTGAGATGAACCCCGAACAGCTTTGGGAAACCACCCTTGACCCCGAGCACAGAACGATGCTTAAGGTCAGTATGTCGGATGCGGCACTTGCAGATGCGACATTTACAATGCTTATGGGCGAAGAGGTTGAGCCGCGCAGAAAATTCATTGAAGAAAACGCGGTATTTGCAACTGATCTTGATATTTAAGAGGTAAAGAGATATGGCTAAAAAAGAGAATGTTTACTGGCCGAGTGACGAGGAGACCAAGATAGTACCTGTCGAAATCGTAGACGAGGTTAAAAACAGTATGCTCCAGTATTCAATGTCGGTTCTGGTAGGACGGGCTATCCCCGATGTGAGGGACGGCTTAAAGCCGGTTCACAGAAGAATACTTTACACAATGTATAAAAACGGACTGACCCCCGATAAGGCATACCGCAAGTGCGCGGATACCGTAGGTTCGGTGTTAGGCTCATATCACCCCCATGGTGACGCCAGCGTTTACGATGCTATGGTTCGTATGGCACAGGACTTTTCACTCCGTTATCCCCTTATAGACGGTCACGGAAACTTCGGTAATATAGACGGCTACCCCGCCGCGGCATACAGATATACAGAGTCGCGAATGAACAGACTCTCCCTCCATATGCTTGACGATATCGAAAAAGAAACCGTCAATATGGTACCTAACTACGATAACCGTTTGACAGAACCCGAGGTACTGCCCGTTCGTTTCCCGCAGCTTTTGGTAAACGGCTCATCGGGTATCGCCGTAGGTATGGCGACCGAAATTCCGCCCCACAATTTGGGCGAGGTTATTGACGGTATGTGCTGTCTTATAGATAACCCCGACGCCGATTTGCAGGAAATCTGCCAATATATAAAGGGACCCGATTTTCCGACAGGCGGTACTATTATGGGTCGTTCGGGTATCAGAGCCGCCTATGCTACAGGCAGAGGTAAAATAACTTTACGCGGTAAGGCGGAAATTGAAGAAACCAAAAACGGTAAATATCGCATTGTTATAACCGAAATTCCCTACAAGGTAAGGAAAAAGGAGCTTGTTAAGAGCATTTATGACCTCGCCGCAGATAAAAAAATTGAGGGAATTGACGATGTTGTGGACTACTCCTCAAAGCGGGACGGCGGTATAAGAATAATCGTTGACCTTAAAAAGGACGCAAATCCGCAGGTTATATTAAATAAGCTTTATAAAAACACCGCCTTGCAGACTACAATCGGCGCAATTTTGCTTGCAATAGTAAACGGCAAGCCCCAGATATTAACCCTTAAGGAAATGCTCCAAAACTGCATTGACTTCCAGTGTGAAATTATCCGCCGCCGTACCTTGTTTGACAAGCGCAAGGCAGAGGAACGCGCCCACATTTTAGAGGGCTTAAAGGTAGCGCTCGACTTTATTGACGAGGTTATTAAGATAATCCGCGCCAGCAAGACAATCCCTGAAAGTAAGGCGGCCTTGACCGAGCGTTTCGGACTTGACGATATTCAAACCACCGCTATCGTACAGATGCAGTTGGGTAAGCTATCGGGTCTTGAAAAGCAGAAAATCCTTGACGAGCTGCAGGAAAAGCTCGATTTTATCAAGGAATGTGAGGAAATTTTAGCAAGCCACGAAAGAATACTCGATATAATTAAAACAGAGGCGTTAAATTTAAGGGATAAATTCTCGGACGACCGCCGCACCGATATTACCGATGTTGCGGGAGAGGTTGATATTGAAGACCTTATCCCCGAGGAGCAATGCGTGCTTACTAAGACTTACAACGGCTTTATTAAGCGCTTGCCTGCTGATACCTACAGCGTTCAGCACCGCGGCGGCAGAGGCATTACGGGAATGACCACACGAGAGGACGACGCGGTCGAGAATATGTTTGTCTGCTCCTCCCACGATTATATAATGCTCTTCTCAAACCTCGGCAGAATGTACCGCATTAAGGCATACGAAATCCCAGAGGGCAGCCGAACCGCTAAGGGTATGAATATAGTCAACATTCTTCCCCTTATGCCGGAGGAAAAAATTACGATTATACTGCCCGCCTCCGAGCTTGACGAGGAGCACTTTATCACAATGGTGACCAAGAAGGGCATTATCAAGCGTACAAAGCTTTCGGAGTTCAGGCACACAAGAAAGAGCGGAATAATAGCTATTTCCATTGACGAGGACGATGAGCTGACCTTTGTTAAGCTGACAGACGGGGACGATAATCTGCTTATTGCAACCAAAAAAGGTATGGCGATTCAGTTTAACGAAAGCGCCGTCCGCGCGGTGGGCAGAAACGCCAGGGGCGTTAAGGCTATCACTATGCGTTCGGACGATGAGGTTGTGGCAATGGAGGTAACCGATGAGAATACAAGACTTCTTACGATTACCGAGACCGGCTACGGCAGAGTAAGCCCGATAAGCGACTACCGCCTGCAGTCCCGCGGCGGTAAGGGACTTATGAATTACCGAGTCGATAAATACGGCGATGTCGCGGCGGTGCTCGAGGTCACAGATAATGACGATATTATAATGATAGCCTCAAACGGTATTCTAATCCGTATCTTCAGCGGCGATATTTCTTCCTTTGCCCGTCCGGCTAAGGGCGTTCGCGTAATGCGCGTGGGCGAGGGCGAAAAGGTGCTCTCTGTTGCGGTGACCGAGCACAGCGAGGAGGAGGAAACCTCTCTTCCCGATGCTCCCGATGCGGACGCAGGAGTAGCTGAGGATAACTCCCCCGAGGAGGAAACATCGGCTGAAGAATAATAAGGGTAAGCGGAGAGAAAAACCACTTGAAAGGGTAGAAGCTGATTTATGAATGATAACGATATAAATAATGAAACCTTTAGCGGCTCTTCTCCGCAGTATGAAGACATAGGAGTGAGCAGCGCTCCGCCGCAGTATGTAACCTATGTACCCTACGGCTATACGCCAAAAACCTACGAAGAAAAAAAGGGAATAAAAAAATGCGCTCTCATGATAGGCATTTCCCTGCTGTTGCTTTTGGGAATAACCTTTTTTTGGGGAGTTGTGTATTACTTTGTGTTGTCTGCGATGGGAATTTCCACAGCAAAGGCAAATATACTCCTGAATGACCCCGCAGCTATGCAGGTGCTGCAGATATTGCTCTCAAGCCTTATGTTTACAGTACCCTTTATTCTGGTCTTTAAGGCGAATAATCAGCGCATAAGCGATTTAGTTCCGCTTAAAAAGCCTTTGGGCAAAAAGACCGAAATGTTTTTTATCGGGCTTTCGGTTTGTGCATTCGCTAATATTGCGAATTCCTTTTGCGGGCAGTTGTTCGAGAGTATTGGCATTGATTATAATGTCGATTACGGCGATAATCCGAGTGGTTTTTTCGGGTTTCTGCTTTCCCTTCTTGCAACGGCGATAGTGCCGCCCCTTGTGGAGGAATTTGCCTGCAGGGGACTTGTTTTGGGGAGTCTTCGCAGGTTCGGCGATGGCTTTGCGGTGCTGGTTTCGGCGATTTTGTTCGGGCTTATGCACGGCAACTTTGACCAAATGCCCTTTGCCTTTATGGTGGGGCTGGTGTTAGGATACATCGTTGTTAAAACCGATTCCCTTTGGATAGCGATTGCGGTGCACGCGGCGAACAATTTTATTTCGGTCGCCTTCCAATATTTATTGGCGGGACTCTCGCAGAACTCGCAAAATCTTATCTATTCCCTCTATTTAATGGCGGCTTTAATCGCGGGGGTAATTGCCTCGGCGGCGGTTTTGGAAAAAGACGGCTTTAAATTCAAAAAAAGTGATACCGAAAGCGCTTTAAAAGAAAAATGCAAGTGGTTTTTTACACATCCCGTGATAATTATTTTTACGGTTTTGTGTGTTTTGGAATCTTTACTTTATTTTTAAAAGGGGTTGTTAAATGTGGTAAATTCAGGTATTTTAAGTCAAATCTTTGAGGAAGCGGGTATGAACGAAAGCGACCTTATGATCTTTGCGGGGATTATGCTTGTCTATTTCGCATTTTTCAACATAATCGCTGTTGCGATGTATCTTTTACAGGCTTTCGGTCTTTACGGTATGGCAAAGGGTTCGGGAATTTCCGCTCCGTGGCGCGGTTTTATCCCCTTTGCAAATACCTTCCTTTTCGGAAAAATTGCCGAAAGGTATGTTAAAAAGGACGGCAAAAAAAGTGCAAGGTTCGGCGGACTGCTGCTTGCGTTTGAAATTTTAACGCTGATTTTAGCTATCGTTACTATGGCTTTTGCAATCGGTATGATTTTTGTGATTGCAACCGCAGAAAATGAAACCGAATTAGTCAATTCAATCATTGCGCCGATGGTTGCCATGCTTATATCCTGCTTTGTGCTTATGGGTGTAGCTATTGCCTATGTGGTAATCTATTATGTCGCCCTTTGGAGAATTTTCACCGCCTTCGACTATAATAACGCCACAGTTTATTTTGTACTTTCAATATTCTTCAGCTTCTTAGGGCCGATTTTCCTCTTTGTCTTAAGAAACAAGCAGCCCGTTTTTGACCCAAAAGAGCACTTTAATTACTTATATAATAACAATCAGCAATAAAAGTAGGGCGGGGGCTTGCTCCCGCTGTTATTTTAAATTAAAAGGAGAAATAATGGATAGAAAATTTATGAAGGAAGCAATCGCCGAGGGGCAGAAAGCCGGCGAACTCGGCGAGGTACCTGTGGGTGCGGTTATAGTAAAGGACGGCGAGATAATCGCCCGTGCCCATAACCGAAGGGAGGAAAAGCAAGACCCGCTTTCCCATGCCGAGTTAGAGGCTATAAGTATTGCCTCAAAAAAACTCGGTACTTGGCGGCTTGACGGCTGCGAGCTGTATGTCACACTCGAGCCCTGCCCTATGTGTGCGGGCGCGATAATAAACGCAAGAATTAAAACACTTGTTTTCGGAGCATATGACAGCGCGTGGGGCAGTATTGACAGCGTGATTAATCTTTGTGACCAGCCCTTTCCCCACCACCCGCGAATTTACGGCGGTATTTGTGAGGACGATTGCGCAAGACTTTTAAAGGAGTTTTTCGGCAATTTGCGCAACCAATAAACACCTGCTTGTAATCGAATAGCAACCCGCCCCGTAAATCAGAGGATTACGGGGCGGGTTTTTGAAGGGCTTACAAGTAAAAATAATAAGCACCTTTTCGGGTGCTTGACAAAAGAAAAATATGTGATATAATATAAGTGAAATAGGGCAAACCCATAGATAAACGGTTAGCCTAGATTTTTACGGAAATAACCGCACTATTAGGCCGGGGCGGTTATTTTTTTATGCTTAATATGTAGCCTGTGGCTACAATAAGGACTAATACTATTAAATAATAATACTCCATAGCATCACCCCCTAAACTTAATTAGAGGGCAAATGCCCTCTGAAAGTCAAAGGGCTAACCGCCTACCATTATATAGGCTTACCTTATTTCAGTAAAAGTATATCATATTACATCTTAGTTTTCAAGATAAAAAGTGTAAACACACGGGCGTCCTCGACTGTCCGTATCTAACATCTAACATCTAACATCTAATGTCTAAATTCGTAGGGGGCTGTGAAAAAATCGGGGTTTGTAGAGATGATTGAAATAGCTAAGCCTTGGCTCCCTCTGACGAGGGTGACTCCCCACAGTGTGGGGAGATGTCACAAAGTGACAGAGGGGACCGCCGCTGTCAGCGGCTGTCGAGCAAAGCGAGACTGAGGGAGAGAAAAGGTTGCGTTTTTATGCGGTTTTATTTCTCTCCCTCCGTCTTTTTGCTTATGCAAAAATCCACCTCCCTCGTCAGAGGGAGGCAAGGGCTCTTGACAACAGCTTCACCCCTACAAACCCCGATTTGTCTCTTAAAAAGCAAACAAGCTTGGAATTAGCCTTGTTTTCCGTCTTTTTTCATCTCTTAAGAATATCTTTCACATCATCCGCCGTTACCGTACCGAAAAGGAAGATAAACAGCAGGTATAGGGGCAGAGAAATAATACAAATTAAAATTAAATATGCAAGGTTATTAATATTCGGAATAAGACGAATAAGCATATTACTAAGCAATGTTATGGCGAACGCCGCGCCGAGGGGCAAGAGCACCTCGTTTATCGGCTTCAGCCGCGCCTTACTAACCTTTATCAGCCGTCCTACATTTAAAGCGCAGGTTAAGAAATTGGAAAAATACATTATCCATATAAAGCCCCTAAGCCCCGAAACGGGCAAAATAATAAGAATTAAAATTATTCTAAGGGTGGAGTCGGTAATCGCGGTGCGGAAGCTGAATGCCTGCTGGTCAAGCCCCTTCAAAATACCGTCAGACACGCTGTCTAAGTACATCAGCGGCACAATCGGCGAAAGGGCGCGCAAAAGCGAGCCGACCTCGTCGCTTTTATAGATAAGAAGCCCTATTTCCCTGCCGCCCACAAAGAAAATTGCCGCAAAAATAAAGGACATAACCGCCGTCAGCTTCAAAATATTGCGTGTTGCCGAACGAACAAGTCCCTTTCTTCCCTTTGCCGCCGCTTCAGACATCTCGGGAATAAGCAAAGTGGATATGGAATTAAGCAAGGTTGAGGGGAAAAAGAGTATGGGCAGAGCCATTCCCTTTATCATTCCGAACTGAGAGAGGGCAAGCTCGCCCGAATAGGGGTATTTTGCGAGATTTTTGGGTACTAATATGTTTTCTGCCGTTCTGAGTGCGGTGTTAAGGTATCTTCCCAAGGTTATGGGCAGGGAAATATGTAAAATGCGTCTTACTATACCGAAGGGCGGTCGCTCTCTGCCCGAAAGTGTATTCAATTTTTTGCGGTCGCAAAGCCAGACAAGCCCTAATAAAAGGCAGGAGCAGGTTTCCGCCGCAGCGTCCCCGAAAAGTACAGCCGCACAGCAGGCGGCAAGCCCCCTGTGGGCAAATTCTTTTACCAAAACAACAACAATAAGTATTCTGACAGCCTGCTCAAACAGCTGGGACACCGCATTTGGGGTTGCATGTCTTCTTGCGATAAAATAACCCCGCAAGCAGGAGCTTATCCCCATAAAGGGGAGCGATAGCGGAAGTATTTTAAGTGCGGGTACGGCCCGCATATCCCCTAAAAATCGGTCGGCGATGAATTCCGCACCGAAGAAAACTACAGCTACCGAAACGGCGGCAATTATAAGGGTTAATTCTATAGACCGTCTGAGAATTTTAAGCGTACCCTTTTTAGTACCGAGCGCCAATTCTTCGGCGACAAGTCTTGTCACCGCCGTGCAGATGCCTGAGGTCGCAAAGGTCGCGGCCAAAACATACACGCTGAAAATGAGCTGGTAAAGTCCTATGCCCTCCGAGCCTATTTTTTGAGCCAACCAAACCTTAAAAATTATTCCTACAAACCTTAAAATCAATGACGATGCGGTTAAAATAAGCGCATTTTTAATAAAGACCGTTTTTTTCACTCTGTTTCCCACTCCTATATTTAATCTTATGAGTGAAAGTTTTAGTTAATGAGTTGAAAAAAGGGTAAAAAAATAATATAATATATATTATAGGAAAAAATCACGGTAGGTGCTGATATGAATTCTCCATTGGCGGACAGAATAAGACCAAAAAAAATTGAAGATGTGGCGGGACAGCGGCATCTGCTCGAAGAGGGCAGGGTGCTGAGAAAAATTATAGATTCGGGAGATGTGCCGAATCTTATCTTTTACGGTCCGTCGGGCGTGGGAAAAACCACGGTTGCGAAGATTATCGCCGCTAACTGCGGTAAAAAGCTCTGCTATTTAAACGCTACTACCGCCTCTACCGCCGATATTAAGGAAATTATTAATTCAATCGGCGGAATTGATACCGCGGGAGGGATTTTACTTTACCTTGACGAAATTCAGTATTTCAACAAAAAGCAACAGCAGATTTTGCTTTCTTACATCGAAACGGGGGATATTACCCTTATCGCCGCCACCACCGAAAACCCGTATTTTTATGTATATAACGCGATTTTGAGCCGCTCCACCGTTTTTGAGTTTAAGGCGCTGTCGGCAGAGGATATTAAAACTGCGGTTTCCCGCGCAATCGGTGTTTTAGAGAGCGAAAAGGGCAAGGAAATTAAAATTTCGGACGAAAGCTTACTTAAGCTTTGCCGTGCCGCGGCGGGAGATGTTCGCAAGGCGCTTAATATGCTGGAACTTTGCCTGCTTACGAGCGAAAATTCGACTGAAATCGACATTAAGGACGATACCGCCGAGGAGGTTTTGGCGGCGAATGCTGTTCGCTATGACCGCGAGGGCGATGAGCATTACGACATTATTTCGGCATACCAAAAATCTATGCGGGGCTCCGACCCTGACGCGGCGGTTTACTATTTAGGCAGACTTTTGGCGGCGGGGGATTTGATTAGCGCCTGCCGAAGACTTTTAGTATGTGCCTGCGAGGATGTAGGGCTTGCCTACCCCCAGATTATACCGATAGTAAAGGCGGCGGTCGATACCGCAAGAGAGGTGGGGCTTCCGGAAGCGAGGTTGCCCCTTGCCGATGCGGTTATATTAGTTGCGACTGCACCGAAATCAAACTCCGCACACGATGCTATTAATGCCGCTATGGCGGATATTGAAAGGGGAGTCGGCGGAGATATTCCAAGGCATCTGCAGAACAGGCATTTTGACGGCGAGGACGCTTTACTTAAGGGTCAGCACTACAAATATCCACACGAGCATCCAAATCATTATGTAAACCAACAGTATTTGCCTGATGAAATCAAAGGCAAGCAATATTACCGCTTTGGAACTAATAAAACCGAGCAAAAATGCAAAGAATATTGGGCGGCGGTAAAGAACAATAAATAGTATTATGTAAACCGAGGCGAAGAGAATGAAGGAAAACCGGTTACCGAAGCAAACGGTGCTTTTGTGGCAGATTAGAATAGGGCTTATAGGCATTATTCTGCTTATCGGAATCAGTGCCTTCGGTCTTTTAACCGATTGGGTGCTTATCGGTACGGCGGTTGCAGCCGTTATACTTGTATTTCTCCTTTTTTGGTATCTTCCCCGTTATTTTAAGAGCTATGAAATTCTCTTTCCAAAGGGCGCGGTTGTAATCAACCGCGGTGTTTTCATAAAAACCACGCATATTATGCCCTTTTCCCGTCTTGTTTATGCTCAGAGCTTCGCAACCCCTCTTGCGAAAAAAATGGGGCTTGCGGCACTCACCCTTAAGGCGGCGAGGAGCACTGTTATAATACCCGAATTTGATGCGAAAGATATCGATTATTATATTGATTTTCTCGCAAGGGAGGGTGAAGAGTGAAAAAAGAGTTTCGCGCACATCCGTTAATGATTATACGGCTTATAAAGCCGTTTTTGTTTGTTTTAATTTTTCCCGTAATAAAGGGAGTGCTTCAATATTTTATCAAGGGCGAGGTTACGGGTGTTTTAACCCTTGAGCTTATAGCTTTTGCGGCAATAACCCTAATTGCGGCCCTTCGCTGTACCTCTTTCCGCCTTGTTTGCGGGAAAAGCACCGTTACAATTAAAATGGGAATTATCTTAAAAACAAAGTCGGTAATAAGTATTTCAAAGCTTTCTTCGGTACAGACCGAGCAAAACCCGATTGATGCGGTTGTAGGGGCAGTAACCTATCGTATTAATACCGAGGCGGGACCTAAAGGTTCGGCAGATTTTGAGTTTAAGTTAAGTCTTAAGGACAGTAAAGAGGTTTCCCGACTCTTGTTCGGCGACAAGAATTCCACAGCGGTAAAATTTTCGGTCTTTAAGGTCGCGGTTATGGCGGCAACCACATCATCGGCAGTTACGGGAATGATTATCGGCGTTCCCATTATTAATAAAGCGGGAAAGCTTTTAGGACTTGCGCTTGATAAAATGCTCTTTGATGAGATTAATAATGTATCGGGGCAGGTAGAATCCTATTTTCCGCCTATTGTAAACACCGTCACCCTGATTTTCCTGCTTGCATACGCGGTTTCTTTTTTTTATTCGCTCTTTAAATATATAAATTTCAAGCTTTTCCTTGAAGCGGATAGTTTAGAGGTTCGCTCCGGCTTTTTTATAAGAAGCCGCATCGCCTTTAAAAAGAAATCGGTAAAGGATGTAATTATAGACCAAACTCCGCTTATGCGGCTTTTCAAGCGGTACGCTATGAAGGTGAGCGTGGGCGGTTACGGCAATTCCAAGAGCGAGACGGCGGTTATCGTACCTTCGGGCAGACGCGGTGAGATTAAACGCCGGTTTTCAATATATTTTCCCTTTTTAGCGCCGGACGGCAAGCTTCTCCATGCAAAGCGGGACAACAGGACAAAAAGGCGCTTTCTCTTCTGGCCCACACTTTGGTTTTTGGCGGTAATAGTGATTTCTGCCGTTTTGTCTGTTATTTTTAAAAGCTTTAGCCGACTTATCCTGTTTTTAACGGTAGTAGCCTGCTGTGTAATAATGTATTATGCGTATCTTTGCATTTTCGAGTTCCGTTTCGGAAAACTTAAACTGGGGAAAAATATTTTTGCCCAGACCGTAAAGGGCTTTAATACCTGTGAGCTTTACTGCCCGAGAGAAAATGTGGGTCAGATAAAGCTTATTCGCAATATTCCCGATATTCCGCGCAAAACCTGCAAGGCGGTAGTGACCGTTTGCTCCGAAAGTGCGGACAGCATTAAGGTGCGACACCTGAATTATGACGAGGTTAAAAAAAGTATTGCTGAATGTTATGGGGTAGAGGTATAATTTTGCAATTACGGAAAACACTATATTAAAACAATGTTTCACGTGAAACATAAGCTTTGCTTAGAGAGGTTTTTCGTATGCAAATATTTTTGAACTGTTTTTATGCATTTTTGGTGGGCGGGTTTATCTGCCTTATCGGTCAGATATTAATTGACTACACTAAACTCACCCCTGCGAGGATATTGGTTTCCTATGTTGTTGCGGGGGTTATTTTAACCGCAATAGGGGTTTATGAGCCGATTGTGAAGTTTGCGGGCGCGGGAGCTACCGTTCCGCTTACCGGATTTGGCTACAGCCTTGCAATGGGTGTTAAGGAAGCGGTTATGGAATACGGCTTTATGGGTGTTCTGTCGGGCGGCTTTACCGCAACCGCAGCGGGAATAGCCACAGCGGTGGTATCGGGGTATTTGATGTCGCTGATATTTAAACCGGGAGATAAGACTTAATTCGGAATTAGGAATTCGGAATGCGGAATTATAATATCAACAGCCTCCCTTGTGCAAAGAGTCTTCGCTTAACAGCCTCCCTTGTGCAAAGGGAGGTGGCACGGCAAAGCCGTGACGGAGGGATTGTAATGCAATATAAAAGCAACAAAGAACTTGTGCCTTTTGCAAAAAGATTGCGAAAAAATATGACCAAGGAAGAACAGCATTTATGGTACGATTTTTTGCGCATATATCCTATACGGTTTTCACGCCAAAAGGTTTTAGGAAAATACATTGTTGATTTTTATTGTCCGAAAGCAAAATTGATTATTGAGCTTGACGGTTCACAGCATTACGGGGAAAGTGCGAGCAATTACGACAAAGAACGCACCGATTTTTTGCAGGGCTATGGATTATCCGTTGTAAGAATAGCAAACAATGAGGTTAACGGCAATTTCCGTGGAGTTTGCGAGTATATTGATATGCTTGTAACGCAATCCCTCAGTCAGCTACGCTGACAGCTCCCTTTACACAAGGGAGCCTTTTTACTATAAAATACAATCCGCTATTTACTTTTTACCCTCTAACTGTTATAATGGTTATAGTTAGTCGAAATATTGCCTAAAGGCACTATTTCGACACCAAATCTTCGATTTGGGAGCAAATTTTCAAAGAAAATTTGACTATACCCATTGCAATGAATATCGAGCGAATTAAAATGAATGTTCATTTTAATTCGCAAAAACCGATAAAATCGGTTTGTCGAAACGCTTTTCTGCGTTTCGACATTCTATATTCATTATAATATTGAAGTATTGCAAAACCAATGTTTCACGTGAAACATCTTTATAAAAGTAAGGAGGCTTGACGGTGGGGAAAATTATCGCCATAGTCAATCAAAAGGGCGGAGTCGGAAAGACTACAACAGCCGTAAATCTTGCGGCAGGCGTGGGACTTGCGGGCAAAAAGGTACTGCTTGTTGACGCAGACCCCCAGGGAAATTCCACAAGCGGCTTCGGAATAAATAAAAAACAGGTGAAAACCACCTCTTATGAGCTGTTAATAGGAACGGGCAAACTCGAAAATGCGGTTGTAAAGACCGAATTTAAAGGAGTTGATGTTGTTCCGTCATCAATGGATTTGGCGGCGGCAGAGGTTGATTTGATAGAAATAGAGCGCCGTGAATCACAGCTCAAGATGGCGCTTGCGGCGGCGAGGGAAAATTACGATTACATATTTATAGACTGTCCGCCGTCACTTGGATTGATAACTATAAACGCTCTTAACGCGAGCGACACGGTTTTAGTGCCCATTCAGTGTGAATATTTCGCGCTTGAGGGACTTTCTCAGCTTATGGCTTCGGTTCGTCAGGTTAAAAGGCTTTACAATCCGACCCTTGAAATTGAGGGAATAGTCCTTACAATGTATGACGGACGGCTTAATTTAACGGGTCAGGTTGTGGCTGAAATTAAAAAATATTTTGCGAACAAGCTGTATAAAACGGTAATTCCGCGTGCGGTCAGGCTTTCGGAAGCACCGAGCTACGGTATGCCGATACAGTATTATGACAAGCGCTCAAAGGGAAGCGCGGCATATACCGACCTTACAAAGGAATTTTTAAAGAAGAACAGGAGAATGTGATATGGCG
The DNA here is from genome assembly GCA_045133355.1 of Acutalibacteraceae bacterium. Lineage (GTDB taxonomy): Bacteria > Bacillota > Clostridia > Oscillospirales > Acutalibacteraceae > UBA737. The sequence goes on from JBGUUB010000074.1 coordinate 51,830, forward strand.
GCAAAAAAAGGCGGCCTGGGTAGGGGACTTGACTCACTTTTTGACGAAAACGCGGCGGACAGCACGGGTGCTGTAATAATCAACATAAACGATATTGAGCCTAACCGCGGCCAACCGCGAAAGGACTTTGACGAAACAGCGCTTTCGGAGCTTGCAGACAGTATTGTACAGCACGGACTTATACAACCTATAGTGGTTAAGCCTACAATAGACGGAACATATAGCATAATTGCAGGTGAGCGCCGTTGGAGAGCAAGCCGTATGGCAGGTCTTAGTGAGGTTCCTGTAATAATAAAGGACGCGGACGAGCAGACCCTAATGGAATTAGCCCTTATAGAAAACCTGCAGCGCGAAGACTTAAATGCGGTTGAAGAAGCCCTCGGCTACCGTTCGCTTATTGAGGGCTACGGACTTACCCAAGACGAGGTTGCAAAAAAAATGGGCAAATCGAGAAGTGCGGTCACAAATGCTCTGCGGTTGCTTAATTTAAGCGAGGCGGAACTGGAGGCTCTGCGAAGAGGCACAATCTCGGCGGGTCACGCAAGGGCGCTTCTCTCCTGCGAGGACGGGGAAGTGCGCGGCAAAATGCTGTCTGCGGCGGCGGAGGGCGCCTCTGTCCGCGAGCTTGAAAAAATGGCGGCGGCGTCAAAGAAGACAAAAAGCGACAAAAAGACCGAAAAAGCGACAAAATCCACCTTTTACAGCGAGGTTGAGCTGTCACTCAAAAACGAGCTCCACCGCAAGGTAAATATAGCGTCAAAAGGAAACGGCAAGGGAACTATTACAATAGAGTTCTTCAGCGACGACGAGCTTTCCGATTTTGCCCGCCGTTTAGCAGAGGAAGTATGACGAAAAGACTTAAAAAAATAGTACCTAACCGCCATTTCAGGCGCAGACCGCCTCCGTTTTTATTGCTGTTAAGACTTAGCAATAAAAAGGAGAAAAAATTATGTGGTTTATATTATCTTTAGTTACAATTATGTTCTGGGGCGGCTCTGACCTCTTTTCAAAAATGGGTTCAAAGCCTACCGATAAATACAGTCATTGGAAAATAGTTATCGCCGTGGGCACGGTAATGGGTCTTCACGCGACCTTTGAGCTGCTGACGGGCACAGAATTTTATCCCATTGATTTTATCAAATACTCGCCTGCGATATTCTTCTATGTTTCCTCGATGATTTTAGGCTATGTGGGATTGCGTTACATAATGCTTTCGGTCTCCTCTCCTATCTGCAATTCCTCGGGCGCGGTTGCCTGCATTCTCTGCCTTGTTTTCCTCCGTCAAATGCCCGACGCTTTAAGCTGGATTGGTATTGTGCTTGTTTGTGTCGGTGTAGTCGGTCTTGCGTTTGTTGAGAAGAAGTACGATGACGAGGCGCACGAATTAGCCAAGCGACCCGAAAACAAGAAGTTTAAGAGCGGCTTTATTGCGGTTTTCTTCCCGATTTTCTACTGTCTGCTTGACGGAATGGGCACATTTGCAGACGCACTCTTGCTTGATAAAGGCTATGTAAACGAGGATTCCGCAAACATTGCATACGAGTATACATTCTTTATTTTGGCAGTGATCGCCTTTATCTATGTTTACATTATAAAGAAGGAAAAGCCCGACCGCAAATGGGATACCCCGAAGTGGCTCGGCGCTTGCTGTGAGACGGCGGGTCAGTTTGCGTATATTTATGCCATAGGCGATAACCCGACCGTTGCCGCACCGATGATTTCGGCATACTGTGTTTTCTCGGTAATACTTTCCCGCGTTTTCCTAAAGGAAAAGTTAAGTGCCAAGCATTACCTTATAATCTGCACGGTTTTCCTCGGAATTATTATGATGGGTATTTCCGAGGGTCTGGCGGAATAATAAAATATATCGCTTGAAAGGAACAACAATTATGAAGAAAAAGGGACTTGTTATACTGTTTGCGGTACTTGCCGTTATCGGCGTTATCTGCGGATTGGTCGCAGGCTCTTACAACGGGCTTGTTGAGAAAAGGGAATCGGTTGACACCGCACAGGCGCAGATTTCTACCCAGCTCCAGCGCAGAGCCGACCTTATCCCTAACTTTGTGGCTACCGTTAAGGGTTATTCCGACTACGAGCAGGAAACATATACGGCCGTAACCGAGGCACGCGCTAAGGTTTCCTCCGCAACAACTGCCGCCGAGCAGGCAGAGGCTTCAGCAGGGCTTGACAAGGCGATTTCGGTTTGGGTAAACGCCGTAACCGAGGCTTACCCCGACCTTAAGGCGAACGAGCAGTACAAGGCGCTTCAGGATGAGCTTTCGGGCACCGAAAACCGAATTGCTGTTGCCCGTAAGGACTATAACGATACGGCTAAGGAATACAATGTTTCAATTAAGAAATTCCCCAAAAATATAATTGCGGGTATGTTCGGTTTTTCGCAGGTTGATTACTTCGAGAATCAAGAGGGAACGGAAAGCGTGCCGCAGGTAAGCTTCGACTGATAAGCTTATGAAAAAACTCAGAAATATTATCGCGGCGGCGCTGGCAATATGTATATTTGCCCTGCCTGTTTCGGCGGCGAATAAATACCCCTCGCCTGATTCGCGATTTTTCGTAAACGATTTTGCAGATGTTATCGATTCTGCGGCGGAGGACGAGATTTACTCGAGAGCCGCCGCTTTGCAGGAAAAAACCACCGCGCAGGTCGCGGTGGTGACTGTTGATACCCTTGACGGCGAAGAGCCGGCTGATTATGCGTTGGGAATAGGCCGTGAGTGGGGAGTAGGTCAAGAGGACGAGGATAACGGTGTTGTAATACTGCTTGCAAAGACCGAGCGGCAGATTTATATTGCCGTGGGTTACGGGCTTGAGGGAGCCTTGCCTGACAGTAAAACGGGCAGAATAATCGATGCCTACGGACTTGATTATCTTAAAAATGACGATTTTTCGAACGGACTGCTTGAAATTTTTAAGGCGGTAGTCAACGAGGTATATATCGAATACGGTCAAGCACCTGAGGAAGGTTATACCGCAATAGAGGAAACGGACGAGGAAAGCTTAGAGGAATACGGCGCAAGGGTTGCCGCTTCCTGGGTGATTATGATAGCGGTTGTTATTCTTTTTGTCCTCATTTTCGGCAGAAGCCGGCGCGGCTTCTTCTGGTTCGGCGGACCCTTTGGCGGCGGCGGTTTCCACGGCGGTTCAGGCAGCTTCGGGGGCGGCTCCTTCGGGGGCGGCGGCTTCGGGGGCGGCGGAGGTTCCTTCGGTGGCGGCGGTGCAGGACGAGGCTTCTAAGTCGGGCGCCAAAAAAATAATTATTACGGAGAATATTGATGTCGGAGCATTTAAACGGCAAGGATTACGGCGATTATTTTAAATCGCTGGAGAAGAGGCTGTCGGACAGCGGAGAGCCTTCGCGAAAAGTGGAAAAGCCTCGCAATATTAACACCTCTAAAAGACGGAAAAAGCGAGGAATATATAAAGTAATATCCTTTAAAAAGGTGGTTTTGCCGCTTATTTTAATTGCAGCGATTTTCACCGTTGCTTGCGCAGCCTTGCCGAAGATAGGTAAGGCTAAATCGGAGAAGGCAGAGGAAGGCGCAGACTCACAGGCAAGCCTGACCCAAAATTCAGAGGAAACCGTGCCGATAATTACCTATCAAATAGACAGTGACACGGCTGAAATTCCCGCTTCAAACGATTGCGGCGGTGCCATAATAATAGAAACGGCGACAGGCAGGGCTGTAGCGGCAAGAAACCCGCATACGAGGTTTTACCCCGCGTCCACCACAAAGATTATGACCTTGCTTGTAGCCTGCGAGAACATTAAAAATTATGAGGACACCTTTACTATGAACTTAGAAATCACCGACCCGCTTTATGTGGCGGAGGCTTCGGTCGCGGGATTTTTAAACGGTGAAGAAATCACAATGACCGACCTGCTTTACGGACTTATTCTGCCTTCGGGAGCGGATGCGGCAATAGCACTTGCCGAGAAGATATCAGGCGGCGAGGCGGAGTTTGTAAAGCTGATGAATAAAAAAGCCGAAGAGCTGGGACTTACCGACACGCATTTTGTAAATACATCCGGTCTTTATGACAGCGAGCACTATACTACAGCCTACGATATGGCGGTAATCCTTGAGACGGCTCTCCAAAACCCTGTTTGCAAAAAGGTTTTGTCCACCTATCGTTACACTACCTCTAAAACCCCGCAGCACCCGGAGGGTATTGAGCTTTCGGCAACCCTGTTTGATTATATGTACGGCACCGAGCCTGAAACAGCGACGGTTTTGGGCGGAAAAACAGGCTTTGTAAATGAATCGGGCTATTGTATTGCATCATACGGTAAGAGCAACGAAACCGACAACGAGTATATAGTAGTAACCCTTAAAAATTCTTCGCGCTGGCCCGCGGTACACGGGCAAATTGACCTCTATAAGCAGTTTGCGAGGTAATGCGTAATTCGGAATGCGGAATGCGGAATTCGGAATTAACGGACGGTCGGGGACGCCCGTGTCTCGGCTGCCGCCTCGGTCGGTGCTGTTGCTTCTGGGCGGTGTCCACTGGACACCCGCACCCTACAAAATTAAATTAACCATCGTAGGGGCGGGCATCCTTGACCGCCCGAAAAAATAAAAAAATTCGGAATCCCTAAATTTGGAATTCCGAATTAAATAAAAACGACAAGATTATTACCTTGCCGCTTTAAAGCAAAAAAACTTGTAATTATATTTTACCCCATTTTTTAAAAAAGTCAAGAAAAATATGTCGGAAATATGAACATTTCGTAAAATTTAACACTATGACTAAAAAATATGCTTTGTTTTTGGTGAATTTATGGCGATTTTAGGAGTGAAAAATGCGGAAAAACGACGAAATAGAAATTGAAATAACCGATATGTCCGCTGAGGGAAGCGGTATAGGCCGATATGACGGTATGGCGGTATTTGTTCCCTGTACGGCGGTGGGCGACAGGGTGCGCGCGTTGGTGCTGAAGGTTAAGAAAACCTATGCCTTCGGCAAGCTTTTAGCGGTTATCTCCCCCTCGCCCGACAGGATAGAAAACGACTGCCTGTCCTTTAACCGTTGCGGCGGTTGCGTATATCGGCATATAAGCTACACTTCGGAATGCAGGATTAAATCCGGTAAGGTTTATGAGGCGGTTAAGCGCATAGGCGGTGTAGACTTAAAGCCTCAAGAGATAATCGGCTCTGACACTCCCGACCGCTACCGCAACAAGGCGCAGTACCCCGTGGCGCAGGACGGGACTTTGGGTTTTTATGCCTTTCATTCTCACCGCATAATACCTTGCGGAGAATGTGCGCTCCAGCCCGAAATTTTCGGCAAAATCACCGCCGCCGTCACCGGCTGGATAAGAGAAAGGGGCGTAAGCGTTTACAATGAGGAAACCCACAGGGGTTTACTTCGCCATATATATCTCCGCCTTGCCGAAAAAACGGGCGAAATAATGGCGGTTGCCGTTATAAACGGCGAAAGCCTGCCCTTTTCGGACGACTTTGTTGAACGGCTTTTGTCGGTTTGCGGGGAGAACCTGCACAGCGTACAGCTTAATATAAACCGAGAAAAGACCAATGTTATTTTAGGGAATAAATGTAAGCTGTTATACGGAGAGGAATACATTACAGATATTCTCTGCGGTGTTAAGGTGAGGCTGTCGCCCCTTTCGTTTTATCAGGTTAACCGCGCCACTGCCGAAAAGCTTTACGCTAAAGCGGCAGAGTATGCCGAGCCCGACGGCAAGACGGTTTTAGACCTGTACTGCGGTGCGGGAACTATAGGACTTTCTATGGCTCATAAAGCAAAGCGGATAATCGGGGCGGAAATAGTGCCCGAGGCGATAGAAGACGCAAAATACAATGCCCGACTTAACGGCATAGAAAATGCCGAGTTTATCTGCGCCGATGCGGCAAAGGCGGCGAAGCTTTTAAATGAAAAAGACTTAAAGCCCGATGTTATTATTTTAGACCCGCCGAGAAAGGGTTGTTCGCCCGAGCTTATTGATACCGTTGCGGAAAAATTCCGCCCCGAACGGGTAGTCTATGTTTCCTGTGACCCCGCAACGCTGGCGCGGGATATAAAGCTTTTTTCCGAAAAAGGGTATACCCTTAAAGAGTACACACCCGTTGATATGTTCCCGCGCACCGCGCATGTGGAGTGCTGTGCGATGATATGCCGAGCAAAAACAGCGATATAAATTCCTTTAGAATTTGCGATATACGAATTGTGTGCGATATGAGCTGACACACGCGATATGTCCCTGCGGGACGGGATATAGTATGCGAATGAGTGGGCATATATCGCAGCCGAGCGAAGCGAGGTTATATCGTATTTGGAATAAATATATCGCACGAGCAGAGCGATTATATCGCAAAAGGAGATAAAAACAATGGTAACAAATAAAAAATTTCACATTACCGCGCTAAGCGTTTTTTCCTGTCTGGCGGTTCTTTGCCTGCATACCGGCAGTTATTGGAGCTTTTCAAAAAGTCTTAACTGGGTAGCGGGCAACGCGGTTGAAAGCTTTTTTTACTTTGCTGTGCCCGTATTTCTTATGATTTCAGGCGCAACCCTTATTGATTACCGCAAGCGCTATACCACCGCAGAATTTTTCAAAAAACGAATATTAAAAACCGTTATTCCGTTTTTGTTTTGGAGCATATTTGCTTTATTTTTTAAACTGCTATTATGGGGTCGGGATTCTGTAAGCCTTAACCCGCTTGATATAATTAACTCGATCATTAATAACAGATATGTTAGTATGTACTATTTCTTTATAATTCTTTTCAGCGTTTATCTTTCTATCCCCGTTTTTTCGCTGATACCCGAGGAATCCCGTCAAAAGGGCTTTCTTTATATCATAGTTACGGCTTTTACAGTGAATTGTTTGCTTCCGTTTATATCGGTTTTAACCAACGGACAGCTGATCAATAACGGCGAGTTTTCTTTTTATGCCTGCACAGGATATATGATTTACCCGATAGTAGGTTATTATCTTGAAAACTATGGGCTTTCCAAAAAAATCAAAACGGCTATATTCGCCCTTGGTTTTATCGGTCTTGTTGTTATATTTGCGGGTACTTTAGTCCTTTCTTGGAAATCGGGGGAAATAGTCGGCAAATATAAGGGCTATACCGCTGTGCCCTGCTTTCTTTATTCTTCTGCTGTCTTCCTGTTGTTTAAGCTATTCCCGTTTGAGACACTGCCTAAATTCCTTATTTCAGCAATCGAATTTTTCGATGGCCAAACCTTCGGAATATATTTGATACATATTTTTTTGATGCAAATAGTCGCTGACAAGTTGAATTTATCACCCGTCAATCCTATAGCGCGGTTACTGTACGCTTTTATTTTGTTTGTCATATCCGGATTAATAATTAAAGCTTTGCAGAAAATACCGCTTGTAAAGCGAATAGTCCCTTAAAAAAGAGGAATACATCCCCGGTTGATATGTTTCTTTGCACTGCGCAAAGCGCGTACATCGGCAAAGGAGGCAAGAATATGGAACAAAGGACAAAATCGGCTGTATGGCGCCGGTGATAGAAAAGGCGATAAGCGGTTATTTGGGAGGCTCCGACAGGGTCAAAAACACCACGGGAACCTCGCTTACACAGCTTTGCGGGGATTATATCGATAAGGACATTCCCGTAATGGTTTGGGCGACTATAGCTATGATAGAGGTCGAGCCCAGAGCCTCTTGGTATCTAAGGGACGGAACGCTGTTTACCTGGCTGGGCAACGAGCATTGCCTGGTGCTTACGGGCTATGACAGCAGCTATTATTATTTTAACGACCCCTATAAGGGAACGGCGGTTAAATACGCCGGAGCAAGGGTCGAGGACAGGTTTGAAAAATTAGGAAAACAGTCGCTGGTTGTTCTGCCTTAATAAGCACTTCACCCGACGCAATTTACTTAATAATTTTTAAAATACGGAGGAAAAAATTATGCTAGAAATAGGAACAAAAGCCCCATCTTTTTCGCTTCCCGACCAGAATGGGGAGCTTCACACCTTAGAGGAATTTAAGGGCAAAAAGGTAATTCTTTATTTTTACCCCAAGGACAACACGCCCGGCTGTACCAAGCAGGCGTGCGGCTTTTCGGAGCTTCAACCGCAGTTTGACGAAAAAGACGCCGTTGTAATCGGCATAAGCAAGGACAGCGTAGCCTCACACAAAAAGTTTGAGGAAAAATTCGGTCTTAATTTTACCCTGCTTTCGGATACCGAGCTTGCCGCGATAAAGGCATATGATGTTTGGCAGGAAAAAAAGAATTACGGCAAGGTGTCTATGGGGGTTGTCCGCACAACCTATCTGATTGACGAAAACGGAGTAATCGTAAAAGCGCTTGACAAGGTTAAGGCGGCGGAAAACCCCGCGCAGATGTTATCGCTAATTTAGATTTCAGACGGTATATGGAACGATTAGGGCTGATTGATATGCCGTAGGGGGCGATGCCCACATCGCCCCGTTTAACCTTATATTTTAATAATACTCATTACGGCGAGATAAAGGGCGAGTATAAAAAAGGATAGATTAAACTGACCCTTAAAGCAGAGGGTAATCGCGGCTATAAGCGCCGCCGCGGCGACCGAGAAATTAATTATACGCATAATAAGCGCCGCTTTTGATGGGTCGGTTTTGCGGCAAAGAATATTAAAAAGCACCGTTCCGCCGTCAAGCCCCGTTACGGGCAGGAGATTGAAAAGACCGATAAGCAGATTGATAAGCCCTACCGTTAAATAGCTGTCATTCCCGAAAGCAAGATAGTTTACAAAAAGGCTTGCAAAGAGCAAAAGATTTACGGTAGGTCCGCAAAGGGCGATAAAAATTTCATATTTTCCTCCGCTTTGTATCTTGGTTGTGATTTCCACTGCGGCGGGTACAAGGCGTATGCGTTTCGGCGCGCAGTCAAGAACCCACATTGCGGCAAGGTGTCCTAATTCGTGCATTAAAACAGCGAAAAGCAGCGGCAGAATAAAGCCCGTCCTGTCGAATGCCAGCATTGCGGTAATCACCGCCGCGAACAAAAACGAAACATAAAATTCCGTACCGAAAATCCTAAACCTCATCGTCTAAAACCTCGTTTATATCGGTTTCGGCACAGATGTTTACGGTATACCACTCCTTTAAAGACCGATATGTACCCTTAAAAAAATATTTTACGGCAAGAACGGATAAAAGAATTATAAGAGTGACGGTAATTTGAGTAATAATTATCCCGAAAAAGCCGCCCTTCGGCTTTGAATTTTTGGGTTCTTCCATCTTATGTTACTCCTTGTAGAATTTAATCAAATATGTTATACTAAAGTATATTTTGCAAACGGAGGGTATTATGCCTTTTTTACCTATAACCGTAAAGGAAATGCGGGAGTACGGCTGGGAACAGCCCGATTTTGTAATAGTGACGGGGGACGCGTATGTGGACCATCCGAGTTTCGGCACGGCGATAATCTCACGCGTGCTTGAGCACGCAGGGTATAAGGTCTGCATTGTGCCTCAACCAAAAAGCGACAAGGATTATAAACGCTTCGGAAAACCGCGCCTTGCCTTTTTGGTCAACAGCGGAAATATAGATTCAATGGTTGCCCACTACACCGCCGCCAAAAAGCGGAGAAGCGATGACGCATACACCGCGGGCGGAAAATCCGGAGCAAGACCCGACAGGGCGGTTATAGTTTATACCAAAAAGCTAAAAGAACTGTATCCCGATATTCCTGTATGCATAGGCGGACTTGAGGCTTCATTGAGGCGTTTTGCCCATTATGACTACTGGGACGACAGGGTGCGCCCCTCGGTGCTTATTGATTCGGGAGCGGACCTGCTTATGTACGGTATGGGGGAAAAGCATATTGTCGAGATTGCCGACAGGCTGGCGGCGGGGGAGGATATTTCCTCGCTTACCGATATTTTAGGCACTTGCTATGCCGTAAACGCCGCCGACTATATTCCGATTTCGGGCGCGCAGGAGTGCGCCGCATATGAGCTTGTAAGTGTGCCCGACGAAAAGGGTAAAAGATTGTACGCTAAAGCCTGCAAAATTCAACAGGCAGAGCATGACGCAGTGCGCGGTAGAACGGTAATACAACGCCACGGCGGCAAAATAGTGGTGCAAACTCCCCCGATGCCGCCCCTTACAACCGAGGAGATGGACGAGGTCTACGGTCTGCCCTTTATGAGGGACTACCACCCGAGCTATGGGGCTTTTGGGGGAGTTCCGGGTATAAAAGAGGTTAAGTTTTCCCTTATCCATAACCGCGGCTGCTTCGGCGCGTGCAACTTCTGCTCGATAGCCTTTCATCAGGGCAGGCAGGTTTCGGTGCGAAGCCACGAATCGGTTATAAACGAGGCAAAGAAGCTTACCGAAATGCCCGATTTTAAGGGATATATTCACGATGTCGGCGGGCCTACCGCCAATTTCCGCCGTCCCTCCTGCGACGGTCAGCTTAAAAAGGGACTTTGTCCCGATAAAAAGTGTTTAGCACCTACAGTTTGCCCCGCGGTAAAGGTCACCCACGAAGACTACCTAAGTCTTTTGCGGGAGCTTAGGGCTTTGCCTAAAATTAAAAAGGTATTTATCCGTTCGGGTATTCGCTTCGATTACCTTATAGCCGACGAAAACGAGGAGTTTTTTAAGGAGCTCGTAAACCACCACATAAGCGGTCAGCTGAAGGTCGCCCCCGAGCATTGCTCAAACCGCGTGCTTAAAAAGATGGGCAAGCCGCCGATTGAGGTTTACAACAAATTTGAAAAACGGTTTTACGAGCTTACCGAAAGCGTCGGCAAAAAGCAGTATTTGGTGCCCTATCTTATGTCCTCCCACCCCGGCAGTACCAAAAAGGACGCAATAGAGCTTGCGGTATTCCTTAAAAAGCACGGGCTTCACCCCGAACAGGTGCAGGACTTTTATCCTACGCCCGGCACGGTATCGACCTGTATGTTTTACACGGGGCTTGATCCCGATACTATGGAGTCCGTCTATGTCCCCCGCACCGAGCGGGAAAAGGCGGAGCAGAGGGCGCTTTTGCAGTACTTTAAGCCCGAAAACCGCGCACTTGTGCTTTCCGCCCTAAAAAAAGAGGGGAGACTCGACCTAATCGGCACAGGGTCTAATTGTCTTGTCGCCCCCGAAAAAGGGCAGAGGTACGCAAAACCCCAAAAACATAAGAAAACCATAAGAAATATCCACAAGCCGAAAAAGAAATAATATTTTGGCTTGGTTAGAAAACTTATTTTCTGGCTCCCTCTGACGAGGGAGCTGTCGAGCGTAGCGAGACTGAGGGAGAGAAAAGCCGAAGATTTCATGCATATTTATTTTTCTCTCCCTCCGTCACGGCAAGCCGTGCCACCTCCCTCGTCAGAGGGAGGCGAGATATGGTTGATTTAAAAATATTTAACCGGAGAGTAAATTATGAACGAAAAGGAATTTGAAAGACTGCTGTTATCCGTCCAAAAGCCCGGACGCTATTCGGGCGGCGAGATAAACAGCGTTATTAAGGATAAGGAAAAGGTAGATGTGCGGTTCGCCTTCTGCTTTCCCGATACATACGAGATAGGTATGTCCCACCTCGGAATGAAGATACTCTATTCACAGTTTAACAGCCGCGAGGATATCTGGTGCGAGCGAGTTTTCGCACCCTGGGTGGACTTTGAGGAAAAAATGCGGGAAAACAATATCCCGCTGTTCGCGCTTGAGAGCCGTGACAGTATAAAGGATTTCGATTTTATCGGCTTTACCTTGCAGTATGAGCTGTCATATACAAATGTGCTTAATATGCTCGACCTTGCGGGAGTTCCTTTAAGGAGCGAGGACAGAAAGGATTTGTCGCCCCTTGTTGTGGCGGGCGGGCCCTGCGTCTGCAATGCCGAGCCGCTTGCCGACTTTGTTGACCTGTTTTTCTTAGGCGAGGGCGAGGAGGTCGATTTAGAGGTTATCGACCTTTACAAGGAATTTAAGGCAAAGGGCGGAAGTAAGGAGGAGTTTCTCCGCGCCGCCGCTAAAATAGATGGGGTTTATGTTCCCTCGCTTTATGATGTCAGCTATAATGAGGACGGCACGGTAGCTGCCGTAACCCCTAAAGACGGCGCGCCCGAAACGGTCAAAAAACGCATTATAAAGGATATGGACGAGGTTTACTATCCCGATAAATTCGTTGTTCCGTTTATAGAGATAGTGCACGACAGAGCGGTGCAGGAGATTTTCCGCGGCTGTATCCGCGGCTGCAGATTTTGTCAGGCAGGCTTTATCTACCGCCCCGTAAGGGAGAAGAGCGCGGATACCGTTAACCGTCAGGCAAAGGCGCTTTGTGAAAACACGGGATATGACGAGATTTCTTTGTCGTCCCTTAGTACAAGCGACTACAGAGAGCTTGAACCGCTCCTTAATAAAATGCTTTGCTGGACTGAGCCTAATGAAATAAGCCTTGCTTTGCCGTCTTTGCGTGTCGATAACTTCTCAAAGGAGCTATTAGACAAAATTAACCATGTAAGAAAAAGCGGTCTTACCTTTGCGCCCGAGGCGGGCACGCAAAGACTCCGCGATGTTATAAATAAAAATGTCACCGAGGAGGAGATTTTCCGCACCTGCAAAACCGCCTTTGAGGGCGGATATACCGCGGTAAAGCTCTACTTTATGTTAGGTCTTCCCACCGAGATCGATGAGGATTTAAAAGGGATTGCGGATTTGGGGCAGAGGATAATCGACCTTTTCTACAGTATGCCCGAGAGACCCAAGGGCAAATCTCCCTCGGTTTCGATAAGCGTTTCCACCTTTGTTCCCAAGCCATTTACGCCTTTTGAATTCGAGCCGCAGATAGGCAAGGAGGAGATTGAGCGCAGACAGACGGTGCTTAAATATTCAAACAAAAACCGTAGGGTTAATATAAGCTGGCACGATTCCTCTACAAGCCTTTTGGAGGGTGCGTTCGCCCGCGGAGACCGCCGTTTGGGCAGTGTTATAGAGTCTGCCTTTAAAAAGGGCTGTAAGTTCGACAGCTGGAACGAGTGCTTTAAACCCGAGCTTTGGGCGGAGGCGTTTAACGAGAACGGCCTGTCGCCCGAGTTTTACGCGGGCAGAAAGCGCGAGTATGCCGAGGTTAACCCCTGGGATCACCTTGACTACGGCGTGACCAAGAAATTTTTAATCTGCGAAAACGAGCGCGCACACAGGGCGGAAACCACGCCCAACTGCCGAGAAAAATGCGCGGGCTGCGGCGCTAATCGCTACGGGGAGGGAGTCTGCTTTGAAAAGCGTTAGAATTTTTTACACCAAAACGGGCAGAATGAAGTTTGTATCCCACCTTGATATGAACCGCCTTATGATTAGGGTTATCAGAAAATCGGGTATACCCGTTTGGTACACCGAGGGCTTTAACAGGCATATTTACATAAATTACGCCGTGCCCCTCTCCTTGGGGTTTGAGGGTGTCTACGAGGTTATGGATATTCGCCTTACCGATGATGATTTTTCCTTCGAGGAAGCTATTGACAGGCTTAACGCCGCCGCGCCCGCGGATATTGAATTTTTGCACGCCGAAGAGCCCGTATTGCCGACTGTGGATATAGCCTTCGCCGAGTATGAGCTTACATTTGACCCCGAGAACGCTCATCTTTATGAGAAATTAAAGGAGTTTTTGTCGAAAGAGTCGGTAATCTGTCAGAAAAAGGACAAAAAGGGCAGAATAAAGGAATTTGATATAATACCAAAAATTAAAAGCGCCGAATTTAAGGACGGCAAGGCTCTGCTTGTTCTCTCGGCAGGCAACGAGGGTAATCTAAATCCCTCGCTTGTGCTTAGCAAATTTTTTGAGGAAACGGGTATTGCTCCCGCATTCTGCTCGGTTAAACGCCTTATGCTTTTTGATAAGGATTTAAAGCCGTTCAAATAATTTTTAAAATTTTCAAAAAAATGCTTGACAAACCTGTATAAGGGTGTTATAATAACAAAGCTGTCGGAAAGATAGCTTTGCAGTTGGTGTTGATTGCGGCGAGGGTCCACCCGTTCCCATACCGAACACGGAAGTTAAGCTCGCTTGCGCTGAAGATACTCGGCGGGAAGCTGCCCGGGAAAATAAGTAGATGCCAACACTCAGACCTGTACTTAATGTACAGGTCTTTTTTTGACTGAAAAGCTTTGAAAGTCAAATTAAATCATTGACTTTTTGCTGGAAATATGTATAATTAATATTTGTAGCGGATAAAGCCGAAAGTAAGATTTTATCTGAAAGAAATTAAGCTCCGCCTCGGACGCCCTCGCCGTGTAAAATTTGGAGGTCAAAAACTTAATATGCAGGTATGGCGGAATTGGCAGACGCGCTAGATTCAGGTTCTAGTGAGGGCAACTTCATGCAGGTTCAAGTCCTGTTACCTGCACCATATCGAGTGTTCTTAACCAACCTGAGAGTTGGATGAGGACACTCGATTTCTTTTTGCCTACATTTTGCATCTTCTTGTATGTATGAGCAGGGATTATCCTGCTCTTTTTGTTATGCCGGTAAAGCATTCGGAACATATTCAACGGCAACACCCTTGCGGGTTTCTTCGCGGTAATTGTGCTGTCTTGCAAGACTCGGCAGTTCCAGATACCCTACAAACTTATAGTGTATCTTTATCATCTGCTTGCGGTTTTTGCCGGTGCCCGTGACCTCGTACACATCAATGCGGTCAATGAGTTCCTGCAAGAGAGGTGCTGTGAGTTTATCCATCTGCATAAATTTCCGAACAGCGGCGATGAATTTGTCCTTTCCGAGCTGCATTTCCTCTACCTCTGCCAAGCGTTTGCGGTATGCCCCGATTTTCTCTTTCAGTTCTAACCGTTCGGTTTCGTACTTTTGAGAAAATCGCATAAACATCTCATCGCTCAACTTACCTGAAACATTATCCTCATAGCACTTAATGCACAGCTCCGCTACCTGCTCACTGCGCATAAGACATTTTTGTAGCTCGCTCTCAAGATGCTTTTTCTCTTTCAAAATGTCCGCATTGGTCTTTCTTGCAAGCAGAGCGGCAAAGCTTTCCTCATCATCGCAAAGACATTTCGACAGCCTGCGAAGCTCCAGCATCACCACCTGTTCTATAGCATCGGCTCTCAGATAATGCGTAGAGGAACAAGTTCCGCGGTTGCCGTGATAATTGCCGCACATAAAGAACGGAATATCCTCTTTGTCGTGCTTAATATTAAACCACAGCTTTTTCCCGCAATCGGCGCAGTAGAGCAAATCGCAGAACATATTGCGCTCCCAGTTTTCCGGTTTCGGATTGCGGCGGCGGGTTTTGCCGATCAGCTTTTGCACCTGTTCAAACACCTCACGGTCAATAATCGGCTCGTGGACATTTTTGAAAATCACCCATTTATCCTCGGGATTAGCATACCGTGTTTTATTCTTAAAGGATTTGGAGCAGGTTTTGAAGTTGATAATATCGCCGCAGTATTCCTGCTGTGCAAGGATTTTGGATACCGTTGTCTTGCACCATTTATACGGATTCGGCTGTGTTTTCTTTCCGCCACGGGGTAACCCCTTGCTTTGCCAGTACGCCATAGGTACAAGCACCTTTTTCTCCTGCAAGATTCGGGCGATCGTTTCGGCACCCTTTCCCTCTAAAGTCATCCTAAAGATGTCTTTAACAACGGCTGCCGCCTCCGGATCTATAATCCATTTCTTTTTGTTTTCAGGAGATTTCACATACCCATACGGCGGCTGAGATAGCGGTTCGCCTGAAGTCCCCCGGATACGATGAGCAGAACGCACCTTTCGGCTGATGTCACGGGCGTACATTTCGTTCATCACATTCTTAAACGGCGCAATCTCGTTTTCGCCCTCGTCGCTGTCAACTAAGTCGTTGATAGCAATGAAACGAACATTATGATCGGGAAAATAAATATCCGTGTATTGCCCGACGGTGACATAATCACGCCCAAGTCGGGACAAATCCTTGACGATTACGGAGGCAAATTTATGAAATACCCGGATATTTCCAAAATGACTTTGGAGGAAAAAATTAATCAAACAATAGTAATACTGATGAGTAAGGACAAAAAGATCGATTTTTGTCCCGGCGGAGCTTTCTTTTTCGGTCAGATTATTACCGAAGCAGATGAATCGGGTCTTGCGGAGCTGCGTTCGTATGTCGGCGATTTATTGGAAAATTGCAATATTCCCCCTATGATCACATCTGATTTTGAAAATGGCTGTGGAAGTATGGTCAAGGGGCTGACCCCTTTGCCGTATTTAATGGGACTCGGCGCAACCGGCGACTGCAGCCTTGCTTACGACTACGGTAAAGCAACTGCTTTGGAGGCGCGCAGCGTCGGCGTTAACTGGAGCTTTTCTCCCGTAAGCGATTTAAATATGAACAGGCGCAATCCGCTGGTAAATACGCGCTCAATGACCGATGACGCTTCATTGGCAGAAGAGCTTTTGCCGCAAGTCATAACGGGAATGCAGGAAAACGGTATTGCCGCCTGTGCAAAGCATTTTCCCGGAGACGGAGTTGATTACAGGGATCAGCATATCACAACAACTGTCAATTCCCTATCGCTTGACGAGTGGCGGGGTAGTTTTGGCAAGCTCTATAAAACGCTTATAGATTCGGGTGTGTATTCCGTTATGGCGGGACATATCGCTTTTCCGGCATATGCCGGAGTTAAGGCTTCCGGTCGCTTTGAAAATCTGCCGGCAACACTTAATCCTGCTTTAATAACCGATTTGCTGAAAGGCGAGCTTGGGTTTAAAGGTATAGTCGTTACTGACGCTCTGGGAATGGGCGGCTTTTACGGTTGGTATGAATCAAGGGAAACCGCGGAGCTTGAAGCGTTTAAAGCAGGCTGTGATATGATGCTGTGGCCGAGCGAGAGTTATGCGGAAAATCTGAAAAATGCAATTTTATCAGGGGAAATAAGTATGGAACGGCTTGATGACGCTGTCACAAGAATTTTGAATGTGAAACAGCAAATCGGTCTTTTTGACGATGACTATAAACCGTTCAGGGAAATAAGGCCCGAAGAACAGGAATTTGTAAAACAGGTACAGAAAAAATGCAGCGACAAAAGTATGACGCTTATTCGCGACGAAGCACAGCATTTTCCGCTTACACTCGCAAAAACGCCTAAAATCGGTATTATTCCTATTGTAGAGCATACACCCGCTAAAGAGGATGCAAAGCGTATGGCAACCGCTTTTGCCGAGCGCGGATTTGAGGTGGATTACTGCGAAAAGGAATATCTTTCCGACCAAGAGAGAGAAGCGATGTACGAAAGAAACGATGTAATTATATATGCGTTGCTTTCAAGACCCTTCAGACCTATGGGATTTTTGGATTATACGGCAAGCCGCGCGGCTAAGATTGCGGGAGCGTTTTTACCTAAGAATGCGGTGGAAAAAACTGTTTTTGTAAGTCTCGGTTCACCGTATTTCGGAAGGCAGTATCTTGAACATGCTAAGACATATGTAAACGGCTATTCAATGTTGGGTTGTGCCGCAGAGGCTTTTGTGCGTGCCGCTTGCGGAGAAGTTCCGTTTGAGGGAAAATCACCTGTAAAATTATAATATAATACTAAAACGGCGCAAAGAGGGGTGACCGTTTAGGAAAGCTCCTTACTTTTAATGGCGGAAAAAGCAGAAATTTAAATTGATTTACAAACAGACAAATATGTGGTATAATCTTTTTGAAGGTATTTACATTTAGTCTAAATATTTCAGAAAGAGGTATATTTTGAATACGGTATATCACGAACAACAGAATGTAAAGTTATACTGCAACAGCGCAAAAAAGCTTGAAGATGTGTCTCATTTTCATTCGGAGCTTGAAATGGTAGTCTGTTTTTCGGGCAAGGTAAACTGCTTTTTAAACGGAAGAAATTTCAATCTCGGCGAAGGGGACATTGTACTCGTTTTTCCGAATCAGGTACATAATTATAAAATGCTTGAAGACGGAGAATTCCTGATCTTAAAATTCTACCCCGAAATGCTTCCTAATATGAAAGGCTTTTTCAAGAGCTACTTGCCGGGACGGACCAAGCTTAATTTCAGCGAATCCGACGATTTCAAAGAATTGACATACCATTTTAGGAAAAGGTATGATGCGGAACAGGATAATTCGGCGTCTTTGCTTATAGGATATTTAAATATGGCTATGTTCTACATAAAACCTCTGCTTGAGGCTAAGCCGATTGCGAATATAAGTTTGGATAATTTTGAAAAAATCCGCAATTACTGTATTCATAATTACAGAAGTAAAATAACCTTGGATATTTTGTCCAAGGAGCTTCATTTAAGCGGTCAAAGGATTTCGCATATTTTCAATCAGAATATGCGGCTTACCATACCGCAGTATGTCAACTTTTTGCGGGTCAGCGAGGCATGTCAGCTTCTTGCAGACACATCTGATTCGGTTGCGAAAATCTCAGCTGATGTCGGATTTGAAAGCTTGCGAAGCTTCAACAGAGTTTTCTTTGAAATTATGAAAATGACCCCGCGTGAATTTCGGGATAAGAGAAAAAAAGAAAGCGATATATTCGGAGTTTTAGCATAGGCAAAGCCTCTAAATACGCCGTTTCAGGCAGGTGCGGATTGTTTTTGTTACCCTAAATTTTAAAAGCGTCCTCAAAGGGCGCTTTAAATATTTTGGCGAACTGACACTATATTTTGCGTTTGTGAACAAAAAAATATCCATATATGAGGCTTTTATATGCAAAATCGAAAAACAGCGATTTTTGGCTAATTATTCGACTACTAATTGCTTGAAATAATGTTGGTCAAAATGTACAATATTAGTGTGTCAATTTCACGCAAACACTCACATAATTGACGATTGAAATGCTTGAAAAAGCTTTTATAAGGCTTTATTCGTCAATATTTGTGAATTTTAACGGGATAATTTAAATTTTGTTTTTTTTAAAAACATTTGACATTATTGTTCCACATTTAATTATCTGCATCAAATCTGTTGCAAAAGAAAGGAGTAGATTTTCTTGTCAAAAAGAACATCAACAAACATAAACTGGAGGCTCGTAAGGGTTTTATCGGGCGCGTTGGCGCTTGTTATGCTCCTTGGAGGCTGCGGCGAGGAAAAGACGCCGACAAAGAAGAAACCCAAAAAGCCCTCAAAGGCGACTACTTCTGCGGTTGAAGACACTTCTTCGGTTGAGGATACTTCTTCGGTTGAGGATACCTCATCGGAAAATTTTACTTTTGAGCCCGATTTAAATACGGACAGCAATTTTGGTGATGATTATTCTTCCGTCGATTCTGACCTCGATTACTCAGACCCCGAGGAAGAAGATGAAAAAGAGACCGTTGTGGATAATTCGGTAGACGGCTCTTTTGTTCCTGCTGACTACAAGTATGTCTGGGGCGACGAATTCAACGGTAAAGAGCTCGACAGTACCAAGTGGACTACCGGTACCGAAATGAGCGCGTACACAGATAGCGTATTGAAGGATACCGACTATCCTGATGTTATTAAGGTGGCAGACGGAAGATTGCAGCTCAACACCATTCACTATTTTGACGCAGACGATCAAACTAAAGAGTATGCATTGCCCAGATCCATCCGTACCGGCGACACTATGAACTTCATCTACGGTTATGTTGAAATGCGCGCTAAGGTTCCCTTTAAAATCGGCGCGTGGCCTTCTCTTTGGATGAAGGGTAACTGCGGTGTTAAGGAAGCTAAACCGTATGTGTATGATAAATATATGGCTGAGGTTGATATTTTCGAGGTTTTCTCAAGTGTTAATTCTTTGTGTCCGAATATACATAAGTGGTTCAGCGGAAACGCTTATCCCGAAATCGAAAATCACACACAGCTTAACATCGGCGAAAATGCGATCTATGTAAACGAGTACAAATTCGACGAGACCGAAAACCTTCCCAACGAATACCATATTTACGGCTTCGAATGGACTCCGGAAACAATGTCATTCTTTGTAGACGGCGAGGAGTACACCAAGCTCGACCTTACATATAATTATGACGGTCTTGATACGATGGATGGATTCCACTGCCCGTTGTACCTCATTATGAATAACCATATGTATTCAAAGTACAACAGTATGGCAACCGAGAACACCTTGATTAGAAATGAAAATCTTCCTCTCTCATATGAAATAGACTGGTTAAGGCTGTACCAGAAGGAAGACGGAAAAAGTAAGTTGTTTATTGCAAAACAGTAGTTGGATTTCTTTAATTTTCATTAATTATTTCGCTTGGAGGATTTTATGAAAAAATCAGGGCTTATTTGCCGTCGGATTGCGGCGGTTACCGCAGCTTCGCTGATGATTACCGCAGTCAGTGTCATAAGTGACGGCAGTATCGGCGCGGAGGTTTATGCCGAGAATGTTGCATATCAAACAACAGAAAACAATTCAGAAGGTTACTCGGCGTATCTCACGCAGCTCGACGGAACTGCGTATGCTACTGAAACGGTATCGCTTTCGGGCGGAGACTTTTCAGGCGAGCAGGGCAGCGGAGCAAAGGTTCAGGATTATGCAGGCGCTTCAAATGTTTTATATTGGGAAAGTGGAAAAGGAACGGTTACCTATCAGGTAGACGTTCCTGTCTCCGCGCTATACAACATATCTCTTTCCTACCGCCCGCTTGAGGATAATTTATCTGCCGTTGAGTTTGGAATAATGGTTGACGGTGCATATCCGTATTCAGACCTTGAGGGAGTAAGCTTCCCGGCTGTTTGGGTAAATGAAACTGAAGAATTCGCAAGTGATAAGCGCGGAAATCAGCTCACCCCCGCTCAGGTTATGAAGGACGGTCTGTTCCATAAGGCTGCAATGGACGATACCGGCGTTCAGACAGAACCGTATCTTATCGGACTCTCGGCAGGCAGACACACCGTTACGCTTGTAGGCTGCGGCAATGCGGCTGCGATAGCTTTGGTTAATCTGATTCCGCCTGAGGACGAACCTGCATATAAAGAGCTCTCAAAGACATATGAGAACTCCGGCAGCAACAAGGATGCAGAGCCTATTGTTTTGCAGGGCGAAAACGCGACCGACAAAACCTCGCGTTCTCTTACTCCCCGTTCGGATACAATAAGCTCAAATGTTACCCCCGCAAACTCAAAGAACAAGCTGCTCAACCATATAGGCGGAAGCTCTTGGGAGTATGTGGGCGATTCGATATCGTGGAATTTCAATGTAACAAAAGCAGGATATTACAAGCTCGGCTTTAAGTATAAACAGAGCGTTAGCATCAACCGTTCTTCCTACCGTTGGCTTACTGTTGACGGTAAAACTCCTTTTGAGGAAGCACGCGAAATTGATTTCGAATATTCAAATTCCTGGCAATTAAAGGAGTTTGCGGGTAAAGACGGCGACCCATACCTTATTTGGCTTGACGAAGGTGACCATACAATTACAATGGAAGCCGTTTTGGGTGAGACAGCCGCCGGCTATTACCGCGATTTACAGGCAATATCCGATGAGCTTAACGATATATACCTTGATATTGTTAAGATTACAAGTACTTCGCCTGATATTTCGCGCGATTACGAGCTTTTCAGACAAATCCCCGATCTTAACGACAGACTTACTGAAAACCGTGATGCACTTAATAAGCTGATAGACACTATGCTTGAGGCAGAGGGCGGCTCTACAAGTGAAATTGTCGGCGCTATGCGAAATATGGTACGCGTTATGAAGAATATGCTTAATAACCCGTATTTGGCTCAGCAGTACATAACAAACTTCTTTTCTTGCTTCAGCACCTTGACATCTTGTGTTTATGATATGGCTAAGATGCCGCTTGCTATAGATGAATTATATGTCGTTGCAGAAGCGAATAATTTCCCTTCGGATAAGGTATCATTTTTCAAAACCTTGGGTTTCCGCATAGGCGGTTTCCTCTATTCGTTCAGCGATGAATATAAAGCCACTACAAAGGACGAAGCCGAAGACAGCATTACCGTTTGGGTCGCCTTTGGACGCGATCAGGCTTCTGTGCTTGAGGCGATGATTAGAGAAGGCTTCACCGCAGAGACGGGAATTAATGTAAACCTCAAGGTTGTAACTTCTTCACTTGTACACGGTATCGTTTCGGGCAAATATCCTGATGTCAGACTTTCAGATTCCCGTTCCGAGCCGGTAAACCTCGGTATGCGCGGCGCACTTTGCGATTTGACCCAGTTCGAGGATTTTGAAGAGGTATTAACCCGCTTCCAGGACGGTGCCGAAGAGCCTTACTGCTTCCGAGATGCCTGCTATGGCTTACCCGATACTCAGTCTTACTTCGTGATGTTCTACAGAACGGATATTTTAAAGAAGCTTGGTGTTGAGGTTCCGAATACTTGGGATGAATTTAAGCGTGCTATGGCTACAATCCAGCGCAGCAATATGGATGTCTACATCCCTTACACACAAATTACTGCAGAAACTACAGTTAACGCGGGAATAGGAAGTCTGCATTTATTCCCGACCCTTATGCTCCAGTCGGGACTGTCGCTTTATAACGATACAAAAACCGAATCAACCCTTTCAGATGCGGCGACGATTGAGGTTTTCGATACATGGACTAAGTTCTATAACGATTATAAGGTTGTAAAACAGGCAGATTTCTATAACAGATTCAGAACAGGCACAATGCCTATGGGTATTGCCGGATATACTACATATTTCAATTTCACTGAAATGGCGCCTGAAATTCAGGGTAAGTGGGCGATTGATACCGTTCCCGGCAACGAAGACGGCTCAAACAGCGTCTCGGGCGGCGGTTCGGCCTCTGTAATTCTGGAAAAATCCGAGAAAAAGGAAGAGTCCTGGGAATTCTTAAAGTGGTGGACCTCTGCCGATGTTCAGGCTGAGTATTCTCGCCGCGTAGAATCCATTTTAGGTCTTATAGGAAGAGTTGCAACATCTAATGTTGACGCATTTAAACAGCTTGAATGGGAAAACGATGCACGCGAAGTTCTTCTTGAACAGTGGAGCCGCGTTGTAGAAATTCCCGAGGTTCCGGGCAGCTATTACCTGTCCCGTTCGGTTGACCAGGCTTACTGGCAGGTTATTAACGGTGAAAGCAATTCTGTTGATGCTTTGACGCATTGGGCTAAATCTACAAATGATGAAATTGAGCGTAAGTATCAGGAATATTGCGTAGAGGAATGAGGTGGCATATAAATGAAATCAAATAAATCTTCTGCTAAGTTGCGGAGAACGGGTAATTTGGCTGAACAATGGCCTATGCTCGTTATGATGGCGCCATTCCTTATAATGTTTTGCCTCTTCGCAGTTTTTCCGATATTCGCCTCGGTTGGTTTAAGCTTTACAAGATATGATATGCTTTCCACACCGACCCTTGTCGGAATCGAAAATTACAGGCGTATGTTCTTGTCGGATGAAGTATTTTCCATAGTCCTTAAAAACACTTTTGTTTTTGCGATTGTGGCTTCTCCGCTCGGATTCCTGCTTTCTTTTGTGCTTGCGTGGTTCGTAAACGATTTTTCACCCCGCATACGCACTCTGCTTTCCTTTATGTTCTATGCTCCCTCGCTTGTAGGTAATGCACTTATGGTTTGGCAGATTGCCTTCAGCGGCGATAGCTACGGTTATGCAAACAGCCTTTTGCTTTCAATCGGCGTAATAACCGAGCCGATAACATGGCTTAAGGATGCAAACTATGTTATGCCTATCATAATCATAGTTTATCTGTGGCAGAGTATGGGTATTTCCTTCCTTGCTAACATTTCCGGTCTTCAGAATGTAAGCCGTGATTTGTATGAGGCGGGCGCTATCGACGGTATACGCAGCCGTTGGCAGGAGCTTCGTTATATCACGCTTCCTGCTATGTATCCGATGCTTATGTTCTCTGCGGTTATGCAGATTCAGAGCGGATTCTCAGCAGGTGCGATTTCAGTATCGCTTGCAGGTTATCCGAGCGTACAGTACGCGGCGGATATGCTGGTTACTTATATGAGCGATGTCGGTTCCGTAAGATATGAGATGGGCTATGCGTGCGCAATAGCTGTTATACTCTTTATCATAATGGCATCATTCCGAATAATTGTCGGAAAGATACTTAATTTAGTTAAACATTAGGAGGAACGGAAATGAAGAAACAACAGAATGACGCGATCAGCGTTTCCGCTTCCTCTGCGGCAGCTATACGGCGTAAGCCCTTCAGATCTGCAAATCCTAAGGATAAGCAGTTCAGTAAGCGTTTTACGCGTTCAAGGGCAGGAACAGTTTTTTATCTCTTATTTTTAACAATAATGGGTCTCTTTTGTTTGCTGCCGCTGATATATTGCGTAGCAACCTCATTAAAACCGCTTGATGAGATAATGATATTCCCCCCGAAATTTTTTGTAACCCGTCCGACGCTTTCAAATTTCGCTGTTATTCCCGAATTACTTTCGGGACTTGATGTACCTATTGAAAGATACATCTTTAACAGCCTTTTCACAACTATAGTTACAACTTTTATTCACATAACAGTTTCCACAATGGCTGCATTTGCGTTGACAAAATCACAGCTGCGCGGTAAAAAATTAATTTTCAATATTGTTCAGTTTGCACTTCTTTTCAACGCATACACACTTTCGCTTCCGCAGCTCATTATTATGGCAAATATGAGAATAATTGATACCTACTGGGTATACATTTTGCCGCATATGGCTTCAACTCTCGGAGTATTCTTAATGAAGCAGTATATGGAAGGTTACCTTTCAGATACATACCTTGAAGCCGCAAAGATAGACGGTGCGGGATATTTCCGTATTTTCTGGCAGATAGTTCTGCCGATGGTAAAACCTGCGTTGCTTACCCTCACACTTTTCGCTTTCCGCGATATTTGGGCAGCTGTTCCGGCGAATACGGTTTTCAGCGAGGAAATCAAGACTCTGCCGATGATAATGGGTCAGATTTCCGCAGGCGGCGTAGCGAGAACGGGCAGTGCTATGGCGGTTACGGTTATTATGATGATTCCGCCTATTGCGGTGTATTTAATTACACAGGGCAATGTTGTTGAAACAATGAGCAGTTCGGGTATAAAGGAGTAGTCGGGTATATGAGATTATTGACTAAAAAATCAAGAAAACGGCTGTTTGCCTGTATCCTAAGCCTGGTTTTACTCGGCTCTGCTTTAACCGCATCTGCGGCAACACAGGTACCGTATAAGGGTTATAACTACTGGGAAAATATGAGCGGTCAAGGCAGCCGTAAGACGGTTTATTCACAGCCCACTCATCAGGTCACTCAAGTAATTTCTTCCTCTTCCTTAGGTGTTGAAAGCTTTTCAGGTCTTACAGATTTATATTCGTCCGGCAGCAATGTCTATGTATTAGACGGCGCGGCTTCAAAAATTTTGGTTCTTGATAAGAACTACAATTTACAGAAGACGATAACCGAGGTAATTCTCGATGGCACCCCCATTTCGTTTAAGGGCGCAAAGGGGGTATATGCAAAAGGCGATAAGCTGTATATATGCGACACGGAAAATGGGCGGGTTTTGCTTGTAAACAGCGACGGTGTTGTTGAATATAAGTATGAAAAACCCAATTCGTCCTTAATACCGGAAACCTTCCGGTACTCGCCGACAGCGGTTGAGGTTGACTCACAGGGCAATACATATGTTTTGAGTGAAGGCTCATACTACGGTATCATCCTCTTCGGCTCTGACCGTGAATTTATCGGATTTTACGGTGCTAATAAGGTTAAAAACGGTATTACAGATGTTTTGACCAACATAATACAGCGTATGTTCCCGAACAATGCTAAGAAATCCGCTTCTGCATCGGCTTTGCCGTACAGTATGTCCGACCTGAGCATTGACAGTACCGATTTCGTATATACCGTTACAGGTAACACAAATGAATTTTCTCCTAAGGGTCAGATTTGCAGACTCAACCCCGGTAAGGGTAGCAATACCCTCAAAACCGATTCGGTTAATTTTGTTGACAACGGTGTAAATACTACATCGCGAACATCTGCCGAAGGAAATAAATATCAAAACCTCTGCAGTATTGATGTTGACGAACAAGGATTTATCTATGCTTTAGATTCAACCTATGGCAGAATCTTTGTTTATGATAAAGACGGTAAAATCCTCGGAATCTTCGGCGGCGGTTTTGGACGCGGCAGCCAGAAGGGAACCTTCCGCCAGGCAAATGCGCTTTCACTTAACGGCGACAATATTTTGGTGTGTGACGGCAGCAATAATACGATTACCGTATTCAGACCGACCGAGATAGGCTCCCTCATTCTCAGCGCACAGGCAAAGACCATTAAGGGTGACTATGCTGCAGCTGAGGACACTTGGAGATCGGTTCTTGAGATTGACAACAACTGTCAGGCAGCCTACAGCGGACTTGCCCGTGCAGAGCTTACGGCAGGCAATTATAAGGAAGCACAGGAATTAGCGCGTAAGGGTTACGATCGCGATACCTATTCCCTGGCTTTTGAGGAAATCAGAACAGATTTCCTTGATCGCAATTTCTGGCTGATTTTCGGTGGAGTTATAGTTTTGGCTGCGGCTTTGGTTACTTTGATAATAGTCGGTAAACGCCGTAAGATTACTGTAATCAAGAATGAGGAAATTCAGTTAATGACCTCCGCAATGCTTCATCCGTCCAATACCTTCACCACCATCAAGGAGAAGAAAAAAGGCTCTTTGGTTATTGCAGGAGTTCTGCTTGCGGTATATTATGTTTCAACTGTATTGCGTGAGCTGTACGGCGGTTTCCTCTTCACATATTACGATGCCGGTTCATTCAACTCGCTTTGGGTGCTTGTAAAGAGCGCGGCGTTAGTTGGTTTGTGGATAATATGTAACTGGCTTATATGCTCGCTTACAGGCGGAAACGGCCGTCTTCGTGAAATCGCGATTGTCACCTGCTACAGTCTCATACCAATTATATTAAATAATGTTTTGCAGTTAGTACTCACAAATGTACTGATGACTGATGAGGCGGCGTTCCTTAATATTATCAATACCGTGGCTTACCTAATCTTCATTTTGATGATTGCTATCGGTTTTATGGTTATTCACGATTACGGTTTCGGAAAGTTTGTGGGAACAAGCGTACTCACAATATTAGCTATGGCGATAATTGTTTTCTTGCTGATATTACTTCTTATATTGGTACAGCAGTTAACAGGCTTCTTGTCTACGCTTATTATGGAATTTACGATGATATGAAAGCGTAAAGGTGGATAGATGTTGTTTATGAAGAAATATCATATCAGAATATGCGCATTGTGCGCTGCTCTGCTGATGCTTGCGGGCTGCGGAGGAAATTCCGCCGCAGCAACCAAAATAAAGCAGTATAAGGAACCTGAGGTTTCTGATTTAAGCAGTGGGACAGTTGCAGAAAACAGTCTTTACAAATTAAATTGGGACGATGAGAAAAAGAGCGTCTCGCTTGAAGAAAAAGCAACGGGTCTTGTTTGGAAAATTCTTCCGGAGGCAGAGGGCGGAGTTCAGTATGATGAGTTCGGATTACCGATAATGCAGAACCCGAAGCTCAGCTCTGATATACTTGTAAAGTATTATGATACCGAAGATCAGGAAACCAGAGGCTTGCTGTTGGAAATTGATTCCTATACGGGCGCTGTTGCAGGGGGCGAGGTTTCCTGCGAAAAGATAGAAAACGGCGTCAGGGTTACATACTATTTTACGGATGAAGAGTTCTCGGTTCCGGTGGAGTACACTATTACCGAAAACGGCCTTGCGGCAACGCTTGACCCTGCGGGAATAACCGAGAATACCAAAAAGATTTACAGCGTAAGTATTGCACCGTTCCTTTGCTCGGTTGCAAATGAAGCGACAGATTCTTACCTGTTTATACCTTCGGGTTCGGGAGCTATTTCCTACCCGACTACCGTTTCCGAAGCGGGTATAACCTATTCGAAGGATGTTTACGGAGTGGACCCCATGGTAGAGGTTCGTGAGTCGAATCCCGATGAACAGCAGGTATATTTACCTGTTTACGGTGCTAAAAACGGAAACACGGGAGTTTGCGCTGTAATCACCGAAGGCGCCGAGTCGGCTTCGATTGACGCAACCTACGGTGCCGCTTCTTACGGACGCAGTGCGGTTTACACAACCTTTAAAATCAAGGGCTATTCATATGTACGCATTACCCACTTCAATGAATGGGCTGCTTCCGATAACAATTTCTATACAGATGATGTAATCGAAGGCAAGTGCAGCGTCTCCTTTACCCCGTTAACGGGTGAAAACGCAAGCTATTCCGGAATGGCGGATGTAGCCCGTAAGCTTTGGTTGGGCAATGATGCGAAATCAGGCGCAGCCGACGCTGATTTAAACCTCATAATATACGGCGGTATCCAGTGTGAAAAATCCTTCCTCGGTGTGCCGTATACATCGATTTTTGATGCAACTACCGTTGAGCAGGCGGAAAAAATCGTTCGCGAACTAAAGAGCGAAACCAACGCTTCCCTTTCGGTACTTTTAAGGGGCTACGGCTCGAACGGACTTGATGTCGGAGGCGATTTCAAGATAGGCAGCGGCTTAGGCTCTGTTTCGGAGCTTAAGGAGCTTAACTCCTATTGTAAGGAAGCAGGAATTGACAGCTATTTCGATTTTGAATTAACTCGCAAAGCTGCTTCGGGCTGGTTCTCCTTCATAGGCTCCGCACGCGCGGTAAATGACCAGACGGTATACCAGTATTTGTACAATAAATCCACCAACGACCGTATTAACGATACACGCTATGCCATGGTTGCGCGCGATAAGCTTGTCGGCAAGGCTGAAAAGATGCTCAAGAAAACCAATAAGTGGGAGCTTCCGGGCATAAGCCTCGGCTCACTGGGAACGGTTTCTTATTCGGACGGTACCGATATAAAGTACGCTTCCAGGGGCAATATGCCGGAGGACGCCGTTTCTATGATAAATTCCGTCAAGGAAAGCGGCAAAAAGGCAGCTGTTTTAGGCGGAAACCTTTATACCGCACTTAATGCAGATAAAGTTTTTGAAGTGCCCTCGCGTTCTTCGGACGAAAGCTTTTTCACTGAGGATGTTCCGTTTTATCAGATGGTATTCAAGGGCTATGTTCCGATGTCGTCCGAAGCGGTTAACCTTTCAGGCGACCGCACCTATTCGGTTCTTCAGGCGATAGAAAGCGGAACGGGCTTAACATACGGTTTGTACTATAATTACGGTTCTGAGCTTACCGATTCCTACTATCCGGAGTTTATCACGGGCGAATACGAAAAAATTAAAGCCGGAATAATTGAAGAGGTTAACGGTTTAAGCGAATATTACTCCGCTGTCTGCGGTGCCTCTATAATAAAGCACGAGATCCTCGGCAACGGATTGCGCCGTACGGTGTTTGATAACGGCGTTGAGGTATATGTAAATTATACCGACGGCGAAATCAGCTCTCCTTACGGTACGGTTTCGGGACATAACTATCTACTTAAAACACCGTAACCGAAAATACGGTAATTCGATAGGGGGAGCATGATGGTTAAAAAGAAAAAAAAGGGAGTCGAATCCCGGAAAAGTCAATACGGTATGATGTTTGTTCTGCCGTGGATAATCGGAGTTATAATGTTCTTCATAGTTCCGATATTGCAATCGCTGATCTTCTCGTTCAGTGAAGTGTTTATTGAGGCCGACGGAGTCGTGATGGATTTCATCGGAGTAGAGAATTTCAGATATTTGATTTCTGAGGATCCCGATTATCTCAAGTTACTGAGCAGTTCGGTTACACAGTTCTTGTATTCCTTGCCGTTGATTCTTATAATAAGCCTTGTATTAGCGCTTATTCTGAATCAGAAATTCAGAGGTCGTTTGTTTTTCCGCTCACTGTTTTTCCTGCCGGTAATCATTGCAAGCGGAATAGTGTTAGAGGTATTCTTCGATGTAACAAGCGAAAATACCGCGGCATTGGGTGTTTCGACCTCAATGACAGCAAATATGTTCAGCGTTTCGGATATAATGACGCTCCTTGACCTTCCGCAAAAGGTAGCAACCTATGTACAGGTCGTAATCACCAATATATTTGACCTGGTATGGAGCTGCGGAATACAGATTATTCTGTTCATAGCAGGACTTCAGTCAATACCCGGTACTGTATATGAGGCAAGTAAGGTTGAGGGCGCGACCAAGTGGGAAGAATTCTGGTTTATAACCTTCCCGATGATTTCGCGCGTGGTACTGTTAACCGGTATCTTTACAATGGTACAGCTGTTTACGGATAACCGCAATCCGATGATAAGCAAGGCATACACTATGATGGGTTCAGGTATTTACGACCTCACCTCGGCTATGCTGTGGTTCTACTTCCTGATAGTGGGAGTTATAATGATACTGATTGTAGGTCTTTATAGCAAGACCTTGCTTAAGAAGTGGAAATAGGAAGGAGGATATATAGTGGATAGCAGTGTTTCTTCCGTTGCGGCGGCAAAAAGAGCGGCTGCACGCAACCGAATGGTTCGCAAGACAGGCAAATTTCTTTTTTCGATTCTTCGGCTTGTTTTCCTGATTTCCGTAGGTTATATAGTACTTTATCCGTTGTTATATATGATAGTATCGTCTGTAACTCCGAGGGAAGAAATTATAACCTCTGCAAGGACTTGGATACCTGAGGTCTTGACGCTAAAGAATTATGAGTTTGTAATAGGGGTAATGGATTATTGGAGATCGCTTTGGTCTACCTTCAGTAATGAAATCATAGCTGCTATGATTGAGGTTTGCTCCTGCGCAGTTGTAGCCTACGGCTTTGCGAGATTTAAATTCAAGCTCAAAGGGCCGCTTATGGCAATCCTTTATTTGACAATACTTATTCCTATGACAATGCTGATTATACCCATGAGCGTAAACTTCGCGAACTTGGATTTCTTAGGTATATTAGGTCTCTTTAACAGGCTTACGGGCATTGATTTGCGCCCGAACCTAATCGGCACGCCTTTGGCATTTTATTTACCTGCCATTACGGCGTCGGGACTGCAATCGGGTATTTTAATACTGATTTATATACAGTTCTTTAAGGAAATGCCGGTAGAGTTTGAGGAAGCCGCGCAGGTTGACGGTGCAGGTCCGTTGAGAACCTTTTTAAGGATAATTATTCCGTCGGCGGGCGTAGTAATAATTACGGTTGTAATCTTCTCGCTTATATGGCATTGGAACGATTATCAAATGGCGCTTATGTTTATGGGTGAGAATTATCCGCTTTCGGTTAAGCTGTCTACCTTGGCCGATGATATTACTACCCGTAATATTTGGACTAATACGGGCGTATTTGTATTGGCAGGCTGTGTACTGTTTGTTGTACCGCTTTTGATAGTGTATATGGTACTGCAGCGTTGGTTCATAGAAAGTGTTGATCGCGTGGGTATTACAGGATAAAAATAACTGCGCGTTTAATATAAAATTTTAAAAAAATTATTGGAGGGAATGTTTTATGAAAACATCAGTAAAACGCTTGCTGGCGTTGCTTTGTGTCTTTGCTTTGAGCACATCAATGCTTACCGCGTGTAGAAAGAGCGGAGGGGACGACACCTCATCCGACTACTATGAAGATTACTCTTCGGACTACATCGATGATAGCACCGGTGATGCAACTTCGGGCAATGAAGACGCGTCGAGCACCGATTCTGCGGCAAGCGGCACACAGTCCGGCACACAGTCGGGCACACAGTCGGGCACACAGTCGGGAAAACAGCCGGGCAGTTCTTCAAACACATCCGACAACCTTAAGGGTACTACAGTAATCTATGCTACCTGGAAGGATCCTGCCGCAAACGAAGACGGTGTTGTAGTAAAGAGCTTCACCAAGAAAACCGGCATCAAGGTTAAAATTGATATGGTACCGCAGGGCGACTATATCCAGACCGTTACATCAAGAATCGCTGCGGGCAACTCACCTGATGTTGCATTCGATCACTGTGGATTCCCCGGTTCGCTTTCAATACTCCAGCCTATCGACGCTGCAAAGCTCGACCTTAAAGATCCTATCTGGGATCAGGACTTCTTAAAGCAGGCGACATTAAACGGTAAGACCTACCTTGTCAGTACAATTTCCAACATCTGGAACGAGGTTGGCTGTCTCTTCTACAATAAGAAGATATTCAGCAAGAACGGAATCACCACTCCTGAGCAGTACTACAATGCAGGCAAGTGGACCTGGGACGCATTTGAAAAGGTATGCCGCGATATTAAGCAGAAGTGCGGCGACGATTATGTCGGTGCTACTATCGACTGTCGCCTTTTGTTCGGCAGCCTTGGCACAGGTATGGTTAAGTATTCAGGCGGCAAGATTGAGTCCGGAGCTTCCGACCCGCTGTTGTTAGAAGCAAGCCGTAAGCTTTCCAACTGGTATAAGGAGGGCTTAATCACCGCGGGCTATAACCGTGACCTTTACACAAAGGGTAAGGTCGGTATGATCATCAACGACGCGTTCGGTCTTAAGGCAACAGGTCACTTCGAGGAGTTAAATGCTAGTGATGTCGGCTTCACCTACATTCCGGATTACAGCGCTTCACAGAAGGCTTATTCTACAGGTGCCTTCCGTGGTTGGGGTCTCTGCAAGGGCGCTAAGAATCCTGAGGGCGCAGGTAAATTCCTCAGATATTACCTTGATGTAAACAACTACGATACTTCTTCTGCCTTCATCAATTCCGATGCCGAGACCTTCTTCTTCAAGCTTACCGGTGTAAGCTCCGCTTCAAAGCGTTATGAGTTTTCCCGCGGTGTTGCTTCTTGCTGCGGTCTTGATAACGCTGTAGCGTCCAAGTTAGTAGACTTCTGGAATGTTGACCCGACTCAGGTTCAGTCGGAAATTGACAGAATGAAGAATTCGGTTGCCGGCTACATCAAGCAGACCAACAGCTTTATTGATAAAAACACAAAATAAGATTTAAATAACATTTCATGGCTTGGGGGCGCCGAAAAGCGCCCTGCAGTCAAGCAGATAGCTCCAAGTGTAAAAAATCACACATTAAAACAGCCGTCTTAATTATTCGGGCAGGATTCCGGAAATTCGGCGGCAGAATGGAGAAATAATTATGAAAAAGAGATTTTTACAATACATTTCGACAGTTGTTGTCGCGGCATTGCTTTTCGCATCAGTACCTATTTACAATATCTTGGCTGCTTCGGACGATGGAAGTGATACAAATATTCAATCCGATAAGTCGTTGTGGGATGTTTGGGACGGAACAGAGTCCGCGGGATTGTATGGCGAAGCCGGTAATACTGCAACACCGGGCTCAGAAGCTAACCCCTACCTTATAAATAACGCTTCCGACCTTGCGTATTTAGCCAAGTATGCCACTGCCAATACAGTAAATAGGTACTACAAGCTTACGGATGATATTTATATCAATGATGTAAGCACAGACTGGTATGCTACCGGCAATACCGACGGTCTTAACCTTAGAGAGTGGACCTACGGCGAACAACAATATTATATAGCTAATAGTGGATCTTACGGAATGAGCGACGGCTTCTCCGGTACTCTTGACGGCGACAATCATGTTATCTACGGTTCATACTATGAAGATATGG
>JBGUUB010000075.1:0-1569 GCA_045133355.1 Acutalibacteraceae bacterium
GCCAGAATTGATCAAGACCTTACCTCCGGTAAAGCCGATGCTGGGGTGGTTAAAGAGCTTGCGGATGCTATGCGTAAGGCTGAAAATGCTTTTAGTGACGTTGCTCAATTACGGCAGGATCTTGCGGATATACGGGACCGCCACAAAAAAGATATTGAGGAGGCGGAAAAAGAAAAAAGGCATAATGAATTTATGGAAAAGATGCGCATTAAACGCGAGGAGAGAGCAAAGGCAGAGGCCGCAGAGGCTGATCGGGTAAACAAATTAAGCCCATTTGACCTTAATTATGAGCGTATGCTTAATAAGGAACTCGAGCGCCGCAGACCGCAGGACCAGGAGGCCTATAAGAAAGAGTTTGCCGATAAGTTTGGGGGTAATGCTGCATTTAAGGCAATGGGCGATCGAGTAAGTAAAGTATTGAGCAAGATCGGACCAAATGATCCGCTATACCAAAAAGCAAAAGATAAAATTATGAGCTTATTGCCATATAGCGCCGATTTTTATCAAAAATACGGCCAGCCTATAAGCAATGCTCAGGATATTTATTCACGCTCTATTGACCAGGATCGCGTTAACGCTGAAAAGACACTCACAAATCAGGTTGCAGAGCTGGAAACATACGCAAAAGATCCAAAGGGGTATCAGGCAAAGGCGGACGAGTCCTTAAGGGAGGCCGCACAGCTGAGCAAGGATTTAGAGCTTATGCGTACTGCGCTGGCTAAATTACCAAATGACCGCGGAACAAATACCTATTTAACAAAGATGTGGAACTCAATATCAGACCTGCAGGACGCTACACGCAAAGGGATCAGCCCGCTATACGAGTCTACAAACTGGCGGCATGACAGTTATATGTTTAACGAGGTAGACAAAATAAAAGAGGACGCAAAAAAATTAATTGCGAGCGTAGGCAAAAACTCAAAATATAAAGATGTTTTGGCAGAGGCTAGCCGCGGACAGTTCAGGCAAGCGGTACCAGAGGCAACAGCCGAACAGCTGGCTAGATCCGCGGAATACGAGCAGGGACGCCGTGACCGTGTGGATCGCATAGCTGCGAGAGCTGAAAGGGCAAGGGAAGAGGGATCCGAGCATATCCGCCGCGGACGCCAGGAACTCGCCGGAATACCTTTAGGGCAGCCAAATATTGAGGGCCGCTTAGACCCTATTCTTAAGAGGGCCGAGCGTCAATATGAGGCCGGACGTAAAGCGCACGAAAAGGCCGATTATTTAGAACAGAGAGCCGCGGGGGCTGAATATGCTCTAAGTAATATCAGATCCGACGATCCTATGCTCATTCAAAAGCTACAGGAAAAAGTGGAAAGCGCCGCAACAAGTACAGAGCGCCGTCGCTGGCGTGAACGCCTGGAGCAAGCGCAGAGAACACAGCAAAGAGCGCAGAGCGGTGAAGGACTTAAGGCAAGTAACAAACTGTATGATCTCGATGAAGATTTTACCGACGGGCGCGTAAGATTTAAGTTTGACGGTAAACCGGATGCCGAGGTAATCAGTGTTATGAAGTCTAACGGCTTTAAATGGTCACCTAAAAATAAAGCATGGCAAAGACAGAAT
>JBGUUB010000076.1:0-1733 GCA_045133355.1 Acutalibacteraceae bacterium
TCTCTGCTCATTGCGTTGACAAGGTTAAACTCCATTGCTGAAAGTTCAAGGTTTGCCGGAACAAGGTCAACACCTTCGTCGTGGTGCAGAATACCGACCGTAGGGTCATTCATCGTTTCGTTTATGACATCTGTGAGTTTAGTTGCAAGCGTGATACCCAAGTTATCCGTATCCTTCCAACCGAGACAGGTGGTTAAGTCGCCCTGTGGGTCTGCGTCTATGAGCAACACTTTCTTTCCCTGCATTGCAAGACCGACGCCGAGGTTTACCGTGGTGGTCGTCTTTCCAACTCCGCCTTTTTGATTGCATATAGCAATCGTTTTGCAGTTCGACACTTTGTGCGTCCTCCTTTCGTAAAATTCATAGCCATCGCAGTATGGCTATGTACTTGACCGGCTCATTTCCTAACCGGTCGGGCAATATTTGTTCTCAACACCCCTTGCCGAGCAAAAAGCTCACGGGAAGTCACTAAGGAACAGACTGCTAATCTGTATCATAGGAATTTCACCTCTGCCGGGTACTCCGCCAGCTCCGTAGAGAAGTATCATTATCTTTCTGACTGTCATCGCCGTAACAGGGGCAACCTATTACTTATACCGGGAGTTCTCGCTGTTCTGCAATGCAGAAGTCACGGCGTACCCGATAAGGTGGCTAAAATCATCAGAATTAAAGTCTTAGTGAATGATTTATTCAGTTGTCAAAATACAAGTGAAAGGCTTCCGTTTTCGCAGTTCGGAATCAACCCCTTCACTTGTTTGAAATGGGAGAGCGTTTTTGGGGGGTGTTTTTTCAAAATTTCTTAAAAATTTTTTCTGAACGCAAAAAAGCCGCCTATTTTCCTCTTAATGAGGTCAATAGACGGCTTTTTACTTTTCGTTATTATTTAGATGTATTCTATTTTAATTTTTCTTTTCTTAGATGATAGTACCTTGCAAAGAACATCATCGACTGCGTCAGTGTATCTGCCTTGTGCTATCAGGCTGTTTTTCAAACTGAAAAGTGATTGCAAAACTCTCCTGTATTCTTCATCGGAAAGATATAAATGATATTTCTGTTCTTTCAATACAACCACCTCCTGTTGCTACAATTATATAATAGGAAAGGGCATAGAGGTAGTGTGCGATTGTCGCTCGCCACCCCTAAATGAACAAATTAACAGGGTAACAACCGCCTTTTTCATTAGCAGAAATTTTGCTCGATTTTTTCTGCCATTAGCAGAGAGGGCATTTTCATTAGCAAAACAGCGAAAATCCTGCTAATTTTTATTAGCAAGCCGTCCACCTGAAAGGCGGACGACATTAGTCCTAATTTCCATTAGCTGACGGAAGATTTGCTAATGAAAATCAATGAATTTCACGATTTTTCACTTTTTCCGAAAAAATGAAAAAACGCCGGAAACCCTTGATTTTACTGGGGTTTCCGACGGAGTTTTTGGCGTTCCCGAGGTGATTCGAACACCCGACCTACCGCTTAGGAGGCGGTCGCTCTATCCAGCTGAGCTACGGAAACATCTTTAAAATCTATTCAATTATAGGTACAAACTTACTCAATGTCAATCGCCTTTGCCCGAAAGGCGGTCGTTATAACATAT
The DNA here is from genome assembly GCA_045133355.1 of Acutalibacteraceae bacterium. Taxonomy (GTDB): domain Bacteria; phylum Bacillota; class Clostridia; order Oscillospirales; family Acutalibacteraceae; genus UBA737. Next base: position 1,592 of record JBGUUB010000076.1, read on the forward strand.
TCTTAGGAGGGGCTTGTTATATCCATTTAACTAAGAGGGCATATGTAATTTACTTAATAAATTTTAATCTAAAACTAACTCATTGTCAATCGCATTTTGCCTAAAAATAAATGTTAAAACATATTCTTAGGAAGCGGTTGCT
>JBGUUB010000077.1:0-2005 GCA_045133355.1 Acutalibacteraceae bacterium
CCATATCGGTTATCTCCCATCAAATTTTAATGTGATATAATTTTACCATAAAATGGTAATCTTGGCAATAGTTTCCAAATAAATTTTTGCAAAAATTTTCACGCGTTTTTTGTGGAATTTATTAACTCCTGACAAGCTATAACAATATATAGCGTTATTCATTATAATTCGACACCATATTTTGTATCAGCACTCCGTAACCTTCATCCGGCTTATTCATAAATACGTGCGTTACGGCGCCGACTATTTTACCGTTTTGAACAACCGGGCTGCCGCTCATACCCTGAACAATGCCGCCGCATTTTTCAATCAGCTCGCTGTCTGTAACCTTTATTACAAAGTTTTCGTTACTGTCTTTGTCGGTGTTCCTTATTTGCTTAATCTCAGAGTCAAAGCTTTTAACGCCCCGGGCGTCAATGCTGGTATAAATCTTAGCGTCTCCGGTACGCGCTTCGTTGTTTTGAGCAAGCGGAAGTTTTTCGGAAGCGTTAAAATCCTTGCGGCTAAGTGTGCCGAAAACGCCGCTGCTTGTGTTTTTGCTGAGGCTTCCGAGCTTGTTGGAGGTAAAATAACCGTTAATGCTGCCCGGCTTGCCTTCAACGCTTTTGGATACCGAGCTGATGTTCGCACCCAAAACCTCGGCTGAGCCGAGAGGCAGCAGCGCCGAGGTTTGGCTGTCGCATATTCCGTGACCGAGAGCGGCAAAATAATTTTGATTGCTGTCATAATAAGTCACCGTTCCGATACCGGCACAGCTGTCCTTAACCCACGCGCCCAAAAGGTAAACTCCGGCGGTGTTTTTTTTCGGCGTTACGGTTTTTGATAAACCGCTGCCGTCGCGCTCAATTTCAAATTTCATTTCTTTGCCGCCGCTTTCGGCGGAAGCCTTCTGCAAATCCTCATTCGAGTTAATGTCAATTCCGTTAACTGTTTTTATTATATCGTTAACACGTATTCCGCTTTCCTTTGACGGACAAACGTAACTCCTTCCGTCAAAGAACGGTTCAAGCTCGACAACAATAACACCGTCGTTATAAAACTTGACGCCAAAAGGCTGACCGCCGAGGTAAACGCTGTTATCCTCACCCGAATAAGCGGAAATTGCGCCTGCCGAAGCAGCTAAAATAAGTGTTGTTAGCAAAAATACGCTAAATTTTTTCATTTTTTTCAAAAAATCACCTTCTTTCAGTTGCCTTTATTATGATTTGCATTTATAATATAAATAACTGGACGCTGATATTATTAAAAATCTTTTTGGAAACAAAAAATTTAAACAGCGCGTAAGCAGATTATTTTTTGAAAAATTTTTATTTTTTTCAATATTTTTTTCGAGGTAGTTATGGCAGATATTTCTTCAAAGCTTAAAGGACTGACTTCCGAAGAGGTTGCTCAAAGGACAGCTCAGGGAAAGGTCAACGTTACATCCAACATCAAAACTAAGTCAATCAAGCGAATATTCTACGATAATATTGTAACGCTTTTCAATATCGTAAATATTATTCTTTTTATTTCGCTTTTGCTGGTCGGCTCATACAAAAATCTGCTGTTTATCGGCGTTGTGTTTTTTAACACGGTAATCGGAATAATTCAGGAAATCCGTTCTAAAAAAAGCGTAGATAAGCTCACGATTTTATCCGAAAGCAAAATATCGGTTTTACGCGACGGGGTAATTACCCTTGTCAGCAAGGAAGAGCTTGTTCAGGATGATGTAATTGTTTTGTCGCGCGGAAACCAGATTCCTGCCGACTGCGTAGTTCTTGACGGAATTTGCAAGGTTAACGAAAGTCTTTTGACCGGTGAATCCGATTTGATTCAAAAGGAAGAAGGCGACGAGCTGCTGTCGGGAAGCTTTATCTCGGCAGGTACCTGTTACGCGCTTGTAAGCCGTGTGGGCGCCGAAAGCTATGCGGCAAGGATTAACAGCGAGGCGAAATATCTAAAGAAAAACAACTCTCAAATCCTCGCGTCCTTCAATTTTATTATCAAGCTTTGCTCAATTATTATT
>JBGUUB010000078.1:0-73486 GCA_045133355.1 Acutalibacteraceae bacterium
GTGCGGATTGGATAAACGCTGAAAGCATCTAAGCGTGAAGCCAACCTCAAGATTAGATTTCCCATAGCATAAGCTAGTAAGGTCCCCGGAAGACTACCGGGTTGATAGGCCGCAGGTGTAAGCGTAGTGATACGTGTGCCAGGCGGTACTAATAGACCGAGGGCTTGACCTATTAATTTTCGTTCCTCACTTGGCTTTACTTTGTTCGGTTTTCGCGGTGCGAGTAATATGCACCATTAGCTCAGTTGGTAGAGCACCTGACTCTTAATCAGGGTGTCCCGGGTTCGAGTCCCTGATGGTGCACCATTTGTGGCCCGTTGGTCAAGTGGCCTAAGACTCCGGCCTCTCACGCCGGCAACATGGGTTCGAATCCCGTACGGGTCACCATTTTTAAAAATTTAATATGTTATTAAACAGCTTTGCTGTTTGATATATATGTACCTTTTGGTACAGCAAAGTTGGTGTTGATTGCGGCGAGGGTCCACCCGTTCCCATACCGAACACGGAAGTTAAGCTCGCACGGCGCTTACGATACTTGGCGGGAAGCTGCCCGGGAAAATAAGTAGATGCCAACATTTTTGCCTATTTAGCTCAGTCGGTAGAGCATGCGGCTGTTAACCGCAGGGTCGTAGGTTCGAGTCCTACAATAGGCGCCAAACGAAAATCCGTCCTCTTTCGAGAACGGATTTTCGTTTGTATTTTTCATCATTCATTATTCATTAATCGAGAACGGATTTTCGAATGAATATTGAAAATGTAAGTCGCCTGCGGCTGATGAATAATTATTGCATCTTCGCCGATTTTATGCTATAATGCACTTAAAGCTCGGTGAAGCCAGGATGAAGCAAGTTAATACTAATTTAACAGAAAGTCAATTTTCATCTAATTTAAAAGTGAGTTTCCGCTTGAAAAGTCGTTTTGACAGAAATAATGATGCAATTCGTTTTATCTATGAAATCAAAGGTAACAAATTTTGCTTGGGGAAATATGACCCTTAAATAGGAAGAACAGGTAGGTTTTCTTCCGAAAGATTAAATTGCAAATATGTGATAGCTGAAAATGGTCGTGTTATGCTTACTTATTACAAAGCAAGACATCCATTACATACGCTTTTGCTTTTTTGGCTTTGGCGATAGGAATGTTTTATTGTATATCTTCTTTTGTTAATGTGTTCATTAAATTTGAAATTGCAGAAATAATTATTGCATTAGGATTTTTAGTTATCGGTTTGTATGGCTTAATAATTAAGCCGTATAAAGAGTGGAAAAATTTAGAGACACATTTGTATACTATTTGCAACTTAGGAAAAAAATCGCTCTTTTTCAGCGGCTTGGGACCGTCCCCTGTCTTCCCCTGTCTTCCGCATATTGTCCTTGCAGAGGGACACTAAAAACTACTACTTTATTATACGAGAAGAAAAAATTATGTCAAAGGTAAGCGAATTTATAGAAAAATATTTCGGCGATACTGTAAAATACAAAACCGAGGATGAAGGCCGCCTTATAGGTCTGCCTTATCCCTACACCACCCCCTGCGCCAACGAGCTGTTTGTGGAGTTCTTTTATTGGGATACATACTTTACAAATGTCGGTCTCATAGCGGCGGGCGATGTGGAACAGGCGAAGAACAATACCGACAATGTCGGCTACATAATCAACAAATACGGCTATATGCTAAATGCAAACACCACAAATATGGTTGAGAATCAGCAAAGCCAGCCCCCTATTATTTCAAAATGGTTGAGGAGGTTTTCGATGTAACCGGCGATAAGGAATGGCTCAAGGAAAGCTATAAAACCCTTGCTAAGGAGTACGAATTCTGGCAGACCGAAAGAATTGCACCTAACGGGCTTAATATCTACGGCCCCCATAAGGACTACAGTGCGGACAAGATTGAAAGATTTTCGAAATATTTCTTGGACCGCTTCAAGGGATACGAGTTTAAAAACGAGGAGGCTAAGGTAAACGCCGCCCATACGATTTTCACAATATGCGAGAGCGGCTGGGATTGCAACTCCCGTTTCGAGAACGCGGGCGAGTTTTATAATCCCGTTGACCTTAATTCTCTGCGCAATGTTCTTATGGATTTGCTCGGAATGAAGTTCGATGTTGACGGAATACATTTTAAGCCCTGCGGCACAATGCTTGTAGGTGACATTACGGCGGAGGGAATCTGTTACAGAAATGCCGTACTCGATATCTCGGTTAAGGGACACGGAGGTGTGAAGTCTTTTAAGCTTGACGGTGAGGCAACACAACCGTTTTTGCCCGCCGACACCTGCGGAAAGCATACTGTAGAGATAATCCTTGAAGCCTGTTAACTAATAATTAATTTTTAAAAATTAAAATTAAATGAAGCTATTACTATAAAACTTCAAAAACACAGCGCAAACCCGAGGCTGAGTTTATAGCGGGCAATTAAAAGATTGGAAATTGATAATACTTTAAAAGGAGTAAGTATAATGAAATCCAAGAAAGTAGTAAATATTCTTAACTTCATCAGGGGCGCAGACTGGCGTGTTGAAAATAAAAGGCCGGGGTATTTGCATAGGACCTTTATAAACACGCTGGAATTATGTAAGCAATACCCTATGCCTTATACAATTTCCCTGCTTTACGATGCACTTATAAACCCCGATTACACAACACCGCTGCTTGAAAACAAAGACCCGAATATGGAGGTCGGGCTTTGGCTTGAGCTTTCAAGGCAGGCGGTTGAAAATGCGGGACTTGAATGGAATGACGAGCACGACTGGATATGGCATGTAAACCCCGGTATGCTCTTAGGCTACAACCAGTCCGACCGCGAAAAGATTATTGATGAGCTGATGAGCCGTTTCAAGTCGGTGTTCGGCTATTATCCCGCATCGGTAGGTGCGTGGGTTATAGATACCCACTCTATCAACTATATGAAAGAGAAATATGACATAAAGGCGGTTTGCTTCTGCCGTGAGCAGTACGGAACCGATGGTTACACCCTGTGGGGCGGTTATTATAATCAGGGTTATTACCCGAGCAAAAAGAATATGTTTATTCCTGCGCAGAATAAGTCGGAGCAGACAAATGTGCCCCTTTTCAGAATGCTGGGACCTGACCCGATTTATGAGTATGACTTGCAATTATACGGAAACTATAAAACCGTTCCGACCCTGGAGCCCGCTTGGATGCTCGGTCAGGACGAAAAATGGGTTGATTGGTATCTGGATTCCCATTACGGCTCCGAGGGAATGGCGTTCTCCTATACACAGACAGGTCAGGAAAACTCCTTTGGTTGGGATAGCTTTGGCGAGCCTCTTAAAATGCAGATGGATAAGATATATGAAGGTATGAAGGCGGGCAAATGGGATGTAATGACTTTAAGGGATACAGGAATCTGGTTCTCAGAGAATTTCGAGACTACACCCGCAACCGCTATTACCGCTTTGACCGATTGGCAGGAAGAGAATCAACGACAGACCGTATGGTACAACTGCAAGAATTACCGCTTTGACCTGCATAATGAAAACGGAAAAATCTGTGTAAGAGATATAAATATTTTTGATGAAAACTACCGCGACAGGTATTATGAAGCTCCCGCCCCGGGTGACGATGCAAAATTTGACGCCCTGCCTATTATTGACGGCTACCTCTGGCGGGGAGATGGCGAGCTTTCGGGTCTGTACTTTGTAAAGCGCGGCACCGACGAAAAGGTTGACGGTAAGTTACTGTCTACCGAAGCAGAGGGCGAAAACACCCTTAAAATCACCTTCCTGCTTGGCGGCGAAAAAGCGGTCTGCCTGTGCGATGAGGAAAAGGTGCGCTTTGAGCTTGCGAGCGCGTCCTACGATATGCTTTTCAAGTATAAGGAGCTTCGCAACACAAAGATAGAGGAGATCGGCGAAAACTCAGTCAAATATGCACACGAAAATATGTCCTACGCATTAAACCTTACCTGTAAGGTATCGGGCGAGGAAAACGGCTACAGAATTTTGCCCGAGGGCGATAGCTTTGAACTAAGCTTTGTTCGCTTCGGCAAAAAGGCTTAAATTAATGGCTAAAATTTTTTAGAAAGATATGGTGAAAAAATGATTGAAAAATTTAGAGGACCCGAAAACATTATGCACCGCTATGAGCAAAATCCTATAATTACGGTAGAGGATTTTCCGATACCCTCGCATGCGGTATACAACTGCGGTCAGACAATGTATAACGGAAAAACCGTTTTGCTTATAGCGGCGTTTTACAAGGAGCGTAAGGCAAACGGAAGTATTACGGGTATACATGTTGCTATGAGTGACGACGGTATACATTTTGAGATTAATCCCGAGCCCCTTTGCGATAAGCGCGACTGGGCGGGTGAGTGTCCCGGAAATTATGATTGCTGGGTTATTGACCCCAGAATTACAAAAATCGACGATACATATTATATTGTCCGTCCCGCACAGGTCGCCGCCGGCGGTCCCGCGGCGGTTCTTGAAAAGACAAAGGATTTCAAAACGGTCGAGTTTGTTGAGTGTATTTCGATGCCTTCAAACCGTGTTCCCTGTCTTTTCCCCGAAAAGATTAACGGTCAGTATGTGAGGCTTGACAGACCTTACAATCTCGTAGAGCTTGAGGACAAAGGAGGTCATCCTTTGGATGATAAGCTGGTCGCCGGAATTTGGATTTCCTATTCACCCGATATGGTTTATTGGGGCAAGCACCGCCCTCTGCTTTACCCGCCCCTTTCCTATGCGAATTATAAGGTAGGACCTACCCCTCCGATAAAGACGAAGGACGGCTGGCTTGAAATAATCCACGGCGTTTACAAGGAAAACCGTGAGTTCTGTTATTCAATCGGAGCAATGCTGCTTGACCTTAACGACCCGTCAAAAATAATCGGCGTTGCCGAGGACTGCATTTTAACACCTAACGAGCCGTATGAGGTTAAAGGTATGGTCGATAATGTTGTTTTTGCATGCGGCGCGATAGCAGATGAAGAAACGGATACTATACGCATTTATTACGGCGCCGCCGATACCTGTATAGGTCTTGCGACAGGCTCGCTTTCGGAGCTTATCGACGCTTGCAAAAAGGGATTTACCTATTCTGAAAATGTATGAATATTTGAAAGGAGATTAAAGATATGTTTGAAAATGCAAAGTGGATAACCCGCACCCCTTGGAGAGTATGGCGTATGCCTTCTTACGAAGAGTTACCTCCTGCGCCTTATCTTACAAAAAGCTTTGATGTGGAAAAAGCTATTGATTTAGCAGTGCTTAATATTGTGGCTTACGGTCAGGGCGCATATTTTATCAACGGTAAAAGAATACCTGATTCTTATCTGCCTACAGTACATTCCTTAACCGATAAAACCTTAGTCTACAGCTCTTATGACTTAACAGGCGATATAGTAAACGGTAAAAATAAAATAGGCGTTGTAATCGGAAACGATTTTCAAACGAACCATGCAAATACATACAGAGGCTATGTCAGAATGATAGCTCAGCTTGATATTACTTATAAGGACGGTACCGAGGAGCAGATAGTAAGTGATACAAGCTGGAAAACAGCCGATTCGCCGATACTTTTTGATATGCGCCGCTGCGGTGAAAAATTTGACGCGCGCCTTAAAATAAACGGTTGGTGCGACCCTGATTTTGACGACAGTGCTTGGGATAATGCCTTTATCTGCAAGGGCTTAGGCGGTAAATTCAGAAAAAAGATTGTTGAGCCTATACGAATAATGCGGCTGATTAGAGGAACCGAAATTGAAAAGAGTTTATTCGATTTCGGTACAAACACCTCGGGCTGGGCACGTATAAACGTTAAAGGAAAATCAGGAAACGAAATAGTAATTAAATACTCGGAAAATTTAACCGAAGATGGTAAGAATGTGGATCAGTCATCGATTACAAACGGCGGTTCACATAAGGACCAATACATAATGGAGGGAAATCCCAACGGGGAGGAATGGGAGCAGACCTTCATTTACCACGGCTTCAGATATGTTGAGATTGAGGGTGAGTATGACGAAATCACCGTAGACGCTGTGGTTGCATTTACCGATATGCCCCTTACCTCAAGCTTTAGCTGTGATAACGACGTTATCAATAAAATTCATCACGCCTGTATAAATTCAATACAAACCAACTGCCATGATTTAATGACCGATTGTCCCCACCGTGAGCAAAATTTCTGGACGGGCGACGCGGCAGCAAGCGCCGAAGCTATCACTATGTCCTTTAATGCTTATAATATGCTTTCGGAATGGGCAGAGCACTTTAAGGATTCACAGCTTGACGACGGTCAGCTTCCTCAAATAGTTCCGCCCTTTAACCGCGCGTGGGAGTATCTATTTGCCACGGGACCCGATTGGGACAGCGCTATAATACACCTGCCGTATTATGCTTACAAATACAGCGGGAAAAGAGAAATTGTAGATACGCTTTGGGAAAATATGAACAAGCTACTTGGATATTTTGAAACCCGCACCGAAAGCAGAATTCTTAATTTCGGTCTTGGTGATTGGGCTTGTTTTAGTAAGAACGAAATAATGCATAAGGATATGTGTCCTATAGAAATATCCGATACCTGTTTTTACCGCATAGACGCGCTTATGATGGCTGAAATGGCACAGGCTACAGGCCGTGACGCCGCTCCTTATTTACTCCTTGCGGATGAAATTAAGGAGGAGTTCAGAAATAAGTTTATTATTGACGGTAAATTAACCTCCGATATTGATACTGCAATTTCAATCTCCTTATTTGCCGGAATGTATGAAAAGAGCGAGGAGCAAGCCGAGGCAGACAGATTGGCAAAAAATATTACCGATAACGATAAGCGCCTGTTCTGCGGTATACATGGTGCAAGAACTATTTTCGATATGCTTACGAAATTCGGGTATACACAGCTTGCGTTTGATGTTGTTACCAACGATAAATACCCGGGCTATGCTGCATCTGTTAAGGCAGGGCTTGACACATTGCCCGAATCCTTTAGGTTTGCGACGAAGGATAGACCTGACGGTTTTTTAAGTCTTAACCACCATTTCTTCTCACATATCAACGCGTGGTTTTTAAAAACCCTTGCGGGTATAAAAATTAACGGCTTCGGCTTTGAAGATGTCGTTATTGAACCTGTTTTTGTCGAGGGAATTAACGAGCTTACTGCCGAGTCTCACGGAATAAAGGTAAGCTACAACAGCAAAACAGTTAAGGTTTCGTCGCCTTATCCTTTCACATTTAAGCAGGGCGGCAATACAACTTCCTGCCAAAGCGGAGAATATGAGTTTCAAAGGCAAATCTAATTTGCAAATAAAAAAATACGGGAGATTAATAATGAAAAATCCGATAATTGACGGCTGGTACGCCGACCCCGAAGCGCGCGTGTATAACGGAAAGGTCTATATTTATGTTACACGCTCTCTGCCTTTTGAGGAGCAGCATAACTTAGACCTTATCGTTTCAGAAGATTTGATTCATTTCACAAAAAAGGAATCAATTTTGGATATGTCCACATTTAAAGGAGCGACTTTTGCAATCTGGGCGCCGAGCGTTGTGGAGCAAAACGGCAGGTATTATATTATTTTTGCCGCAAATAACATTCACGAGGACGGCGAAGACGGGGGACTGTATATCGGCGTAAGCGATTCTCCCTGCGGACCTTTTAAAAACATATTCCCTGACGGCAGACCGTTTATTAATGTGTTTTACAACGGAGCGCAACCCATTGACGCGCATTTCTTTAAGGACTGCGATACTATCTGGCTGTATTACGGAGGCTGGGGTCATCTTAATGTGGCAAGGCTAAGTGAGACCTTGACGGAGCTTTTGCCTGTCAAGGAAGGCTCTGATGATAAGGTATTGGAAATTACCCCCAAGGAATATGTTGAAGCCCCCTGCGTGCTTAAAATAGGGGATAAATACCATTTGATGTATTCAACGGGCAAGTGGTGCGATTCAAGCTATTGCGTCAAAGCCGCGATTTCAGATACACCGTGGGGTGAATTTGATTATTATACGGATATTATGCGGGCGAATGAAATGGCGGAGGGTCCCGGCCATAACGGAGCCTTTAGCTTCGGCGGCAAGGATTATGTTGCATATCACCGCCGTATAGTGGGGGATAAGAATTCGCATCACAGAATACTATGTATCGACGAGCTGAAAACCGAAAACGGCAGGCTGCAGCCTGTTATTATGACCTGAAGCTTTTTAATTAATATCATATTATTAAAAACAGAAAGAGGAAAAACAATGAAAATGAGAGTACCGTTGGTATGAAGTGAACCCCAACATTAGGAATAGAACCTTTTATCTTTAAATTACTAAGCCTTGCGCACACCTTTTTCGCCCTCAAAATAAAGGGCAAGAGCACCGGGTCCTAAATGGGAGCCTGTTGCGGGCTCGTGCTTTACTATTAAAAGCTTTTTAGGCGGGTTGGTTTTATTTATAAGGTCCGCAAGCGCTTTGGCGTCCTCTCTGCAGTCGGCATAGCTTATGCCGACTGTTTGGGTTTTGGGGTCTTTAACAAGGGCGTTGTATTTTTCGGCTAAGGCGGATATAACCTTGGCTCTTCCCCTTACCTTTCCGAAAGCTACGATTTTTCCCTCTTCATTCCCTTTGAGTATAGGCTTTATTCCAAGCACGGTTCCTACCGCGGCGCTGAGGTTTGAAAGTCTGCCCGTGCGTTTTAAGAACATTAAATCGTCAACCGTGAATACCTGATACATTTTCTCAATATGTATCCGTATTTCTTCGGCTGTCTCACCGATAGTTTTGCCCTCGGCGCGGTATTCGGCTGCCTTTAAAGCAATAAGCCCCTCGCCGAGGCTTGCACCGAGACTGTCCACAAGTTCTATCCTGCGTTCGGGGAATTCATCATTAAGCTGCTCCTTTGCAATTACGGCGGAGCCGAAGGCACCGCTTACACCCGAGGAAAGTCCGATAAATAGAATATCATTTCCCGCTTCAAGCAGGGGGCGCATAAAGTCGGTATACCTTTGGGGGTTTATCTGCGAGGTGGTCACCTTTTCGCCGTTTTTAAGCGCGGCGTAAAACGCCATATCGTCAAAGGTTTCTAATGTATCACAGCCGCATTCCTTACCTTTTAAGAAATAGGGGAAAGGGATTGCGGTTATATTGTTATCACGAAGCTGCTTCGCGGTAAGGTTTGATGCGGAGTCGGTTAAAATCGCAAAATCGGGCATATACAAAATCTCCTTGCAAATGTTTTAACCTTATTATATTATTAACTTGTAAATACGGCAAGATACATTGCTTTTGAAATTCTCTACCTATTTTATTTGCTCGGTAGAGTGCTTTTTATCGACTCTACTCACAGTGGAGTTTCCTTTAATAAAGGCATTTTGCGCCTCTTGGTTGGGAAAAAATTATATAAAATGAAAATTTTTGAAACCTTTTGCGGCTCTTATCGGTATTATAGGCGAGGGGGAAGTTAAATGAAGTGTACGGACAATACCTGCGATAAAAATTTTGCAATTCCCGAAGCAGTATTCCTAAAATATGCCGATACGGTTTATCGGCTTGCCTTTGTGCGCACAGGCTCTCGGAATGACAGCGACGATATTTTGCAGGAGGTCTTTCTGCGGTATATGAAGGTATGGGGCAAAATGGAGTCGGAGGAGCACGTTAAGGCGACCCTTATCCGCATTACCGTAAATTGCAGTAACAGTTGGCTTTCCTCTGCTTGGTTTAAGAAAACCGACCCGCTTGACGAAAATATTGCCGCTGTGGAGGATAATTCCGCTCAAAGCGCGCTTAGCGAGGTTTTAAAGCTTCCAGTAAAATACCGCACCGTGATACACCTGCATTACTATATGGGTTATTCGGTGGCGGAAATAGCAGAGCTTACAAAAACCAACCCCTCAACCGTTAAAACAAGACTTGCCCGCGCGCGCGGACAGCTCAAAAAAACTCTGGAGGCGGAGGATTTATGAAATTCAAAGACAGCTATAATAGACAGTTAGATAACATAAAGCCCGACGGCTATATTAAGGAAAAAACCCGCCGCAGAATGGCGGCAGAGCAAGAAAAAACCGCCCCGAAAAGGAAGGGCAGAGCATTTTTCGGTACGGCGGTTGCGGCGGCGCTGTGCGGAGCGATACTTTTTTCGGCGGGTATTGTGACGGGTCGGCGCACGGCAAAGGTGAATACAGGCGTCAACACCGCCGCTATGAAGACCGCCCCAAGCTATGGCGATATATACGAAAAAATCAAAGAATTCAAAAACAAAGAATATATTGTAGAAGAGTATGCTTATGACGACGCTATGAACACGGGCGCGGATACGGGATCAAAACCGACTAACACAAAGGGCAATTCCGCGAGCAATACCGATGATGCATCGGCGGAGCACAGCGACACCACCGTTCAGGTCGAGGGTGTGGACGAGGCGGACATTGTAAAGACCGACGGGAAATATATTTATATTTTGGACAGCGGGTATAAGGGCAAAACAATTAAAATCATAGATGTTACGGGCGAAAAGCCAAAACAGCTTAAAAGCATCGTGACAGAGGGAATCCACGGTACGGATATGTACCTAAGCGGCGACAGGCTTATACTGCTGGGCACTTCCGACAGCGAGTTTTCGGTTCTTGCGGTGATTTACGATATCTCCGACCCGAATAACCCCAAGGAAATCACCCGAGTAAGCCAGAGCGGAGATTATAACGAGTCCCGTCTGATTGATGGCAAGCTTTATGTTGTTTCCGACTTTTGGGTTGACGCCTTGGGCATTAAAAAAAGCCAAGAGGAAACCTATGTGCCCTCTGTGACCTGCAGGGATTATGACGGAGCGGTTGCGGCGGACAGCGTGCATTTTTACGATAACTGCCAATACCCGCAGTATACCGTGCTTTGCGGATATGATATAAAGGACGGCACACTTTTAGGTGCTCAGTCGGTTTTGGGCGGCAGCTACACCGTATATGCCAACACCGAAAATATTATAGTCTGCGGAAATCCCGATTCGGACGGCTTAACACAGGTGGCGCGGTTTTCCCTTGACGGCGGCAAAATCGAGCTAAAGGCAACGGGTTCACTTAAAGGCAGTCTTTTAAACCAATTCTCGATTGACGAATACAAGGGCTATTTCCGTTTCGTGCTTACCGATTATTACAAAACCCGAACAAACTCCCTTGTAATTCTGGACGGCGATTTAAAGGAAACGGGTAAAATTACCGACTTAGCGCCGGGGGAGAGGGTTTACTCGGTACGCTTTATGGGGGACGCGGCGTATTTCGTCACCTTCCGTCAGGTTGACCCGCTTTTCAGTGCCGATGTAAGCGACCCCTACAACCCTAAAATTATAGGCAGTCTTAAAATTCCGGGTTTTTCAAACTATCTTTTCCCCTACGGGGATAAGCTTTTGGGCATAGGCCGAAACGCCGATGAGCGAACGGTCAGAGCAGAGGGTATGAAGCTTTCTATGTTCGATATAAGCGATCCTTCCAATGTGACCGAAGGCTCCAAAACCGATATTCCCGCAAGCAATTCCGAAGCGCTTTACAATCATAAAGCAACGATAGCAGACTTTGGGAAAAATATAATAGGCTTCCCGACCTTCGGTGATACGGGGCTTAACTATTTCGTTTATTCCTATGAAGACGGCAAATTTATTATGCGGCTTAAGGCAGAGCTTGATATTACCCGCAATCAGGAGTGCCGAGGACTGTATATAGGAAAGGTTTTCTATATCGCATCGTACTATGAATTGCAGTATTATGATTTGGAAACCTTTGAGTTTTTAGGCACATTGCAACTTGGCGACTGATTAAAAAGCCTCCCTTGTGTAAAGGGAGGTGGCTCGACTTTGTCGAGACGGAGGGATTGTTGTTAAAACAAAAATCACCAATAAAAATAGGGTTTACAAAACAATCCCCCAGTCTCGCTACGCTCGACAGCCCCCTTTACACAAGGGGGCCTTTGTATACGCTAATCAATCACCCCTACAAACCCCGATTTTTTACAGCCCCCTTTATTTTTTTAAATATTCTTGTAAAAAAGCCCGTCCCTTGTGCAGTACCACAAAAGCACTCCGTGGCGTAAAATCGGTATGCGGGCGGATAGATTCCATTCGGGGTACTGCTTTATTATTTGCAGTTATCTGTAAAAATGCCCTTGAAACCTATAAATTTCTTGAAAAATAGCCGTATATATAGTATTATATTTCATATATGGCTATTTTTTCTTCAAAGGAGAAGAAGTATGGAAAAGAAAGAAAAAATACTTCGTCCCGTAGGGCGTATTCACGGCGGAGCGTTACTGCCGCATCTTAAAAAGACGGCTGAATTAGAGTCGGTAATTATGCCGCCGCCTGCTACTGTAAGAATTCCGATGTCACAGCATATCGGCGCACCTGCTGAGCCTACCGTAAAAGCGAGGGACAAGGTTTTTGTAGGCACAAAGATTGGCGAGGCATCGGGCTTTGTAAGCGCGCCTGTTCACGCGAGCGTTTCGGGTACGGTTAAGGCAATCGAGGAAATGAATGTCGGCGGGCGTAAAACCAAGTGCGTCGTTATCGAGTCGGACGGCAATATGGAAAAAGACCCTGAGCTTAAGCCGTTTACCATAAACACAAAAGAAGATTTGGCAAAAGCCGCAGACCTTTGCGGTCTTGTAGGACTTGGCGGAGCGGGTTTCCCCACAAAGGTTAAGCTTTCGGTTAAAGAGGAAACTCCGATTGATACCCTTATAATCAACGGTGCCGAGTGTGAGCCCTACATTACAAGCGACTACCGCGCCTGTATGGAGGATTATGAGGATGTTATCGAGGGAGTCTACCTTGTAAAGGAAAAGCTTAACATTCCGAAGGTTATTATATGTATTGAAAGCAATAAGGAAAAGGCAATTAAAAAGCTTTATGAGATTGCCGCAGATAAAAGAGACGAGGACGACAGCGTTAAGCTTATGAAGCTTCCCACAAGCTATCCTCAGGGAGCGGAAAAGGTTATAATCTATTCAGCCACGGGAAGACGGGTGCCTGCGGGTAAGCTTCCGAGCGATGTCGGCTGTATTGTAATGAATATAACAAGCGTGGTTACCCTTAACCGTTTTATTAAAACCGGAATGCCCCTTGTTTCAAAGCGCATAACCGTAGACGGTACGGCGGCAGGAGAGCCTAAAAATATAATAGTACCTATCGGAACGGCGATAAAGGATGTGCTTGAGTTCGCGGGCGGTGTAGCCGAAGACGCGAATGAGATAATTTTCGGCGGACCTATGATGGGTGTTGACGCCGAGAATGACAGCGGCGTTATCGAAAAGCGTACAAACGCTATTACTGTTATGAAAGAGGAGCTAAAGCCGCCTACGGTTACCCCCTGTATCCGCTGCGGGCGCTGTGCAAGGGCTTGCCCTATGAATTTATATCCCGCGTCGGTTGAGGCGGCGGTAAACCACGGACTTACCGAAAGCCTTAATAAGCTTAATGTTAATTACTGTATGGAGTGCGGGAGCTGTTCTTATGTATGTCCCGCAAAGCGGCCGCTTACTCAGGTTATGCGGCTTGCAAAGGCACAGCTAAGGAGGGAAAAGCAATGAAAGAGATACTAACGGCGGCGTCCTCGCCCCATATAAGGCAGGGCGATACCACAAGGGGCATTATGTCCGATGTGGTAATAGCTCTTATGCCTGCGGCGGTTTACGGCTGTATACTTTTTGGCCTGCACGCCGCGGCGGTGCTTGCGGTCTGCATTATTTTCGCGGTTCTGAGCGAATTTTTATGGGAAAAGGCGCTTAAAAAGCCTAACACAATAGGCGATATGTCTGCGGTGGTTACAGGACTGCTTCTCGGTATGAATTTGCCGTCCTCAATTCCGCTGTGGCAGGCGGCGATAGGCAGTATTGTTGCGATAATCGTGGTAAAGCAGATGTTTGGCGGTATAGGCTGTAACTTTGCAAACCCCGCTATAGCCGCGCGTATTGTACTGCTTGTTTCCTTCCCCTCTACAATGACGAAATTTGTGTCACCTTTATTTGATGCGGTTACCTCGGCTACACCGCTTGCCGCCGAAAGCAGTACATATACCCTTAAAGCCTTATTCTTCGGTATGCATCCCGGCTCAATAGGCGAGACCTCGGCATTTTTACTCTTGGTTGGCGGAATATACCTTATTATAAGGAATGTTATTTCCCCGATTATACCTGTTTGCTTTATCGGAACGGTTGCACTTCTGTCTTTCGTTTCGGGAGAAAATGCAGCTGTTTGGGTATACGGCGGCGGACTTATGCTCGGCGCTATCTTTATGGCGACCGACTACACCACAAGCCCGACAACCAAATCAGGCAAGGCAATCTTTGCGGTGGGGTGCGGAATAATAACCTTTGTAATAAGAAAGTTCGGCGCTCTGCCCGAGGGTGTATCCTATTCGATACTGCTTATGAATATATTGGTTCCGCATATTAACAGACTGACACTTTCTAAGCCCTTCGGTTTTATTAAACCCAAAAAGGAGGAAGTGCAGAATGGCTAATTTAGCTGAAATAATCAAAAGCAATAAAAACGATATTATAAAGCCCGTTGCGGTACTGCTTGCAATCTGTATTATAATACCGCTGGCTCTTTCTCTTACAAACAGGATAACTAAGGATAAGATTGCCGAGCTTGACGAGAAAAACAGCAGCGAGACTATGGCAAGCCTTATTAAGGCGGACAGCTTCACCGAGGAAGGGTTTAAGGACGGCGAAAACGAATTTACATATAATCTTGCCCTTAAAGACGGTGAAATTGTCGGATATATTTTCAAAACTGCCGAAAAGGGCTACGGCGGCGATGTTTCGGTTATGACGGCGGTAAATGTCGATGGAACGGTAAAATCGGTCGCGGTTTTAGATGTATCGAACGAGACCCCGGGACTCGGGCAAAATGCCGCTAAGGAAAGCTTTTATACTCAGTATGAGGGTAAAACAAGCGGAATATCTCTCCTTAAAAACGGAGCGGACTCCGCTAAAAACGAGGTAAACGCCGTAACAGGCGCTACAATTACCTCAACAGCCGTAAACAAGGCGGTAAATCAGGCGCTTGAACAGTTTAAGTGTGTTAAAAGCACAGAGGGGGTGACCGAGGGTGAAGAATAATAAATATATGGGTTATTTTACAAACGGGCTTATTAAGGAAAACCCCGTTTTGCGTTTGGTGCTGGGCACCTGCCCGACCCTTGCGGTCACAACCGCCGCGATAAACGGCATAGGAATGGGGCTTGCCGCGACAATGGTGCTTGTTTGCTCGAATGTTGTAATTTCACTTCTTAGAAATATAATTCCCGATAAGGTGCGTATCCCTGCGTATATCACTATTATTGCAGGATTTGTAAGCGTGGTACAGATGCTCGTTAAGGCGTTTCTTCCCTCGATTGACAAGGCGCTGGGCATTTATCTGCCCCTTATAGTTGTAAACTGCATTATCTTAGCGAGAGCGGAGATGTTCGCCTCTAAAAACTCGGTTGTTCCGAGTATTTTGGACGGTCTCGGAATGGGCATAGGCTTTACCGCGGTTTTAACCCTTATGGGTGCTATCCGTGAGCTTTTGGGAGCTGGTACAATCTTCTCACTGCCCGTTACGGCAAGCTTTATAAGTCCTATGATTGTATTTTTACTACCTCCCGGCGGTTTCTTTGTTTTCGGTATGCTGGTAGCGGCTTCAAACGCCCTTGCAAAGCGGGCGGGCAAAAAGCCCGTGGAGCATTTGGGCTGTGAAAGCTGTCCGTCAAGAGCGGTCTGCGGAAAAACCGAATGTGCAAGCGAAGAGGAGGCGGCAGTAAATGAATAGTACTACATCTATAGCCTCAATTCTTTTGGCGGCGATACTTACAAACAATATGGTGCTGTCGAAATTCCTCGGAATTTGTCCCTTTTTGGGCGTTTCCAAAAAGACAAACACCGCCTTTTCAATGAGCGTTGCGGTAACCCTTGTTATGGTGGTTGCAACGGCGGTCACCTGGCCTATTTACAACTATATTTTAGCCCCTGATTACACCTATCTTGAAACGATAGTATTTATTCTCGTAATCGCGGCGATAGTTCAGCTTATTGAAATTGTTTTAAAAAGGTATATTAAACCTGTTTACAACGCGTTGGGCATTTATCTGCCCCTTATTACCACAAACTGCGCGGTGCTCGGTATTACAATGCTTAATATCACAAACGGGCTCAGTTTCATTCAGTCACTCTTTAACGCGCTGGGCGCGGGAATAGGGTTTATGCTCGCAATGCTCCTTTTCTCGGGCGTGCGCGAAAGGCTTGAGACCGCGGATATCCCCGAAATTTTAAAGGGTCTGCCCATCACCCTTGTGGCGGCGGCGCTTGTGGCGCTTTCCTTCCTTGGGTTTGCGGGAATAGGAGGTTAAGGCTATGGAAATTATTATACCTGCAATAATAGTGGGAATCATAGGTTTTATAGCGGGCGTCGGACTTTCCCTTGCCTCTAAGTTTATGGCAGTACCTGTTGACGAAAAACAGGAAAAGGTGCGTGCGGCACTTCCCGGTGCTAACTGCGGCGCTTGCGGCTATTCGGGCTGTGACGGCTATGCCGCGGCTGTAGCGGCGGGCGAGGCTGAGCCTAACAAATGTGCTCCCGGCGGAGCGACTGCTGCCGCCGCCCTTGCGGAAATTTTAGGCGTAGAGGTTGAAAACGAACCTAAAATCGCCTTTATCGCCTGTAACGGAAGTCTTGAAAAAACTAAGACAAAGTTCAACTATGACGGCATGCAAAGCTGTACCGCCGCCGCCCTTGTAAATGCGGGACCTATAGAGTGTGAATACGGCTGTATCGGCTTCGGCGACTGTGCAAATGTCTGTCCCTTTGGAGCGATTACCGTAGAGAACGGCAGGCCCGTTGTTTGCGGAGATATTTGCGTAGGCTGCGGCAAATGTACCAAGGTATGTCCTAAGTCGCTTATATCTATTGTGCCTAAATCCGCTAAGATAAGGGTTGCTTGTTCTAATAAATCTAAGGGTGCGCCTGTTGTGAAGATGTGCGGGGTTTCTTGTATCGCCTGCAAAATGTGCGAAAAGGTCTGCGAAAGCGGCGCGATTAAGGTTATAGACAATGTTGCGGTTATAGACCAAGGCTTATGCACCGCCTGCGGAAAATGTAAAGCGGCTTGCAAGCGCGGCGTAATTGTATAATGGATATTCTGTACGAGGACACCGCGGTTATAGTCGTTATAAAACCGCGGGGTATTCTTTCTCAGGCCGATAAAAACGGCGGGGAGAGTATGATAACAAGGCTAAGCGAGCATACCGGCGGAGAAATTTACCCCGTCCACCGTCTTGATAAGGAGACGGGCGGAGTTATGGTTTATGCCAAAACCAAAAAAGCCGCGGCAAAGCTTTCCCGCGACATATCCGAGCATAGATTTTACAAAGAATATTTAGCCCTTGTTCACGGAGTTCCCGAAGAAAACAGCGGTACGCTCTGCGATTTGCTTTTTCACGACAGGGCAAAAAACAAAAGCTATGTTGTAAAGCGGGAGCGGGCGGGCGTAAAAAAAGCCGAACTGTACTACGAGGTGCTTGAAACCAAGGAAAAAGACGGCGAAAAGTATTCACTTTTAAGGGTAGTACTGCATACGGGCAGAACCCACCAGATAAGGGTGCAGTTAGCCCACCGTAAAATGCCGCTTTCGGGCGACCGTAAATACGGCGCAAAGGACGCCTTTGAAAACCTCGGACTCCTGTCGGCGAAGCTTAAATTCACCCACCCGGAAACAGGGGAGGAAATGGAATTTACGGTTAAAGAAAACCTTTTATAATATAAATATTCGGTGAAAATTATGACTTTACAGCAGTTGCGTTATGTTATTACAATATCGGAGACAGGCTCGCTTAATAAAGCGGCGGAGCTTTTGTATGTGGCTCAGCCCTCCCTTACGGGAGCGGTCAAAGAGCTTGAAAAGGAGCTTGGAATTACAATATTCCACCGAAGCGGCAGGGGTGTTTCGCTCACAAACGAGGGGCTGGAATTTATCACCTATGCAAGGCAGGTCTATTATCAGTATGAAACCCTTATGGGCAAATACGGAAAGGCGGGCAAACGGCGAAAAAAATTCGGCGTATCTGCCCAGCATTACTCCTTTGCGGTCAAGAGCTTTGTGGAAACGGTAAAGCAGTATGACGCCGAAAAGTACGATTTTGCGATAAGGGAAACCACGACAAAGGATGTAATAGACGATGTGATAACCTCTAAAAGCGAAATCGGGATTTTATATTTAAGCGATTTTAACCGCAAGGCGATTGAAAAAATTTTGAAAAGGAACGAGCTTGAATTTCATTCCCTTACCGAATGTGACGCGTATGTTTATATGTGGAAGGGGCACCCGCTGGCGGATAAAAAATCGGTCGGCTTCTGTGAGCTTGCCGACTACCCCTGCCTTTCCTTTGAGCAGGGGGCAGAAGCGTCCTTTTACTTTGCAGAGGAGATTTTCAGCACAAACGAGTATCCCCGCACGGTAAAGGCGACAGACCGCGCTACAATGCTTAATCTTATGGTGGGGCTTAACGGCTATACACTGTGCTCGGGCATTATCTGCGAGGAGCTTAACGGCTCGGATTATACCGCCGTTCCCCTTAAAGCCGAGGACGCCGCGGACGGAAAAATGGAGATAGGTTATATCTTAAAGAAGAATACGGTTTTAAGCAGTGCGGGAGAGCTTTATATTAAGGAGCTTCGTGAATACCTAAGCAAATCCGCTCTCTGAATTTTGTATCCGATAATTATACACGCACTCCGCTGAAAAAAGCAGGGTGCGTCTTTTTATATAAAAAGTATTATCTGAGCGGCTTTGCTATAGGTTGAACCTATTACCAAATATTAATCCTATGTATTGGACAAAATAAAATTCAGAGTGTATAATAAGGACATAAACAAAAAAGGAGGCAGCTTAATATGTTGAAAAAATTTTCAGGCAGAAGCGGATATATATGTTGCGCTGCCTGTACCGGTCGAATGTGACGGCGGTCACGGTAATAAACATAATTTCTAAAATTACAAAATACTAAAAGGGTGAAAAAAATGAAAAAATCTTATAAAAAAATAATTTCCTTAATAATTTCTTCTCTGCTTACTTTGTCGGTCTTCGCAGGCTGCTCTTCTAAGAGCGCGGCGATAACAATAGCCGTGCCCAACGACACTACGAACGAAGCCCGCGCGCTTTTACTGCTTGAGGAGCAGGGCTTAATAAAGCTTAAAGACGGGGCGGGAATTTCCGCCACGGTAAAGGACATTGAAGAAAATCCGTATAACATCGAATTTAAAGAGGTTGAGGCGGCACAGTTGCCCAATGTTTTAAAGGATGTGGATTACGCGGTTATCAATTCCAACTATGCTATTTCAGCCGATTTAAACCCTGTTAAAGACTCCCTTGCAATCGAGGGCTCCTCCTCCGCCTACGGCAATATCTTAGCGGTTAAAGAGGGCAGCGAAACCGCCGACTGGGCAAAGGCGTTAAAGGCGGCGCTTGAAAGCCAAAAGGTTGCCGACTATATTTCCGAAAATTACGGCGGCGCGGTTGTAAGCACGGTTGACAATCCCACAGACGGATTTGACAGCTCGGTTGATTATTCTAAGCTTAGCGGAACAACGGTTACCGTTGCGGCTTCCCCCACACCCCACGCTGAGATTTTAGCGGTTGCAAAGGAAATTCTCGCCGAGAAGAACATAAAGCTTGACATTAAGGAATTTACCGATTATGTTCAACCCAACAATGTGGTTGAGAGCGGCGAAGTAAACGCCAACTACTTCCAGCACCTGCCCTACCTTGAGGACTTCAACAAGGAAAACAATACCCACATAGCCTCTATTGCGACAATTCATGTTGAGCCTATGGGTCTTTACGGCGGCAAGCAGACAACCCTTGACGCGATTAAGAAATAAAAAAATTGAAGCAACTAAGCGCCTCCCTCTGACGAGGGAGGTGGCACGGTTTTACCGTGACGGAGGGAGAGAAATGGTAAAGATATGCACAAACTTTGGCTTTTCTCTCCCTCAGTCTCGCTTTGCTCGACAGCCGCTGACGGCGGCGGTCCCCTCTGTCACTTCGTGACATCTCCCCACACTGTGGGGAGTCACCCTCGTCAGAGGGAGCCTTAAACTCAGTAAATAAATTGAGTTAATTCAAGTTCTTTTTAATACAATAGCCCTTTCGGAGGAAATGTATGATAGAAATTAAAAACCTGTCAAAAACCTTCCCGTCAAGCTCGGGCGGGGTAGAGGCGCTTAAAAATGTCTCGCTTACTATACCCGACGGCGAAATATACGGAATAATCGGTATGAGCGGCGCGGGGAAAAGCACCCTTGTGCGATGTATAAATATGCTCGAACGGCCCACCGAGGGGAGCGTGCTTATAGACGGCAGAGATATAGGCGCTCTTTCGGAATCGGAGCTGAGAAAAACACGCAGAAGTATTACTATGATTTTTCAGGGCTTTAATCTGCTTATGCAGAGAAACTGCCTTAAAAATGTCTGCTTTCCGCTGGAGCTTGCGGGGGCAAAAAAGACGCAAGCCGAAAAAAGGGCGGCAGAGCTTCTTGAAATAGTGGGTCTTAAGGATAAAATGAAAAGCTACCCCGCGCAATTATCGGGCGGACAGCAGCAAAGGGTGGCAATCGCCCGCGCCCTTGCGACCGACCCTAAAATACTCCTCTGCGACGAGGCGACAAGCGCCCTTGACCCGCAGACCACCCACTCTATTCTGTCGCTAATCCGCGACCTGCACGATAAACTGGGCCTTACGGTTGTTATTATCACCCACCAGATGAGCGTTATCGAGGAAATCTGCACCCGCGTCGCCATTTTGGACGGCGGAAAGGTCGCTGAGGAGGGGACTGTGGGCGAGGTCTTTTCCGCTCCTAAAAGTGAGGCGGCAAAACGGCTTGTTTACCCCGAGGGCTACGAGGAAACCCTGAACGCCTTTGACGGCGGCGTTGTAAGGGTCGTGTTCGGCGGAGCGGCCGCAACGAAAACGCCGCTTATAGCTAAAATGGCCACCGAAAAAAGCATTGCCGCAAGCATACTTTCCGCCTCTACCCGCAGTATCGGCGGCAAGGTCTACGGCAATATGCTTTTAGGTATACCGGGCGGCAACCGGGCGCTTGACAGCGCGCTTTCTTATCTTAAGAGTATACCCGATATTTTCGCGGAGGAGGTACAGAAAAATGCTTAGCTCATTTTTTGAATCCGAAAGCGTTACAAAGGCGCTCGAAATACTTAAAACCGAAATTCCCCTTGCCGTGTGGGAAACCTTTTATGTCACGGTGCTCTCAACCTTGTTTGCAATAATTATAGGTCTTCCTTTAGGAGTTCTGCTTGTGGCGGGGGAAAACGGTAAAATACTTAAGATTCCTAAGGCTCTGCTTCATATTTTAAATGTGATAATAAATCTGCTCCGCTCCGTCCCCTTTCTTATTCTTATGATTATGGTATTTCCGCTTACCCGACTTATTATGGGAACGGTGGTCGGAACGGCGGCGTCTATCGTTCCGCTGGTGATAGCGGCGTTTCCCTTTGTGGCAAGACTTGTGGAGGGGAGTCTCCGCGAAATTAACCCGAATATCATAGAGACCGCGCAAAGTATGGGGGCGAGTCCCTTTCAGATTATTGTAAAGGTAATGCTGCCCGAAAGCGTGCCTTCCCTTATCTCCAACGCCACGATTGCGATTACCACTATTTTAGGCTACTCGGCGATGAGCGGTATAATCGGCGGCGGCGGACTCGGCAAAATCGCGATTAATTACGGATATTACAGGTATCAGTACCTTGTAATGGCGTTCGCGGTGATTTTTCTTGTGCTTTTGGTACAGCTTTTCCAAAGCCTCGGCACATTCCTTGCGGCAAAAGCAGACAAACGGCTTAAGGCGAATAAATAGGAAAATAAAGCATACGGCGGGAACAAATCCCGCCGTCTAATATCTATATAATCATAGCTTTTTCTCCGTTATGCAGATTACCAATAGTATTCGTCGGAGGAAAATTCATATTCCGTATACGCGTTTTCATCGGGCTTTAATTTGACTATTTTGCTTATATTCAAGAATATCCGCGGGCTGGCAGTCAAGCGCCTTACAGATGCTTTCAAGGGTTGAAAAGCGTATAGCCCGTGCCTTGCCCGTTTTCAAAATCGAAAGATTGGCCTGCGTAATTCCAATCTTCTCGGCAAGCTCGCCCGAGGAGATTTTCCTTTTTGCCATCATAACATCAAGATTAACTACAATCGCCATTTCTGTCACCTATATAGTAAGCTCGTTTTCCGACTTTATTTCTATCGCGGAGCGGAAAACATTTTTTATAACCCGTAAAATCAGCGAGAAAAAGGCGGCGGCAATACTGATAATGTAAAACGGCAGATAAAAATATCCCGAAAAATAATATTACAGTTTTGTAACCGATATTTTTGTGTGAAAAAATTTAAAAATGATAAACGAGCAAATAAGAGAAAACAGAAGAAAACAAGAGAAAATCAGAGCTTTAAAACTTTAAATTAAAATTTTCAAAAATTGTTGTTGACAATGTGTTTCGGATGTGGTATTATATGTTGGCTATCGAATAAACACAAATTTTTGGAGGTTTTGAATTATGTCAACATTTATGGCAAAACCTGCTGAAATTCAGCGTAAATGGTATATAATCGACGCTGCCGACAGACCGCTCGGAAGAACCGCTACTAAGGTTGCGGACATACTCCGCGGTAAGTTAAAGCCGGAGTTTACTCCTCATGTCGATTGCGGCGACCATGTTGTCGTTATCAACGCTGATAAGGCGGTTTTAACAGGTAAGAAGCTTGAAAAGAAGTATTATCGCCGTCATACAGGCTACATCGGCGGTCTTAAGGAAGTTAAGTACGCTACCCTTATGAAGACCCGCCCCGAGCTTGCTATGGAGCTTGCCGTTAAGGGAATGGTTCCCGATACCACTATCGGCCGCAAGGCGCTCACAAGACTTCATATCTACAGCGGTTCTGAGTATGCTCAGGTAGCTCAGAAGCCCGAAAAGCTTGAATTTTAAGAAGGGAGACAGAAACAATGTTTGAAGCAAAGCCTTATTTTTACGGAACAGGCAGAAGAAAAAGCTCTGTCGCCCGTGTTCGTCTTTACGCAGGAACAGGCAAAATCACCGTTAATGACAGAGACATTGACGATTATTTCGGCCTTGAAACCTTAAAGCTCATCGTTCGTCAGCCTTTAGCCCTCACCGGCACAGCTGATAAGTTCGATGTTGTATGCCGCGTTGCAGGCGGCGGCGTTACCGGTCAGGCAGGCGCTATCCGCCACGGTATCGCCCGCGCCCTCTTACAGTCTGACGCAGAGCTTCGCACCGAGCTTAAGAAGGCAGGCTTCCTCACACGCGATCCGCGTATGAAGGAAAGAAAGAAATACGGTCTCAAAGGCGCACGCCGTGCACCCCAGTTCTCAAAGAGATAATTTGTTATTTCAAAGAGTATTCAAAAACCCCGAAACCATCACGGTTTTCGGGGTTTTCCTTTATCTAAAATTGGTTCTTATGCAAAAGTCGGGGTCTCATTTGGCTCCCTCTGACGAGGGAGCTGGCGAGTGCAGCGAGACTGAGGGAGAGAAAAAGTTGCATTTTCTTGTAGCTTTACACCTTCTCTCCCTCCGTCACGGCAAAGCCGTGCCACCTCCCTCGTCAGAGGGAGGCGAGAATTGTTGAAACCCCAACATTAGGAATAGAACCCTAAAATTATGCTTTGGTGCAAATTTGGTGCAAAAAATTAAGCTTTATCAAAAAAAGTTTGACAAAGCCGTAAAATATGGTATAATATAAGTGAAATAAGGTAAACCGATAGACGGTTTAGCCCTCAAATTAAATGATTAAAGAAATAACCGCTTAGTTTGCAGACCGGCGGTTATTTCTTTTTTATTACCGTTATTACAAGTGTTATAACCGAAATTATAACAATACTAAACTGAAATAAATCCTGATTAGTTATGTACATAGGGCATCACCCCCATAATGAGGGCAAGAATTAAACCGCCTACCGTTTAAGGCTTACCTTATTCCAAATGCCATTATACATTATGGGTCATACTTTGTCAATCAAGGGTTTTTCATATTGTTTTTAAGTTTGAGTTAAAAAACACTTGATTTTTTATATCGGGTGTGTTATAATGCTTATATCATTAAGCAGAAAGGTGAGTGGGGCGACCCGCTCACTTTTGTTTTGCGAAGCGTACGGAGGAATGATAAATGGCAAATGCTGCCGAAAAGGTGTACGGTCTTATTAAAGAAACGGTCGAGGCCGAGGGGGTAAGCCTTTGGGATGTCCGCTTTTTAAAGGAAGGCGCGTCTTGGTATCTCAGGGTGTTTATCGATAAGCCTGAAGGAATCAGCATTGACGACTGCACAAATGTCTCCCACGCAATCGACCCGATAATCGACGATGCCGACCCGATTGATGTCTCATATTATTTAGAGGTCTGTTCTGCGGGAATAGAGCGCGAGCTTACAAGGCAGAGCCACTTTGAGGCCAGCGTAGGTAAAACCGTTAAAATAAAGCTTTATAAAGCTTTGGACGGCGTTAAGGAGTTTACGGGCGTTCTTAAAGACGCGGCTGATAGGGTTACAATTGAAACCGAGGGCGGGGAATATAAGTTCGAGCTTAAGGATATTTCCAAAGCCCGTCTGTGCGATTTTGAATAATAATTTAAAATATAAAAATTTAAACCTTTGTTTGGAGGAATTGAGAAAATGGCAGGCACAAGAAGAAAAGCATCAAAGCCGAAGAATGACAATAAGGAGTTCTTTGAAGCGCTGAAGCTTATGGAAGAGGAAAGAGGAATACCGAAGGAGTTTATAGCCGAAAAGATTGCAGATGCTATAGTTGTAGCGGCGCGTAAGGATTACGGCGGAAACGATATCGTTTCCTGTGTTATCGATACCGAGAATGAGGTCTTCACAGTTACCGCACGCAAAACCGTAGTTGACGAGGTTTTAGACCCCTATTCCGAGATTTCAAAGGAAGACGCGGCGGCGAT
Organism: Acutalibacteraceae bacterium; assembly: GCA_045133355.1. GTDB lineage: Bacteria > Bacillota > Clostridia > Oscillospirales > Acutalibacteraceae > UBA737. The sequence goes on from JBGUUB010000078.1 coordinate 24,972, forward strand.
TGACCCGAGCTCTGTTGAAAACGGTTTTGTAGACATTAAGCTCGACCCCAAGAAGTTTGGCAGAGTGGTTGCGCAGAACTCCAAAAACAACTTCCGCCAGGGAGTAAGAGAGGCAGAGCGCGGTCAGACCTTAGCCGAGTTCCAGAGCCATAACCGCGAGCTTGTAACGGCGGTTGTCGAGCGTATCGACCCGAAGACGGGCAACGCGATACTCACTATCGGACATAACGAGGCAACCCTTCCGAAATTGGAGCAGGTTCCCGACGAGGAGCTGCATGAGGGCGACCATATCAAGGTTTATGTGGTTGATGTTAAGGAGACCGAGCGCGGTGCTAAAATTATGCTTTCCCGTACACATCCGGGTCTTGTAAAGCGTCTTTTTGAGACCGAAGTGCCCGAGATTTTCGACGGCACTATCGAAATTAAATCGGTTTCCCGTCAGGCGGGTTCAAGAACTAAGCTTGCCGTATGGTCTGAAAACAAGGAAATTGATGCTGTAGGCGCTTGTATCGGACCGAGGGGTGCCAGAGTTAACAAGATTGTTGAGGAATTAGCGGGCGAAAAGATTGATATTGTAAGATACAGCGACGACCCGAAGGAATTCGTTGCAGAGGCTCTTTCTCCCGCGAAGGTCACTTCGGTTGAGATTGAAAGCGAAGAGCCTAAGGTTTGCAAAGCCAGCGTACCCGAGGCACAGCTTTCCTTGGCTATCGGTAACAAGGGTCAGAATGTAAGGCTTGCCGCTAAGCTTACGGGCTGGAAGATAGATATTCACCCCGAAAGCGGATTTTTCGGCGAGTAAACCGAGAGGAGCTTTTTTGATGGGAGCTAAAAAAACACCTGCGCGTATGTGCACTGCCTGCCGCGAAATGAAGCCTAAAAACGAGCTTGTACGAATAGTTAAGACTCCCGATGGCGATATTAAGCTTGACCTTACCGGAAAGCTTAACGGCAGAGGAGCGTATATTTGCAAATCTACCGAATGTTTAAAGAAGGCGCAGAAAATAGGCGCACTTTCAAGAGCCTTCGGAACGGAAATACCTGCGGAGGTTTTTGCAGAGCTTGAAGGGATGCTTTCTAATGCAGACCGATAAAGCGATTGCACTTTTGGGATTTGCGGCGAAGGCGGGCAAGCTGTCTTACGGTATGGATGCCGCTTTGAAAACCTTAAAAAGCGGAAAAGCAAGGCTTGTTGCAGCAGCTCGCGATGTCTCCCCGAAAAGCAGGAAGGAAGCCGCTTTTTTCGCAAATAAAGGCTCTGTAGAATTTTTAACCCTTGAAGGGCTTGATATAGAAACCCTGTCGGTCGCTGTCGGCCGCAGGTGCGGGATAATTACAATTAATGACAGCGGTTTTGCCGACGCTATTTTGAAGGCGTACACCAGAGGAGGAAATGCTAATGACGAATAAATATAAGGTAAGCGATCTTGCAAAGGATTTTAACCTTAGCTCTAAGGATATTGTAGGTATTGTCGCCGAAAAAACGGGAGCGGCTAAGAAAAGCGGAGCCGCGCTTGACGAGACCGAGATAAGCATAGTTTTTTATGAGCTTTTAAACCGCAACGAGGTTAAGAGCTTTAAGGATTATTTTGCAACGGGAGCGGAGTCCCGCGAAGCGGCAAAAAAAGCAAGAGAAGAAGAAAAAAACAAAAAGCTTGCCGAGCAGATGGCTATTTTAGAGCAGATTAAGGCTGCGGCTAAGGGTGAGGCTAAGCCTGAAAAGACTGAACCTAAGGCTGAACCGAAGACCGAAAAGAAAGAGACAGCCAAAAAGCCCGAGAAAAAGGAAGAAAAGCCTGTCAAAGCGGCTGAATCCGCTGAGAAAAATGCAGATAAGCCTGCGGAAAAGCCTCAAAATAAGGCTGAAAAAAAAGCTATTCAAAAACCTGCGGCTAAAAAGGCCGAGGAGCCTAAAAAGGAGGAAAAGCTGGCTGAGAAAAAGCAGGGTGTTTCCGATCCTCAGCCCTTTGTTTCCCGCAAGAGCGAGAAAAAGCCGGGCGAAGCGCCCAAGCGCGGCCCTGCCGAAATACGCCATATTGATACAAGAACCGCCAATGTAAATATTGATAAATATAACGAAAAGTATGAAATTATTGCTCCTGCAAATACTATGAAGGACAATTTTTCAAGAAAGCAGAAAATTAAGCAGAAGTCACAGGATTACCGCCGTCCTCAGGGCGCAAAGCGAGAGACCGAGGCGGACAAAATGCGCCGTATGCAGCTTGAACGCATAAAGAAGACCCCGATAACCGTTACGGTAGGCGAGGAGATAACGGTAGGCGAATTGGCCGCCGCCCTTAAAAAGACCGCCGCAGAGGTTATCAAGGTGCTCTTAAAGCTTGGTATGATGGCAACTGTAAATCAGGTTATCGACTACGATACGGCTGAAATCGTTGTCACCGAAATGGGCGCTAAAATCGAAAAGCAGGTTGTTGTAACTATTGAAGAGCAGATTATGGACGATACCGAGGACAACGCAGAAAACCTGAAGCCCAGAAGCCCTGTTGTTGTTGTTATGGGACATGTTGACCACGGAAAGACCTCGCTTCTTGACGCTATCCGTAACACTGCCGTTACAGATACCGAGGCGGGCGGCATTACCCAGCACATAGGTGCGTACAGGGTTAACTGCAACGGTCAGGATATCACATTCCTTGACACACCCGGTCACGCGGCATTTACATCAATGCGTAAGCGCGGCGCTATGGCTACCGATATTGCGGTATTGGTTGTAGCGGCTGACGACGGTATTATGCCCCAAACTATAGAGGCAATCAACCACGCTAAGGCGGCGGGAGTTCAGATTATTGTTGCAATCAATAAGATGGATAAGCCCGAGGCTAATCCTGACAGAGTGCTTGAGCAACTGACCGAGCATGAGCTCGTTCCCGAAAAGTGGGGCGGCGATGTTATTTGCGTTCCCGTTTCGGCGAAAACACATGACGGTATTGATAATTTACTTGAAAATATACTCCTTGTTGCCGAAATGATGGAGCTTAAGGCTAATCCCGACAGGAGAGCGAAGGGTATCGTCATCGAGGCGAGACTTGACAAGGGCAGAGGTCCTGTGGCATCGCTCCTTGTTCAGAACGGAACGCTTCATACAGGCGATATTATCGTTGCGGGAACAGCAGTAGGCCGCGTCCGCGTCATGGCTAACGAAAACGGAAAAGAGCTTAAAACAGCAGGTCCGTCCGTACCGGTTGAGATTACGGGTCTTGCCGAAACACCTAATGCCGGAGATGTTTTCGATGCGGTTTCAGACGAGCGTCTCGCACGCGAGCTTGTTGAGCAGAGAAAGCAGAAGGCTAAGGAAGAGCTTTTCAATGCTAAGCAGAAGGTTACGCTTGACAACCTTTTTGATCAGTTAAGCGAGGGAGACCTTAAGGAGCTTAATGTAATAGTTAAGGCGGATGTTCAGGGTAGTGTTGAGGCTGTCCGCGAGAGCCTTATTAAGCTTTCAAACGAAGAGGTTAAGGTAAGCGTTATCCACGGCGGCGTTGGCGCTATAAACGAGTCGGATGTAATGCTGGCACAGACCTCGGGAGCTATTATTGTCGGCTTTAATGTCCGTCCTGACGGTGTTGCCAAGGCGGCGGCAGAGCGCGACGGCGTTGATATGCGTATGTACCGCGTAATTTACGACTGCATTGAAGAGATTAAGGCGGCTATGAAGGGAATGTTGGCTCCCAAATACCGTGAAAATCAGCTTGGCACAGCCGAGGTTCGCACCGTTTACAAGATTTCCAATGTCGGCACGGTTGCAGGCTGTTATATAACAAACGGCAAGGTGACGCGTTCTGCTCAGATTCGCGTTGTGCGCGACGGCATAGTTATCTGCGAGGATAAGATTGATTCTTTGCGCCGCTTTAAGGATGATGTTAAGGAAGTTGCGCAGGGTTATGAGTGCGGTATCGGTCTTGAAAAGTTTGCCGACATCAAGGAGGGCGACATTTTCGAAGCCTTTATTATGGAGGAGTACAGAGATTAATGGCGGGATACAGAATTAACCGTATTACATCTGATATAAAGCTTTGCCTGTCGGAGCTTCTGCGCGGGGTCAAGGACCCGAGAGTAAGCCGACTTTTAAGTATTGTTAAGGTTGATGTGTCGGGCGACCTTTCGTATGCTACCGTATATGTAAGCGCTATCGAGGGCTACGAGCAAACCGTAGCCTCGGTAAAGGCGCTCAAAGGTGCGGCGGGTTATCTGCGCCGTGAATTGGGTGCAAGGTTATCGCTTAGAAAGGTGCCTGAACTGCGCTTTGTTGCAGACGATTCGATAGAGCATAGTGCTAATATCTCAAGAATTTTAGAATCCTTAGAGGAAAATAAAAATGAAGAAGATTAATGATGGATGCCGGGATTTGACCCTTAAACAGACCGCAAGATTTTTAAAAAAGCACGATCATTATATTATTTTAACCCACGCATCGCCCGACGGCGATACACTGGGCTCTGCTTATGCACTTTATTACGGTCTGAATGAGATTGGCAAGTCCGCTTGCGTGCTTTGCCCCGATGTAATTCCCGAAAAATACAGATATTTTGCCGGAAAAACCGACCATGTCTCGCGTGAAAACGCAACAGTTATCGCGGTTGATGTGGCGGATAAACGGCTTTTAGGCAGTCTTAAAGAGGAATTCGGCGATATTGTAGACCTTAATATCGACCACCATATTTCCAATGTGAGGTATGCACAAAATCTATATCTCGATTCCGATGCCTCGGCTACTGCGGAGTGTATTTTCGAGCTTTTAGAGGTTATGGATGTGAATATCAACGATATTACCGCAAAGGCGCTTTTTACGGGCATTGTTACCGATACGGGTTGCTTTAAGTATTCGAGTGTCACCGCAAAAACTCATATTATAGCGGCTAAGCTTTACGAGTATAATATCGACGCACCCGAAATTAACCGCGTTATGTTTGATACCAAGTCGAGAAAGCTTTTAGAGCTTGAGCGAATGGTGCTTGACGCCGCCGAATTTCATTTTGACGGCAGGTGTATGATTTTACCCGTTACCGTCGAAATGCAGGAAAAGACCGGCTGCAGCGGTACCGAGCTTGAGGGTATAGCGGTTATCTCCCGCAGTGTTGAGGGGGTTGTCGCAGGAATTACGCTTAAACAGACCGATGATAATGAGTTTAAAGTTTCCCTGCGTACATATCCTCCGCTTGATGCCTCTCTGATTTGCAAAAAGCTGGGCGGCGGCGGTCATAAGGCGGCGGCAGGAGCGTCTGTCAAGGGCACACTCACTGAGGTAAAGCAAAAGGTGATTGACGCGGTCAGAGAATATATGGAGTAGTTTATGCAAGGTTTAATACTTCTTGATAAGCCAAAGGACATAACCTCGTTCGGCGCGGTTGCCAAAATCAAGCGCACAGCGAGTGAGAAAAGAGTAGGACATACAGGCACGCTTGACCCTATGGCGACAGGCGTGCTTCCTGTACTTTTGGGCAGAGCTACGGCGCTTTCGAGCCTTTTGCTTGATGCGGACAAGCGGTATACCGCCAAGGTAAAGTTAGGCGTTACCACCGATACCGAGGATATTACGGGTAATATTATTTCGGAAAACAAGGTTGATGTTACAACCGAGCAGCTAAGTATTGCGCTTTGCGCTTTTAGGGGAAAAATAATGCAAAAGCCCCCAATGTACAGCGCGGTTAAAAAGGACGGTGTGCGGCTTTATAAGCTTGCGCGTGAGGGGAAAACCGCCGAGGTTGAGCCGCGCGAAATTGAGATTTTTTTTATAGACCTTATTTCTCCGCTTGACTGCGATAATGTTTTTGAAATTGATGTTCATGTTTCAAAAGGAACTTATATAAGGTCGCTTGCCCGCGATATAGGCGAATTTTTAGGTTGCGGTGCTTGCCTTACAGAACTCAAGCGCACCTATACGGGCGGTTTTTCGCTTGAAGCCTGTGTTCCGCTTGATAGGCTCAATAAGGAAAATATATCAGAGTATATAATAAGCGAGGAAATGGCTGTAGCTTATCTTAGAGAGGTTTCGGTCACAGAAAAACAGGCAGTGCGTTTTTGCAACGGCGGTCAGCTTGATCTTGACAGACTGAAAATTAAGGACCTTACGGACGGAGAGTTAGTAAGGGTAAAGCTAAACGATAAATTTTTAGGCGTCGGAATTGCCGGACTTGAGAAAAATCAGCTTGCTATAAAATGTATTATTAATTACCCGAAAGAGGGGAGCTTATGAAAAGGGCAATAGCGCTCGGCACCTTTGACGGTGTGCATAAGGGACATAGGGCGGTGCTTAGTCTGCCCGAAGAAATGCAAAAAACCGCGGTTGTTTTTGCACTGCCGCCAAAGGCGGTTTTAAGCGGGAAACCGCGTTCAATTATGACTGCAGAGGACAAATGCGCGGCACTTAAAAAAATAGGAATTGACGAAATTTTTACCCTTGATTTTGAAAAGGTAAAGGATATGTCGGCAGAAGATTTTCTGTGTTTTTTGAAGGATGAATTTTCCCCAAACCTTATTTCCTGCGGCTTTAACTATCATTTCGGAAAAAACGCTGTGGGTGATGTCGAAATGTTGCGTGAATTTTGTGATAAAAAAGGCATAGAATTTAACTGTCACGGTGCGGTCAGCGAAAACGGAGAAACTGTTTCCTCCACAAGGATACGCGAGTATTTAAAAAACGGCGAAATAGAAAAGGCTAACAAATTGCTGACTTTCCCCTTTTCGTTTACTGCCGAGGTTATCTCGGGCGACAGACGGGGCAGAACGATAGGCTTTCCCACGGTCAACCAAAAATACCCGAGCGAGCTGATACCCCTTAAATTCGGGGTTTATAAATCAAAAATGTTAATTGACGGAAAAGAATATGAGGGTATAACCAACATAGGCATTCGCCCCACCTTTAAGACCGATTATATTATAAGCGAGACCTATATTATAGGCTTTTCGGGTGATTTGTACGGTAAGGATATAACAACCGCACCCACACGGTTTGTACGGGGCGAGGTTAAGTTTTCGTCTATAGAGGAGCTTAAAAGGCAGATTGAAGCGGATATTAATTCTTAAGGAGGAATCGGAATGGACGGTTTAAAGAGCATATCTTTACAGGGGCTTATTGTCTTTGGCTTTACGCTTTTAAAGGCGGTACTTATACTGATTATCGGTCACTATGCCGTGGTATTTATCCTAAAGCTGCTTACAAAGTCCTTTGAAAGGGTAAAAATGGATGTTTCGCTTGAAAAGTTCTTTTTAAAGGTGGCCAATATCACCCTGCATATTATAGTTTTGCTGTCGGCGCTTAACGCTCTGGGCATTTCCACCACGGGACTTTTGGCGGCGCTTTCGGGCGCGGTGGTAGCTGTTGCTTTGGCGCTTAAGGATTCACTCGGCAGTATCGCGGGCGGAATAATAATCCTGCTTACCAAGCGGTTTGAAACGGGGGATTATGTGGAGATAAACGGTGACGAGGGTACGGTTACGCAGGTGGATTTAATGCACACCACACTTAAAACTCTTGATAACCGCCATGTTGTAATACCCAATGCCGTGGCGGTAAACAGCCGAATTATAGATTATTCAAGCGAGGACACAAGGCGGCTTGACATAGTCTTTCAGATAGGCTACGGCGATGACCCCGAAAAGGCAAAGCGGATTATTTTAGACACCGTAAACAAACATAAAATGACCCTTAACGAGCCGGAGGAACCCTTTGCGAGGGTGACGGGCTTTGGGGACAGCGCGGTTGAGATTACCCTTAGAGTATGGTGTGAAAGAGTAAACTACTGGCAGCTTAAATTCGACCTTTTGGAGCAGATTAAGGCGGAATTTGATAAAAACGGCATTTCAATCCCCTACAATCAGCTTGATGTGCATATTAAGGAAAAATAAAGTTTTTTCAAGAATTGAAGTGTGGGACGATGTGACATCGTCCCATTTTTTTCGTTCTGCTATAGCTATTATATCTGAAAAAATTGTTTGTTTGGTTCTTGAATGATTTCAAGCATAATTTGTGCTCCCAGTCTGAAACCGTCAATAAAGATTTCTTCCTCAGAGATACTTTCAAGCATAAGCTTCTTTTCAGCTATGCTTTCATATAATGTTTTTTCATCGTGGCTTAATTTTTTGAAAAGCTCGTCTTCTTTTTCGGAAATGGTGCTTAAAAGCTTACTATAGTTGCTCCCTGAAACAACAAATCTTTCACTTGGTGTTATATTTCCGTTGTATAGTTCTTTAAGTATTGACATCTTATAATTCTCCTTGCAAATTACATAACGCAAAGATTATACATCATAAATGATGTAAAGTCAATACATAATTTGTGATGTATGCTATAATTTTGAAAGAATGGGGGGTTCTATAAGTTATGAATTATGCCACCGTCATAAAGGCTCTGCGAGAAGACCGTGAACCTAAAACGAGCCAAAAAGATATTGCACAACTTTTGGGGACGACACAACAATATTACAGCGAATATGAAAACGGCAACAGAAAATTACCTATAGATCATCTTGAAAAGTTGTGTCGTTTTTACGGGGTATCTGCAGATTATATACTCGGATTGCCCAAGGGACTTGAATATCCCGAACGATAATTTCAAACAAAAACCCGTCCTCGGACGGGTTTTTGCCTGAAATATAAGTAAGGTTATTCTTCGGAGTCATTTCCTCCGTATTTATCGCTAAGGGTCAGGAATACTGCCCGCATTGTGTAGGCGACAAGGGCTAAAAAGATAAATGTACCGCCGACAATGTAGAACGGAAGATAGAATCTCCCTGCTATAAGGGTTATTACAGCAATTACAAGACAACAGGCGGCTATTATTTTGAAGCCTAAGGAATTATCGGAACAGAAAATATTATCCGCAGAAATTCTTTTGATGATTTTTCTGAGCTGAACAAGCGCTATACCGAGTATGGGCGCACAAGGGTAGCAGGTGACCATAATGGTGGCAGGCAGGCTCTGTGAGCGGTGCATAACCTCAACATACCACGAAACGCCTAAGGGCAGCAATATTGCTACAATAATCAGCGCACATATAAAAATATCGGTAAGAATAAGGCAAAGCTTCAGAGCTTTTTTAGCTTTCGGCATAAAGTATTTCCTCCGCAGATATAAAATATCACTTATTAATTATATATCTTTTTGGTATTAAAAGCAAGTATTCAAAAAAATTTGTGCAAAATGTGTTGGTTTTTTCGTATTGACTTTTGAATATATAAATAGTATAATCAATTTATAATAGAATAAATATAAAATGAACGGAGATGCGGTAACGGAAAAGTCACATAAAAAACTATGGATACTTCTGCTTATTGCCTCGGTTGTCTGTTTGGTCGGTTGTCTTGTCTTCTTTGTTGTGATGAAGATTCAAAACGATGAAATGGATGATTTGCGTTCGCAGGTCTCGGTAAGCGCCGATAGCTCTTCTAAAGAAGTCAACTATGTAGAACCCCCTGTTAATTTTGTGGAGCTTAAGAAGCAAAATTCCGATATATACGCTTGGATAAATATTCCGGGCACCTCGGTGGATTATCCTATCCTGAGGCGGGAAGATGATAATTCTTATTATCTTAACCATACGGTAGATAAAAAGAAGTCGGTATACGGCAGCATTTATACCGAGGATTATAACGATATGGATTTTGCCGATTTTAACACAGTGGTTTACGGTCATAATATGAAGAACGGCTCTATGTTCGGAACTCTTAAGAAATATAGGGATAAAACCTTTTTCGAACAAAATCAGTATATAAATATATATATGCCGGGCCGTATTATGAAATATCAGATTTTTGCGGCTTATGTTTGGGATAACAGACATATTCTGTTGAATCTTGATTTTGATAACGAAGCCATACGCGAGGCATACATCGATATGATTTTTTCCACAAGAAAGATGAATGCGAATATCAACAGCGATTTAACTGTCACAAAGGACGACAGAATTATTACACTGTCAACCTGTACGGGCAATGATGAAGAGCGGTATTTGGTTCAGGGAGTTTTGATATATGACAGCAGAGAGCAGCAGTAAGCCTAATACTCCCTTTAAGCATAAAAGGCTTATAATAATCCTTTCGGTTATTTTGGCGGTGCTGGTGGGTTTTGTTTCAGCTTTTTTCATTGTACGCAAGGTTGGCGAAAGCGCGCTGAGGAAAAAACAGGAGAGCTCACAGGCTAATCTGCCTTACGGCGATTTTGATACCGATGCGGATGTTTATTACAAAGGCTCGGCGTATAATTATAACGATAAGCTTATTAACATTCTTCTTATTGGGGTGGATGAGAAAAAGCCGAACGAATCTGATTCTCATCAGGCGGATGCGCTCTATCTAATTTCCTATGACAGTGATGCAAGGTCGGTCAAGGTAATAGCAATTTCGCGCAATACGGTTACTGATGTTGACACATACGATATAAACGGTAATTATTTTTCTACGGCTAAGCAGCAGATATGTCTTGCTTACACATACGGTAAGGACGATAAGCTCTCTTCGGAGAATACTGTAAAGGCGGTTTCAAAGTTTTTTTACGGCGTGCCGATAAGCGGTTATTACACGGTGTTTATGAATTCTATTGCAGATATTGTTGATGCTGTGGGCGGAGTACCTGTTACTGTTACTGAGGATTTGACAGCTATCGACCCGAAAATGAAGCATGGGGCAGAGGTTACGGTTACGGGGAATAATGCGGTACGCTATCTGCAATATAGGGGAGAGAGTAATGCTCCCCGTCTTGAAAGGCAAAAGGCCTTTATTACAAGCTTTGTGAGCCAAGCAAAGGCCGCAGTGCTTAAAGATTTATCTCTTCCGCTTAAAATGTATGATAAATTAGCGGCAAACACAGTCACAAATGTGTCTTCCGCAAGCGCGGTATACCTTGCATCTGAAGCGCTTAATGCTGATTTTCAAATTATCGGGATTGAGGGGGAATCGGGAACTGACGGAACCTATGAAACCTTCACTCCGTATGAGGATCGGCTTTACGAGTTGCTCTTAGATGTTTTTTATAAAAAGCAATAAATTTTGAAAGGAAAATTAATATGAAAAAGGTATTAGCAGTTCTTTTAACAGCAATTTTGGCATTCACAGCCCTGACGGCTGCAGCCGAAACCCCGTCGCCCGAGAAGTCGAGCGGTGTAATTGTATCCGTTACAGGTAAAGACGCAGACGGAAACGCGCTCAAGCTCGCAGTAGAGCCTACTAAAATTGAGCAGAGCACCTATACTACAGCTCTTGATCAGCTTAAAAAAGATGTAGGCGACGATAATCTTAAGATTGTTGACCAGAAGCAGCTTGTTTTAAAGGAAGGCAGCAATCCGAAATTCCCGCTTACCGTTGAACTGAATGTTCCCGGCGTAAAGCCCACATCAAAGGTTTATGTTCTCTTTAAAGCATTCGAGAATCAGGCTGAGGGACTTTCCAATGCGGCTGCTGACGGCGAGGTTATAGGACTTTCCGCCACAACAAGCTTTAAGCTTATAAATCTTGCCGAAGCAACCACCGGCGTAGAAAAGCTTGACGCAGTTGCCGGAACAGATAAGGTAACCGCTACATTTAAAGCCCTCGGCGAATTCGTCCTCGTAACTGATGCTCAGACCGTTGTTGATATTACCGAGGCGGCTAAGGATACTACTAAATCTCCCCAGACTTCAGACAAAGCAACCCCCGTTATGGTTGTTCTTTTCGCTGTAGTTGCCGTTGCAGCTGTTGTTTCTGTGAAGAAAATCAGAACTGCTGCGTAAAATTAAGATAAACAATTAAACCGCTCCTTTCGGAGCGGTTTTTTAATGTTTGTAAAATTGATGTTGATAATTTCGGCGCTTTATGGTAAAATTATTAACTGATACTTAAAGTTTAAAGGAGAAATTTCCGTGACCGAATTAGAACGCGAAATCGGAAGACGGCGCACATTTGCGATAATCTCGCACCCTGACGCAGGTAAAACCACACTTACAGAAAAATTTTTATTGTACGGCGGCGCGATACAAACCGCCGGCTCCGTTAAGGGAAAGGCGACCGCAAAGCACGCTGTTTCCGACTGGATGGAGCTTGAAAAACAGCGCGGAATTTCCATTACCTCTTCGGTAATGCAGTTCGAGTACGAGGGCTACTGCATAAATATACTCGACACACCCGGGCATCAGGACTTCTCGGAGGACACCTACCGCACCCTCATGGCGGCGGACAGCGCAGTTATGGTAATCGACGCGGCAAAGGGTATCGAAGCGCAGACAAGAAAGCTCTTTAAGGTATGCGCTATGCGGCATATACCGATTTTTACATTTATAAATAAGCTTGACCGCGAGGCAAGAGACCCATTTGAACTGCTTGACGAGCTTGAAAAGGAGTTCGGCATAGGCACCTATCCCGTCAACTGGCCTATCGGGTGCGGGGTAAGCTTTAAGGGGGTTTTCGACCGCGATAAGCGTGAGATTTTAACCTTTAATGAATTTCACAAGGGACAGGAAAGGCTGAACGCAATTAAGTGCGATATTACCGATACCGAAAAATTAGACGAGCTTATAGGCGAGTACCAGCGTGCCGAGCTTGTTGACCAGATAGAGCTGCTTGACGGAGCGAGCTTTGAATTTGATATTGAAAAGGTTCGTAAGGGAGAGCTTACTCCCGTTTTCTTCGGTTCGGCGCTTACAAATTTCGGTATAGAGCCCTTCCTTGAAAACTTCCTTAAAATGACTACTTCGCCTTTGCCGAGGATTTCGGAGGGCAAGGAAATAAGCCCCTTTGACGAGAATTTCTCAGCGTTTGCTTTTAAAATTCAGGCGAATATGAACAAGAACCACCGCGACAGGATAACCTTTTTCCGCATATGCTCAGGTAAATTTGAGCGCGGCGCGGACTATTACCATGTTCAGGCGGGTAAGCCTGTAAGGCTTTCTCAGCCGCAGCAGATGATGGCGGAGGAACGGCAGGTTATAAACGAGGCATATGCGGGGGATATTATCGGTGTTTTCGACCCGGGCATTTATTCAATAGGGGACACGGTCTGCTCGCAGAAAATGCAGGTTAAGTACGAGGGTATTCCCACCTTCGCCCCGGAGCATTTCGCCCTCATTGAGCAGAAGGACAGCCTTAAGCGAAAGCAGTTTGTAAAGGGCGTCGAGCAGATAGCCCAGGAGGGTGCGATCCAGATTTTCCGCGAGCCTAACACGGGTATGGAAAGGGTAATCGTGGGTGTTGTAGGAATACTTCAGTTAGAGGTGCTCGAATACCGCCTTAAAAACGAATACAATGTTGATGTAATCCGCAACGATTTACCATACCAGTATATCCGCTGGGTTAAGAATAAGGATATTGATATGAAATCCCTTAACCTTACCTCAGACACTAAGTGGGTGCAGGACTTTAAAAACAACAACCTCTTGATTTTCACAAGCGAGTGGAATATCAACTGGGCTGAAGAACGCAATGAGGGACTACTGCTCGAGGATTTCAGTAAGGATTAAAGAAATTAAAAACCGCTCCGAAAACGGGGCGGTTTTAGGGCTGTAATCAGAAATTGTTGTTGTTATTGTTGTTCTTGTTCTGATTATTATTCTGGTTGTTTTTATTCTGATTATTGTTCTTGTTCTGGTTATTATTCTGGTTGTTCTGATTTTGGTTATTCTTGTTCTGGTTGTTATTTTCCACCTAAATCACCCCGCTTTCAGATTTAGTATCTGTAAGGCGGGGTGAAATATACTATATACCGAATAATTTTTCCGTGTTTTTCCTTGCCGAGTTAAGTACACTTTCAACCGAGGTGTTTCTTATCTCGGCAATTTTTTTGGCTGTATAATAAATCATAGCCGAATGATTTATTTCCCCTCTGTATGGAACGGGTGTTAAATAGGGTGCGTCGGTCTCAAGCAAAAATCGGTCCTCGGGGAGTTCTGCCACCACTTCGGGAAGCCGTCTTACGTTTTTAAAGGTTATAACTCCCCCGATTCCTATATACATACCGATTTTAAGGATTTCTTTCGCCATCTCGGGACTGCCTGAAAAGCTGTGAACAACCCCTTTTGGACGGTGCTTTTTCAAAATTTCAAGCATGTCGGCATGGGCGTCGCGGTCGTGGACGATAACGGGGAGTCCCAGCTTATTAGCAAGGATTAACTGCTCCTCAAAAAGGTTTTTTTGTTCTTCTTTATTATCCGAAACCCAGTAGTAGTCAAGCCCGATTTCGCCTATTGCAACGCATTTTTTGTGCTTTGAGAGTTCTTCAATTTCCGAAACCCTGCCGCCGCCGATATTCTCGGGGTGAACGCCTACAGCGGCGTAAAAGTAGGGGTATTTTTCGGCAAAGGAGAGTGCCTTTTTTGAAGACTCGGTGTCGCAACCGCAGTTGATTACGCCGCATACGCCGTGTCGGGGCAGAGCCTCTAAAAGCTCGCCGCGGATTCCGTCAAATTTTTTATCGTCATAATGGGCGTGGCTGTCGAAAATCAGCGGCTCGCTTAAAGGGCAATCTTCTAAAAGCTCTATCATCTTATTTTACTTCCCGCGGGGACATTATCGATAAACAGCACCTTGACATCGTCTTCGGCACAGTCGGCGGCTAAAATCATACCGTTAGACTCCACACCGCAAAGCTTAGCGGGCTTAAGGTTCGCCACAACGATTACGGTGTGTCCGATAAGCTCATCGGGGCTGTAGTAGTTAGCAATGCCCGAGGCCACGGTTCTCGGAGTTCCGCTTCCGTCATCAAGGGTGAGCTTTAAAAGCTTTTTCGCCTTGGGAATAGGCTCACAGGCGGTAATCTTCGCCGCCCTAAGCTCAACCCTTGCGAAGTCCTCAATGCCTATCTGCTCCATTGTGACGACATTTTCCGCTTTCTGCTCTGTCTTTGCCTCCTGCTCGGCGGCGATTTCGGCTAAAACCTTTTCAGTATCCAAACGGGGGAAGAGGTTAGCTGTTTCCACGGGGGTGTAGCTGTCAGCGGCGCGAAGCTCTTCGCTTGTATTGTCCCCTGAGATTGCTTTTGCAGTATCGGGCATAATGGGACGGAGAAGTGTAGCAATAATTTTGATAAGGTCTAAAAGATTGTAAAGAACATCGTTAAGACGGTCCTTTTGCGCCTCGTCCTTTGCAAGCGCCCAAGGCATTGTTTCGTCAATATACTTGTTGCAGCGCTTAGCCAAATCCAAAACAGCGGCACAGGCGTCGGCATTACGGTAATCGTCCATACATTTATGGTATTTTGAAATGCAGGCTTCGGCATAGCCGAAAAGCTCCTTATCTAAATCTTCTGTAATTTCGTGATTTATAACAGTACCGCCGAAATACTTTTTGGTCATAGCCACGGTACGGCTTACAAGGTTGCCTATAGTATTTGCAAGGTCGGCGTTGAAGACATTTATAAAGCTTTCGTAAGTGAAGGTTCCGTCATTACCGAAGGGCATTTGAGAAAGCAGATAGTAACGAACCGCATCGGCACCGAAGCGCTTTGCCAATTCATCGGCATAAACCACATTGCCCTTGGATTTTGACATTTTGTCCTCCCCCACAAGCACCCAAGGATGGCCTAAAACCTGTTTTGGTAGGGGAAGACCCAGTGCCATTAATATAATGGGCCAGTAAATGGTGTGGAATCGCACAATATCCTTACCTATAACATGCAGGTCTGCAGGCCAGAGCTCGCTGAACTTATCGGTACTGCCGTCGGGATTGTAGCCGATACCCGTAATATAGTTGGAAAGCGCGTCAATCCAAACATAAATAATGTGTTTATCGTCAAACTCAACCGGCACACCCCACTTAAAGGAGGAACGGGAAACACAAAGGTCTTGAAGTCCCGGCTTTAAGAAATTATTTATCATTTCGTTTTTTCGGGATTCGGGCTTAATAAAATCCGGGTTTTCCTCAAAATACTTTAATAATTTGTCCTGATATTTGCTGAGCTTTAAGAAATAGGCTTCTTCCTTGGAGTCGGTAACCTCTCTGCCGCAGTCGGGGCATTTGCCGTCAACCAACTGAGATTCGGTATAAAATGACTCGCAGGGAACACAGTATTTTCCCTCATAGGTGCTTTTGTAAATATCCCCCTGCTCGTAAAGCTTGGTGAAAATTCTCTGCACCGCCTTTTCGTGGTCGGCATCGGTAGTACGGATAAATTTATCGTAGGAAGTATTAAGGCTGTCCCAAACAGCTTTAATGTTTGCGGCGGCATTATCGACATACTCTTTAGGAGTAATGCCCTGTGCCTTGGCCTTTTCCTCAATTTTCTGGCCGTGCTCGTCGGAGCCGGTCATTAAATAAACATCGAAGCCCATCTGCTTTTTATATCGGGCTATCATATCCGCAAGCACAATATCGTAGGCATTGCCGATATGCGGCTTGCTGGAAGCGTAGGCTATTGCGGTGGTAATGTAAAACTTTTTATTTTCAGACATTTGTATTTCCTCCTTATGGCTTTTGAGTCAGGTAAAGAATATAAGAAATTGCGGTTGAAGCAAGGCTGTATATCAAAAGCGTAATTCCGCTCATAAGCGTGCCTGAGCCGTCAAAGGACATATAGGCAAACAGCACCGAGCCCAAAACCGCCGAAATCATATAAAGAACCGTAAGCAAAAGATTGGATTTTTTAATTCTTGTGGCATTGCTTATAATAGCGGCAAGCCCCAAAGGATTGGATTTATATGCGGCGGGAGCTGAGCTGGCGGGAGTGGCTGTCACCGCGTTTTTATACATATGACAGCCCGCGGCGCTCATAACCTTTACCGAATCGCTGTAAAGCCCGAAATAATCGCAAATCATTTCCTCGGTCATATTCGGGTCGGAGCTGTTAATCAGCATTGTAACTCCCAAAGCCGAAACACGGCGCAATTCCTTTGCAATATCCGCGCGTACGGTATAGCGTACGGTTATTAAGGCACACGCCTTATCCTGTGTGGCGACATAAACGGGGAAAAGTCCCTGACGGAGTATTTTTCGGTCAAGCTCAATGCTCGGCACTTCAATCCCATGCGCCTCCATAAGGGTGCGGTTGCCTATAAAAAGCAGTCGGTTGTCAACCCAACCCGAAATACCCATTCTATCCTCGTATTTTACGGTGTCCGAATCGGGGAGAACATTGTTACCGCCCGTGCCCGCTATTTTTTTGAAGATGGGCGCTAAGGGACTTCTCATAGCCTCCGTAAGCGAGGCGGCGCGGATTATTGTGTCATCGATGCTGTTATCCGACAGAATCTGAAGCTGATGCATTTGTACCGTGCCCGAGGGGAAAAGCTCGTCTGCGGAAAATACCGCCGCGTTGGCGTTTTCAATCCGCTCTGCTCCCGTTTTTCCGGCAATCATAGCGCCCATACGGGAGAGCCGTTTTGCTGAGGAGTAAAGCGGCAGGTTATCTATCATAAATATTACGGGTAAAGCCGCAAAGCACTGAATTGCCGCCGCGCTGTAAAAGCCGTATAAAACTCCGTCAAAGTAGGCGGCACAGGCAAATCCCATAACAATCGACAGAATAAGCGAAACAGCTGTAATTACAGGCAATTTGCCCGCTAAAAATACACGGAAGGTGGAATATTTCATATAATCGTTTATATGCTTTGTTTTTTGGGGAGCGGCGGCGAGAACATCGCCCTCAATCGCGTTTTTAGCCATTGCAAAGGTGACCGCCTGGTCTCCTATCAGTTTGACCGCGCGTTTAGGCGAGGCGGCGGAAATTTGCTTAAAGCCCTCTAACATATGGGAAGCATTCCAAAAAGAGCCGAGCGCACGGATAAACAGTATCACCGCACCGAGCAGTATAAGGTCGAGCGCCACCTCATTTTTGAATACCGCGATTATGCCATAGATAAGAACCGCAAGCGAAGCTGTAACCGACAAAACATCGGGAGTTGACTGTCGGCTGAAAATTTTGGGAAGGGCTTTGAACATATCCGCGTTAATAAGGGTTATTATCCCCAAAATCGCCGTGCATATTATGTTTGCCGCCATAGTGTGGGCAAGCAGTATTTCGGACATAAAGGGAAGCCTTGCTATAATGAGCAAAATAAGGCACAGCCCCGAGAAAACCGACCTTAAAAAGGCGGAACGCTTTTTTAAGGACAGCTTTCTTAAGAATCGCTTTGCATCCTTTTCATCGGAAAATTCCTCTCGCGGTATGTATTCCTCAAACTCAGTCTGTTCAAGCAGAATCTCGCGCTCGGTCTCATCGGCAACCGTTTCGGGAAGGCTTGTAAGCTCTCCCGTTAAATCAATCGGCATTGTCTTTGAGCTTATGCTTATGCGCGAGGTGTTATCCGTACCGGATACGGGAGTGAATCTGATAGTGGCAGTACTGTGAATGTCCGGCGTTTGGGGCTCGGGCGCTAAGGGGGAAGCATCAATATCCGATATCACATTAGAAACATTGGTCTGTACCTTACTTACCTTTGAAAGAGAGGAAACAAGGTCTTCAAAGGACTCTGTTTTCGGAGCTTTGGATTTCTCTGCTTTTTCGGCAACGGTAGGTTCCGTCGGCGGAGCTTGCGTTTTTTCGTATTTTCCAAGGTCATCAAAGGCAATTTCGTATTTTTGAGAAAGCTTATCAAGTGCTTTTTTGCTTTCGTTGCTTAAAATTTCTGCCACGCTTTCAAGCCTGTAGGTAGGTGCCGACTTCATAGCGTTGTCCCCGTTTTCTCCGTCAACAATAAAGGGACGGCATTTTTCAAGCAAAGAAGGTTCGGTTTGGGCATGAACCTTTTCTTTTTGCGGCACGGTATCCGTTTTTGGCTGCTTTTCGACCTTGGCCCTGTTATAAGTTTTCGAAAATGCATTTAAATCAAAACCGTCATTATTCTCGCAGTCTGATTTTTCCTCTGCCGAATGGGGATTGTCTTCGGCTTTTGTATCTGATGTATTTTCAAGCATACGCTTTTTAAGTGAGTCAAGAGCACCTGTGGCTGAAGCATTGGTACTATCTGAATTTGAAGAGAAGCCTATAACCTCCTCAGGCGTCAGGGCATGCTCGGGATGCAAAGTGTTTTCCTGACCGAAGGTGTATTCGTTATCGTCACTTTCCAAAAGATAAAAAAGCTCGTCATCCTTATTTTTTGAAAAAAATTTCATAACTTCCTCCTTTTTCGCACGACCTCGTACATAAGCACGCCTGCCGCCACCGAGGCGTTAAGCGAGTTTATTTTGCCGAACATAGGCAGGCTTACTATCGCATCGCATTTTTTGGCGGTAAGAGTGCCTATTCCGCTTCCTTCGTTGCCGATTACAAGGGCTAAGGGACAGTCAAAATCGGTTTTTGTGTAACTGTCACCGTCCATATCTGCACCGAAAATCCAAACGCCGCGTTCCTTTAGCTCATCTATCGTATTCGCGATATTAGTAACCCTTGCGACAGGCATATATTCGAGTGCGCCGCACGCCGCCTTTGCAACGGTTGCATTAAGCGAGGCGCTCCTGCGCTTGGGTATTATTATTCCGTGAGCGCCGCAAATTTCAGCAGTTCTTATAATTGCGCCTAAATTGTGAGGGTCCTCTATTTCATCGCATATTATTATAAACGGCTTTTCGTCTTTTTCCTCGGCAAGGGCGAAAATATCCTCGACAGTAGAATATTCCTGAGAGGCAAACATAACTGCTACACCCTGATGGTTAGCTCCGCCGCAATAATAATCGAGCTTTTGGGGGCTTACCTCTTTGATAAGGACTCCCTTTGCGCGGCACTTTGCAATTATAGCCGCAACCGAGCCGCCCGTAACGCCGTGAGCCACAAGCAGACGGTCAATTTCTCTGCCCGAGCGCACCGCCTCAAGCACGGGGTTTCTTCCGCATATTATATTTCCTGTGCGTTCTGTATTATTTTCCATACTTTTAATTGTCCTTTAAATACTATATTCCAATCATATATTATATCACAAAGTTAAAAGAATTAAAATAGGTAATTTTATTAATAAACCGAAAATATGCAGAAATACTATATGTAAAGCTATTTTGGAGGCAGTATAATGACAGAAAAACGAATAATAAGAGTTGAGGGCTTTGAGTTGATGGATTCACGGGGCAATCCCACGGTTGGGGCGAGGGTTACGCTTAATGACGGAAGTGTCGGTTTTGCGCTTTCCCCTTCGGGCGCGTCCACGGGACTTTACGAGGCACACGAAATGCGTGACGGCGACAAAAGCCGTTACGGGGGAAAGGGCGTATTAAAGGCGGTAAGCAGTATAGAAAACGAGATAGCTCCCGCTTTGACAGCCCTCGGAACGGTTAATCAGCGCGCCGCCGACGAATGTATGATAAGTCTTGACGGAACCGAAAACAAAAAAAGACTGGGCGCAAATGCGGTTTTGGCGGTTTCGTTAGCACTTGCAAAAGCGGCGGCGGAGTCTTACGGTATGCCGCTTTACCGATATCTGGGCGGAATTAACGCAAACGAACTGCCGCGACCTATGATGAATATTTTAAACGGCGGAGCACACGCGGCGAATAACATTGATATTCAAGAGTTTATGATTGTGCCTTTTAAGGCGGAAAGCTTTGCCGAGGGGCTTCGCAGGTGTGCCGAGATATATCACGCGCTTGGCTCGGTTTTAAAAGAGCAGGGAAAGGGAAGTGGAGTCGGCGACGAGGGCGGCTTTGCACCCGACCTTAATTCCGACGAGGAGGCAATAGAGCTTATAGTAAAAGCGATAGAAAAAGCCGGTTACACTACGGACGAAATTAAAATCGCGCTTGATGTTGCCTCAAGCGAGTGGTATTCGGACGGAAATTATTTACTGCCTAAAAGAAATAAAAAAATGACCGCTGAGGAGCTTATAGGCTACTACGGCGACCTTATTTCAAAATATCCGATAATTTCTATTGAGGACGGCACTGCCGAGGAGGACTGGGAGGGCTGGCAAAAGCTGACCGCCGAACTGGGGGATAAAATTCAGCTTGTGGGGGACGACCTTTTTGTAACCAATACGGGGAGACTTAAAAAGGGAATAGAAGTCGGAGCGGGTAATTCAATACTTGTAAAGCTTAACCAGATAGGAACGCTTACAGAAACGCTCGATGTTATAGAGCTTGCAAAAAAGCACGGTTATACCGCGGTAATCTCCCACCGCTCGGGCGAGACCGAAGACACGACAATAGCCGACCTTGCCGTGGCGGTGAATGCGGGACAGATAAAAACAGGCGCACCCTGCCGTACCGACAGGGTGGCAAAGTACAACAGGCTTTTAACGATTGAAAGGGATTTGAATAATATCTAATGTCTACAGTCTAAGGTCTAACTTCGTAGGGGCGACCATCGGTCGTCCGCATTATTATGCGGCAATCAGGTTTAAATAGCAAGACTCCCAAGCCTTACGGCAAGGGAGTCTTCAGCTTATTGAAAAAGGCTTTGTTAAAGATTGTGGTGCGTGGGCTTGCTCCCGCCGCCACTGCACAAATCGCCCGTCCGCTTTTAATATACGAAATTAAATTTATGCCTTTTGGAAAAATTCTTTATACCATACAATGAAGGTGTATACCGTCCAGATTTTGCGGCTTAAATCCGCTTTGCCTGCGCGGTGGTTGTCGAGCAAGCGTACAAGCGCCGAGGTATCGAAGAACTTTTCGGCAATCTCGCTTGTAAATTCGGTCTTCACGGTTTCATAATATTTGTCTTCCTTAAGCCATACGCGAATGGGCACGGGGAAGCCTAATTTATCCTTTTCGGCGGTAAGCTTTGGTAAGGTCTTTTCCGCCGCTTTACGGAGGGCAAGCTTTGTGGTTTTGGTATTTACACGGCAGTTAAGGGGTATCGTCTCGGCTAATTCCAGCACCTTTTTATCAAGGAAGGGCACGCGCAGCTCAAGGGAGTTTGCCATACTTGTTTTATCAGCTTTAAGCAAAATGTCTCCCATAAGCCACATATTAATGTCAAGATACTGCATTTTGGTGATGTCGTCCTTGTCGGCAACTTCCTTGTAAAATTTATCGCACAGCGCCCGGGGGGCGGCGGCGCGCTTCGCTGCATCGCTCTTTAAAAGGGCGTTGCGCTCCTTTACGCTAAAGATTGAAGCATTGCCTATAAACCGTTCCTCAATAGTCTTTCCGCGGCGGACAAGGTAGTTTATACCGTGCTTCTGAGGAAGATGCTCGCAGATTTTACTTATAACACGGCGAATAGCAAAGGGGAGCTTATCGTAGGCGGTAAGGGTTATCGGCTCTTGATAAATTCGATAGCCGCCGAAAAGCTCGTCCGCTCCCTCGCCCGACATTACAACCTTAACATGCTCGCTTGCAAGCTTACTTACAAAGTAAAGGGCTATGGCGGCGGGATCGGCAAGGGGTTCGTCCATATGGTACTGGATTTCGGGGAAGGAGTCCCAATATTCCTCGGGAGTAATCACCTTTGAAATGTTTTCAACCCCTATCGTGTCGGCAAATTTCTTTGCAAAATGTATTTCGTTATAACGGTCGCCGTCGGGGCTTTCAAAGCCTACTGTAAAGGTTTTGTCAACCTGAGCGGCCTCTGCGATATAGCTTGAATCGATACCGCTTGAAAGGAAGGAGCCCACCTCAACATCGGCTATTTTGTGCGCCTTAACCGATTCCCGCACCGCCCTGTCGGTAAGGTCGGCGAAGTACTCGAGCACTCCGTCCTGAGCCTTAAAGTCGGGACGGAAATAACGGGTTTTCTTCATTTCCCCGTCCTTATATGTGAAATAATGGGCGGGAGGGAGCTTAAATACATTCTTAAAAAAGGTCTCCTCTGTGGGGGAGTACTGGAAAGAAAGGTAATGCGCGAGCGCCTCCTCGTTGAGCTCCTTTTTAAAGTCGGGGTGGTCGAGGAAGGACTTTATCTCCGAGCCGAAGATAAAGCTCTGCCCCATAAAGGTATAATAAAAGGGCTTTATTCCGAACATATCCCGCGCGCCGAAAAGGGCTTTTGTGCGCCTGTCGAAAATCACAAAGGCGAACATTCCTCGAAGCTTGGGCACTAATTCCTCGCCCCACTCTTCAAAGCCGTGGAGGAGTACCTCGCTGTCGGAATTATTGGCAAAGGTATGACCCGCTTCGGTAAGCTGTGCGCGAAGCTCCTTAAAATTATATATTTCGCCGTTAAAAACGAGTACTAACGACTTGTCTTCATTGAACATCGGCTGACCGCCCTCGGCAAGGTCGATAATGCTGAGCCTTCTGAAGCCCAGCGCAATATCACCGTCTATAAACTGACCTGCCGAATCGGGACCTCTATGAACAATGCGGTCCATCATTTTAGTGAGTACCGTGCCGTCGTCCTTTATAAAATTGGTAAAGCCCGTAAAGCCACACATAAGATAAACTCTCCTTTAAAGGATATAATATATTATTATACACTATAATTTCACATTTGTCTTTATTTTTTTGAAAATAATTAAAGATAATGTCCCAATCATACCCCCGCTTATCAATGCAGAGACTAACAAAAACGGAAGATAATACCATACCGCCCGCCCGAAAAGCAATGATGCCACGGTTAGCTGTACTGAGTTATGCACCGCCGCGCCCGCTATACCTAAGCCTATCGCCGAAACGCTTTTTATTCCCGATAAGAGCTGCATTAGCATTACCGAAATAATACCCGCCGTAAGGGAAAAAACAAGCGAAAAGGGGGAGGAAAAAAGCAGAGCGGAAAGCAAAATACGGGTTATATTTACGAGTAGCGCGCCTTTAAAATCGTTAAAACAAAGCAAAAGCAGGGCTATAGAGTTTGCAAGACCTAATTTTATTCCGGGGGCTATAAAGGAAAGGGAAAACAGGCTTTCTAAAAAACCTAAAATCAGCGCAAGGCTTGTTAAAATGCCGTACAGCGCAACTTTTTTTGCCATTTTTCCACCTACTCAATCTCGGCGATTACCTTGTTGGGAAGACAGATTATGCTTTCTCCCTTTTTGGTTATCGCCGCGTGATTAACGCATATCTGATTTTTGCAGTCGGCGTTTGTCACCGTAACCGCGCCGTCCTTAATTTCCACCGTGTTGCCGGTAAGCTCGATCACCTTGTTTTCATAAAGCGAGCCCTTATAAACCGTCTCATTATTTTCCTTGACCGTGACGGTTCTGCCCTCCCCTTTTCCGAAAATAAGCAGAGCCGAGGACATTATAATAAGCGTTAAAACCGAGATGATTATTATTTTATCGCCCTTTTTAAGCATTTTTCGCACCTCAAAAACAAAAAACAGGTATATTTTATTTTAACACACCTTTACAAAAAAAGAAAGTCATTGTATAATAAAGGGTATGAAAAAAAGTGTGACGCTTCCGATGATGTTGATTTTACTCCTGCTTTGCGGCTGCAATTCGGGGGAAACGGAAAATAGTGAGACGCGGTTTTTGCTTGACACCGTCTGTACCGTCACCGCCGACTGCGGGGACGATATTATAAACGGTGCTTTTTCGCTGTGCGAAAATTTGGAGCGCACCTTAAGCAAAACCGTAACGGACAGCGATGTTTATAAGCTTAATAATACCGAGGGTTTCGTATCTGTTTCGGACGGTACCCTTAAAACCGTAGAGCGGGCGCTTTATTATTCCGAGCTTTCGGGCGGTAAATTTGATATTACGATAGCCCCCGTTTCGGCATTATGGGACTTTAAAAATCAGGTAATACCGAGCAAGGACGAAATATCCGAGGCTTTACAAAATGTCGATTACCACAGCATAGAGATAAAAAACGGCGAAATTTCTTCGGGCACAAAGCAGATTGATTTAGGCGGTATTGCAAAGGGCTATATTGCCGACAGGGCAACCGAATATCTAAAGGAAAACGATGCGGAAAATGCGCTTGTCAACCTCGGCGGAAATATATGTATGATAGGCGAGTACAATATCGGAATACAAAAACCGTTTGACGATTCGGTTATAGCAAGCATAGCACTTAAGGACAAATGCGTTGTGACCTCGGGAATATATGAGCGTTACATTGAAAGTGACGGCAAAATTTATCACCATATCCTTGACCCGAAGACGGGGTACGGGGCAGAAAATGAGCTGGCGTCGGTTACGGTTATAGGCGAAAAAGCTTTGGATTGCGACGCGCTCTCGACCGTTTGTATGCTTTTAGGTACAGAAAGCGGAATGGACATTATTAATAATACCGCGGATACCGAGGCGGTCTTTATTGACCGAGAAAATAATATAACCCTAAGCTCGGGACTCTACCGCGAAAAGGATAAAATATATTTTAAGTAAAGAGGTAGCAATATGAATTTAATAAAGGCGATTTTCGGCAATTACAGCGAAAAGGAAATAAAAAGAATAATGCCCTTAAGGGATAAGGTTCTCGGTTTGGAAGAGGAGTACAGGGCGCTGTCGGACACAGAGCTCAGAAACAAAACCGCCGAGTTTAAGAAAAGACTTTCGGATGGAGAAACCCTTGACGATATACTGCCCGAGGCATTTGCCGCCTGCAGAGAAGCGGCGGACAGGGTGCTTGGTATGCGCCACTTCCCTGTTCAGATTTTGGGCGGAATTATTCTTCATCAGGGACGCATTGCCGAGATGAAGACGGGCGAGGGCAAAACCCTTGTGGCTACGCTTCCCGCATACTTAAACGCGCTGTCCGGCAAGGGCGTTCATATTGTAACGGTAAACGATTACCTTGCAAAGCGTGACTCGGAGTGGATGGGCAAGCTTTACCGTTTTATGGGGCTTACCGTCGGTCTTATTGTTCACGGTATGGATAAGGACGAAAAGAAAAAGGCATATGATGCCGACATTACCTATTGCACTAACAATGAATTGGGCTTCGACTACCTGCGTGATAATATGGTAATCTACAAGGAGCAGAAGGTTCAGCGCGGTCACAATTTCGCGATTGTGGACGAGGTTGACTCAATCCTTATAGACGAGGCGAGAACCCCGCTTATAATTTCGGGTCAGTCTGATAAATCAACCGACCTTTACACCTCTGCAAACCGCTTTGCCTTAAGCCTTAAAATGGTAAAGGTAAAGGAAATGGACGACAAGGCAAGCGACGAGGACACCAACTATGACGGCGACTATGTTGTGGACGAAAAGGCACACACCGCCACACTTACCCCCTCGGGCGTTAAGAAAGCCGAGGAATATTTCAACATTGAAAACCTCAATGACAGCGAAAATATCGCCATCGCACACCACATTAACCAGGCAATCCGCGCCCACGGCGTTATGAAGCGGGATGTCGATTATGTTGTAAAGGACGGCGAGGTTATAATCGTTGACGAGTTCACGGGCCGTCTTATGTACGGTCGCCGCTACAACGAGGGACTGCATCAGGCGATTGAAGCCAAAGAGGGCGTTAAGGTCGCCCGCGAGTCAAAAACCCTTGCCACCATTACTTTCCAGAATTTCTTCAGGCTTTATAACAAGCTTTCGGGTATGACGGGTACCGCTATGACCGAGGAAGCCGAGTTCCAGGAAATTTACAAGCTTGATGTTATTGAAATTCCAACCAATAAGCCGATAGCCCGTGTAGACGAAAATGATGTTGTATACAAGACCGAAAAGGCTAAATTCAATGCGGTTATAGACAAGATTATAGCCTGTAACCAAAAGGGACAGCCCGTACTTGTGGGTACTGTTACGATTGAAAAATCGGAGCTGCTCTCTTCAATGCTTAAAAAGCGCGGCATAAAGCACAATGTTCTAAACGCCAAGCACCACGAAAAGGAAGCTGAGATTATAGCTCAGGCAGGTAAGCTCGGTGCGGTAACCATTGCTACCAATATGGCGGGGCGCGGTACCGATATTATGCTCGGCGGTAACGCGGAGTACCTTGCAAAGGCGGGACTTCGCCACGATGGGCTAAGTGAAGAAATGATAGTCGAGGCGACAGGTTTTGCAGAAACCGAAGACCCCGATATTATTTCGGCGCGGGAAAAGTTCAAGGAATATTACGATAAATATAAGGCGGAGATCGCTCCGGAAGCCGAAAAGGTAAGACAGGCAGGCGGTCTTTGCATTATAGGTACCGAGCGCCACGATTCAAGACGAATAGATAACCAGTTAAGAGGCCGTGCAGGCCGTCAGGGAGACCCCGGTAACACCCAGTTCTTTGTATCCCTCGAGGACGATTTGATGCGGCTTTTCGGCGGGGAGAGAATCTCCACTATGATGGATACCTTAAAGGTCGAGGAGGACACCCCGCTTGAGAGCGGAATGTTATCCCGCACCATTGAGGGCGCTCAGAAGAAGAAAGAGGGTATGAACTTCGCCACCCGTAAGAATGTCCTTCAGTATGACGATGTAATGAACAAACAGCGCGAGCTTATCTACACCCAGAGAAACAAGGTGCTTGACGGCGAAAACCTTAAGGATACCGTTCTTAAGATGATTGACGAGACGGTTGAGGAGTACTGCAAGATTTATTTAGCCGACGACGCGGTTCACGACAACTGGGATTTAAACGGTCTTCGCGAGTACTTCTTAGGATGGATTACAGAGCCGACAGACCTGCACTTTACCCCCGAAGAATTGGGCAATACCTCGCGCGAGGAGGTTGCCGATAAGCTAAAGGAGGAGGCACACGCAAGGTACGAAAAGCGTGAAGAGGAGTTCGGCAGTAATGTTATGCGCGAAATCGAGCGCGTAATGCTTCTGCGTTCGGTTGATACCAACTGGATGGATCACATTGACGCTATGGACCAGCTCCGTCAGGGAATAGGTCTTCGCGCCTACGGTCAGCACGACCCTGTTGTTGAATACCGTAACGACAGCTACGATATGTTCGAGGCTATGACCAACACTATCCGCGAGCAGACCGCAAAGCTTGTCCTTACCGTTCGCGTCCGCCGCAATGAGGAGGTTAAGCGCGAAAAGGTTGCCGAGGAGACCTCGACAGGCGATAAGCCCCAGACCGTAAGAGGAAAAGGCGTAGTAAGCAAAAACGCTCTTTGCCCCTGCGGCAGCGGCAAAAAGTATAAGCGTTGCTGCGGAAAAGGGTTAGAGGATTAAAAGATTATATGTAGGGGAGGGTCTCCGCGCCCTCCCGAAACATTTGGAGTATAAACGGGAGGGCACAGAGACCCTCCCCTACGACGGGCAGACTGATTGTTTGTTCCGTCATTTTATATCTTAAGTTAAAAAATCATAGCATTTCCTCTGCAAATTTTTCGGCAAAGGCGGTAAGGCGGTTAAAGTCCATCGCCTTTATATAATAGCTTTCCAGCTTATCGTGCACCCGCTTTGCACCGCTAAGCGCCTCCGCCGCGGAGAGTAACAGCTCCTTAGCCGCTTTTTTGTTAAATTTCAGCCTTTCTCTGCTTAAGTGCAGCTTTTGAGAGGAAACAAAACGCCGAGCGTGAATACGCCGTTCTTTAGAGACAAAGTGAATATAAGCGTTTTCGGTGGCTATCGCTACACTTAATTCGGGTATTATGATATGGTCGGTGATAACAGAGGGCAAAAACGGGTTTTTAAGGGTTATTGTTTCATAGCCGTTTTTGAGTGCATATTCGCGGATAAAACCGATTATTATGTTGGCTGCCGCGCCGTATTCGTCGTCTATTATTATTGCGTTTGTCGCTTCGTTTAAGAGCGTGGCAGGGTAGGAAACTATACCGAGCGGGGTTATGCCCTCGATAAATCTTATCCACTCGTTGCCGACAGGGGCATTTTCTTTTTTCGGTATAAGCTTGCGGCTTAAGTGTTTTGAAAATTGCAGAGCCTTTTCCTTATCGGTGCAGGCAAGGGCGGTTTTGTAGCTGTCAAGAATCAGCTTGCCTGCAGCCTCAATATACCGCGAGGCAGTTTTGTGATACGCTTTATTAAGAAGTGAGGTTGCGATTATTTCCTTTTTGTCTGCTTTAAAGGCGTTATCGTCCCAAAAGTCTCCGAAATTAAGTATTTTCTCACACGCGCCCGGAAAAGCAGGCTCAAGAGTGTGGGGCGGCGTGCCGTCGAGTATCACGAGCTTTTTGTCGGGTATAATCACTCCGTCAAGGGAATTCGGGTCGGAGCTGCAGGGGCAAAGCAGAGTTTTATAACCTTTTTCCGAGGCTTTCAGCGCAAAATATTTCATAAAAGAGGATTTTCCCGTACCCGGGCCTCCCTTTATTATAAAGGCACGCCATTCGCCGTCGGGAAGATAGCTTTTGTCAAAGTAGGAGCAAAAACCCTCACAGGAGTTTGCGGCTAAAAAGTATTTTAAATTAAAGTTTTCCATAAATCACCCTCCAATCAATACATTTTATTCCGAAAAAATAGTTTTGACACAGAAAGCGGTTTATGTTAAAATGTCTTAGAGTCGGTCAGACGGTTGCGGGCAGAAATGCCCGAGGAAAGTCCGAGCCCCACAGGGCAGAATAGCGGCTAACGGCCGCCGAGGGTGACCTTAGGGAAAGTGCAACAGAGATATACCGCCGCAAAAGGCTTCGGTTTTCCGAAGAGCGCGCTTTTGCGCCGCCCGTTTGCGGTAAGGGTGGAAAGGCGAGGTAAGAGCTCACCGGTCTTACGGGAACGGCAAGACCCTGTAAACCCTATTCGGAGCAACGCTGACTGTAACGATACGCCTGCCCGGCGTGTTACGAAAAGCGGCTTGAGCGCAGGGAGCAATCCCGCGTCGAGATAGATAACCGTCCGCGACAGAACTCGGCTTACCGACCGACTCTTTTTTATAATTAATTAATAATGAATAATGAAAAATGAATGATTAATGAGTGCCTACGGCACGAATTTTAAATATGTCGGCAAAGCCGACACCGAAATTATTAATTATTCACTATTCATTATTCATTTTATTATATAAAATAATAATTGGTATCCCACGCGGGGACAGAGGGGAAATGGCGCAAATATAATTTATAATCGTCCCGTATATCAAAAACCGCCTCGGGCAAAGAAAATAAGTCTTCGTTTCGGTGGTAGCAGGCAAGCTGTATTTTAGGCTTGTATCTTAAAATTGTGCTTTTTGCGCCGGTAATCATTTTTGCCTCGCCGCCTTCAACATCTGCCTTAATAAAGGTAGCGCCGGCTGTCGCGATTTCGTCCACGGTTACGGACTGAATTTCCGTTCCCGTGCCAAGGCTTGAATTTCTCCCGCCGCGCATAGCAAAAGCTTCGGTTCCGCTTTGGTCGGAAACGCAGGCATTTATCGCTTTGAAATTTTCAAGCCTTTCGGCATTAATACAAAGCTTTTTAAAGCTTTTTTTATCAGGTTCTACGGCGGTTATGCTGTTGTAGTCTTTTACGCGGGAAACAAAATCGGCTACCGTATCACCGGTATATGCGCCGAGGTCTATATAGCTTTCGTTATTACAGAGCTTTAAAAATGTGTTATACGGCTCGTCCTCGTCTGCCTCGCACCTATAGAGATATTCGAGTTTTCCGCTTAGCTTATACTTTACGGTGTTTTCAAAGGTCTCCCTTGATTTTTCGTCCGCAAGCCGGGAATAAACACGCTCTAAAGCATTTCGCTTTTCCCTGACATACTCAATGTTAAAAAGTCCGCTGCCGTATACGGGCACATCAGGGGCGTAAAGCTCCTGCTCGGCGGAAATTCTTTTAATATTATCTAACACCTCGGGTCGGGAGCTGCCGAAACATAAGAGGACTGTCATTTCACCGAATTTTTCTTTAAGCTCCGAATATGAAGAAAGCTTAAAGCCGTGAAAATACTTTTCCCGCACAAAGCCGTCGGTTGCAAAAACACCTGAAATTTCAATACCGTAAGCTTTTAATGCATCTATTATTTTATCTGCACCGTTTCCCATTCCGTAAAGTACTATGGGTTTTTTCACGGTCTGCAAATAACGCCATAAATCCTGTCCCATATAATCACCTTAATCGATTATACAGTTTTTTATATTAATTTACAATATGAATGTGAATAAAAGATGTAGCAATTTTATTCTGATTGTGTTATAATTGAAAAAAATGTACGGAGGCAATGTTATGAAAAGAGTTTTATCCTTCGATTTCGGCGCATCAAGCGGAAGAGCTATGCTGGCAGGTCTTAAAGACGGAAAAATTGATATGAAAGAAATTCACCGTTTCAGTAACGATACCGTTATTGTCGGCGGAACGATGTATTGGGACATTTTAAGACTGTTTTTCGAGATTAAAACAGGTATCACAAAGGCTGTTAATGAGGGCGGATTTGACGCTATTGGAATCGATACCTGGGGTGTTGATTTCGGACTTATCGACAAACGCGGTAAGCTTATAGGCAACCCTGTGCATTACCGCGATACAAGAACAGAGGGTATTGCAGAGGAAATTGCGGATACCGTCTCAAAAAGCGAGCTATACAAGAGAACGGGTACACAGCATATGCGTTTTAATACCCTTTTTCAGCTTATGTACCTTAAAAACCATGAGCCTGAGCAGTTAGAGAATGCAGACAAAATGCTCCTTATCCCCGATTTGTTTGCTTATATGCTTACAGGCGAAATTAAGGCAGAGGCAAGCATTGCTTCTACAACCAATATGTTCGACCCATATAAAAAAGACTGGGATTTTGAGCTTATAAGAAAATTGGGTCTTAAGGAAAGCATTTTTCCTCAGGTTATTCCCGCGGGGGAGACCTACGGTATGCTGTCCGATGAGATTTGCGAGGAGCTTGGCTGCAAAAAAGTCCCTGTTATCGCCGTAAACGAGCATGATACTGCTTCTGCCGTTGTTGCAACACCGAGCCTCACCGACGATTTTGTTTACATAAGCTGCGGAACTTGGAGTCTTTTCGGAATCGAGTCAAAAGATCCGATAATTACCAAAGAGGCAGAGGAATCCAACTTTACTAATGAGGGCGGCTACAAGGGCACTGTACGCTTCCTTAAAAATATTATGGGACTTTGGCTTATTCAGGAATCCCGCCGTCAATTCAGGCGCGAGGGTGACGAGGTCGGTTTTGATACACTTGAAAAAGAGGCGCTTTCTGCCGAGCCTTTTAAGTGCTTTATAGATGTTGACGACCCTGCCTTTGAGACTGCGGGCAATCTTCCCCAAAGAGTGGTTGAATACTGCAAAAAAACAGGACAGTATGTACCGCAAAACCGCGCCGAAATTATGCGCTGTATCTACCAGAGCCTTGCAATGAAGTATAAGTACACCTTTAATATGCTCTCGAAAATGGGGCAAAAGGAATACCGCCGTATCAATGTTTTGGGCGGCGGAATAAAGGACAGACTGCTTTGCCAAATGGCGGCGGACGCCTGCAATGCCGAGGTTTTGGCAGGTCCGTCCGAGGCAACGGTTATGGGAAATATTGCCGTTTGCTTTGACGCATTAGGTGAAATAGACGGTTTTGCGGGAATAAGAAAAACCGTTACGGATTCCACCGAGCTTAAACACTATACACCTCAGGAAAATGAGGCTTGGGAAAAGGCTTACGAGGATTATTTGAAGGCAATAAATTACAATTCGTAATTCGGAATGCGTAATTCGGAATTGGGACGGTGCGAGCACCGTCCCGTTTGATATTTTATGGGGATAAGGTTAATTAAAAACATTTTTCGGTTGCAAGGGGAGTCAAAGGGTGGTATAATGCTTTTTGTCATTTCGGGGAAACAGGTGTAAATCCTGTACGGGCCCGCCGCCGTAAGGCACGCAAAAAAAGTCTCTGCCCGGTTACCGCAAATCGGGGACAAGCCATTGGGAGTCATTCCTGAGAAGGTGAGGCGTTTAGTGCCGAAGTCGAAATATCCGTGTGACAAAAGCCTTTTGTTATGACCGCGAGCGCCGGTTTTAAAGGTAATATAATTTAAGGAGAAATCACAATGAAAAAAACAGGATTATTAAAATCGCTGTCGCTTTCCGTTTGTGTTGTGCTTATTGCGGTAATGGCACTATTTACAACCGGCTGTAACGATAGCAAAACCGCTTCGACGCCCTCTGAAACACAGGTGTCCGCCCAGACGGTCGAATTTACCTTCAAGGTGACCGACGCCGACGGAAAAGAAACAGATTTCGCAATCAGTACCGATAAAAAGACGGTCGGCGAAGCTCTGCTTGAGAAAAACCTTATCGCAGGTGACGACAGCGAGTACGGACTTTATGTTAAAACCGTAAACGGCATCACGCTTGATTACGACAAGGACGGAATGTACTGGGCGTTCTATGTAAACGGCGAATATGCTTCGGCAGGGGTTGATTCCACCGATATCACCGCAGGCGCCGAATATGCCTTTAAGGCAGAAAAATAGCCTTGAAGCTTAATATTAAGGAAACCGCTGTTTTTGCACTTTTGGGGGCGCTTATGTATGCGACCAAAATAATAATGGAAATACTTCCGAATGTGCATCTGCTCGGGGTATTTATTGTGGCGATAACGGCTGTTTACCGCAAAAAAGCGCTCTATCCCATTTATATATATGTGTTTATAAACGGTCTGTTTTCAGGATTTGCTATGTGGTGGATACCATATCTTTATATATGGACGGTCCTTTGGGGAGCGGTAATGCTGCTGCCTAAAAATATTCCCGAAAGGGCAAGACCTATTGTTTATATGACGGTCTGCGCTTTGCACGGTTTTTTGTTCGGCACCCTTTACGCCCCCGCTCAGGCGCTCTTGTTCGGGCTTGATTTTAAGGGTATGATAGCCTGGATTGCCGCGGGACTTCCTTGGGATTTTGTCCACGGGGTCAGTAATTTTATCTGCGGCACGCTTATTTGCCCTGTCATTGCCGTGCTTAAACACTCTGAAAAATATATAACAAGGAATTGAAAAGCTCCTGCCCTGTTTTTGGGGCGGGAGTTTTTATAATGCAGAAAAAGAAAACCTGATATGTATTTCTTGACATATTGCCCGCGCGGTGGTAAAATTATTAAGATAATTCATTTGTTTGTATTATACGGTTTTTTCTGTATATCAGGCATTTTTCCCTTTCCGAGCTTAGAAAGGGTAGGATATATCGCGGGGGGAATCGCACGGCTCCCGTTCGCTTTTGTTTTAAAGTAAAAACCGTGCTTAATTATAGGAGGTTAATAAAAAATGGGTGATACAGCGATATATATTATTTTAGCTGTTGTCGCCGTTGTGCTTGCCGTGATCGGCTTTTTTGCAGGCTCCGCATACCGCCGCAAAACCTCGGAGGCTACCTTAGGCTCTGCCGAGGAAGAGGCAAAGCGCATTTTGAGCGACGCTATGAAAACCGCCGAAGCCAAGAAAAAAGAGGCTTTGGTAGAAGCGAAGGACGAAATTTTCAAACTCAGACAGGACGCGGATAAGGACATCCGCGAACGCAGAAGCGATGTGCAGAGACAGGAACACCGCTTACAGCAAAAGGAGGAAACCCTCGACCGTAAAATCGACAATCTTGAGGCAAAAGAGGAAAAGCTTGCCGCCCGTTCTAAGGAAATCGAATTGAAGCTTGAGGAATGCGACAAAATTAAGCAGAGCCAGATGGAAATGCTTGAAAAGATTTCGGGCTACACCAAGGAGCAGGCAAAGGCACATTTGCTTGAACTGCTTGACGGGGAGCTTAACCACGAAAAGGCGGTTAAAATACTCGACTATGAGCAGAGAATTAAGGAAGATTCCGACCGTCTTGCCAAGAATATTATAGGACATGCAATACAGCGCTGTGCCGCCGACCATTCTTCCGAAATGACCGTTTCGGTAGTGGCTCTTCCGAACGATGAAATGAAGGGAAGAATCATCGGCCGCGAGGGACGCAACATCCGTGCCCTTGAAACCGCGACAGGCGTAGACCTTATCATAGATGATACTCCCGAGGCAATCACCCTTTCAAGCTTTGACCCGATAAGGCGCGAGATTGCCCGTGTGGCCCTTGAAAAGCTTATACTTGACGGACGCATTCATCCTGCGAGAATTGAGGAAACCGTAGCTAAGGCTACTGCCGAGGTTGAGGCGATCATCAAGCAGGAGGGTGAGCGCGCTATGATAGAGGCGGGCATTCATAACCTGCATCCTGAGCTAATAAAACTTTTGGGTAAGTTGCGTTACCGCACAAGCTACGGACAGAATGTGCTCAACCATTCGCTCGAGGTTTGCCACCTTTCGGGACTTATGGCGGCGGAGCTGGGCGAGGATGTAACCCTTGCCAAGCGCGCCGGATTGCTTCACGATATAGGCAAGGCGCTTGACCATGAGCAGGAGGGCACGCATATTCAGCTCGGTGTTGAGGCGGCGAAGAAATACCGTGAAAGCGAAACTGTAATCCACGCCATTCACGCTCACCACGGCGAGGTTGAAGCTAAGACCGTTATTGCCTGCATAGTTCAGGCGGCGGATGCTATTTCAGCCGCAAGACCGGGAGCAAGACGCGAGAATATTGAGAGCTACATAAAGAGGCTCGAAAAGCTTGAGGAAATCGCGAACTCCTTCAGCGGCGTTGAAGGTTCATATGCTATTCAAGCTGGACGCGAGATTCGCATCATCGTAAAACCCGAAGCAGTTTCGGACGATAAAATGGTGCTTATGGCTCACGATATTTCTTCACGCATTGAAAACGAGCTCGAATATCCGGGTCAGATAAAGGTAAACTTAATAAGAGAAAGCCGCGTAGTTGATTACGCAAAATAATGTATTCATATGTCGGAGCTGTCGCAGGAATTTCTATTCCGAAAGCGGCAGCTCCGATTTTTTCGCTGTTTTATGAAAATAATGCTTGACTAATGTCTTTTATTGATATATAATTAGTAATTACTAATGATGGGGTAATGTGCGCCTATTATATTTTATTCTGTTTTTTTTCTTTTATTACAGTCGCGCTGTCCCGTCAACCTAAGACATTGCGGCGCAGCCGTAAAATATTTGGAGGAGTGATTGCAAACCTATGGAGTCTGCTTCAATGGTTAAACCTGTTAAGTTGGGTAAAAACACTCGAATGACCTTCTCAAAAATCAATGAAGTCATCGATATGCCTAATCTTATTGAGATTCAAAAGGATTCGTACAAATGGTTTGTCGAGGAGGGTCTCAAGGAAGTTTTCAGGGATATGTCGGACATTACCGATTACAGCGGTAATCTTCGCTTGAGCTTCGTTGATTATCACCTTGACGATACTCCGAAATACGATGTTACCGAGTGCAAGGCGCGCGATACGACATATGCCGCCCCCCTCAGAGTAACTGCCCGTTTGGTAAATGTCGAAAAGGACGAGATTAAGGAGAGCGAGGTTTCGATGGGCGATTTCCCGCTCATGACCGAATCGGGAACTTTTGTAATAAACGGTGCGGAGCGTGCCGTTGTATCCCAGCTTGTCCGTTCCCCCGGCGTTTATTATGCCGAGAAAGCCGATGAAAAAACAGGCAAAAGACTATTTTCTTCGACAATTATTCCTAACCGCGGTGCGTGGCTTGAGTATGAAACCTCGGCTAATGATGTGCTTTATGTCCGTATAGATAAAAACCGCAAGCTGCCTATTACTACATTTATCCGTGCTTTGGGGGTTGGCTCTAACGAGCAGATAAGGGAGCTTTTCGGTGAGGATGAGCGCCTTTCGGCGACCTTAGAAGCGGATGATACAAAGACCGTAGAAGACGCACTTGTAGAGGTTTACAAGAAGCTCCGTCCGAGCGAGCCTGTAACTATTGAAGGTGCAAAGAGCTATCTTGAACAGCTCTTCTTTGATGCGCACCGTTATGATATTTCAAGGGTTGGCCGCTATAAATACAATAAAAAGTTGGCTATTGGCGCCCGTATTAAAGGCGCTGTGCTGTCGCGCCCTGTTATCGATCCTATGACGGGCGAGATTTTGGCAGAAGCCGACACTACCGTAAGCCGTGAATTGGCAGAGAAAATTGAGAAAAAGGGTGTGCTCTCGGCTTACATTAATGTAATGGATAACGAGGGTAATGTTACAGAGGTTAAGGTTCTTTCCAACGGAATGGTAGAGCTTTCGGATTTCACCGATTTCACCGCCGAGGAATTAGAGGAGCTTGACGGTCTCGGAATTAACGAAAAGGTTTCCTTTGCCGTTTTAAAGGAGTTGCGTGACTCTGCAAACAGCAAAGAAGAGCTTCGTGAGGCTGTTTTAGAGCATGCCGACGACCTTATTCCGAAGAATATCACACTTGACGATATTTTTGCGTCGGTAAGCTATTTCTTGGGTCTGCCCCACAATGTCGGCAATACCGACGATATAGACCATTTGGGCAACCGCCGTATACGCTCTGTAGGCGAGCTTTTGCAGAATCAGTTCCGTATAGGTATTTCCCGTATGGAAAGGGTAGTACGCGAGAAAATGACCCTTCAGGCTCAGGATCCCGATAGTATTACTCCCCAGTCACTTATAAATATCCGTCCTGTTGTAGCGGCGATAAAGGAATTTTTCGGTTCTTCACCGCTGTCACAGTTTATGGATCAGACAAACCCGCTCTCAGAGCTTACCCATAAGCGCCGTCTTTCGGCGTTAGGTCCCGGCGGACTTTCCCGTGACCGCGCGTCCTTCGAGGTTCGTGACGTTCACTACACCCACTACGGCAGAATGTGTCCTATCGAGACACCTGAAGGTCCGAACATCGGTCTTATCTCTTATCTTGCAACCTTTGCTAAGATTAATAAGTACGGCTTTATTGAGACACCGTTCCGCAAGGTTGACAAAGCTACAGGCAAGGTACTTGACGAGGTGCGCTATATGACCGCCGATGAAGAGGACGAATATGTTGTTGCACAGGCTAATGAGCCGCTTGACGAAAACGGTTTCTTTGTCAACAAAAAGGTAAATGCGCGTTACCGTGACGGCTTCCAGGAGGTTGAGGCCTCCCGTGCCGACTATATGGACGTTTCGCCTAAGATGGTTGTTTCTGTTGCGACAGCTATGATTCCGTTCCTTGAGAACGATGATACCAACCGAGCGCTCATGGGCTCTAACATGCAGAAGCAGGCAGTACCCCTTCTCCGTCCGGAAAACCCGATTGTTGCGACAGGTATGGAATATAAGGCGGCAGTTGACTCGGGTGTAGTTGTGCTCGCAAAGCGTGCGGGTGAGGTCACCTATGTAAGCGCCGATTACATTAAAATTCGCGCTAAGAACGGCGAGATTGACGAATACAAGCTTATTAAGTTCCTGCGCTCAAACCACGGCACCTGTATTAATCAGCGCCCTGTGGTTGCCGTAGGTCAACAGGTTGAAGAATATGAAGTTATAGCAGACGGCCCTGCTACAAGAGGCGGCGAGATTTCCCTCGGCAGAAATGCTCTTATCGGATTTATGACCTGGGAGGGTTACAACTACGAGGATGCGGTTCTTATTAACGAGCGCCTTGTCCGTGACGATGTTTACACCTCCATTCATATTGAGGAATACGAGCTTGAAGCCCGCGATACTAAGCTTGGACCCGAGGAAATCACAAGGGATATTCCCAATGTCGGAGAGGATGCACTTAAGGATCTTGACGAGCGCGGAATTATCCGCATAGGCGCTGAGGTTACAGCAGGAGATATACTTGTAGGTAAGGTTACGCCTAAGGGCGAAACAGAGCTTACCGCCGAGGAAAGACTGCTCCGCGCAATCTTCGGTGAAAAAGCGCGCGAGGTCAGAGATACTTCTCTGCGTGTTCCGCACGGCGAATACGGCACAATAGTTGATGTTAAGGTATTTACAAGGGAAAATTCTTCTGAATTAAACCCCGGTGTAAATGTTGTTGTCCGTTGCTACATCGCGCAGAAGCGTAAGATTTCTGTCGGCGATAAGATGGCGGGTCGTCACGGAAATAAGGGTGTTGTTTCCCGCATACTTCCGAGCGAGGATATGCCTTTCCTGCCGGACGGCACACCGCTTGATATTGTTCTCAACCCCTTGGGCGTTCCGTCCCGTATGAACATCGGTCAGGTACTTGAGGTTCACTTAGGGTACGCCGCAAGAGCACTTGGCTGGAATATCTGCACACCTGTATTTGACGGTGCGCACGAGGATGATATCAGAGAGTGCTTCCGCTTGGCAGAGGAGTCTACAAAGGCAGTCGGTTATGAGTTTAAGGACAGTGCGGGACTTGATTTCTCGCGCATTCCGCTCAATTCCGACGCTAAGACACAGCTTTTTGACGGTCGTACGGGTGAGCCGTTCGACAACCCCGTAACAGTCGGTTATATGTATTACCTGAAGCTCCATCACCTCGTTGACGATAAGATTCACGCCCGTTCGACAGGTCCGTACTCCCTTGTCACCCAGCAGCCCTTAGGCGGTAAGGCACAGTTCGGCGGTCAGCGTTTCGGAGAAATGGAGGTTTGGGCGCTGGAGGCTTACGGCGCGGCTTACACACTTCAGGAAATTCTTACTGTCAAGTCGGATGATGTTGTCGGCCGTGTTAAGACCTACGAATCTATCGTTAAGGGTCAAAACATTCCGAAACCCGGCGTACCTGAGTCTTTCAAGGTTCTTATTAAAGAGCTTCAGTCACTGGGTCTTGATGTCAAGGTGCTTGACAAGGACGAGAACGAAATCGACTTAAAGCAGAGCTTTGACGACGATGATGATATCGGTCTCGGTTCACCGGTTATCCCCGAGGATGATACCGATTTTAATAACGACACGGTCGCCGATGATTTGACAGGCTTCGGTCTTGAGGATGAAAACGGCGATGCGATTGCAGACGATATTGATGAATTCGCATCAGACGATGATGAATTTGATGACGAAATGTAACGGAGGGCAAATATGGCAGAAATTGAATTTGAATCAATAAAAATCGGACTTGCGTCTCCCGAACAGATAAGAAGCTGGTCACACGGCGAGGTTACAAAGCCCGAGACCATTAATTACCGCACACTAAAGCCCGAGCAGGGCGGTCTCTTCTGCGAGCGTATTTTCGGACCGCAGAAGGACTGGGAGTGTCACTGCGGTAAGTATAAGCGCATCCGCTATAAGGGTAAGGTCTGCGAGCGCTGCGGTGTTGAGGTTACCCGTGCTAAGGTGCGAAGAGAGCGTATGGGCTCAATCGAGCTTGCCGCTCCCGTTTCCCACATCTGGTATTTCAAAACCATTCCCTCCCGTATGGGACTGGTGCTTGATATAACCCCAAAAGCGCTTGAACAGGTACTTTATTTCTCACAGTACATTGTTACAGACCCGGGTACTACACCCCTTGAGAAAAAGCAGCTTTTGAACGAAAAGCAGTACCGCGATATGCGTGAAAAGTATGAGGACGATTTTGAAGCGGGAATGGGCGCTGAGGCCATCAAAAAGCTTCTTTGCGAAATCGACCTTGACAAAACCTGTGATGAATTAAGGCAGGAGCTTGAAAACGCCACAGGGCAGAAGAGTGTGCGTATTTTAAAGCGCCTTGAGGTCTTAGAGGCTTTCAGGCAGTCCGGCAACCGTCCCGAGTGGATGATTCTCGATGTTATTCCGGTAATTCCGCCCGATTTGCGCCCAATGGTACAGCTTGACGGCGGGCGCTTCGCTACAAGCGACTTAAACGACCTTTACAGGCGTGTTATTAACCGTAACAACCGTCTTAAGAGACTCTTAGAGCTTAAGGCTCCAGATATAATAGTCCGCAATGAGAAGCGTATGCTTCAAGAAGCGGTGGACGCCCTTATCGACAACGGCAGACGCGGTAAGCCCGTAACAGGACCTAACAACCGTCCGCTTAAGTCCCTTTCGGATATGCTTAAGGGTAAGCAGGGACGATTCCGTCAGAACCTGCTCGGTAAGCGTGTTGACTATTCGGGTCGTTCGGTTATCGTAGTAGGACCTGAGCTTAAGATGTATCAGTGCGGTCTTCCTAAGGAGATGGCACTTGAGCTCTTCAAACCGTTTGTTATGAAGCGCCTTGTTGAAACAAAGGCGGTTACAAATATCAAGTCGGCAAGAAAGATGGTAGAGCGTGCATCAAACGAGGTTTGGGACGCACTCGAAACGGTAATTAAAGAGCATCCTGTACTGCTAAACCGTGCGCCTACACTTCACAGGCTCGGTATTCAGGCATTTGAACCTGTACTCGTTGAAGGCAAAGCGTTAAAGCTTCACCCGCTTGTTTGTACCGCATACAACGCCGACTTTGACGGTGACCAGATGGCGGTTCATGTTCCGCTGTCGGCTGAGGCTCAGGCAGAGGCACGTTTCCTTATGCTTGCCGCTAATAACCTCTTAAAGCCGTCTGACGGTAAGCCTGTTACCGTTCCTACACAGGATATGGTACTCGGTTCTTACTATCTTACCCTTGTTAAGGCGGACGAAAAGGGTACAAACAAGGTCTTCCGCGATAAGAACGAGGCTATTATGGCATACAGCGATAATATTATCGGTCTGCACGCTCCTATTAAGGTGCGTATGACGAATGCCGAGGGTGAAAGCGGACTTGTTTGGACTACTGTCGGCTTTATAATCTTTAACGAGTCTATCCCGCAGGATTTAGGCTTCGTTGACAGAAACGACCCTGCACATAAGCTTGACCTTGAATGGACCTTTACGGTTAAGAATCCCGAGGCCAACTTTATCGAAAGCAATGACGATATTATT
The DNA here is from genome assembly GCA_045133355.1 of Acutalibacteraceae bacterium. Taxonomy (GTDB): domain Bacteria; phylum Bacillota; class Clostridia; order Oscillospirales; family Acutalibacteraceae; genus UBA737. The sequence goes on from JBGUUB010000078.1 coordinate 66,243, forward strand.
CAGAATAAGGTCGGCAAAAAACAGCTCGGTAAAATCATTGACCGCTGCATTACAATACACGGGACAAGTGAAGCCTCAATCGTGCTTGATAATGTTAAGGCTACAGGCTTTAAATACTCCACAAAGGGCGCTATAACCGTTGCGGTTATAGATGCGGTAATTCCGCCCGCCAAGAAGGATATTCTTGCCGCCGCGGAAAATCAGATTGACCTTGTAACCCGCGATTACAGACGCGGTCTTATAAGCAATGAGGAGCGTAGCCGCCATATTATCGAGATATGGAACAAGGCTACCGAGGATGTTGCCGATGCACTTAAGGGCAACCTTGACGAGTTCAACCCCATATTTATGATGGCGGATTCGGGCGCGCGTGGTTCTATGAGCCAAATAAGACAGCTTGCAGGTATGCGTGGACTTATCGCAAATACCGCAGGTAAGGTAATTGAGGTTCCGATTCGTGCTAACTACCGTGAAGGTCTTAATGTACTTGAGTACTTTATCTCCTCCCGCGGTGCGCGTAAGGGACTTGCCGATACCGCGCTTCGTACCGCTGACTCGGGTTATCTTACCCGCCGTCTTGTTGATGTTGCGCAGGATGTTATTGTTCGCGAGGACGATTGCGGCACAGAGGAAGGTCTGACCGTATTTGATATTAAGGACGGCAACCATATCTTAGAACCGCTTGAGGAACGCTTAGAGGGCAGATATCTGCTCCACGATGCGATTCATCCTGAGACCGGTGAGGTTATATGGTCGCATGAGGATATGATTACGGGCGAGGGCGCAAAGAAGATTGTTGACGCGGGTATTACCAGCATCGAAATTCGCTCGGTTCTTACCTGCCACAGCCACCATGGCGTATGCAAGAGGTGCTACGGCAGAAACCTTGCTACAAGCAAGCCCGTTACAATCGGCGAGGCTGTCGGTATTGTCGCCGCTCAGTCAATCGGTGAGCCCGGTACACAGCTTACGATGCGTACCTTCCACACGGGCGGTATCGCCAGCACCGAGGATATTACACAGGGTCTTCCCCGTGTTGAGGAGCTGTTCGAGGCAAGAAGACCTAAGAGATGCGCACTTATCGCTAAGATTGACGGCAGAGTCCGCATAGTTGAAGAAAAGAAGAGCAATGTCATTATAATTACAAATGACGAGCTTAAGACTGAGGAAAAGGTCACCATTCCTTATGGCGTGCGCTGTCTTGTAAAGGACGGCGACGAGGTCAAGGCGGGCGATATGCTGATTCCGGGTGCTAAGTATCCGCAGGATATTTTGGAGGCTCAGGGACCTGAGGCGGTTGAGGAATATATCATCGCAGAGATTCAGAACGCATACCGCACACAGGGTGTTGACATCAACGATAAGCACATTGAGGTTATCGTTCGTCAGATGATGAGAAAGCTCCGTGTTACAGACGCAGGCTCTACAGACCTGTTGCAGAATGTAAGCTATGAATATAAGGAAATAGCCGATGCAAACGCAAAGGTTCAGGAAAGAATCGATGCGGGCGAAGAGGGGCTTACAAAAGCCACCTACCGCGCTACATTGCTCGGTATTACCAAGGCTTCCTTGGCAACAGAATCTTTCCTGTCTGCCGCGTCCTTCCAGGAGACTACGCGTGTTCTCACAGAGGCCGCTATTAAGGGCAAGGTTGACCCGTTGTTCGGTCTTAAGGAAAATGTTATTATCGGTAAGCTTGTTCCTGCGGGAACAGGTATGCGTTGCGAGGAAATCAACCCCGTTGCCTATGATGAAGGACAGAAATCCGAGTCTGAGGCTGAGGACGGTTTGTTCGTAGCAGAAACCGAGGAAGCGACCGAAGCAGTAGCTGCTGAATAATCGGCTAAGGACGGTGTCAAAAACACGGCACCCTAAAAGGGGATTAATTGAATAAAACAAGTTCGGCAAAAGCACAATAACAAAGCTTTTGCCGAGCTTGCTTGCTTTTAGGCGGACAATCGGGGTTTGTAGGGGTGAAGCTGTAGCAACCGCCCTTGCCTCCCTCTGACGAGGGAGGTGGCACGGCTTCGCCGTGACGGAGGGAGAGAAAATGCTCTTATAAAGCCTTTTCTGACTACCCCTCAGTCTGCTTCGCAGACAGCTCCCCTGACAAGAGGAGCCGAAGTATAGATATTGCAATCACCTCCACAAACCCCGATTTGTTTTTTTACTCCCTTTTTTTATCTATCGGTTGTTAATTCTGAAAAATCGTGGTATAATGTGGAAAATGTAAAATAAAGGAGACTTTTAATATGTCTGAGAACAAAAACAGCGGCTGTACGGGGGACTGCTCATCCTGTGGGGAGAGCTGTTCCTCGCGTGAGCCTGAAAGCCTTATTGAGCCTACCGGCGAATACAACAACATTAAGCATGTAATCGGTGTTGTAAGCGGAAAGGGCGGCGTCGGCAAGTCGATGACCACTTCTATGCTTGCAGTACTGCTCAGAAGAAAGGGATATAATGTCGGTATTCTTGATGCTGATATTACAGGCCCGTCAATCCCCAAAACCTTTGGCGTAAATTCCAGAGCTATGCAAAACGAGATAGGTATACTTCCTGCTGAAACTAAGACGGGAATTAAGATAATGTCCATCAATATGATGCTCGAAGAAAAGGATTCTCCGGTGCTTTGGCGCGGCCCTGTTATTGCGGGTGCGGTAAAGCAGTTCTGGACAGATGTTGTCTGGGGCGATCTTGACTATCTTCTTATTGACTGTCCTCCCGGAACGGGTGATGTACCGCTTACCGTTTTTCAGACAATTCCGCTGGACGGCGTTGTAATCGTTACCTCGCCCCAGGATTTGGTTTCGCTTATCGTTAAAAAGGCATACAATATGGCGAAAATGATGAATATTCCCGTACTCGGAATAATCGAGAATATGAGCTATGTGCTTTGCCCCGACTGCGGAAAGAAAATTGAGCTTTTCGGCTCGGGAAGCGAGAGCGTAGCCGAGGAAATCGGCGTGCCGCTCTTAGGCAAAATGCCGATTGACCCCTCCCTTTCCACAATGGTGGATAACGGCGAGTTTGAGCGCTTCAGCTGTGATTACCTCGAAAGCGCCGCAAATGAAATTGCTCAAAAATCCAATGAATAATAATTTAAGGTGATATTAAAAAAACGCCTCCCTTGTGTAAAGGGTGCGGATTGCCTGTGGCAATCTCTAAGCGTAAGCTTAGAAGCACCGACCGAAACGGCAGTTGAGAGGTGGCACGAAGTGACGGAAGGATTGTAATAATATCTTACAATAAAACCTAAAGCTTTTAATATGATCTGCAATCCCCCGGTCTCGCCTTGCTCGACAGCGTCTCGGCTGCCGCCTCGGTCGGTGCTATTGGACTTTGTCCAATGGTTGCCACAGGCAACCCGCACCCTTTACACAGGGGGCCCTTTTGGAAGTTAAATTTCTTGATTGTAAAATCCCCTCTGGTGCTGTCGGCTTCAAATTCCGCCGAGCCGTCATTACAGATGTGCTTTCCGTTAATCGCAGAAATCAGTGAACGCCTTCGCTATTTGAAATTTAAGTAAAAAAAGACTTGATTTTTCGGGCAATACAATGTATAATGGTTGTTGCCGTCATAAGCGGTATTTAATCGACCTATTCGGAGATGTCGCCTAGTCCGGTCGAGGGCGCACGATTGGAAATCGTGTAGCTCGGAAACGAGCTCGAGAGTTCGAATCTCTCCATCTCCGCCAGTCGAGTGCCTCGACACGCAAACGCGTAGCTGAGGCACTTCTTTTTTTGCGATTTTTTCTCTCGCGTCGAAGCGGCATCTTTTTGTAACCTCTTTACAGTTGAGTGCCTCGACACACATACGCGTAGTTGAGGCTCTTTTTTTGCAGCTTTTGCTGCAAATGACAGAAGGAATGTAATTTAAATTAAGTAATTGATTGCTGATTTATACAGTTTATACAATAAAAAAGGTAGCGGATGCTAACCGGATGAACAATTTTCCAAAAAACCGCATTTCTATATAAAAACTTATTGACAAAAGAAAAGAGCGTGTATATAATAATATGTGGTTAGCGATGGCTAACCTATATTTAAAGCGTATAGTTAGCAAATGCTAATTTAAGACGCAAAGAAGGAATTTAAAATGATGCCACTTACATTAGCAACTGTAGGAGAAGAAAATGTTATCAAGAAAATCGGGGGAAAACATGATGTAAAAGCCCACCTCGAAAATCTCGGTTTTGTTGCGGGAGGCGCCGTTACGGTTATTACCACCATAGGCGGGAATGTAATTGTAAATGTCAAGGAGTCCCGCATTGCAATAAGTAAGGAAATGGCGCAGAAAATTATGATCTGATTTTCTGAGTCAGTTATACTTAAAATACATTTAAAGGAGGAGAACAGGCATGAAAACACTCAGAGATGCAAAAGTCGGAGATACGGTCAGAGTTGTCAAGCTCCACGGCGAAGGAGCGGTCAAGCGCCGTATTATGGACATGGGGCTTACTAAGGGTGTAGAGGTACATATCCGCAAGGTTGCGCCCTTAGGCGACCCGATTGAGGTTACCGTCCGCGGTTACGAGCTTTCACTTCGTAAAGCAGACGGCGAAATGATTGTGGTAGAGTGAATTAAGAAAATATCCGGGGGAAATGGCCCCGTATTTTTTTGAAGCATCGGTTAGCGGTTGCTAATCAAGAAAGTGAGGAAATTATATGGATTTGCGAATTGCCCTTGCGGGTAACCCGAACTGCGGAAAAACAACCCTGTTTAACGCTTTGACCGGCTCAAACCAGTTTGTAGGAAACTGGCCGGGTGTTACGGTTGAGAAAAAGGAAGGAAAACTAAAAAAACACAATGATGTTGTAATCACCGACCTTCCGGGTATTTACTCCCTTTCTCCCTACACTTTGGAGGAAGTGGTGGCAAGAAATTATCTTATCACCGAGCGTCCTGATGCAATTTTAAACATTATCGACGGCACGAACCTTGAGAGGAATCTGTACCTTACTACACAGCTTACCGAGCTTGGTATTCCCGTTGTTGTCGCCATTAATATGATGGATGTGGTAAGGAAAAACGGTGATAAGATTAATACGGAAGAGCTTTCCCGCGAGCTTGGCTGTAAGGTGGTTGAAATTTCCGCTCTGAAAGGTACCGGAATTATGGAGGCGGCAGAGGTTGCTATTGACGCGGCAAAGAACGGCAAGACTGTTCCTATGCACACCTTTTCCGGTACTGTTGAGCACGCACTTGCCCATATCGAGGAGGCGGCGGTACATAATCTTCCCGAGGAACAGCAGCGTTGGTATGCTATCAAGATTTTTGAACGCGACGATAAGGTGCTCGAACAGGTGAATTTGGACAAAGAGATTTCGGCGCACATTGAAACGGATATAAAAGCGGTCGAAGATGAACTGGATGACGATGCGGAATCCATCATCACAAACGAGCGTTATGTTTATATCGGTCAGATTATCAAGGGCTGTTACAAGAAAAAATCTGCCGGCAAGCTTTCGATCTCCGATAAAATCGACAAGGTTGTAACGAACCGTTTTGCAGCACTCCCGATTTTCGCGGTTGTGATGTTCCTTGTTTATTATATCGCAGTTTCTACCGTCGGTACCTTTGCGACCGACTGGGCAAATGACGGCGTATTCGGCGATGGCTGGCATCTGTTCGGTATCGGCACCTCTGCTTATGACGACGCTATGACCGATTATGCGGCAGAGAATGTCTGGACCGACGAGATGATTTCTATTGTTGACGCCGCCACCGATAAGGGTGTAATCGGTGCGGAAGATATTCATTCCGCTATTGAGGACGAAGACTTCGGCGCATTTGACGAGGCATACGGCTCCTATGCCGATGCGCTGGCAGAAGAAGGATATGATATTTCCGAAATTTACGAAACGGCTCTCGGAGAAGAAGCAGAGGGCGTGCCCGATCCGTCTGAATACGGCGTATGGGTACCCGGTATTCCCGTGCTTGCCGAAAATGGACTTGAAGCCATCAATACCCCCGAATGGCTGAACGGTCTGCTCCTTGACGGTATTATCGGCGGTGTCGGTGCGGTTCTCGGATTTGTGCCGCAGATGCTTGTGCTGTTTATCCTCCTTGCCTTCCTTGAATCCTGCGGATATATGGCTCGTATTGCCTTTGTGCTTGACCGTATCTTCCGCAAATTCGGTCTTTCGGGTAAATCCTTTATCCCGATGCTCATCGGCACCGGCTGCGGTGTTCCCGGAATTATGGCGTCCCGTACCATTGAAAACGAACGCGATCGCCGTATGACGATTATGACCACAACCTTTATCCCCTGCGGAGCAAAGCTTCCGATTATTGCTCTTATCGCCTCTGCACTATTCGGAGGTGCATGGTGGGTAGCACCGAGCGCGTATTTTATCGGTATTGCCGCAATCATTATTTCAGGTATCATGCTTAAAAAGACTAAAATGTTTGCAGGCGATCCCGCGCCCTTTGTAATGGAGCTGCCGGCATACCACTGGCCGACCGTCGGTAATGTGCTTCGCTCCATGTGGGAACGTGCATGGTCATTTATTAAAAAGGCAGGAACCATTATCCTACTTTCTTCTATCATCATTTGGGCAGGCTCCTGCTTCGGTATGATGGACGGCTCGTTTACCTTCAGCACAGAGATGGAGCTTGAAGACAGTGCTCTGGGTATGATCGGCAATGCACTCTGCTGGATCTTTGCCCCGCTCGGCTTCGGCAACATCAAGGCGACGGTAGCAACCATTATGGGACTTGTTGCTAAGGAAGAGGTTGTCGGCGTGTTTGGAGTCCTTGACTTTGAGGGTATGACCCGCCTTGCCGCATATTCATTCTTGGTGTTTAATCTGCTTTGCGCGCCCTGCTTTGCGGCGATCGGCGCTATTAAGCGTGAAATGAACAGCGCCAAGTGGACTTGGTTTGCCATCGGTTATCAGTGCGTGTTTGCCTATGCAATCTCTCTGATGATTTATCAGTTCGGCTCGGTATTCACCGGAGGTCTGAATGTAATCGGCCTGATTGCAGCGATTACGGTACTTGCAGTTATGGTCTATATGCTGTTCATCAAGAAATATTCAGAAGCTACAAAGCTTACCAAAAGCGTTAAGGTGACAAAATAAATTATTATGAACAGGAGTTAATAGCGTGAAAAATCACGCTAATCACAATATAGGGACGGCGTTCCGCTCGCCTTTTATAAAATAAAAGGCAACCGCAGAACATGCCGGTTTAATCACCATTCGCCGCTAAGGGAGATTTCATAACCTATTTGTGCTTACGCT
>JBGUUB010000079.1:0-2635 GCA_045133355.1 Acutalibacteraceae bacterium
CATACTATCCTTTTTACCGTGTTCATCACATCCATACTGTCAACCGAGTTGAGGTAATAACGGTAAAGATTGTAAAGCGCAAGCTTTTCAAAAGCGTCGTCATAAGCGTATGTAATGTTTTTGTCAGCTGCGGATTCGGCGGTTTTTATTATTTGCGGAACATTGCCGTGCATATAGTCAAGCGTTTTAAAAAAAGCAAAAATAAACTGCGGACTTTTATTGCTTGTACCGCGTATTTCTGTTTCAGGCTCGTCTCCGTTTAACACGCTTTGCAGCCTTGCGTTATAAACCAAACAATCGGCGAGCCTTTGAGCCATAGTTTCCGAACGGTTTTTCAGAAGCCTTGCGTTTTCGGCGCGTGCCTGTAACAGAATTTTCATAAGATTTGTGTCGTAATCCTGTGAATCGGGTTTGTATTCGGCGGTTTCAAAGGCTTCATACGCGTTTTCCTCAGCCAAAATCAGCCGCGCTGCCTCGGGACAGGCAAAGCTCAAAAAATGCTCTTCAAAATCCGAAAATCCGGCGGTTATTCTGGGAAAGGAGGAGCAGGTTTTGCAAAGGTGCTCCTCGCCCAAGCCTATGTAAATGTCGCACAGCATATCGCTGTTCCAAAACGGGCAATGTCCGTCCTTTGATACAAAAATCCTGTCGCCGTCGCCGTCCGTAACGGTAAGCCTGCGGATTTTTTCTCCGAGGCTGTTGTTTACCGTGTTGTAAAATTCCTCTGCCTCGCTGTCCACAACAACGTCCCAGTCCTTGCAGCAGCTGTCCTTGCACAAATTGGCTATACACTTGAATTTACCGTAATATGAAGGGTAAACATTCTTCATGTTGTCCACTCCAGAGTCAGAAAAAACTGTTCGTATGCGTCGTCCCAGCCGTCAATTCCGTTAACTCCGCCTCCGTTTACGCTTCTCAGCTTTGCGTCGTTCGCGGTCATACCAACGGTGAAAAGCTCGCCGGCTGTTATGTTATAGCCCAGGCCTTGGCACAGCGCGCAAAAATCGTCAACCGGATTTTCGCTGCTCTTTGTTTCAATCAGCCGCGCTTTAAGACGCGCGTCTTTTTTTGCGTCCGCCAGCAGGCGGTTAAGCTCATATTCAACCATATCATACCTCATACTAATACCTAATAAAAAGTAACCAATCTTTGCGGTCTATTTTCCGCAATACTGCGTTGTCGTCCTTACAAGGCGCCAGCCTTGCCGCGTCCTTCGCCTTGTCTTGCAAAAATATCCTCGCAAAATATAAGTCTAACTTTCTATCAGGAATTAGTATCAAAATCCGCACACGTGTATTATGCGGTATCGACCTAAAAAATAAGGAACGAATAACTCGTTCCTTTTAACGCGTTTATAAATTACTCGATTGCGCTGTCGAGGTACTCCATAAGCTCCTCGTCATCCTTTTTTTGCTTATCCTTTACAAACAAAAACGCTGTTACAGCTGCCGAAATTGCAGCAACCATTGAAATTATACCGATAATCCAAAAGAACTTTTTGTTTTTCATACGACTTCCTCCAAATATAATATAATAATTTTAGCCGAAAATATGCTACTACATATATATTCTATACATATTTTGCCCAAAAGTCAATAGAAAACGCAATAGAAAAACAAAAAAAGCAGAGAAAACTCTGCTTTTAAGGTTATACATATTTTCGTGAACGGATTACGCTGAAGCGTTAAGACGCTTTGCAAGAGAAGACTTGCTTCTTGCTGCCGTATTCTTATGAAGAATACCCTTTGCTGTTGCCTGGTCGATCTTCTTGATAGCAAGACGAACTGCCTCTGTTTTGTTGTCAGCGTTGGTGTCTACAGCATAGTAAGCTTTTTTGATGGCGGTCTTAAGAGCTGACTTAGCGGCCTTGTTGCGGGCTGTTTTTGTAGCGATAACCTTAACGCGCTTCTTCGCAGATTTAATGTTGGGCATTGTCCCACCTCCTTAAAATATCAGTCATATGGATAATATATTAGCATAAAAACGGCTGAAAATCAAGCTTTTTTTCAAAAAAAGCAAAAATTTTTATAAGCAAAATTTCACGTAACAATATATAGTGTTTACCGGTACATACTAATCTATATGCAGTTTATGCGCGTTTGTCGCGGCAGTCTTTGCAGCCGCAGTTTTCGGCGTGAGCCTTTAAAGCGGCGTCAAGCTCCGCCTGCTTTTTGCGTCCTCTGTACCACACGGCGATTATTACAATCAGGAACACAAGCAGAATTCCGCGGAAAACATAGCTCATCGCGCCGTCAAAAACCGGAAGTCCTCCGAACGTGCGCAAGCCGTACCAAACCGCCATAAATATGAAAAACACCGACAGCAGGTAACCCACCGCGCCCTGTTTGCGCCCGATTATAAAGGTAAGTACCGCCAGAGCCGCCCACAAAAACACAGCTCCGTTCTGAAAAAACTCCTGCACGCAATCACTTCCGTTTGTTTTAGCTTGGTTTCATTATTATAATATAACTTTACAGGCGCGTAAAGTCAAGAAAAAAGTGACGGAATATTGAAAGTTTTGTGAATTGGAAAATATTTTTAAGAAAACTCTTGACTTTTACTGACTTTGGGGTTATATTATTGATAAAGCAGTTAGCACTCTAACACCGAGAGTGCTAAACCTCAAAACAGAGAG
>JBGUUB010000080.1:0-8893 GCA_045133355.1 Acutalibacteraceae bacterium
CGACGGTACACTCCGTTATGCAAAGGGCGAGGTCGTAGATACTGTTACCACAGATGAAAACGGACTTGCCAAGAGTAAGGAGATTTACCTCGGCAGATATACTGTGGTCGAAATCACCGCACCGGAGGGTATGGTTATCAACAAAGAAGCTCACGAGGTTGAGCTGACTTATGCCGGTCAGGAAGTGTCTGTAACCGAAACCGCCACAAGCTTTGTAAATGACAGGCAGAAAGTAACGGTAAGTCTTGAAAAGGCTATCGAGAAGAACGACATCTTCAATATCGGCAACGGCGATGAAGTGAAGAATATCAGCTTCGGACTTTTTGCCGATGAAGAGCTTGTTTCTGCAAGTGGTACTTCTATTCCGGCAGACGGTCTGATTGAGATTATCTCACTTTCCGAAAACGGTAAGGCTGTTATCAAAACCGACCTTCCTTTCGGAAACTATTATGTAAAGGAACTTGCAACCGATGAGCATTATATCCTTTCCGACAGCAAGTATCCGTTTACTTTCAGCTATGCGGGACAGGATACCGAAACTGTTGAGATTGCGGTCAATGACGGCAAGCCGATTGAAAACAAGCTCATTTACGGTTCTGTCTCCGGTAAGAAGATTAACGAAAACGGCGAAGAACTCGGCGGTGCAGTAATCGGACTGTTTAAGGCTGATGAAACCGAATTTACAAAAGAAAATGCTTTGATGACTGCTACCTCCCAAAAAGACGGTAGTTTTTCTTTTGAGAAAGTACCGTATGGCAACTGGCTTGTAAGAGAAATTGAGCAGCCGAAGGGCTTTGTGCTTGATGATACTTTTTATGAAGTTAAAATCTCCGAGGTCGGTCAGGTCATTGAGGTTGAAATCGTCAATGAGTATGTTCACGGCAATATCAAGTTGACTAAGGTTGATGAAGATTACCCGGACAACAAGCTGACAGGAGCGACCTTTGAGGTTTACAAAGATGTAAACGGCGATGGCAAACTGGACGACGGCGACGAGCTTATCGGTACGCTCAACGAAACTTCTACGGGTATTTACGAAATGAAGGAGCTTCTTTACGGAAAATACCTTGTAAGAGAAACCAAAGCACCGGAGGGCTTTGAGCTTGATAAGGGTGTGTACTCTGTTTTCATTGAAAAAGATGAAACCACATACGAGGTAGAAAACAAAGCCGACGTCGGCTTTATTAACACGGCAATGAAAGGAAACCTGAAAATCGTTAAGACTTCCTCAGACGGTAAGGTTGAAGGCTTCACTTTCAGAGTTACGGGAGTAAACGGATACGACCGAAGCTTCACGACCGATAAGAACGGCGAAATCGTTATTGAGGGACTTCGTATCGGCGATTACACCGTTTCCGAGGTTCAGGATAGTGTTTCTGCTTCCTATGTGCTTCCTGCGGATAAGATTGCAACAGTAAAGGTCGGCTCTACTACCGTTGTGGAAATGCACAATGAGCTGAGAGACACACCAAAGACCGGAGATAACAGCAATGTGGGCTTGTGGACGGCACTTGCGGGACTTTCTGCCCTCGGTATTGTCGGCACAGCCGTTGTTGCGTACAGAAAAAAGAAGAAGGAGGACAATGAGTAATGGACGCTAAAACAATCGTAGCAGTTGTATTAGTCGCCTTTATTATCGGCGGCTTTATCTTCTTGCAGATTAAGAACAGAAAGAAATAAGGAACGCTTATGTGGGCGGAGTGAATACTTCGCCCACAGTTCTTTTACGGAGGTGCATTATGAACAAGCAAAAGACGGTTGACAGCAAGGCGCTTGCAATACTCAGAGAATGCCCCGAAACGAGGTATGACGATATGCAGCTTATCCTTTGCTATTACAACCGATACAGCTATATGAGAGTCGGAGATTTACCGCTTGAGGATATAGTCAACAACTATAAAGGGTACGGCTTGCCGTGCTTTGAGACTATCCGCAGAGCAAGACAGAGAGTGCAATCCCTATTTCCTGAACTGTCCAGACAGTGCAGTGGCTGCGACTGCGGAAACATCAGAATTGTGATTGAAGTAAGCTGAGGTGTGGATATGAACGAGGAAAAAAGAAAAATCGGTGAATACACCGTTCTCTGCTCGGTCAATGTGGGCGAAAAGGAGGTTATCTTGGCTTCCAATGAGCAAAGTACGAACGGCGATAAATATATGTGCGGCTTTGCAGAGCGAAACGACCTGTTTGAACTGTGTTCGGAATGTATGGTAAGCGATGACTATATCGAAATCGTACACCTTTTCGGTAGCCGTGTGGCGAATGAAGCGGAGCTTTTCAAGGAACAGGTCGAAAAGCTGGATATTCCAATCACACTCATAACGGAAGCCGATTGTATCCCCGACCACTATTCCAAAGACATCAACGGCAAAATCATAGCTATTGACCCCAAGGTATTAAAGCCCGAATTTCAGAGAGCCGACAGACAGCTCTACTATGTTACGGGAGGTTTCGGTGCGTCGGCAAACAGCCGTGGAAGTGCTGTGTTCTGCACAAATCTTCACACCGGCAAATCCACCCGATACGAAAGAATGGATGTTATGGGCGAAGTAAAGCCTGAGCGTCTGCCTGAATGGGCAAAGGAAAAGGCACAAGAGCTTTTACACAAGAAGCGAAACAAAGACAAACAACGATAAGGAGGACAAAGCAATGAAGGAAAAATTCACTTTTCAGCAGAAAACAAAGCTTCTGACGAAACTGTTTGACGCAGGCTGCAACACGGAAAAGAAATTGCAGCAGCTTGATATGGAGAGCATTTTGAAAATTCCCGGTATCACTATTCCGGATATGAGCCTGATTATCGAGCTTCAGAAGCAGACCAAAGCCAATAAGCTGTTCTCTTATTTGGGAGGTGGCACTGATGAGCAGTCCGGAACAGAATGACCGCCATATCATTTGGAGCGACATTAGCCTTGACCTTGATGATTGGCGAGAGTCTTTGGAGGAACTGTATCCCGGATATTCCGATGATGAGCTTTACGACATTATGGTAAAATCCAATGCCGAAAATCTTTATGATGAACGAGTAAATCTCAACATTCAGCTTTCACAGCCGATTATCGTTATCGGCGACCTCGGCAGATGGAACGGCAGAGTGTCGGGCTACAAGATGATTGATTCCGGCAACATCAAGGATTGCCTTTATTCCGATACCGATTACACCGAATGGTATGTGGATAAGTACGGAGATCTTCGAGCCGACGCCGTTCATCACGACGGTACAAACCATTATCTATACCGTGTATTCAAAGACGGTGTTACCGATACGCAGATTGAAAATCTGCAAGATAAAATCTATAACGGAAAAGCCACAAGAGCCGACATCACACGAGTTACCAAAAGGCTCGGCGATGAAATTGCCGAAGTTTATGGTTTTCCTATTCCAAAGCAAAGACAACCAAACGAACAAGCGAGGTGATGAAAATGGATTACAGAGTATTGACCGAAGCAGAGCGTAAATACACCTTCAGCCAAAGTCAGCAGCTCTCTATGCAGACCGGTCTTATCGGATATTTGAGAGCCGACTTCGGTTCTAACGGGAACGAGTTTTGGACGACTTGGAACGATTTCAGAAAAGACTTGAAAACCGATGAATTTAAGGCTGAATTTGATGATGTGATAAACGGATTGCGTGACGGCGATGTTTTGTCCGGCAGAAATGATATGTCCTCTTACTGTTATTCCACTCCCGACAGTTCCTTTAATGATGACCGCAACCACTACGGCATTCGTCTTGATACGGAAAAGTACAGCTATCTTATGAGGTTTAACCCCAACAGGGGCGAATACAATCTGTACTGCTATTGCTATCAGAAAGAGTGGCTGAACAACCACTTGAAAAATGCCGAGCGTGGTATCCGATTTATTGACCCGCACTATCAGGAGCAGTTTCGCATTGCGGACGGAGAGAAAATCTCAATTAAGCTCGGCGACGGCAAAACAATGGAGAGGACTTGGAGATATATTGACGACTACCATTTGGAGGTCGGCACAAATCTCTACCATATCTGCGAATTTGCCGAGCTTTGCGAGAGAAACGGTCATACCGTAGAACCAGCCGCAAAAGAAAACACAAAAACTGCAAAGGACAAAGGAATATCACGATAAGGAGGTGCAGACGAGGTGGCAAGAAAATTTGACCTGATTTCGGAGCTGTATGAAAGAACCTGTTTTGCAGTTACAGACAATCCGGTAAACTGGCAATCGTTTCTGAAAACCGCAGGCAGAAATTTCAGGCTCCGATTTGATGAACAGCTTCTCATTTATGCCCAAAGACCCGATGCAACAGCCGTGCTTGAAATCGAACGATGGAACGGTACTTTCGGTCGCTGGGTAAACCGAGGAGCAAAGGGTATTGCCGTATTTGAGGACGCAGACAGAAGCCGTCAAAGGCTGATTCATTACTTTGATATATCGGACACCCACGAAAGCCGATATTCCCGCCCTGTTCCGATTTGGGAGATGAGACCCGATTATGAAGCAGAGGTTATCGAAACGCTTGAAAACACTTTCGGGGCGGTAAACGATACAACGAGTATTGAAAATGTCGTCAAAGAGAGCATTGCCAATGCCGTTGAGGACAACATCGCAGACTATATCTCCGACTTTATGAGTTTGGGTGCAGGAAGCGATATTGAGTATTTGTCTGCCGACGAAGCAAATGCCTTGTATTTGGAGCTTGTCAGAAACAGCGTATCATATATGGTTATGGCACGATTGGGACTGGACGCAGACAAGGTTTATTCTCCCGATGACTTTGTCGGGATTTCAAGCTTCAATTCACAGGAAGTTCTCAATGCGGTGGGTATTGCTACAAGCGACATTGCTGAAATGGCGTTGCTTCCTGTCAGCAGAACAATCAGCACGCTCAGTAAGGAAAATCGCATAATTGATGAACAGGGGCAATCCGAATACAATAAAGACATCAAAGACGAAAGGAGTCAAAGCGATGAGCGAAATCACATACACGATGGTGGGAGATTACAATCTTCCGAACCTGAGGCTGCCGGAGCAGACGGAAGTAACTCTCGGCAGATGGTCGCAGATGAGGAGAACTTATCTGAAGGAACATCACAAAATCCTGTACTACAATCTTCTGACGAAAGGGATTCTGAACAGTCACTTGGCGGAGGTTCAGCAGAGAGCCAGCGAACTGGAGGAAACTCTCGTAAAGCAGATGGCAGAGAAAGCGGGACTGACCGAGCAGATGAAAGCGGAAGATATGATGAAATGGGTTCACCTGATGAACAACATCAGGAACTCGGCACAGGAAATCGTGAAGAATCAGGTAATATTCGCTTAGAGTATTACGACAGAAACCACGAGGACAAGAGCCTGCCGTTTTTCGGTGGCGATGATACTATCCGAGAGATACTCGGCACTACCCCGCATTTGTCCGCTTCAAAGGAAGAAATCAAAGACTTCTATGAGAGAAATACGGACAATGCGACCCGTACCGAATATATCAAGGGTATTTTCAACAACGATTACACACAGCTACCTTTAAGCAACGGCAGGCTTGTCGGCTACAAAACATTTCAGAATGTCCTCCACTTGTGGGAGGGCGAATACGAAAACAGAACCGCTCAGAGCTTCTACGACTGGGGCGTTATCGCACAGCATTTTGAAGCAATGAGACTTTTGGGAGAATTGACCGATACAATGAAGCCGCTTCCGTCTATGGACGGTCAGTTGACTCTCATTATGGGAAATCAGGCAGAGGAACAAAAAACCTCTGCCTTTACTTTTTCTCAGGAAATCATAGACGCTGTACTGACCCGTGGAAGCGGAGTTTCCGAGGGCAAAATGCGTATCTATGAACAGTTTGAAAAGAGCCTTTCCGCAAAAGAGAACGCCGACTTCTTGAAAAACGAATACGGTTGGGGCGGCTCTTATCCGGTCATCATCGGTGCAGGCATTGACGAACAGCACGACGGAAAAGGTATCACAATTTCAAAAGGTATCGGAAGCGACAAGCCGCACATTACACTTTCTTGGTCTCAGGTGGAAAAGCGTATCGGAGACCTTATCCGAATGGACAGATACTTAAATCCAAAGGAAAAAGAAAAGTACCCGGAATGGCTTGAAAAGCAGGAAGAACGGCGAGCCGAGCTTGCAGAGCAGAGAAAAAACCGAGAGATACTCTCTACCGCACCGCCTGAGCCTGAAAACAAAGTGGACGAAACGGAAGCACAGTATGAATATCATCTCGGCGACAGCGTGTATATCGGGGCTTCTCAGTATGAGATTTTATCCTTTGACGAAAACCGTGTAATGCTCTATGACTTTGATATGCCCCTTTTCAACAAGGAGCTTCCAAGGGAAGAATTTGACCGAAAAGTGCGTGAAAATCCAATGAACGACCACTTGAAGGTCAGTGTATTACCGGCGGAAGAAAAAGCCGTTACAGGCGAAAATGAAGTTCAAAACGATACCAAAACCGTACAGAATTTCAGTCCGAAAACCGGTTATGACGACGCCTTCTTTATCGACCGGGACAATGAAAGTGTAATTTGGATGTACTATAACCCCGACAGCAATGCCGGAGGTCAGTATGTTACAAATACGCTTTCTTTTGACGATATACAGCAAGCTGTACGGAAATATGACTCGGCTGAGGATTTCTTTGATTACCTCGGCAGTATTGCAAATCAGGAGCTTGCCGATGTAGGCACGGAATGGTTTGAGGACGCAGACCGAGAATTTCACAGGACACCGGATTTGACCGACTGTACCTCCGCCACAATGGAAGCACTCATTGAAAACGCTGAAAGAACTGATATGGTGGCAACGAACATCGGAAATGTACCGATTGAGGATTACAGAGAAATCGTTGCTACTCAAAACGGTTTTGACAGTTATGAGGAAATGTATAACGAGGGTGTTCGTATCGGCAACGGTTACGACAAAGAGCCTGAACCGATTGTACCCGCTTGGGAGCAAAAGAAAAAGTCAAAGGTAAAGAGCTTTGACCTCCACCCGGATATTCCGATGTCGGAGCGACACAACTTTGACCTTGCCAATAATCAGGTTGAAGAAGTGAACAAAAAAGAGCGTTTTCACAGAAACTATGCAGCGATTAAGGTCTTGAAGGATTGTCAAAACGAAAACCGTTTTGCAACACCTGACGAGCAGAAAATCTTGTCGAGATATGTCGGTTGGGGCGGTATTCCCGAAGCCTTTGACGAACGAGCCGGAGCTTGGCATACAGAGTATGCAATGCTGAAAAATATCCTAACGCCGGAGGAATATGCGTCGGCAAGAGAAAGCACCTTGACCGCCTTTTACACTCCGCCCGAAGTATCTACCGCCATTTACAAGGTGTTGGAACAGATGGGATTTCAGGAGGGCAACCTGCTTGAGCCGTCCTGCGGTATCGGTAACTTCATCGGTATGCTGCCTAAGTCAATGGAAAACGCAAAGGTTTACGGTGTTGAGCTTGATACCATTTCAGCCGGTATCGCTCAGCAGCTTTATCAGAAATCTTCCATTGCGGCACAGGGCTTTGAGGAAGTAAATGTCCCCGACAGCTTCTTTGACGGTGTTATCGGCAACGTGCCTTTCGGAGATTTCAAAGTCTCCGATAAACGATATGACAAGTACAACTTCTTAATCCACGATTATTTCTTTGCAAAATCGCTTGATAAATTACGACCCGGCGGTGTGATGGCTCTTGTGACAAGCAAAGGAACTATGGACAAGGAAAACTCCAATGTCCGAAAATATATCGCACAGAGGGCGGAGCTTCTCGGAGCAATCAGACTTCCGAATGACACCTTCAAAGGCAATGCCGGAACAGAGGTTGTATCCGATATTCTGTTTTTGCAAAAGCGAGACAGGCTCATAGATATTGAACCGGATTGGGTTCATCTTGACACCGACGAAAACGGTATAAGGATGAACTCATATTTTGTTCAGCACCCGGAAATGATACTCGGCGAAATGAAAATGGTAAGCGGTCGTTTCGGACCGGAAGCAACCTGTGAACCGTTTGAAAATGCCGACCTTTCGGAGCTTTTGAACGAAGCAGTCTCAAACATTCACGGAGAAATCTCCGAATACGAGGTTGCCGACGAGCTGGAGGAAGAAGATAATTCTATCCCGGCAGACCCTACGGTAAGGAACTTCTCTTACACAATTTTGGACGATAAAATCTATTTCCGTGAGAACTCCCGTATGTCCCCGGTGGAGGTATCGGCAACCGCCGAGAACCGTATCAAGGGTATGATTGGGATAAGAGATTGCGTTCGCAACCTGATTGAACTGCAAACCGAGGATTACCCCGACAGCGAAATCAAACAGGCACAGGAAAAGCTGAACACTCTGTATGACAGCTTTACAAAGAAGTACGGACTGATTAACAGCCGTGCCAATACTTCCGCCTTTTCCGATGACAGCTCCTATGCTCTGCTCTCTGCTCTTGAGGTCTTGGACGAAAATGGCGAACTGGAACGCAAGGCGGATATGTTCTTCAAGAGAACGATTAAACCGCACAAGCCTGTAACGGAGGTTGACACCGCAGACGAAGCTCTCGCTGTCTCTATGGGCGAAAAAGCAGCCATTGATATGGCATATATGATGGAGTTGTCCGGCAAAAGTGAGGAAGAATTATTTTCTGACTTAAAGGGTGTTATCTTCTTAAATCCCCTTTATGAGTACGGCAATTCTTATGAGCCGAAGTATCTGATGGCAGACGAATATCTGTCGGGCAATGTTCGTGAGAAGCTGGCAACAGCCAAAAGGTCTGCGACTCTGTATCCCGAAGATTACACCGTCAATGTGCAGGCACTTGAAAAGGTGCAGCCAAAGGATTTGACGGCAAGCGAGATTTCCGTAAGGCTCGGTGCGACTTGGATACCGCCCGAAATATTCCAACAGTTTATGTTTGAGTTTC
>JBGUUB010000081.1:0-278093 GCA_045133355.1 Acutalibacteraceae bacterium
TATGGCAGAATTGATAAACGATGGCAAAACGGGTGCCTTGGCTTTTGAACCTACGCCAAAAGCGTTGGCTGCCGCCGTAGAAAAGTGTATGGACGAAAAAACGTATCAAACACTTAAACTTAATTGTGAGCAAGTGGGTAAAGAGATAATGGGCGTAAGTGAGTACGCGCAAATAATAATTAAAAAATATACCGACCTTAAAAACGAGGGGTGAAACAATTGGCAAAGCCGAGGGTAAGCGTTATTGTACCTGTTTATAATACCGAAAAATATCTTAAAAGATGTTTGGATTCTATTTTGAATCAAACGTTAAGTGATATAGAAATCATTATTGTTGACGATGGCTCTAAAGAGGCTTGTGCTTTGCTTTGCGACCAATTTGCTAAGTCAGACTCGAGAATTAAGGTTGTCCACAAACAAAACGCAGGACTTGGTTTTGCAAGAAATACAGGTCTTAGTGAGGCAAACGGGGAATATGTTGGCTTTGTCGATTCAGATGATTATATAGAACCTATGATGTATGAAACGCTTTATGCCGCCGCTAAAAATAATGGTGCCGATATAGCCGTTTCGGGCATTTCGTTTGTCGGTGGAAATATGTTTTCAGAGTCGGATGATTTAGTTGCAAAACCTTGTTTCAAGGAAACTGAAGTTTTTAATGCAGACACGTTAAAAACTCTGCTTTTGGGGGTTATCGGCGCATTACCGAACGAACCCGATGATAGCCGTTACGGCGTAAGCGTTTGTAAAAATATTTTTAGTAACAAACTTATTAAAGAAAAAAACATCACTTTTCTGTCCGAAAGGGAAATATTATCGGAAGATACGCTGTTTATGGTGGATTTCATTAAAAATTCTTCTTGCGCAGTTGGCGTTACGGGCGCATATTATTGTTATTGCCGTAACGATGATTCTCTTTCAAAATCGTATAATAGTACACGATTTGAAAGAAGCATTGTTTTCTTAAATGAACTTGAAAAACAAATCGCAAACACCGTTCCAAAGGAAGAATATAAAATCTATTTGGATAGACTTATTCAAGGTTTCGGAAGAATTTTGTGCTCACAAGAAATTGTTCATGCAAAACAGGAAAAAATTAAATATTGCGTTTTGAGAAAAAGACTTAAAGAAATATGCATAAACGAAAAAATTGCGGGTGTGTTAAAAACGTATCCGTGGTATAAATTACCCATAAAACAGGCAGCGTTTGCATTTGCAATGAAATATAAACTGTTTTTACTGCAAAAAATTATGGTATTACTCAGGGATAGATAGGAGGACTTAATATGCTCTTTTCGGTAATTGTTCCAATATACAATATTGAAAAATATATAAGAAAGTGCATTGATAGTGTACTTGCACAGTCTTTTACCGATTATGAGTTGATATTGGTCGATGACGGCTCACCCGATAACTGTCCCACAATTTGTGACGAATATGCCAAAAGCAATCCTAAAATCAAGGTAATACATAAAGAAAACGGCGGTCTTGTAAGCGCAAGACAAGCTGGAATAAAACTTGCAAAAGGAGATTATATTTTTAATCTTGACGGCGATGATGCCTTATTGCCTGATGCTCTCGAATCTGCATACGCTATTATAAACAAAACAGGCGCAGATATTGTTTCTTTCTCGTACAGAACCTGTATAAACGGTGAAATCGGTGACGTTGTTGAAGACTTAGCCGAGGAAGGATTATATAATAAAGCTGATATTGAAAATTCCATTTATCCTAACCTTTTATCCAATAAAAATATGGGTCATCTTTTCTATTTTCTTTGGGGTAGGGCTATAAGAAGAGAACTTATTTTTAATCATCAGTTAAACGTAAACCCCGCCATTTCTTTGGGAGAAGATTTAAGTTGTATTGTGCCGTGCTTTTTGGATGCAAATACGGTTTATATCTCAAAAAAAGACGTGTATCTTTATACCATTCGTAATGACTCTATTTCTACCGATTTCAAAACCATACAAATTAAACAAATAGAGGACGTAATTCTCGGCCTTCGCGCATTAAGCGCAGAAAAACCGAAAGATTTCCCCGACCAAATTTCTCGTTATTCCTGCTATATGTGTTTCGCAATTTTGGCAGCAGCGGCAGAGGGGAATCATTTTAAGGTTATAAGCAAAATAAAAGAACTTATAAATAATTCCGTGCATAAAGAGGAAATAAAAAAGGCGCAATTTGAGTGTGTTTCCGCAAAAAGCAAAATTGCGATATGGTTGATGAAAAAGCAAAAAATTAAATTAGCCTTTTATTTTCTCTATCTTTGCAAAAAAATTAAAGATATCAAGGGGTTCAAGAAATGAATATAGTACCTAAAATATCCTTAATAATGAGTGTCTATAACGGAGAGGATTATTTGGCAGAAACCATCGACAGCGTAGCAAGCCAAACCTTTACTGAATGGGAGTTTATTATAATAAACGATTGTTCTACAGATAAAACGTCTCAGATGTTGGCAGAATACGCGGCTAAAGACAACAGAATTAAAGTACATACAAACGAAACGAATTTAAGACTTCCGTCGTCATTAAATAAAGCGTTAGCTTTGGCACAGGGTAAATATATCGCCCGAATGGATGCCGATGATATTTGTATGCCCGACAGACTGCAAAAGCAGTATGATTTTATGGAGTCAAACCCGCAAATAGACCTGTCTTCTTGCCGGTTTATGACGCTTAAAAACGGTGTTTATTCTTCGGGCGGCTGCGGTGGCAAAGATGATGATGCGTCAATAAAAGCTTTGCTTTTAGTTACAAACCCAATTCTCCATCCGGGCATTATTGCCAAGGCAGAGGTAATTAAGGAATTATGCTACGATAAAAACTTTACCTGCACCGAAGATATGGAACTTTGGACAAGATTTGCTTTATCTGATAAAAGGATAGAGATTTTGTCTGAATATCTTATGATATACAGACTTCACGATAAACAGATAACCGAAACCACTTTGGATAAGCAGAAAAATGAGGTTATCAAAATTCAAAAAAACTATCTCTCAAAACTTCTGAAACCTATGACAGAAGAGCGAGAAAAGTTTTATATAAACGGAATTTATTTCAGAAGAAATACAAATATTGCAGAATTTATTGAGTTTTACAGATGGGCAAAATCTGCAAACAACGAAACAAAGAAATTCGATAAAGAAGCCTTAAATTATGCTTTTTTTGAAATTTTGGCGGAATATAAAAGAAAAGGAATTTCAAAGCCTGACCTTATTAAAGGAATGTTACAGTTTGGAATATCATTCCTTATAAAAGAAATTTCTGAGCGCAAGAAAAGGGCAAGGGCAGACGGAATTAAATGTATTAAAGCTGCAGAGAGCATAGGGCTCGAAGTATCGGGCGGTACGCTAGAGTTTCCGTCATTTAATAAAAAATAAAACAGGGGTTAAATTATGCACGTTTTTGAAAATCCATACATAATTATAGCGTCTTTGGCTATCGGTGTGGTAGTACTTGCGGCAATAGGTATCTGTTTTGCCGTAAGAGGTTTAAGGGCGGCTAACGGGCAAACCGAGAGGTCGTTTACATCTATAAGCAAAATGGAAAGTCGCTTCAAAGCAATGGGCAAATCGCGTAGTAGATTGGTTTTATATATAAACCTTTCTACTGATAATCTGCGCATATCTCGCTCTGAACAGAAGTTGTTTTTAGAAATAAAACATAATTTGCTATATGCTTTCGCCAACGGGGAAGAATCTTTTGCTGCAGCTTATGATGATAAAAATTATATTGTTATAGCAAATTTGGACGCCGAAACAATTAAAGAACAAATTGAAACGTGCATAAATGATATAAATAAAATTCTCTTGAAACACAGCGCTTTTAATGTTGTAATCGTAAAAATTGGTTCTTACGATTCAAGCCGTATACAAGTAAACTTCGACGACGCCGTTGCTCGTGCAAAACAAGCCTGTATGCTTGCAAAAACACAAAAAACATCATACGTAGAGTGGACGGCGAGTAGTGGAAAAGCGCTTGAGAAAAAGATAAAAATTGAAAACAATATCGAAAAAGAAATTGATAACAACCGCTTTTTTCTAGAATATCAACCCGTTTTGGACGCTAAGACAAAAAAGATTATCGGGGCAGAGGTTTTGTCCCGTCTGAATTCGGAAAGTGAGGGTATTTTAGCGCCGAAAAGTTTTTTGTCAGCCGTTGATTCGGTTGGAATAAACGAAAAGTTCGATTATTATATTTTTGAGAAAAATTGCAAATGGATTTCCAACGATAAAAAACAAAGAGAGGGCTATAAATACACAATAAACTTTTCGCGTTCAACGATTAGTGAGCCTGAATTTGTAGAAAAAATTACAAATATTGCAGAAAAATATGACCTTAAATTTTCTTGCTTGGCAGTGGAAATTTTAGAGGACAAAAACATTATGGGCAAAGCAAAGCAACAAATGATAGACAATCTATCACTTCTTAAAGAAAAAGGCATTTCAATTCTGCTTGATGATTTTGGAAGCGGATATACTACGTTTGGTGATTTGCAGAACCTTGATATTTCTATCATAAAAATAGATAAATCTATAACTCAAAACTCGGTTACCGAAACAGGCTTCAAAATCCTTAAAAACATTATCCAAACCGCAAAGGATATCGGTTTCAAAACCCTGTGTGAAGGAATAGAGACCAAGGAACAGGAAGATGCGGCGATTGAGGCAGGATGCGACCTTCTTCAAGGATTTTATTACTATAAACCTATGTCGGTTGCAACGCTTGAAAATTTGTTTGATAACGTTTAGGGAGGGAATTAAATGCTGTCTGTAGTTGTTCCTGCATATAATGAGGAGTTAATGATTGAAAAAGCCTATTTTACAATTTCGGATATTTTGAAAAACGCAGATATAGAGAACGAGATTATTTTTGTTGATGACGGTTCTTCCGATAATACTTATGAAAGAATCAAAACTTTAGCCGATAAAGTGTCAAACATAAGCGGACTTCATTTTTCAAGAAACTTTGGTAAAGAGGCTGCAATTTCTGCGGGACTTGCCGCGGCAGAGGGTGATGCGGTAGTGGTAATCGATTGCGATTTGCAGCATCCACCCGAAAAAATTGTTGAAATGTATAGGCTTTGGCAAGAAGGCTTTGAAATTGTAGAGGGTATTAAAAGTACCAGAGGTAAAGAGAATAAGGTTCACGGCTTTGCCGCAAAAAGTTTTTATTCTCTTATCAGTTCGGTTGTAGGCTTTGATATGTCAAATGCATCTGATTTCAAACTTCTTGACCGTAAAGTTGTTGATATTCTTAATAAAATACCCGAGAAAAAAGGCTTTTTCAGAGCCATTTCCTTTTGGGTTGGATACAAAAAATCAACAGTTGAGTTTCAGGTGAATGAACGAACGGAGGGCACTACAAAGTGGTCGCTCGTTTCACTTATGAAATATGCCGTTTCTAATATATCGGCATACACAACTGCACCAATGCAAATCGTAACGGTTTTAGGGTTTATAATGCTTGCAATTACCGTGGTTTTTGGCGTGTGGGCGTTTATTGATAAAATTCAAGGTCGTGCACTCGAAGGTATGACGACGGTTATCCTTATCCTAATTTTCATTGGTAGTATAATGATGATAAGTCTTGGGATTATCGGATATTACGTTGCCCGTATATATGAAGAAATTAAAGGAAGACCTAAATATATAATTTCTTCGTCTTGCAAGGGTAAGAAAAAACAATAAATTACGAGGTGTTATATGGAAAGAAACGTCCTTGTCGATAAACTGAAAGGATATGCTTGTTTCTTAGTGCTATTTGGACACGTTATTATGGGAATAAGACTTGCAGGATTAAACATTCCGTCTTTTTTTGCGGGGATGGAACTATTTCTTTGGTCGTTCCATGTTGCACTGTTTCTGTTTTTAAGCGGAGTTGTTTACAAGGAAACGGGTGAGTGGAAAGGCAAAAAAACCAAGTCCGCTTTTATAATACATAAACTTGTAAACCTCGGCGTTCCTTATGTTGTTTTCTCAGCTATATACATTGCAATAAACGCATTTGTGGGCGAGGCAAACACAAATTCCTCAATAACTGATATATTTAAAATTTGGAAAACCCCCGTTGCACAGTATTGGTTTTTATATGCATTGTTTTTCTTGTTTCTCATTTGGACCGCGCTATCGGGATACCTTAAAAATTGGCAAATTACCGCAATTGTTTTGTTGATTGGCTATGTGTTACCGCTTTTGGGTGTAGGACTTGGCAGTTTTGATATTGTCTTTTATTCCGCTTTGGCTTTCGGTGTCGGAACGTTTATAGATTTCAAGCGCATTTCAAGGTTGCATAAGTGGATTAAAGTTTTGGTAATTTTATTGCACCTTACAACAAGCGTAACCTTGATTGTTCTTGGCAAAATAGAGGATGCTTTTTTTAAGGAATTTATGATTTTGTTCGGCATTTATTCGAGCATACTATTTATTTCTTTACTTGAAGAAGTTAAACTTATATCACGTTTTTTACTGTTTATAAATAAATATTCTTTGCAAATTTATCTTCTGCACACTATCTTTACGGCTGGAATCAGAATTATACTAATACGCTTAAATGTTACACAGTGGTGGATACATATAATAATGGGTACCGTTTGCGGACTTTTCTTCTCGGTCTTGGCATCGGTTATTGCAAAAAAGGTAAAGTTTCTAAACTTCTTCTTTTTCCCCACAAAAACAGTTAAAATATTAAAGAAAAGACCACAATAATAAATTAAAATCCGTGCATCATAGTGATGTGCGGATTTTCTTAGTAAAAAACTTATGGTGTTCTCTTGACATTTATCCCTGCCGCAGCAAGCACCATAAAAAAGTTTTTCGGTGATACGGGAACCAAACCTGAGGATTATGATGTTATTTATACAGGCGATTTAGGTTATGTCGGCACAAACCTGCTTTATGAACTGCTTGAAAGAGAGGGCGTAGACATAAGATGCCGACACAGCGATTGCGGACTTATTATATTCGACCGTGAAAAGCAGGATGTCCATGCGGGCGGCTCGGGCTGTGGATGCAGCGCCTCGGTGCTATGCTCCTTTATTATGCACCGCTTTGAAGAAGGACAGTTTAAGAATATTCTCTTTATGTCAACAGGTGCGCTTATGTCGCCGACCTCGTCCTTTCAGGGTGAAAGCATCCCCGGAATAGCACATCTTCTTAATATAAAAATTTAAGCCAAAAATACCGTAACCATTCATTTTATCGAACGGTTACGGTATTTCCGTTTATTCGCTAAGATTAGAATAGCTGTCCGGGGAGTTTTAGTTTCTCTTTGGGCGGAAAGCTTTTGTCGAACTCTTCTGCCTCAACCTCACTCACAAAATACTCCTGCGGCGCGGTATATTCACCTGTTATGCCGTCAAGATAGCCTTTCTCAAGCTCTTTGCAGAGAAAGAATGACGCATCTTCACCCTCCGGCAGACCATGATAACGGATACCGAAATTTGATGCAAAGGTAAAACCGCTTTTGCCGTAAAAGTCTATATTACCCTCAAAGCAAAGGGCTTTGCAACCGTATTCTTTCGCTTTCTCTAAAGAGTAGTCTAAAAGAATTTTGCCGTAGCCCCTGCGCTTTAATTCAGGGGTTATGCAAATCGGCCCCATAGTCATAATCGGAATATCTCTGCCGTCATCTGACTTGATGCTTGCCTTCATAAACATATTCTGACCGATAAGCTTTCCGTCAAGCTCCATTACAAAATCGAGCTCGGGGATAAAAGCCTCGTCATCACGAAGCTTATGAATAACATAGTGCTCAAGGCAACCGGGCCTGTAAACATTCCAAAAAGACTCACGGATTAAATTTTCCACCGCGCGGTAGTCTTCTTTTTTCTCGCTGCGAATAATTAAATTTTTCATTGTAAAAATCCTTTCAAATAATAATATCGGAATCAGATTCTTACAATCTCCAAGGTGTTGTTTCTCAAACAGCATCCTCCAAAACAGTATTCAGGCAACGCCTGTAAACACAGTATAGCATATAGGCGTTTATTTTTCAATTATATTATTTTGGGATTATAATAATATGCCTAAACATTTTAGTACGAAGTAGGATACGAACAAAGCAGCCGAAATCCACATTACAGGCTTAATATCCTTGATTTTACCTGTGCAAACCTTGAGGATTGTCCAAGCAAGGATACCGAACATAATACCGTTTGAAATGGAGTATGTAAACGGCATAACAACTACTGCCAAAAAACCGCCGATAACATCTGCGATGTCGCCCTCAAATTTCATATTTTTAATCGAGCTTAGCATCAAAAGACCGACAAAGAGCATTGCAGGAGTTGTTGCAAATGCGGGGATTGCCAAGAACAAGGGAGAAAGAACCAAAGAAACTAAGAATAAGCCTGCGGTTGTTACCGAAGAAAGACCTGTTCTGCCGCCTGCGGAAACACCTGCGCTTGATTCAACATAGCTGGTTACTGTTGATACGCCTAAGGACGCACCTACGCAGGTACCTACGGCATCTGCCAATAACGCACCCTTTGCATTGGGAAGCTCGCCGTTTTCGTCAAGAAGGTTTCCTTTTTCTGCAACGCCGATTAATGTACCTACGGTATCGAAAATATCGGTGTAAAGGAAGGTGAAGACCACAACAAGGAAGGTTGATAAGTGGTTTACTACATATTTGAAATCAAAATTGAATAATACAGGAGCTTCGATGGAAAATCCGTTGAATGAGGGAATGAGCGAATAAACGCCTGCTTCGGGATCAACAACATACCAACCGCAAAGCTCGGCGATAATG
Organism: Acutalibacteraceae bacterium; assembly: GCA_045133355.1. GTDB lineage: Bacteria > Bacillota > Clostridia > Oscillospirales > Acutalibacteraceae > UBA737. Next base: position 8,757 of record JBGUUB010000081.1, read on the forward strand.
CCCAATATCCAAGTGGCGATGATACCTAAAAGGATATCGCCCGGAACCTTGAAGTGGCGTAATACACCGATAATTAATAAACCGACAATGGAAAGAATAAATTCGGGGCGGTTGAAATTGCCGATTGAAACTAATGTTGCATCGTTGTTAACTACAACTCCGGAATTTATGAGGGCAATAATTGTAATAAACAGACCGATTCCGGCGGTTATACCGAATTTGAGGTTTGCGGGAATTTGGTTAACAAGCGCTTCTCTGAATTTGAAGAAAGAAAGAATTAAGAAAATAATACCTTCTGCCAAAACCGCGGTAAGCGCTACGGAATAGGGGATTCCCATTGTACCGCAAACGGTGAAGGCAAAAAATGCATTAAGACCCATACCCGAGGCGAGGGCTACAGGGTAGTTTGCAAAGAATGCCATACAAAGAGTTGCAATAGCGGCAGATATTGCTGTACCTGTTAAAATCGCACCTGCTGACGCACCGTCAATTCCGCCTAAATATGTAGGGTTGATTGCCAGTATATATGCCATTGCAAGGAATGTTGTGATACCGGCGATGATTTCCGTTTTCACATTTGTGCCGTGTTCTTTTAGCTTGAACAGTTTTTCTAACATAAATTTTTTATCTCCTCTTTTAAAAAAATTTGCCCATAAAAGTATATTTCTATTTTTGTATTTTGTCAATATTATTTGTCAAAATTCAAGAACAGAAAACACCGTAACCTATAACATTGCATAGGCTGCGGTGTTTTGTTTTTATATCAGTCTTCCTCTAACAGCTTTGACGGAGGAATATTTAAAACTTGGGCGATTTTAAATAAAGTTTCCAATGAAACACCTCTAACTGTACCCGTACCTTCAACTTGGCTCAAAAAATTAACGCTTTTGTTAATCTTCTCGGAGAAAACTTCTTGAGTATATCCTGCTTTCTTTCTGTAATAGGCTATCTTTAAGCCTAATGTAATATATTTTTCGGGAAATTCAGTTTTCATATCAACGCCTCCTTGCCTGAAAATATTTTAACAAGAAAAGAGACTCTTTATAACTTACTTAATATAAGATAATATTTACTTTAAGTAAGTAATCATATATAATAAATTTATAATCATTGACATAAAGGCGGTAAAATCACAATGAAAGAAAGAACCTGTTGCTTTATCGGTCACAGGAAAATTGAGGATACTTTAGAGCTGAGAACTAAATTGTGCGAAACTATTGAAAGGCTGATTACGGACGAAAATGTTGATACTTTTTTGTTCGGCAGTAAGAGTGAATTTAATTCGGTGTGCCGCGAGCTCGTGACAAAAATCAAAGAAAAATACCCTTACATAATGAGGGTTTATGTAAGGGCGGAATATCCCGATATAAATGATGATTATAAAGCCTATCTTTTGCAAGATTACGAGGATACATACTATCCCGAGAAGATAAAAAATGCAGGGAGAGCGGTATATGTTGAGCGTAACTGTGAAATGATAAACAAAAGCCGATTTTGCATAGTTTATTGTGACGAAGATTATTATTTAACTAACCGCAAAAGCGGGACTCAAATCGCTCTTGATTATGCTCTCAAACAGAAAAAAGAAATTATTAAATTTTCAAAATACGCGCGAATTTTAAATGTCAAAAAAGATTGACAAAGACGGCTTTCCGTCATATAATTGATTATGTAAACTCCGTTATAGCATGAGAGCAAAGGGCAGCGCAAAGTGTCGCAGACCGTTCCTTCGCAATTTCCCTTTGTGTTTCGGTTTGGCGGGGATTTTTATTTAAAAAAGGGGGAAATCATATGACGGAAGAAATTTTCGAGCTTATTGAGGGGAAGAAGTATGCCCGATTGCGAGAGTTGCTTTCGGATATGAACCCCGCAGATATAGCACAGATTTTAGAGGAAGTTCCCGAAAAGGAGCTGCCCGTTATCTTCCGTATACTTCCTAAAGAGCTTGCCGCCGAGGTTTTTGTAGAAATGGATTCCGAAATGCAGCAGCTGCTTATAGAAGCCTTCAGTGATACCGAGCTTCGCGAGGTTATGGATGAGCTTTTTATGGACGATACGGTTGATATTATCGATGAGATGCCCGCTACCGTGGCAAAGCGAATTTTACGCCAGACTGACGCTAAAACCCGCAAGATGATAAATCAGCTCTTGGCTTATCCCGACGACAGCGCGGGAAGCATTATGACCACCGAATATGTTGACTTAAAGAAAAATATGACGGTGGACGAGGCGTTTGACCATATCCGTGAGGTAGGGCTTGATACCGAAACGATTTATACCTGTTATGTTATAGACAGAGGCAGGCATCTGCTCGGCATTGTTACGGTAAAGGATTTATTGCTTAACCCTAAAACCTGTGTGCTGAGCGATATAATGGATGAAAACATTATATTCGCAAACACCCTTGATGATAAGGAAGAGGTTGCGGGTCAGTTCGAAAAGTACGACCTTATGGCTCTGCCTGTTGTCGATAAGGAAAACCGACTTGTCGGAATAGTAACGGTTGACGACGCTATTGATGTAATTCAAGAAGAGGCAACCGAAGATATCGAGAAGATGGCGGCTATTTTGCCGTCGGATAAAACTTATTTCAGAACCGGTGTGTTTGCCACCTTCAAATCGCGTATTCCGTGGCTTATGCTGCTTATGATTTCGGCGACCTTCACAGGTGCTATTATTTCAAGCTTTGAAGAGAAGCTGACTGTTTTTCCCGCGCTTATCGCCTTTATACCCATGCTTATGGATACGGGCGGAAATTCGGGCAGTCAGTCTTCGGTTACGATTATCCGCGGTATTTCGCTTGGCGACATTGAATTCCGCGACATTTTCAGGGTTATTTGGAAAGAGGTCAGGGTTGCGCTTTGCTGCAGCATCGCACTTGCGGCGGTAAACTTTGCTAAATTGTGGCTTGTGGATTACCTGATTTTGCACACATTTGACCCCGGCAAACAAATTCCGGAAATAATGGTTGTGTGCATAACCCTTTTCTTTACGGTTATTGTCGCAAAGTTTATCGGCTGTGTTTTGCCGATACTTGCAAAGAAAATAGGTTTTGACCCTGCGGTTATGGCAAGTCCGTTCATTACCACCCTTGTAGATGCAATTTCGCTGTTTATTTATTTCAGATTTGCAATTTTGGTTTTGGGTATTTAGAAAAAAATTTTAAAAAAGTAAAATTAGTACTTGATTTTATTTGCAAAGTGTGATATTATACTATGGCGGTTCAAAAAGACCGCAATGCGCTGATAGCTCAGCTGGATAGAGCGTCTGGCTACGGACCAGAAGGTCGGGAGTTCGAATCTTCTTCAGCGCGCCAAAAAATAAAGCTCTTCTTCGGAAGGGCTTTATTTTTATCCAATTCGGAGGATTGGTATGTAATCGACGTCAGGCGTATGTAATCCGTTTGCATAGCAAACGGTATGTCATCAAGTCGCAAGACTTGTATGTTCCTTTACTTCGGATTGATTACATTCCACCTGCGGTGGATTACATACATTTTCTTGCGAAAATGATTACATTCCGTCTTGCGACGGATTGCATACAACTATATAGTATACAGCATTTAAAATCAAGAATTTTAACATTGTTCTTTTTTGAACACCCATCACAAAAAATCTCGTTCTTCGGAACGAGATTTTTTTATCCAAGCCGATAGGCTCGGTATATCATCACGACGCAGTCGTGTATATCATTGCCGCACAAAGTGAGGCGCATATCGTCACACCCTTAGGTGTGTATTAAAAACCATCGGTTTGATGATATGCAATTTCTTACGGAATTGATAAAGAAACGAATAAAACCAAAAAATCAATAGTTTTCACACAGTTTTTTTAATATTCATCACAACCGAGTGCCTCGACACGCAAATGCGTATTCGGGGCACTTTTCTTTTTTGCTTTGTTGACTGTTTTATTTTAAAAAAGTATTATAAATGTATTAATTATTATGGGGAAAAGTATGGATTTTATTGAGCTTAGAAAACAGGTTATATAAAATTATTTAAGACTGCATCTGCTTTAATTTGTAGAAAGCTCCTTTTTTAGCCATAAGCTCATCGTATGTACCGTATTCAACACACCTTCCGTTCTCCATAACCGCAATTTTATCGGCATTTTTGATTGTGGAAAGTCGGTGAGCTACAATAAATGTGGTGCGGTCCTTGGTGAGATTTTCTATTGCCTTTTGAATTTCACTTTCGGTAACGGAGTCGAGGGCGCTGGTCGCTTCGTCAAAAATTATAACCTGCGGGTTTCGGATAATAGCTCTGGCTATTGAAATTCTTTGGCGCTGTCCGCCCGAAAGCTTAGCACCGTGCTCGCCTACCATTGTATCGAGTCCGTCGGGAAGCTTTGCGATAACACTTTCGAGCTGTGAGGCACGGACAGCATAATTGAGCAGTTCTTCTGTTACATGCTGTCTTCCGTAGGTTATGTTTTCCCTTATAGTTCCCGAAAACAGGATTGAGTTTTGCGGAACCATCGATATAAATCGGCGGTATGAGCGCATATCTATATCTGCAGCGTCAATTCCGTCAATTTTAAAGCTGCCGCTGTCAAGCTTATTGAACCCAATAACAAGATTGAGAACCGTTGATTTTCCTGAACCTGATTCACCGACGAGCGCCACGGTTTCTCCCTTTTTTACGGTAAGTGAGAAATCGGTCAGTACAGGAGTTTTGTCATCGTATTTAAAATATACATTTTTAAATTCATATTCGCCGTTCAGCTTCTTGATCTTCAGCTTGTTATCATTATCCTCTACATAATTAGAAGCTAAGATTTCACCGATAGAGCTTATTGATTCCGCTCCCTTTGCTATTATGGGCATAAGACCTATAATACTTGAAACCTGAGCAATGAGAGAATTAAAATAGCTTTGATATAATGAAACATCGCCTATTGATATACTGCCTCGGTAAGCCAAGTAACCGGTGAAAAACAGGCAAATCATCTGAAACAGAGAGAACATTACCCAGTTTGCAGAACCGAATAGTGCGAAAATCTTATCCATTTTATATCCGCTTTCGGCAACGCGTGTGACGGAGTTGGTGAGCTTTTTAACCTCATGATTTTCGAGAGCGTGCGCCCTTGTTACGGGGATAAGCTCCTCCATATCAAGAACATCGGAAGCGGTGTTTTCCATTTCCTTGCGGAAATTATGACTGAGACTTCGCATTTTTTTCCTGAAAACAGTATTAAGCAGTACGGCAAACGGAATACATATAAGGAACATAAAGAATACGGTAATGTTTTTATTTATGACAATAACAAGCGAAACCGTCATATTTACAATTACGGTAATTGCCGTAGTGAAAATCTGGCTTGTAAAGTTTTCTATTGCTTCAACATCTCGCATTACCTTGGATTGAATTTTACCTGATTCAAATTCTTTGTGGAAGGTTATGGAAAGTTGCTGGAGCTTTCTGATCATCGCTCCGCGCAGGCCTGCTTCAACGCTTCTTTGGGCGCGGCTTAAAAACATCATATAAATTGTGTGTGTGGGTATGTTTTGCAATAAAATCAAAACGGCAACAGACCCGAAGATTATAAATTGGCTCAAAGCGTTTGCGGGGCGCTCAGCAGCAATATCGATTACAGCCGCGGTTATTAAAGGAAGAATCCATGTAGGTGACGATTTAAATAAAAACATAATCGCCGCAATAATCAGGTTTTTGTAATTTCCCTTATAAAACCTGAAAAGTGTGGAAATTGTTCCGCGCTTTTTGCCTGAATAGCAGTTGAGTACATTTTGTTCTTCTTTGAAAATTTTTTCCTGATCGAACTTTGGCTTTCCCTGCGTCATGGCGAACACCTCGGCAATATTGAATTTTTGTTTATAAATATTATAATATAAAATGCCGAAAGTCAACAATTAGTTGAAAAAAATAATAATTCCCCATTTTTACTGAAAATCATTAATAAAATTAGCTTATATTAACGGAATGCTTTATATAATAAAGCCTTGCCCGTTATGAGCAAGGCTTATACGGTTAATGGCATGAACAGCAATCTCCGCCGCAAGAAGCGCAGTCGGGAAGTCCCGCAGGCTTTTCTAACTCAGGGTGCTTTTGATAATAGTCATAAAGCGCCGCCTTTACGGCTTCTTCGGCCAAAACCGAGCAATGTATTTTGTGTGCGGGCAGACCGTCAAGCGCCTCAACCACGGCCTTGTTTGAAAGCTTAAGCGCCTCTTCTACGGGTTTGCCCTTTATCATTTCGGTCGCCATTGAGCTTGTTGCGATTGCCGAGCCGCAGCCGAAGGTGTTAAACTTTACATCGGTTATTACTCCGTCCTCAATTTTAAGGTACATTTTCATAATATCGCCGCATTTGGCGTTGCCGACCTCTCCTATAGCGTCCGCGTCCTCAATCGTGCCTAAATTTCTCGGGTTTCTGAAGTGATCCATTACCTTTTCACTGTATAACATATTCTCTCTTTCCTTCCTGTAAATCTTTCCAAATCGGAGACATTGAGCGCAGATATTTCACAACCTCGGGTACATTTTTTATAATGTGCTCGGCTTCCTCCTTGGTGTTAAACTCGCTAAGCGATATTCTAAGCGAGCCGTGGGCGACCTCGTGGGGGAGACCTAAAGCCAACAGAACATGGCTTGGGTCAAGCGAGCCGGAGGTGCAGGCGGAGCCTGAAGATGCGCTTATGCCCCTGTCATCAAGCAAGAGTAAAAGCGATTCGCCTTCGATGCCCTCAAAGCACATATTAAGCGTTCCCGCAAGCCCGCGTTCTAAGTCGCCGTTGACTTTTGAATGTGGGATTTTCGATAGCTCACACGCTATAATATCCCGCAGAGACTTAACATAATCAAAGTTTTTATCAAGGCTGTCGCAGCTTTCCTTAAGTGCCGCCGCCATTCCGACTATTGCGGGGACATTTTCGGTTCCTGCGCGCTTGCCTCGTTCCTGTGCGCCGCCCTCAATAAGGTTTAAAAGCGGAATACCCTTTCTTGCATAAAGCGCGCCTACGCCTTTCGGGCCGTGGAATTTGTGCGATGCAATGGAAAGCATATCAATATTCTGTGCCTTTACATCAATTTTAATATGACCCGCCGCCTGTACCGCGTCGGTGTGGAAAATTACGCCCTTTTCGCGGCATACCGCACCGATTTCGGCTATAGGCTGAATAGTGCCTATCTCATTGTTGGCGAACATTATTGTAACAAGTGCGGTATCCTCTCTGATTGCACTCTTTAGCTCGTCCACTCTCACAAAGCCGTCGGAATGAACGGGGAGCAGGGTTACTTCAAAGCCCTCCTTTTCAAGCTTTTCCAATGTGTGAAGTACCGCATGATGTTCAAAGGCAGAGGAAATTATATGCTTTTTGCCGTTTTTAGCGCCTAAATAAGCCGCACTTATTATAGCTTGATTGTCGGCCTCACTGCCGCCGGAGGTAAAGGTTATCTCTTTCATATCACAGTTAAGGCATTCGGCAACGGTTTCTCTTGCCGAAAAAACCGCCTCCTGAGATTTTTGCCCCAATGTGTAAAGGCTTGACGGGTTGCCGTAAAGCTCCTTAAAATAGGGGAGCATAGCATTAAATGCTACATCGCTTATTTTTGTTGTTGCGGCATTATCCGCATATACATTTATCATATGTCTCACGACCTTACTTTTTATTGCGTTAATACTTTAACATATAATTCCTATAAAGTCAATAGGAATTTTAAAAAATAATAATATCAGCTGTCGGTTATCAAGTTTTTTAAGGTTACGCTTTCAAGGTAATCACCGATTAGCTTGTCCAGCTTCTGCCATACGGGCATTGTCGGACAGAGGGCTGAGCGGTGACATTTTTCGTCTCCTGTAAGGCAGGCGCAGTTGACGGGCACTAATCCGCCCTCGGTAACCTCTAAAATCTCGCGCAGGGTGTATTCCTCGGGCTTTTTGTTAAGCTTATAACCGCCGCTTTTGCCTCGCAGACTCTCAACAAGTCCTGCCTTATTAAGCATTGCCGTAATTGCCTCTAAATATTTAAGTGAGATTTCCTGCCGCGCCGAAATATCCGCAAGCGAAATAAAGCCTTCGCCCGAGTGCTCGGCTAAATCGGTCATAACGCGGAGCGCGTACCGTCCCTTGCTTGAAATCATCATAGGTATCACCTCGCTTTTATGGTATCACAGTCGGAATTAAAAGGCAATATTTTCTTTTGCCGAAACAGCTAATTAAATTCTTGACACTAAGCATATTAACGGGTACAATATTAAGGATATGTAGTTTAAATAAATTTTTTCATATATTCTTTTGAGGTGAGTTTTTTGAACCGACGGTATCTTTTGGGTCTTGCGTCGGTGCTTTATTTTGTAAGCCTTTGCGCGCTTGCGGCTATACTTGCAGGCGCGTTTAACCTGATAACCTTTGCCCACGGCGAAAAAATATTTACGGGTATTCTCGTTGTGATAAGCGGCTATGCCGCCTCCGTCTTAACGGCGCTTTCTGTAGCGGAAAAAAGCCGCCGCGAAAATATCATAAAACGCCAGATAATATTTACCTTTATATTCTATTTGATTATGCTTATTGATTTTACACTTATCGATGAGGGTATGGGCAGAAATATTTTTAATGTGCTTTCGTGGAATTCGAGCGGGTTCAGTGATTATATAAATACAAGCACCAATTTAGTGCCGTTCTATACGGTGAGACTTTTTATTAACGGCTATAAAAACGGCAATGTTGCGTTTTCGGTAATGCACGAAAATATTTTCGGCAATTTTGTAGTGTTTATGCCGCTTAGCTTTTTCTTAGGTTGTCTTTTTAAACGCTTTAATAAATGGTATTCTGTCCTTATCACGGTTACCCTGTCGGTAGTGGCGGTAGAGCTTTTACAGCTTTTGTTTTTAACAGGGTCGAGCGATATTGACGATGTTATTTTAAATGTCACAGGGGCTATGTGCCTTTATGTTGTTTTACGGATTAAAAAGGTCAGCCGCATAATTTCAAAAATCACTTTCGGAGTGTGGAAGACAGTTGAAAAAAAGGATTAATTACCATTTTATATTAATTTTTTTAGCCGCCGCTCTTTGGGGTACAGCGGGACTTTTTGTGAGAACAGCGGGCAATTACGGGCTTAGTGAAATGCAGTTGGTTTTTTTCCGTACCTTTTTTTCTGCATTGGTGCTCGGAATAATACTCTTAATTAAGGACAAATCGCTTTTTAAAATTAAAATTAAGGATTTGTGGCTTTTTGTTGCGGCAGGAATTTTAAGTATAGTACTTTTTAATTTTTGTTACTATAAAACAATGGCGCTTACCTCTTTATCGGTGGCGGCGGTACTGCTTTATACCGCACCGTTTTTTGTGGTTATAATGTCTACCTTTATATTCAAGCAGCGGCTTACCCTTAAAAAATGCGCCGCATGCGTTACGGCATTTGTCGGGTGCTGTCTTGTTACGGGCGCGTTCGGCACGGGTGAGAAGTTAAGTGCCGCGGCACTTTGCTTTGGTCTGCTTACCGGATTCGGCTATTCGCTTTATACTGTTTTCAGCAGGCTTTTGCTTGACAGAGGCTACAATTCATATACAATTACATTTTATACCTTTGCTTTCGCACTTTTCGGCTGTATTCCGTTTACCGATTTTAAAGGCGCGGCTGCGGTTTGTATGAACGCTCCTACAGTTATTCCCGTGGCGTTTTTAATGGCGGTTTTTAATACTGTTTTGCCTTATCTGCTTTATACTACGGGACTTTGCGGGGTAGATGCGTCTATAGCGCCCATAATCGCTATGGTAGAGCCTGTTGTTGCAACGCTGATAGGTGCGGCGGTTTACGGCGAGCCGCTTACCCTGTCGGGCGTAGTCGGAATACTTATTGTTTTAGCCTCGGTGTTTGTATTAAATTACAAGGGTCGTGAAAGAAATGCAGAATCTTAAAATAAAAGCGAATGCTAAAGTCAATCTTTCCCTTTCGGTTTTGGGTAAGCGGGAGGACGGCTACCATGAGCTTGATACGGTTATGCAGAGCATCAGCCTTTATGATACCGTATATATTGAAAAAAGCGATAAAATTGCGGTAGAGTGCGGCGAGTTCGGCGGAGAAGATAATATAGCCTTTAAAACCGCGGCGGCATTTTTTAAAGCAAGCGGAATAAACGCGGGGGCGGATATTAAAATCGAAAAGCGAATCCCCTCTGCGGCGGGAATGGGCGGCGGCAGTGCGGACGCGGCGGCGGTACTCGTTGGACTTGATAAGCTTTATGAAGCTAAGCTTTCCTATGAAAAGCTCTTGAAAATTGCAGTAAAATTAGGTGCAGATGTGCCATTTTTAATCCGCGGCGGCACGGCGAGGGCAAAGGGAATAGGGGAAATATTAGAGCCTATCAAACCTATCGGCGGCTGTTACTTTTTGATTGCAAAGGGAGAAAGCAAGCCCTCTACAGGCGAGATGTTCCGTCTCCTCGATTCGGCAGATTACAATAAACCCGATATAGAGAAAACCGCAACTGCAATAAAGTCGCAAGATATGGTATCCCTTCTTGCTTCAATGGATAATTCCTTTGCCGCGCTTTGGCGGGAAAGCCGGATTAAAGCCGAGCTTTTAAAAACCGATGCGGACGCGGTATCCCTTTCGGGGAGCGGTCCTGCGTGGTTTGCAGTCTACCTTGATAAGAATAGAGCAGTAGCCGCCGAAAAGGCGCTTAAAGCTCTTAATATTCCTGCTTTTTTGTGCGAGCCTGAGAATAAATCATTGATATTTGAATAAAAACAGTAATTACCGTTCATATTCCTTTTAGAAAAAATGAACGGGAGTTTTAAAAATGATAAAAAAGATGTTTTCTCGCCGCGCGGCGGAGCTTTCGGCAGTTGTAGGACTTATGTGTGCAATTTTTGCATCAATGGCGCATTTCGAGGCGGCTTGCGATGATTTGCGGCAAAATGTTTTGCGGTTACATATAATCGCAAATTCCGACAGCGAGGAAGACCAAGCCGTGAAACTGCTTGTTAGGGATAAAATTTTATCAGAGTCTTCGGATATTTTCGCAGGGGAGACCGAGCTTGAAAGAGCCGAAGAAAAGGCGGCTGAGGGGTTAGACGAATTTTGCAAAACAGCAGAAGAGGTTTTATCGAAAAACGGATTTTCTTACGGAGCAAGCGCGGAAATCGGGGACAGCTATTTTGAAACAAGGGAATACGAGGACTTTACCTTGCCGGCGGGTAATTACCGTTCACTTATAATAAAATTAGGTGAGGCAAAGGGTAAAAACTGGTGGTGCGTAATTTTTCCTGCGGTCTGTGTTCCCGCGGCAACTGAAGCGAGCCTTTCGGACAGTACTTCAAGCACAAGTGCCGAGATAGCGGAGCACCCGCAAAAATATATTATGCGGTTTAAAACGGTCGAAATTTATGAAGATTTAAAAAAGTTATTAAAGAATAAATAAAATGCTTGCATTTTGAATTGAAATGTGGTATTATCAGTATGTTATCGATTTTGAAAGGGGTGACAAAGATGAAGGAAGGTATTCATCCGCAGTATGAAAAGGTTACTATAAAGTGCGCTTGCGGCGCGGAGTTCGAGACACGCTCTACTAAAAAGGATATCCGTTTGGATATTTGTTCTAAATGTCATCCGTTTTTTACCGGTAAGCAGAAGCTGGTAGACACCGGCGGTCGTGTTGACAGATTTAAAAAGCGTTTCAATATGGAATAAAACCTTTTACTCCGCAGTCGCTTGGGCGACTGCGGATTTTTTATAATGCGTAATTCGTAATTTGTAATGCGGAATTAATTTTTTGCGAGGCTTTACGGGACGATGTGGGCATCGTCCCCTACAAAGGGCAATTTGTTAATCGTAGGGGCGACCATCGGTCGTCCGTTCCAATGTCTAAACGGGGGTGCAATGTGGAAAGCTATATAACAGTATCGGGCGAATCGGTAGGTGAGTACTCCGAAAAACGCTCCCGGTTTATTGCGACCCTGCGACATATAGAAACAGAAGAGCAGGCTGCGGCATTTTTGGCTGAAATGCGTTCTAAATACTGGGACGCAAGGCATAATTGCTATGCTTATTCGATTTCACGCGGTACACTTAAACGCTTTTCGGACGACGGCGAGCCTCACGGTACGGCAGGCAAGCCCATACTTGATATTATAGACGGCTCAGGGTTTACCGATATTATGATAGTTGTTACCAGGTATTTCGGTGGTGTGCTGCTTGGTACGGGCGGACTTGTCAGGGCTTATTCTGCCGCAGCAAGAGAGGCTGTAGCGTCAGCTAAAAGGGTTAGAATGACCCCGTGCACCGTATATAAAGCGAAGTGCGGCTATGCCGAGCTTGAACGGCTCACAAAGCTTATATCGGATTGCGGCGGAAGTTTGGAAAACACGGTTTATACCGAAAATGTTGAGCTTGAATTTTACCTCGAAAATTACGCCTGCGAAGATTTTTTACTAAAGCTTAAGGAGACCTTTGCCGCACGCATAACCGCCGAGGAAATCGCTCAAAAAATGCTTGGGGTGGCGGAATGAAGAAGAAAAAGAAAATAACCTTAATTTTTCTGGCGGCGGCAGTTTTACTTGTTGCCGCGGCGGTATTTGTGCCTGATTTTATTGTTGTTAACAAAACCAAAAGTAAAATTATTTCTCTTGACGAGGCAGAAAAGCTAACCGATATCGACTGCGCGGTTATATTGGGCGCGGGTGTTAGGGACGGAAAACCCACCCCGATGCTAAGGGACAGATTGCTTACGGGAATTGAGCTTTACAAAAGCGGCGGGGCGAAAAAGCTTATTATGAGCGGCGATCACGGCAGTGATGATTATGACGAGGTTAATATAATGAAGTCCTTTGCCGTGGATAACGGTGTGTCTGATGAAGATATATTTATGGATCACGCGGGATTTTCAACCTATGAAACAATCTATCGTGCAAAGGAGATTTTCGAGGCGGATAATATAATTATTGTTTCGCAAAAATACCACCTTTACCGTGCGCTTTATATAGCGGAAAAATTGGGAGTAAAGGCGGTCGGTATTTCGGCAGACCTTAGAACCTATAGCGGACAAGCTAAGCGTGATTTACGGGAAATTTTAGCGCGGGACAAGGACTTTTTTAACTGTATATTCAAGCCTGAGCCAACATACTTAGGCGAAAAAATACCCGTAAGCGGCAACGGAAATTTGACAAACGATTAAAATTTTTAAATATAAAAAGGTTTTTCGACATTTTTGTCTAATATAATAGATGTAAGGGGCTGATATTACGGAAAACGCAAGAACAGTAACCGAACATAACGAAAAGCTTATTTTAAGCGACAGGGCGGCACTTTGCGTAAATTCTAAGGGCAGAAAAGTCTCGGAAGAGGAATGTGAGCTTCGCACCTGCTATCAGCGTGACCGCGACCGCATAATTCATTGTAAGGCGTTCAGAAGACTAAAGCACAAAACGCAGGTTTTCTTGGCACCTGAGTCAGACCATTACAGAACAAGACTTACCCACACGCTTGAGGTTTCGCAGATAGCGCGTACTATTGCGCGGGCTTTGCGCCTTAACGAGGATTTAACCGAGGCTGTGGCGTTAGGCCACGATTTAGGCCACACCCCGTTTGGCCATGCGGGTGAACGGGCTTTAAAAGAGCTTACCGATATAGGCTTTACCCACTATGAACAAAGCGTGAGGGTCTGCGAAAGGCTTGAAAAGAACGGCAAGGGGCTTAACCTTACATATGAGGTGCTCAACGGAATACTGCACCATACAACAGGCGAACAGGCAGATACCCTTGAGGGCAGAATTGTCCGTATGGCGGATAGGGTGGCGTATATAAATCATGATATTGACGATGCCGTGCGCGCAGGTGTTATATCCGAAGGTGATATCCCGAAAGAAATTACGGACAGGCTCGGCCGCAGCAAGAGCGAGCGGATTAACACACTTGTAACTTCTATTGTTAAAAACAGCGGTGATGACATTAAAATGGATGATGACACCGCTGTGTACTACGATATGCTCCACAATTTTCTTTTTGACAGCGTTTATAAAAATCCTGTCGCCAAATCTGAGGAAACAAAGGTTTTAGGAATAGTTGACGGGCTTTTTAAATATTATTTGAAGCGGCCCGAAAAAATGCCCGAGGAATATTTGCAAATTGCCGAAGCAGACGGAAAAATACGCGCGGTTACCGATTATATCGCGGGAATGACCGACCATTACGCCATTACGGTTTTCTCGGATATTTATATTCCAAAGGCGTGGTCGATTTAATTAAATAAGACAAACAAAAGGAGGCGGTTTTGTGATACCGGAGGATATTATAAACGAAATAAAATACCGAAACGATATAGAGACCGCCATTTCTTCATATGTTAATTTAAAGCGCAGGGGTAAAAATTTAGTGGGGCTTTGCCCGTTCCACAGCGAGAAGACCCCGTCGTTTACGGTTTATCCCGAAAACGGCTCGTTTTATTGCTTCGGCTGTGGGGTAGGGGGAGATGTCTTTACCTTTACGGGTCTTATCGAAAACCTCGATTATATTGAGGCAGTAAAGCTTTTAGCCGAGCGTTCGGGGGTCGCGCTCCCACAGGACGGGTACGATGATTCCATGCAACGGCTTAAAAACAAAATATATGACATTAACCGCGATACGGCACGCTTTTTTCATAGCTTTCTTATGTCACCTGAGGGCAAATGGGCGCTTGATTATATGTTAGGCAGAGGGCTTACCCTTAAAACAATAAAGCATTTCGGTTTAGGCGCCGCGCCCGATTCGTGGGATACGCTGATTAAGCACCTTAAAGAAAAGGGCTATAGTCAAGAGGATATGTTGGCGGCGGGCGTCGTCGGCAAAAGCAGCCGCGGAACGCTTTACGACCGCTTCAGAAAGCGGGTAATGTTCCCGATAATTAATATAAGAGGCAATATAATCGCATTCAGCGGCAGAGCTATGCCGGGGGAGGACAAGCAGGGCGGCAAGTATGTAAATACTTCGGATACACCTGTTTACAAGAAAAGCTCCAACCTTTTCGGAATGAACTTTGCAAAAAATGTCTGCTCCGAGCGGGTGATACTGGTCGAGGGAAATATGGATGTTATTTCTCTTCATCAGGCGGGCTTTACAAATGCAGTAGCGCCTCTGGGCACGGCGTTCACTACCGAACAGGCGAATTTGCTGGCCCGTTATACTAAGGAAATCGTCTTGACCCTTGATGCCGACGCGGCGGGACAAAAGGCGATAAAAAGAGCCTCCCAGCTACTTGAAAATACAGGTCTTAGAACCCGTGTGGTGGTAATACCGGACGGAAAAGACCCCGACGAATTTATTAAGAAAAACGGTCCTGACCGTTTTCGTGCGCTTTTGGAGGGCGCTGTCAGCGATATCGAGTATAAGCTGCTCACAGCCGCGCAGGATATAAATCTTGAAAGCGAGGACGGAAGACTTCGTTATCTTACCTTTGCCGCAGAAATTTTGGCAGGCTCCGACGATATTATGACAAGGGATATTTACATCGGCAGACTTTCCGAAAAATACGGCGTTTCAAGAACGGCGCTTAATGCTAAGGTAGAGGAAATACGAAAGAAGAATATCAGGATAAGCAAAAAGAAGGAAATATCCGACATAATAAGACCTAAATTTACAAAAGATGACATTAATCCCGAAAGACGGCGTTCGCCGAAAGGAACGGCAGCTGAAGAAACGCTTATTGCGGTATTGCTGAAAAACCCTGATTTTTATAAGTATGCGAAGGAGCAGTTACCTCCCGAAAAACTTATAACCTCGCTTAACAGGCGGATTTATGAAATAATTCTTTCTTCGCTTGACAGCGGTCGCTCGCTTGATATTTCGGTATTTGCCGAAAAGCTGCTGCCTGCGGAAATAGGATATCTCGTATCCTTACAAAACAGCGAAAAAGCGGGCAAAAACCCCGAAATTGTATTAAAAGATTGTATAAGGGTAATATTAGAAGAGGATACGCTTTTATCGGCGCAAAACAGCGAAAACACATCTGTCGAGGATTGGGCCGAAACCCTTAAAACAATTATCGATAAAAAATCGAAAGGAAAAAAATAATGGAAAAGAATATTAAAGAACAAGAAAAGGAAAAGATTAAGTCTGAGGCAGCCGTTGGCGAGGGCTATGACCCTGAAGAGGAAAAGGATTTAACCATCGACGACATTGAGAATGCCCCTGATGACCCTGAAGAGCTTTTTTCGGAGCCGCCTACTCTCGAGCTTGATTTTGACGAAGAGCCTACCGAGGACGAATTAAAGCTTGAGGAAATGGATGTTGACGCACTTAACGATGACATAAGCTTTGATAATATGAACCTTGATGACCCTGTTAAGCTTTATCTCCGCGAAATAGGCAGAGTTCCGCTTTTATCCTCGGAGGAGGAAATCGAGCTTGCGGTAAAGATTTCAGAGGGCGATGAGCAGGCAAAGCAACGCCTTACCGAGGCAAATTTGCGCCTTGTTGTAAGTATTGCGAAAAAATATGTCGGCAGGGGAATGTATTTCCTCGACCTAATTCAAGAGGGAAATGTGGGACTTATAAAGGCGGTTGACAAATTCGACTACCAGAAGGGCTTTAAATTCTCAACCTATGCCACATGGTGGATAAGACAGGCAATAACAAGGGCTATAGCCGATCAGGCGCGTACAATACGCATACCTGTGCATATGGTAGAAACCATAAACAGGCTTAAAAAGGTGCAAAGCCAGCTTTTGCACGAAAACGGCGTTGAACCGAGCGAGGAGCTGATAGCCGAAAAGATGGAACTTCCCGTAGAGCGTGTCCGCGAGATTATGCGAGTAGCTCAGGAGCCTGTTTCGATGGAAACCCCAATAGGCCCTGAGGAGGATTCCCGCCTTATGGACTTTATACGGGACGAGGATGCCTTAGCTCCTGATGATGCGGCTCTTAAAACAATAACCAATGAGGATATTGACGGTGTGCTTAAAACCCTTACTCCCAGGGAGGAATCGGTAATAAGACTCCGTTTCGGACTTACGGACGGCAGATGCCATACATTAGAGGAGGTCGGTACCGAGTTTAATGTTACAAGGGAGCGTATCCGTCAGATTGAGGCAAAGGCGCTCAGAAAGCTTCGCCACCCCGTTCGCAGTAACAAGTTTAAGGACAGATAGTAAAAAGGAGCATAAATACAATGGAAATTTCATATAAAACTAAGGGAGTATGCGCAAGAGGTATACTTATCGATGTTAAGGACGGTATTGTAAAAAAGGTCAGGTTTGACGGCGGCTGCAGCGGCAACACACAGGGCGTTGCCACACTGGTTGAGGGAATGAAGGTTGACGATGTTATAGAAAAGCTTCAGGGTATTAAATGCGGCTTTAAAAACACCTCTTGTCCCGCACAGTTAGCAGAAGCGTTAAAGGAATATAAAAACGCAGAGGGATAAAGCTCTCTGCATAAAAGGGTGAATGGCTTTGTATTCGGATAATGATATAAAAATTGCGGGTGACAAGCCCTCGGTTGACATAAAAAAGAATAGGGAAAAAGCGGTTTTTGATGCTATAGAGCCCGATGCACAGTATATTAAAAACGCAAAGGAGCTCGGAAAAATCATCGCTGAAAAATTCATTAAGGACGCGAGGGAAGCCAAGGCTTCGGACGATTCTGCCGACATTTCGGATTTTGAAATGATAATCCAGCGCCGACTCCTGCTTTCATTTACCGCTACGGTAGGCTTTGAGGAATACTGTGCTGATGACACGCTTGCAGGAATAGCACAGAAAAGTTTTATAGATACGGTTAAAAAGACCGATAATGAGCTCTATAAGTCTTCAAGCGATACGGGAGCCTTTTCCTTTTACTATGTTGCTTATCGCAGAGGTAGTGAGATAGAGCGCAGAATGGGACAGACCTTTGCAATGCTTTGCGCACATGACGGAGACCCTGTTTATCAAGAGCTTGGCGAAGCACTTTACTGTTGGTTTATGTCGGCAGTAAAAAAGAGCGCTAAGGAACTGAACTTAATATAACATAACATAATTTCTCCTCCCTAATCATAGCCTTGAAGAGGGAGGAGATTATTTATGCCTATTATTTATTTGAGTCCGTCAACACAGGAGTTTAATCCTTATGTGGGCGGTGGTAACGAAGAATATTATATGAATCTTATCGCCGACGCTATGGAGCCGTATTTAGCGGCAAGCGGTATTCAGTTTGTGAGGAACACTCCTGATATGACTGCGGCGTCTTCGATTGCCGCATCAAATGCGGGTAATTACGATTTACACTTAGCGTTACATTCAAATGCGGTAGGAAGCGGTGCCGCAACCACGCGCGGTACGGATGTTTACTATTATCCTACAAGTACCGAGGGAAAGCGGTTTGCGGAGATTGCGGCGAATAATTTGCAGATGATTTATCCTTTGCCGGGCAGGGTGAAGACCGTTCCGACCACCACTTTGGGAGAGGTTGCAAGGGTGCGGGCACCCGGTGTGCTTATAGAGCTTGCTTACCACGATAACCCCGAGGATGCAAACTGGATAAGAAATAACATAGATGCAATAGCGCAAAATCTGGTGCTTTCGCTTACCGAGTTTTTCGGAATACCCTTTAATATGCCCCAGCCGATTATGACGGGCTATGTATCTACCAAAGGCTCTAACCTTAATATACGCTCAAGACCTGATATTTCAGCTCCTATAATAGGAAAAGTGCCCAACGGCTCGGAGGTGCTTATTTATAACCGACTGCCCGATTGGGATTTAATAGGCTACGGCGGAACGGTAGGGTATGTAAGGAATAGCTATATTGCTTAAAAAGGGAGCTGTAAAAAAACACAGCAAATTCAAAGGCGGATTAATTAATCAAAAATAAAACAAACAAGGTCGGCAAAAGCAGAAAAAAGGCTTATACCGAGCTTGTTTGCTTTTAAGGAGATAAATCGGGGTTTGTAGGGGTGATTACGGGACGATGTGGGCATCGTCCCCTACGTGGGCTAATTAAGCTTTTGTAGGGGACGGCGTCCTCGACATCCCGTTTGGTTTGTTGTGTTGCTATTCGGTCGGTCAAGGATGCCCGACCCTACAAAATATCTTTATGTTTCGCCTATAAATATCTCAATTTTCGCGTTATTTAATTCCGAATTACGCATTCCGAATTACGAATTAACCCTACAAACCCCGATTTGTTTTTTTACAGCCCCTTAACTTTTGTTTGTTAAATGCCGCTTAATCGCTTCAAAGCTTTCATCGCTTATATTGTGCTCTATCTTGCAGGCATCAGCCGCCGCAACAGCTTCACTGACCCCTAAAAGTTTAAGTGCTTCGGCTAAAACATTGTGCCGTTCGTAAATTTTTTCGGCGATTTTTCTTCCGCTCTCTGTAAGGGTGATATATCCGCCGCCGTCCACGATTATGAAACCGGATGTCTTTAAAAGACCCATAGCACGGCTTACGCTCGGCTTTGAATAGCTCATATATTCGCTTATATCAATAGAACGCACACCGCTGTTTTTACGGCTTAATATTAAAATTGTTTCAAGGTACATTTCTCCCGATTCCTGTAGATGCATAGGCTCAGCTCCTTTATTAATATATTAACATATTCATAAGCATTTAACAAGTATCTAATAATAAAAACCGATTTGTCATAAATTCGTCCGACGGGGCATATGCTTTACCAAAAGACAGTTTAAATGCTTTGGCTATGGAGGAAGAAGTATGACAAATGTGAATATTTACAAGGATATTGCCGCCAGAACGGGCGGGGATATTTATATCGGCGTGGTAGGTCCCGTAAGGACGGGTAAATCGACCTTTATCAAGCAGTTTATGGATAAGCTTGTACTGCCTAATATCGAGGGCGACTACCAAAAAGAGCGGGCGAACGATGAGCTGCCGCAATCCTCCTCGGGAAGAACAATAATGACAACCGAGCCTAAGTTTATACCCGAAAAGGGAATAGAGATTAAGGTTGATAACTCTGCGGCTATGAATGTGCGGCTTATCGACTGCGTGGGATATATCGTTCCAAGCGCATTAGGCTACATAGAGGGCGACCAGCCGCGAATGGTTATGACCCCGTGGTTTGACGAGCCGATACCCTTTAATATGGCGGCGGAAATAGGCACGCGCAAGGTTATAAACGAGCATTCAACAATAGGCCTTGTGATAACGACCGACGGCAGTATAAGCGATATTCCGCGGGAGGAGTACGAGGAGGCCGAGGAGAGGGTAATCGATGAGCTTAAGGCGATAAACAAGCCGTTTATAGTGCTTCTCAACTGTATGTATCCCGACTCCGCCGAGGCGGCGGATACAGCCGTAAGGCTTACTCAAAAATACGGCGTTCCCGTAGAGCCTGTAAACTGCTTAGAGCTTAGCGAAGAAAATATAAAGCAGATTTTGTCCCGCGTGCTGTTTGAGTTCCCGATAAAGGAAATCTGCATAAACTTCCCGCGCTGGATAAACTCCCTGCCCCTTGACCATTGGCTGAGAGCAGATTTAACCGACACGATTAAGGAGTCGGCGGGCGGAATACGCCACATAAGGGACATAAGCCGTTTTGAAAGCGCTTTTAAGGACAGTCAGAATGTTGACGGCGCAGTAGTTGAGGAAATTAACCTCGGCAGCGGAAGCGCCTCTGTTATGATAAACATTAAAAATTCCCTTTTCTACAAGGTACTTGCCGAAACAACGGGGCTTGTTATAAACGATGAGCAGGAGCTTATGGACAGCATAAGAGAGCTTGCCGCTATGCAAAAGGAATACAGCAAGGTCAAGGGCGCGCTCGATGAGGTCGAGGCGACAGGTTACGGTATAATAATGCCCGAAATTGAGGATTTAAAGCTTGAAGAGCCCGAAATTATGAAGCAGGGCGGGCGCTACGGCGTAAGGCTTCGCGCGTCAGCGCCGTCAATTCACCTTATGAAGGCGAATATCACTACCGAGGTAAGCCCTATAGTCGGCAGTGAAAAGCAGTCGGAAGACCTTGTTATGTACCTGCTTAGTGAGTTTGAGGAAAATCCCGTAAAAATCTGGGATTCAAACATTTTCGGCAAATCGCTTAATGAGCTTGTAAACGAGGGTCTGCACACAAAGCTTTCCCGAATGCCGAGTGACGCGCGTATGCGTATTCAGGAGACAATCGAGCGGGTTATAAACGAGGGCTGTAACGGGTTGGTTTGTATTATTTTATAAAATCATTTTTTATCCTTAACATTGGAAAGCGGGTTGGCATCGACTGCCCGCTTTATTTGCGCGTCCGAAACATGGGTGTAAATCTGGGTTGTGCCGAGGTTTGCGTGACCTAAAATATCCTTGAGTACTCTGATATCCACATTTCCGTGCTGGTACATAAGGGTTGCGGCGGTGTGGCGAAGCTTATGGGTAGAAAAACCCATACCACCGAGCCCCGCCTTTGCAAGGTGGATTTTAACTATATGCTGTACGGTTTTGGGGCTTATCCGCCTGTGATTTCGGCTGATAAAAAGGGCGTTTCGGTCGGTTGCAACTATGCCCTCGTTGGGTCTTACCGCAAGGTACGCTTTAACAGCCGACAGGCAGGAATCGTTAAGATAAACCGCCCTTTCCTTGTTGCCCTTACCGGTCACGGTCATAATTCCGTCACTCGAAATGTCCGAAAGGTTAAGCCCGCAAAGCTCGGAAAGACGCAGTCCGCAGTTTAAAAAAAGGGTTAGTATGCAGTAATCCCGCCGCTCGTTCGCCCCGTCCACCGAACTTAGAAGCTCCAATGAGTTTTCGAGGGTCAGGTGTTTAGGCAAAGACTGCTTGACCTTCGGCGATTCGAGCAGCTCCGCGGGGTTAGAGGGTATTTGGTGGGTCTGCACCGACATATATTTAAAGAAAATTCTAAGGGTTGAGGTCTTGCGCGCCCGTGTGGCGGTGTTGTTTTTTAGCTCGTCCTTGCAGTAGACCATAAAGGCGTATAGGTCGGAAATAGTGACCGAGCGCACAAGCTCTATATCGGCGGCGTTAATATCAATCTTGTTAAATTCCGTGTCCTTAGGCGCTTTGCCTCTCACAAGCAGCATATATCTAAAAAATGTGCGCAAATCGATATAGTACCCCTCGACCGAGCGGGAGGACTTACCCTTAATAGTTTCGTTGTAGGTTAAAAAGTCTCGCAAAAACGCGGGACAGCTGTTTAGAATTTCAAGCTTCATAATAATCACCGTTTGGTATGTAAATAATGTAAAGAATAATTAGTTTTTGCCTCCCTCTGACGAGGGAGGTGGCACGGCTTTGCCGTGACGGAGGGAGAGAAAATGCTTTAGTAGAGCCATTTCTGACTACCCCTCAGTCTGCTTCTCAGACAGCTCCCCTGACAAGGGGAGCCGAGAGCAGGCTTTGTCAACACACACTGGCTCCCTCTGACGAGGGTGACTCCCCACAGTGTGGGGAGATGTCACGAAGTGACAGAGGGGACAGCCGCCGTCAGCGGCTGTCAGCATAGCTGACTGAGGGAGAGATTTTTTAACAGTTAGATCTATATATTCACATACACCCTTGAAATTACGGTCGATATCTAAATTGCAAATTCGCAAAACCTCTATGTTATGATTTTTAAATGTTTCTGTTCGTATTCTGTCTTTTTCAATTTGCTCTTCAGTATAATGACCGCCGCCGTCAAGCTCGATAATAAGTCTTGCTTTTGCGCAATAGAAATCAGCAATATAATTATCTATTGCTTTTTGCCTTTGAAAACGGACAGGATAATTTCGCAAGAATTCATACCAAAGCTTTCGCTCCCAGGGCGTCATATTCTTACGCAAAGCCTTTGCAAGCGGGATATTGCTTTTATTGTAAGCTTTCATTTTTCTCTCCCTCCGTCACGGCAAAGCCGTGCCACCTCCCTCGTCAGAGGGAGGCTTGTTTAACTATAATATACCACCAAACTGAAAATTTTTCAATCTTAAAGAAATCTTAATAATTAAAACACTTTTATCTTAATACATTTCTTGTTATAATGTAATCGGTGGTGAGAGGTATGTATAACATTTTAGTTTGCGATGATGAGAAAGATATTGTTTCGGCGCTTAAGATTTATCTTGAGGCTGAGGGGTATAACATTTTTACCGCCTACAACGGAAACGAGGCTGTAAAATCGGTAGAGGAAAACGAAATTCACCTTGTGCTTATGGATATAATGATGCCCGAGTGCGACGGCATTACCGCTATGGTTAAATTGCGCGAAATATCAAACATCCCCGTGATACTGCTTACGGCGAAAAGCGAGGACACCGACAAGATTTTAGGTCTTAATGTGGGGGCAGACGATTATGTGACAAAGCCCTTTAACCCCGTTGAGGTAATAGCGCGGGTAAAATCCCAGCTAAGGCGGTATATGCAGTTAGGCGGCGGCAAGAAAGCCGAGCCCGAAAACGGGTACACGATAGGCAACATAGAGCTTAACGATAAATCAAAGCAGGTATTTGTGGACGGCGAGGAGGTTTCATTAACCCCTACCGAGTTTGAAATACTAAAGCTTTTAATGAAAAATGCGGGGCAGGTGCTGTCCCCTAAAGAGATTTACAAAAAGGTCTGGGGCGGGGAGGCTCTGGGAGCCGAAAGCACCGTGGCGGTACATATAAGGCATTTAAGGGAGAAAATCGAGATTAACCCCGCAGAGCCCCGTTATTTAAAGGTCGTGTGGGCGCACGGCTACAAAATGGAAAAGGGGGATAAAAAATGAAGAAATTAACCGAAAATTTAGGGGCAAAAATCACCGCGATAGTTCTTTCATTTATCGCCTTTGCGGCGGTGCTTGCGTCGGTGATAACTATTATATTTTTGCTCGATAATGATTGCTATACTAAAACACGGGACGAAGTAAAAACCGATATAATGGAAAACCGTATAGGAAACGGGCATATTTATAACATTTTAGAGATCTACCAAAACGGAGAAAGCGTAGAAAATTACTGCGACGATCAGCGGATTTATTATACGATTGAGGACTATAGAGACGGCGGAGTATTAGAGGGCAATTACACGGGGCAGAGTTTTATTGTACAAAAACGCCAGCTTAATTTGACGACCTATGAAGAAAGGGCGTACGAGGACGAAAACGGCGATATGCAATGGACCTCTATTGAAAGGTCTCCTATAAGTATAACCGTTTATATTCCGAGGGAGGCGCTTTCGGGCAACGGTCAGCTATTGCTGAATGTTGTCGATACGGCTTATACGCTCCGTTACGCGGTGCTTGTGGTATTAGGCGTTTCGGTTGTTATGCTTATAGTAATGCTCTGCTACCTTTATGCCGCGGTGGGTCACAGAAAGGGCGGAGTTATAGCCCTTAACCGCCTTGACCGCATACCCTTTGATCTGCTGACGGCGGCGGTTGCGGTTATTGCGGTGTTAAGTATATTATTAATTGACACGGCGATGTACAGCGGCGACCTTGATTTCATTGTAGCCTTGGCGGCGATTTTAAGCGTTGATTATTTTGTCGCCCTCGGCTATACCCTAAGCTTTGCCGCGCGGCTTAAAACACGAACGCTTCTTAAAAATAATATTATATATAAGCTTTGGTTTATCGCGGGAAAAGGTATAAAAAAGGTTTTGGCTTGGTTTAAATACCTCTTTAAAAATATTCCCACGGTAGCTAAAACCGCGATTATAACCTCGGCGGTGGGGCTGTTCCAGTTTATTATAATTGCAATTTTCACTTATTACCCTGTGGAAAGAACATTTTTACTGCTTCTGTTTACGGTGCTTGATATAGCGGTTATAATATCGCTGTCGATTCTGCTTAAAAGGATTAAGGAGGGCGGTGAAAAAATAGCCGCAGGCGACCTTGAACATAAGATAGACACAAAATATATGCACGGCGATTTTAAGGCCTTCGCAAACAGCCTTAACAACATAAATGAGGGTTTGTCGGTCGCGATTAACGAAAGAATGAAGAGCGAGCGGTTTAAAACCGAGCTTATCACTAATGTTTCGCACGATATTAAAACCCCCCTCACCTCGATTATAAACTATGTTGACCTTATCAAAAAGGAAGAGCCTGAAAATGAGAATATCAGGGAATATATCGATGTTTTGGATAGGCAGTCATCAAGACTTAAAAAGCTTATAGAAGATCTAATGGAGGCTTCAAAGGCTTCAACCGGCAACCTTGCGGTAAATCTTTCGGTCTGCGAGGCGGGGGTGCTTTTGTCCCAAACCGTAGGCGAGTTTGACGAGCGGTTAAAGACGGCGGGGCTTACTCCCGTGGTTAGTATTCCCGAAACGCCGATTAAAATTATGGCGGACGGCAGACATTTATGGCGGGTATTTGATAACCTGATGAACAATATCTGCAAGTACTCACAAAGCGGGACGAGGGTTTATCTTGACCTTTCGGAGCGTGACGGAAAGGCGAAAATCACTTTCAGGAATATCTCAAAATACGAGCTTAATATTACGGGCGAGGAGCTGACCGAGCGGTTTGTCAGGGGAGACAAATCCCGCAATACCGAGGGCAGCGGCTTAGGGCTTTCGATAGCGAGAAGTCTTGCCGAGCTTCAAAACGGCAGCCTTAAAATTGACATTGACGGCGATTTATTTAAGGTCATGCTTACTTTTGATACTGTTAAAGAGGAAGTAAAAAATGGTTGATGAGAAATATCTCAGCGGTCTTGCTAAATTAGAACGCAGACGGCGCAGAAGAAGAAAACTCATTTTAAAACGAATAATCTGCTTTTTACTGCTTTTAGCTGTGGCGGCGGGAGCGGTTTTCGGCGGGATAAAAATATACAATTCGCTTAAAGAACCGCCCGTAGCCAAGCTTGAAAAGGTAAGGGCTATCGAAATACCCGATTGGATAGACGAGCAGATTATTCACCTGCATAATACCGCGAGAACAGGTACAGAGCTTGACGGGGTTAAAAATATTGTAATTCACTATGTCGGCAATCCAAACACCACGGCAAAAAACAACCGTGATTATTTCGACAAGGACTCTACCGAGGTAAGCTCCCACTTTGTAGTGGGGCTTGAGGGAGAAATAATCCAGTGTCTGCCCTTGTGGGAAAAATCGGCGGCGAGCAACTGGCGAAATAACGATACAATCTCCATTGAGGTCTGTCACCCCGACGAGACGGGTAAATTTAATGATGACACCTATAATGCGGTAATTAAGCTTGTTTCTTGGCTTTTAAATGAATTGGGTCTTGACGAATCGGCGGTTATAAGGCATTATGATATTACAGAGAAATTGTGCCCGCTTTATTATGTCGAGCATGAGGACGCCTGGGAACAGCTTAAAAAGGATGTTGGTACAAAATTATATGAGTACTCAAAGTGAAGAAAGACACCTTACCTTAAAACAGAAAAGAATAATAAGTATCTTAGTTTTGGTTTTATTTCTCGGTTTTTCCGCGCTTGTCGCTTGGTTTATAGGCAAGCCGATGATAAACCTTGTTTCCGAGCCCGAAAAGTTCAGGGCTTGGGTTGAGTCGCGCGGAAACTGGGGCAGACTCATATTTATCGGAATGATGATGTTTCAGGTATTAATAGCCTTAGTGCCGGGTGAGCCGCTTGAAATAGGGGCAGGTTATGCTTTCGGCGCGGTGGAGGGGACAATACTTTGCGTTATCGGCGTAACACTCGGCAGTCTTTTGGTCTTCGGGCTTGTAAGGCGGTTCGGTATGCGCTTAGTCGAGGTGTTTTTTGACACGGGCAAGATTAAACAGCTTAAATTCCTGCAAAATGAAAAAAGGCTTGACCTTATAACCTTCCTTGTATTCTTTTTACCGGGTACGCCGAAGGACTTACTGACCTATTTTGTAGGTGTTACCGATATTAAGCCTTCAAAATTTATGCTTATAGTCTCTCTTGCGCGGCTGCCGTCCATTATAACCTCGACTGTGGGAGGAAGCGCGCTCGGGATACAAAAATACGAGCTTGCGGCGATAGTTTTCGGCGTAACGGTGGTTATCAGCCTTTTGGGGCTATTTATATACAACCGCATTTGCAAACACAGGGCAAAAAAGAATAATAGTTAAAAATTTGTAACCTATATTGACAAACACCGCAGGGCGTAGTATTATACATCTGTACTGTTTGAAATAGTACAGTTAGCATAATTAGTACAGAAAACAGGAGGCAGTTATGTTAGAAACAAAAGAACTTGTAAAAATTTATAAGCCTAAAAAGGGCGTGCCTGTTACGGCGCTTGATAAGGTTTCCTTAAAATTCCCCGATAAGGGAATGGTTTTCCTGCTCGGTAAATCCGGAAGCGGTAAATCCACACTTTTGAATGTGCTGGGCGGTCTTGATAATTATGACGGCGGCGAAATAATTATAAAGGGAGTTTCATCAAAAAACTTTAAGCAACAGCATTTCGATTCCTACAGAAACACCTATGTCGGATTTATTTTTCAGGAATACAATGTGCTTGACGAATTTTCTGTGGGTGCTAATATCGCCCTTGCTATAGAGCTTCAGAACCGCAAGGCAAGCGACGGTGAAATAAATGATATCTTAAAGCAGGTGGACTTAGAGGGCTTTGGTAACCGTAAGCCCAACGAGCTGTCGGGCGGACAGAAGCAGAGGGTGGCGATAGCAAGAGCACTTGTTAAAAAGCCCGAGATAATTATGGCGGACGAACCGACCGGCGCGCTCGATTCAAACACGGGCAGACAGGTTTTCGATACACTTAAAAAGCTTTCCGAAACAAAGCTTGTAATAGTGGTTTCCCACGACCGCGAGTTTGCCGAGCAATACGCCGACCGTATTATAGAGCTTTCGGACGGACGGGTTATAAGCGATGTTGAGCTTGATACCGCGCCCGTTGCCGAAGAGAAAAGTGCGGCGCTGGATTTCCACGATAATATTGTCGAGGTTCCCTGCGGCTATCATTTGACCGAACAGGACAGAGAGGAAATCAATGCCTATATAGAAAAGCTGAAAAAAGGCTCGCTTGAAATCACGGTTTCAAGAAAAAATCAGTCCTCAAAAAGCTTTGTAAAGACCGATACCTCCAAAATAAAAAGCGAGGACGGCTCAACCTTTAAGCTTATAAAATCTAAATTGCCCCTTAAAAACGCCTTTAAGATAGGGGCGAGCGGGCTGAAACATAAAAAGATAAGACTTGTCTTTACAATCATTCTTTCCTGTATTGCGTTCGGGCTGTTCGGACTGTCCGACACCTTCGGTGCTTATAATCATATTAAAACCTGTACAAATTCTCTTGTTGACAGCGGGGTTAAGTACCTTTCTGTCGCGAAGTCCAAAAAGGTCGGCGGAGATACGGATTTTTACTGGCGCGATTACGGCTACGGTATTTCGGAAAAAAATCTTGCCGAGGTATCAAAGGGTGTGGGAGTTCCGATGCACGGAGTGTTTTCCCCCGCAAACGCGGACTTAAGCTTTGATTCGCAGATAAACCCCGAAGTAAAGCTTACCGAGACCGATTACAACATTTATTCCTGTGCCTTCAGCGGTTTTGCCGAGATTAACGATTCGGTTGTAAATAATATGGGCTTCAAGCTTTTATCTGGCACTCTGCCCGATGGTACTAAGGATGAAATTGCCGTCAGCGAATACATCTTTGAAATCTTCAAAAAAGCAGAGTATTTTGACGGAACAACCTTTAACAAGGCTAAGGACGGCACGCAGACTCCTGTTTACCAAAAAATCAATAACTATAATGACCTTATCGGTAAAACAATAACCTTTAACAATGTAAAATACACCGTTACCGCGATTGTTGATACAGGCTTTGATATAAGCCGTTACAGCTCCCTTACCGAGAAAAAGGACCATCAGAGCAAGGCGGATCAGATGGTGGATTATGTGCTTTATAATGAGTACAGCTCCTCATCTGCCTACAGCTATGCGGGCGTAATAATGGTGGGCAAGGAAAAAATGGAAAAGCTTATTGCCGAGCGTCCGCCGATGACCTCGATAACCGAGGGCTTTATAAGCTTTTACAGCAACAACGCTAATGAAAATGACGGCTACAACATAGACTCAAATTATATGGCGAGCCTTGACGATGTAAAGGACGAAAATATAATCTGGATTGACGGCGAGAAAAAGACTCTCGGCGATAAGGAAATAATCGCCACTATGGACGCGATTCAGTTCTACAACGGCAATCCCGATACCGATGATTACGCAAAATATTTAAAAAATAAAAATACCCTTTCCGCGTGGGAGTACGATTTTGATAACGGTGAAAATACCGACGGATGGAAGCTGGTCGGTATAATCGACAACACCTCAGAGGGTAATAAATCAAAGCTTAAATCTACCGTTGCAGTAAGTGATTCGATGTTTAAGAAGTACACCGACGGTTCGGAGAATATTTACAGCTTTGCGGTAGGTGCTATGCCCGCCGAAAAGGAAGCAGTACGCTCTGCGGTTGCTTATTGCTATAATGAGGACTCGAATGTCCGTTTTCAGATTCAGAACTCGGTCACCTTTGAGCTTGATTCTGTAAACGATGCGCTAAAAATTATGTCTAAATATTTCTTCTGGATAGGAATAGGCTTTGCGGCCTTCGCGGCACTTATGCTTGCGAACTTTATAGGTACCAGCATTTCCTACAAAAAGCAGGAAATCGGTATTCTTCGCGCGATAGGCTCACGCAGCAACGATGTTTTCAGAATCTTCTTTGCCGAAAGCTTTGTTATTGCGATGATAAACTTTGTGTTGTCGTGCATAGGAGTTTTCGCCGCCACGGTGATATTTAACACTCTTATGAGAACGCAGGTCGGAATACTCATAACGATTTTAAGCTTCGGTCCGCGCCAGATTGTGCTTTTACTGGCGGTAAGCATATTTGTAGCATTTATTGCAAGCTTCCTGCCCGTAAAGCGCATCGCTTCAAAGCGCCCGATTGACGCGATTAGGAATAGGTAAAAAAATAATCGATTTTAATTGGCGGACGGTCGAGGACGCCCGTCCCTACATAGGTCAATTTAATTTCGTAGGGCGGGGGCTTGTCTCCCGCCGTCTAATGTCTAACATCTAATTTGGAGCTAAAATGAAAAATATTCTTGAAATGCTTGAATATTCGGCGGAGCGTTTCCCCGATAAATATGTTTTCCGTGACGAAAATACCGATATGACCTACGCCGAGTTTTTAAGAACGGCTAAAAGCATAGGAACAGATATTGCGAAACACGGTATTAATAATAAGCCGATTGCGGTTATTGCCGAGCGGTCGGCGGGCTGTCTTGCGGCTATGTTCGGGGTGCTTTACAGCGGGAATTTCTACACGGTTATCGATTCCGAAATGCCGCCCGAGCGGGTAAAAGCTATATTTGAGACCTTGAAGCCCGCGGCGGTTGTAGTTACAAAATCCTGTCTTTCATTGCTTAAAAAGCTTGACTTTAACGGCAAGGCGGTAAATTACGAAACCGCTAAGGACTGCCCCGTGGATAATAACTTACTCGGGAAAATCCGTGAAAATATGATTGATACTTTCCCCGCCTACGCTCTTTTTACCTCCGGCTCTACAGGCATTCCTAAGGGTGCGGTGGTTAGCCATAAGGCTGTGATTTCTTATGTTAAATGGTATGCCGATACCTTTGAAATAAATGAAAACACCGTTTTCGGCAGTCAGACTCCCTTTTATTTCAGTATGTCGGTGTCTGATGTTTTCAGTACTGTTTACGCAGGCGCACAGCTTAATATAATTCCGAAAATGCTTTTTTCCTTTCCGATGAAGCTTTTGGAATTTCTGAATGAGAGAAAGGTTAACACAATCTATTGGGTGCCGTCGGCGCTCTGCATAATAGCAAATTGGAAGGTGCTTGATTACGGCGAGCTTAAATTTATTAAAAAGGTGCTTTTTGCGGGAGAGGTAATGCCTGTCCGTCAGCTTAATTACTGGATTCAGAAGCTACCCGACGCGTTATTTGCCAACCTTTTCGGACCTACCGAGACAACAGACATTTGCACCTATTATATTGTTGACCGAAAATTCTCTGACGGCGAAACCTTGCCTATCGGCAGAGCCTGCGACAACTGCGATGTGTTTGTCGTAAAGGAGGACGGAACTAAGGCTAAGACAGGCGAGGAGGGCGAGCTTTACGCAAGAGGCTCGTTTTTAGCAATGGGATATTACAACAACCCCGAAAAAACCGCCGCCGCCTTTGTGCAAAATCCCCTTAATTCCGCATACCCCGAAACTGTCTACAAAACAGGCGACCTTGTAAAATACAATGAAAAGGGCGAGCTTATCTACATATCCCGCATTGATTTTCAAATAAAGCATATGGGATACCGCATAGAGCTCGGCGAAATCGAGGCGGCGGCTTCGACTCTTGATTGCGTTACCGCCTGTGCGGCGGTTTACGATAGTGACAGGGACAAAATAATCCTTGTTTACGAGGGAAAAAAGCGTGAAATCACCGATATTTTATCGGAATTAAGGGTGCGACTGCCGGAATATATGATGCCGCAGACCGTTAAAAGAATAAAGGCTATGCCTCACAACGCGAACGGCAAAATTGACCGTAAAGGACTTCAAAATAACCTTGAGGAGATATAAAAATGGAAGAATTAATTAAAATCTTAGACGAAATTAAAGCGGGAGTTGACTGGGAAAACGAGTCTGATTTAATAGGAAACCATATTATCGATTCCCTTAAAATCGTACAGCTTGTCGGCGAGCTTAACGATGAGTTTGATATTGAGATAACCCCTATCGACATTGTGCCCGAAAATTTTAAAACCGTAAACGCGATTTACGAAATGATAAAAAGATTAGAGGACGAATAAGCCTATGAGCTACACCTCTTATTCTTATTTGTTGATATTTTTGGGAACGGTCTTTTTATGTTATACAGCGGTTCCAAAAAGGTTTAAATGGACAGTGCTTTTAATTGCAAGCTATGTCTTTTATTTTCTTAACAGCGGAAAGCTGATTCTCTTTCTGCTCCTTTCTACTGTTGCGGTATATTTTGCAGGCGTTTTCTTAAACCGTATAAACGATACCGCCGCCCTTGCCAAAAAGGGGCTTGAAAAGGAAGAGAAAAAACAGGTAAAATTCCTTGTTAATTGGCAGAAAAAGGCGGTTGTCACTTTGGCGGTCGGCTTTATTTTTGCGGTACTTTTAATACTTAAATATTCTTCCTTTTTCGCGCATACATTAAATTCAGCGGTGGGCTTTCTGCACCTGAAGCCGCACCTTAAGGAGCTTAAATTTATATTGCCGCTGGGTATTTCCTACTATACCCTACAGGCGGCAGGGTACATAATCGATGTTTACAGAGGTAAATACCGCGCATCGGAGAATTTCGGCAAGGTCGCGCTGTTTTTAAGCTTTTTTCCGCAGATTGTAGAGGGACCTATCGGCCGATTTGACCTACTTGCCGACCCGCTTTACGAGGGACACAACTTCGATTATGACAGGCTCTGTAAGGGCATTCAGCTTATTTTCTGGGGACTGTTTAAGAAAATGGTTATCGCTGACCGTGCGAACATTTTTGTGGCGGAGGTTTTCGACAACTATAAAAACTATTCGGGCAGTATTATTCTGCTTGGCGGCTTGCTTTACACATTGCAGATTTACGCAGAGTTTTCGGGTTGTATGGATATAGTGACGGGCAGCGCGCAGATATTCGGCGTTCCGCTTTCAAAAAACTTTGAGCGGCCCTTTTTCTCAAAATCGGTAGGCGAGTTCTGGCGGCGGTGGCATATAACCTTGGGCGCGTGGCTCAGGGATTATGTCTTTTATTCGATCTCGCTCTCAAAGCCCTTTATGAAGCTGAGCAAATTTGCTAAAAAGCATTTTAACGAGTTTTTAGGCTCGCTTGTACCTGCCTCATTTGCTATGTTTTTTACCTGGTTCGGTATCGGCTTTTGGCACGGCGCGGGCTGGAAATACATTGTTTACGGGCTTTACTATTACGCGATAATGATGGCGGGTATGTACCTTGAACCCCTCTTTGCAAGGGCTTTTTCCGCCCTTAAAATAAAGCGGGACTCGAAGCCCCTTAACGCCTTGCGAATATTCAGAACAGTTATTATTGTAGTCGGCGGAATGATGCTTTTCCGCGCGGATACCGTAGGCGTTTGGGTATATATGCTTAAAAGTATTTTCACCTCGTTCGGCGCGGGCGGATTTTTAAAGACCGCCCTATCTTTGGGAATGGATAAGCAGGATTTCCTTATTGTCGCGGTCGGCGCTCTTGTTATGCTTGTAATCAGTATTTTACAGGAAAGGGGCATAAAAGTGCTCGACAGCCTCGCAAGGCAGAAATTACCCGTTCGCTGGGGCGTCTACGCCTGCTTAGTCCTTGCGGTCGTAATTTTCGGCGCGTACGGCCCCGGTTACGACGCGGTGGACTTTATCTACGGACAGTTTTGATCGGAAGTAAGTATTATGAATAAAACAGCATTAAGACAGATGTTAAGAGCGGCAGGCTTTGTTTTTCTGATTGCAGTATTTCTTTCCGCGGCTTCGTTTATGCTTGAGCCAAAGAATAATACACCTGATAGCGGAATTAAGAGTACTGCTCTGTACGGCTTTCTTTCCGAGCCGATCCGCGGTGGATTTATGTCGCTTAAACAGTACCATAACCGCTGGAAAACCGCAAAACCCGACGAGCTTTTTAAAAAACCGCGCTATACCTACCACTGTGCCTCAAAGGGACAGTGGTACAGCGACGATGTTAGGGGCTATACAGGCGGCGAGTATATGGTGAAAACAGATAAAAAGGCGGAAATACCGCTGTCGACAAAAGCCGCGCTTGATATTTTTGTAAAAATCTGCCGTGAAAACGCAGCAGAGCTTTTGTTTACCGAGCTTCCCTCGCAAAGCTCCTGGAACTATCAAAAGCACAATGCGGTAAAGGATTACGCGGATAAAAACGGAATACCTTTTCTTGATCTTAATATAGACAGGGATAGGTTCGGCTTTGACTGGAAGACCGATACAAGGGACGGCGGCAACCACCTGAATAACAGGGGAGCGAGAAAGTCTACAGTTTTTATCGGCGAATATATAAATAAAAATTATTCAATTCCGAACCACAGGCGGGATAAATGCTTTAGCAGTTGGAATGAAGATTACAAAGATTATTTAAAGAGTGTGAAAATGTAACAGTTAAGGGAGGATGTTATGAAAAACGGCGTAAGACAGTTTATCAGGGCAGTCTCATTTATATGCGTGATGGCCTTGCTTATTGTCGCCTCGTCATATATGTTAGCACCTAAGGACAACACCGCCGAGGGGGGAATAGTTAACCCAAATGCCAACGGCTTTTTTTCTGAGCCTAAGGACACTATTGATATTGCGGTTATAGGCAATTCCGACGCATACAGCGGTTTTTCTCCGTTAGAACTCTGGAATGAATACGGCTACACCTCATATGTAAGCGCGGAAGGACACCAGACTGTGGCAGGCAGCTATTCGCAGCTTAAAAAAATGATGAAATGTCATTCGTTAAAGCTTGTTATTCTCGAAACCGACGGATTTTTTAACAAATCAAAGCTTGTGGAAAACGCGGCTAAGCTTATCAATGCCTCGGCGGGCTCTGCCTTTTCGGTTTTTCAGTACCATGACCGCTGGAAAAGGGTAAAGCCGAGCGAGCTTTTTAAAGCTCCCGACTATACCGCCCATTGTACCGCAAAAGGACAGTGGTTAAGCAATGATGTAAAAGGGTATGACGGCGGGGAATATATGGTTAAAACCGAAAAAAGGGAAGAAATACCGCTGTCAACCAAAGCTCCGCTTGATATGTTTGTAAAGACCTGCCGTGATAACGGAATAGAGCTCTTGCTTTTGGAGCTTCCGTCTCAAAGCTCGTGGAGCTACAAAAGGCACAATTCGGTAAAGGATTATGCGGATAAAAACAATATTCCGTTTCTTGACCTTAATATAGGCAGGGATAGCTTCGGCTTTGACTGGAAGACCGATACAAGGGACGGCGGCAACCACCTGAATAACAGGGGAGCGCGTAAAGCCACACTGTTCATAGGAAAATATATTAATGAAAATTATTCCCTTTCAGACCACCGAAGGGACGAAGCCTTTAAGGGCTGGGACATGGATTACAGAGAATACTGCGAAAAGGTTAAAATTTAATCTTGTAGGGGACGATGCACACATCGTCCCGAAAAAGGGCGTTTTAATGAATATTGGAGCTGTAAAAAAATCGGGGTTTGTAGGGATGAAGATTTAGCAACCGCCCTTGCCTCCCTCTGACGAGGGAGGTGGCTTTTTGCGTAAGCAAAAAGACGGAGGGAGAGAAATAAAACCGCATAAAACCGCAACCTTTTCTCTCCCTCAGTCTCGCTTTGCTCGACAGCTCCCTCGTCAGAGGGAGCCGAGGTTTAGCTATTGCAAGTCCTCTACAAACCCCGATTTGTCTCTTAAAAAGCAAACAAGCTCGGCAAAAGCCATATTTTTGTGCTTTTGCCAAGCTTGTTTATTTTATTTTTGCTTAATTAATCCGCCTTTGAAGTTACTGTGTTTTTTTACAGCCCCTCTAATGTCTAATGTCTAACTTCTAACATCTAAATTGATATATTAGTTGACAATTAAAGCTTATAGAGATAAAATAGTATATGTGTAAAAATAATCTTCGGAGGAACAGGATGTCGGTTAAAATTTCTCCGTCTGTGTTAACGGCGGATTTTCTAACTTTAAAGGACGATATAAAAAGATTAGAGGACGCAGGGACTGATATGCTCCACCTCGATGTTATGGACGGTATTTTTGTGCCGAATATCTCGTTCGGAGTTCCTGTGATTAATTCTATAAAAAAGCATACAAGCCTTCCGCTTGATGTGCATCTTATGATTGACCGCCCGCACAGATATATTAAAGAATTTGCCAAGGTTGCAGATTATTTGGGCTTCCATTACGAGGCCGGGAGCGATATAGCCGAAACTTTAAAGGAAATTAGGGCTTTGGGCTGTAAATCCTGCCTTACAATAAAGCCCTGTACTGAGCCTGAGAAAATTTTTGAATTCCTGCCGCTTTGCGATATGGTGCTTGTAATGTCGGTTGAGCCGGGCTTTGGCGGACAGAAATTTATGCCGCAGGCTCTCGAAAAGCTCGCCGCTTTGCGTAAGGAGATTACAAAACGCGGGCTTGACATTATGTTAGAGGTTGACGGCGGAATTAATGCCGAAACCGCTCCGCAGGCAGTACGGGCAGGGGCTGATGTCTTGGTTGCGGGAAGCTTTGTTTTTTCGGCTGAAGATATGAAAGCCACAGTGGCAAGCATCAAAAATCTTTAGGAGGATTAAAATGCGATTTTTCTTTCGGAGTCGCAAATTTAAAATAATATTGGCTATATTAGCGGCGCTTATCTCGATTTCGGTTGCTTGTGCAGTTGTTGGAGGTAAGATGGCGCCGCAGGCGAACATTGCGGGAACTGTTACGGCTCCTTTCAGAGCGCTTGCGACAAAGATTTCGGGTGGAATTTCGGACTTTATCGGGGCATATACCAAGGGTGAGAAGCTCTCTCTTGAAAATGCCGAGCTTGAAAGCGAAATTGCCGAGCTTCGTGAAAAATTAGCCGATTATGAGCAAATAAGCAATGAAAACAAGTTTTATAAGGACTATCTTGAAATAAAGGATAAAAACCCGAGCTTTCAGTTTGCGGCGGCAACCCTTATTTCACGGGACAAGGAAGACCCATATAAAGGATTTACCATAAATAAGGGCACGGTCAGCGGAATATCCGAAAACGACCCCGTTATTACCGAGGCAGGACTTGTAGGTTTTATTTCTCAGGCAGGTCTTACCACCTCAAAGGTTGTAACTGTGCTTAGTCCCGAGCTTTCTGCCGGTGCGCTCGATAACAGGACAAACGATTCGGGCGTGCTTTCAGGCTCTGTTGGTTTAGCGTCAGACGGTAAAACAAGATTTTTTAATCTTTCCCGCTCCTGTAATATTGCCGTCGGTGACTATGTGGTAACCTCGGGCGAGGGTATTTTCCCTTCGGGATTGCTTATAGGTACTATTCAGTCAATAGGAAGCGATAAATATAACACCTCAATTTATGCGGAGGTTAAGCCGTTTGTAGATTTCGATTCGATTAACGGCGTTATGGTTATAACCGAGTTTGAGGGTCAGGGCGGGCTTGATCCGAACGGGAAATAAAAAGACGGAGGGGCATATGCAAACTAAAAAACGCCATCCGTGGATAAATTTAATCAGCTTTTTGCTGTTTTTCTTCTCCTTTATTATTCATTACACGGATATTATAGATATAAGTATAAAAAACGCTCAGCCGATTATTATTCTTCCGCTTTTGACTGCCTTTTCAATGTTCAGCGGTGTAGGTGTATCGGCGGCGGTTGGACTTGTTACGGGGATTTTTATGGACTCGAGCGCTTCGGGTGCGGTGTGCTTTAATGCCGCGGTGCTTATGGTTTCGGCGGCTTTGGTTTCGGTATGCGCCGAAAGGCTTTTTAACCGAAATATACGTGCGTCTGTGCTTTTGTGTGTACTTGTGAGCCTGTTCTATTTCCTGATTCGCTGGATCTGCTTCTATGCTTTCGGTACAGGTGTACAGGATAATCTTACCTACCTGTTAAGCTACGCTTTTCCGAGTGTGCTTTATACAGCTGTGTTTATTTTCCCCTTTTATTTTTTGTATAGATACTTTAATAAGCTTATAAATATTTAAAAAGGAGTAATCGGATTGCCGTTTAAGAAAAAAAATCAGTATCAGCTTACGGCACTTGCCGTATTGCTTGTAATCGCTATTCTGTTTTATGCCGCACGTATATATTCGCTTCAGGTTGTTAATGCGGAAAAATATACCGATAAAAATGACGGGGCGGCTTCTGTCCGTACGGCGGTACTAAAAGCCCCTCGCGGTGAGATTCTTGACTGTTACGGAAGACAGATTGCAATAAACCGCGACGGATATAATGTTGTTTTTAACAAGGCATATGTTAAGGATAATCTTAATGATGTAATATTAACCCTTGTAAATCTTTTTGAGAGCACAGACACAGAGTGGAAGGACGAGCTCCCTCTGGAGAGAACTGCGCCCTACGGCTTTAAGGAGGGCGAGTCTACCGATAAGCTGATAAGCAAATTTGAGCTTGCGCATTATGCTACCGCGCAAAATTGCTTTGATGCAATGGTGGAAAAATATGAGCTTGAGGATTATTCTGCCGACGAACAGCGCAAAATTATAGGAGTGCGCTACAGTATGGATATAGCGGATTTTTCTATTTCCTACCCGTATACCTTTGCGGAGGATATTTCAACCGAGCTTATGCGTAAAATTTCCGAATCGGGATTTCTGCTGTCGGGTGTATCGGTCGAGGTAGTGCCGTTCAGGGAGTATACCGATACCTCGCTTGCCGTAAACCTTATCGGCTCTGTCGGTCCGATTTTTGCCGAGGACTGGGAGGAGTACAAGGCAAAGGGCTATTCATATAACGATAAGGTTGGAAAAAGCGGAATTGAAAAGTGGGGAGAGGATTATCTGCGCGGTACCGACGGCGAGATTACCTACCGTATTGATACAGAAGGGAATATTATCTCAAGCGAGGTTACAAAAGAGCCTGTCGCAGGAAAGACGATAATGCTGACCCTTGATAAAAAAATCCAGCGCAGTACGCAGGACTCGATTGAACGGACGGTTAAAGAGCTTCAGTCTAAGGGCGGAACTGCCACGGCAGGCGCCGCTGTTGCTATACATATCAATTCGGGCAAGGTTATATGCGCCGCGAATTATCCTACATATGATTCCGCTACGATAGGCGAAAATTATGACAGTCTCGTAAGCGACCCGTCCAAGCCGCTTACCGACCGTGCTTTTCAGGGCGTTTATCCGATAGGTTCTACAATTAAACCGATTGTCTCTATTGCCGCCCTTGAAAACGGTCTTTATCACCAGGGCGAGACGGTTAGATGCGTGAAAAAATACGATTATTTCAGCGATTATAAGCCGAGCTGTATGGGCTATCACGGTAATATCAGCTTAAAAAGCGCCCTTGCAAAAAGCTGTAACTACTTCTTCTTTGAGATGGGAAGACGGGTGGGCGCTATAAAGCTTACCGACTATTACAAGCAGTTTGGCTTAGGTGTTGCGACGGGGGTCGAAGTAAACGACGCTAAGGGTATTTTGTTAGAGCCTAAAAGCGACGGCGGCGGCGACACATTGCAAATAGCTATAGGTCAGCTTAACGCCTTTACCCCGCTTCAGCTTGCAAACTACACCGCAACCCTCGCAAACGGCGGTACCCATTACAGGGCAAGCCTTATTGACAAAATAGTTTCATACGATATTTCAACGGTTTATGATGAAATCGAGCCGGAGGTTAAAAATACTCTTTCAATTTCCGATTCAACCCTTGCCGCTGTAAAGGAAGGTATGCTCTCGGTTACCGAGGACGGTACGGGACGCGCCGCGCTCGGCAATTACCCGATAAAGGTCGGCGGAAAAACGGGTACTGCTCAGGTAACAGGTAAGGCGGACCACAGCGTGTTTATCGCCTTTGCGCCCTTTGATAATCCCGAAATTGCGATTTCGGTGGTATTAGAGCACGGCAGTTCGGGTTATTCAGCGGGTTCAATAGTCCGCGATATTCTTGACGCATACTTTTTCGCGGATTACAATGCCACGGCGGATACCGTTCCCTTTACTGTTCTTGAATAAAAAAGCCAATCGGGAGCAAACGCCCCTGATTGGCTTTTTAAACAGAAAAATAAATTTGACAAAAAAATTTATTTATGATAAAATAGTATTGAATATTAATATGAGGTAGTTTGCAGTATGGGTCAGGTATATGCCGTTACATCCGGCAAGGGCGGAGTAGGTAAGTCTACATTTGCGGTAGGCTTGGCAGCCGCTTTTACAAATCTTAATAAAAAGGTTCTCCTTGTCGATATGGATGAGGGGCTTAGATGTCTTGACCTGATGCTGGGCGCTGATAAATCGACGGTTTTTGATTTGTCTGATATCCTTATGGGAAAGGAAATGAGTGACGCGATCTATGAGGCGGAAAATTTCAAGGGACTTTACCTTGTCCCCGCCCCTGCAGATGTTGGCAGAATTGACGCTTTCTCATTTTCTAACTTCGCGAATCAAGCAGTCGGGGAATTTGAAGTGGTGATTTTTGATTTCCCTGCAGGAATGGATTTTTCACTTTACAGCTGTCTGCCAAAAAATGCACTGTTTTTAACCGTAGCCGTACCCGACCCCGTTTCGGTAAGGGACGCCGCGGCGGTAAGCGCGAAGCTAAGCGAGATGTCCTGTCCCTCGCGGCTTATAATCAATAATTTCACCTACAATTTTGTAAAACGGCGGCTTTTCCGCAATATTGACGATATGATAGACGGTGCGGGACTTCAGCTTTTAGGTGTTGTTCCCCACAGCGAGGAGCTGATGCTTCTTTCGGTGCGGCACAGCATTAAGCCGAGCGGCAAGCCGATGTCGGCGTTTTTGAGAATAGCAAAAAGGCTTTGCGGCGAACATATATTACTGCCGAAGCTAAAAAAAATATGAAAGGACCTTTAAAATGACTATTGCCTTAATCGCTCACGATGCCAAAAAAGAACTTATGGTGCAGTTTTGTATAGCATACTGCGGAATTTTAAGCAGGTATAATCTCGTTGCTACGGGCGCCACGGGAAAGACGGTGGCCGAAGCAACGGGTCTTGAAATAGTAAGATTT
Organism: Acutalibacteraceae bacterium; assembly: GCA_045133355.1. Taxonomy (GTDB): domain Bacteria; phylum Bacillota; class Clostridia; order Oscillospirales; family Acutalibacteraceae; genus UBA737. The sequence continues at coordinate 49,286 of JBGUUB010000081.1, forward strand.
TTGGGCGGCTCTCAAGGGGGCGCACAGCAGATTGCCTCGCGCATAGGCTGTGATGAAATAGACCTTTTACTGCTTTTCCGCGACCCGCTTAATCCCAAACCCAACGAGCCTGACGAACGCGCGCTTCTGCGCCTTTGCGATGTTCATAATATCCCTGTTGCCACTAATATCGCCACGGCTGAAATGCTTATCCACGGCCTCGAACGCGGCGACCTTGACTGGCGCGAGATTGTAAAAAATAATAAATAATTTTCTCGGAGTTTTCATCATGTCTGAAATTAACCGTGCCGTAAAGGGAACGGGTGATGTTTTACCTAATGACAGCTATAAATGGCAGTTTGTAGAGGGTAAAATGCTTGAAACCGCCCGACTTTTCGGCTTCAATGAAATTCGTATACCTGTATTTGAGCATACTGAGGTCTTTTTGCGCAGTGTCGGTGACACTACCGATGTTGTCCAGAAGGAAATGTATACCTTTGACGATAAGGGCGGCCGTTCTATTACGCTCCGTCCTGAGTTTACGGCGGGTGTTATCCGCTCTGCTATCGAAAAGGGACTTGTAAACGGTGCTTTACCGGTTAAGGCGGCATATGTCGGCGGTTGCTACCGTTACGAAAAACCGCAGGCGGGAAGACTGCGCGAGTTCCACCAGTTCGGTGTTGAGTGTATCGGTGCGGCAGAGCCTAACGCCGATGCGGAGGTTATCGCCCTTGCGGGTCAGGTGCTTGACTCTGTAGGTATTGAAAAAATATCATTAGAGATTAATTCAATAGGCTGTCCCGAATGCCGTAAGGATTATGTTGCGGCGCTGAAGGATTATTTTAGGTCACATATAGATGAGCTGTGTGACACCTGTAAGGACAGGCTTGACCGCAACCCGATGAGAATACTTGACTGTAAGTCACCCGTTTGCAGTAAAATTGCTGCGGATGCGCCCGTGGTTACAGATTATCTGTGCGATGACTGCCGCGAGCATTTTGAACAGGTGCAAAAGCATCTTACCGCCGCGGGAATTAAATTCACCGTAAACCCGCATATTGTAAGGGGTCTTGACTACTACACCCGTACGGTTTTCGAGTTTGTTTCGGGCGAGATTGGCGCACAGTCAACAGTCTGCGGCGGCGGAAGATATGACGGGCTTATTTCCCAAATGGGCGGTCCTCAAGTTCCGTCACTCGGTTTTGCTATGGGTATTGAGCGAATTATGCTTCTCTTAGAGGCGCAGGGCACAAAATTGCCCCGAAATAATTCCTGCGACCTTTATATTGCCGCTATGGGCAAGGATGCCGCGCTTAAGGCGACTGAGCTTGTATCTGCTTTGCGAAAAGACGGCTTTAAGGTCGAAACCGATATTTGCGGCAGGGGACTTAAGGCTCAAATGAAGTTTGCCGATAAAATCGACGCGGCTTTTTCCATAGTTTTGGGAGATAATGAGATAGAATCAGGCAAGGCTGTTCTTAAAAATATGAAGGACGGAGAAAAGTGTGAAATCGACCTTGATAACCTGTCTGACAGTCTTTTTAAGGCGCTTAATTCTTCCGCGTTAGAGGAGCTTGCGGATTCGGTTTTAAAACAACAATAATACTTGGCGGTCTTGCGGCCGCCAGTTTGAATTTTTTAAGAGGTGTTCTATTTTGAAGCTTGACAGAATGAACGGAATGAAGCGCACCGATTATTGCGGTGAGCTTACTAAGGAAAAAATAGGCGAGGAGGTAGTCGTTGCGGGCTGGGTACAGCGTCAGCGCGATTTGGGCGGACTTATTTTCGTTGACCTTCGCGACCGCAGCGGAATTATTCAGCTTGCCTTTGACGATACCACCGACCCCGCCGTTTTTGAAAAGGCGGGTATACTCCGCAGTGAATTTGTGGTTATGGCAAAGGGTAAGGTGCGTATGCGCTCCTCCGTAAATACCGAGATTCCGACGGGTGAGATTGAAATTGAGGTTACCGAGCTTAAAATTTTGGGCGAGTCTGAAACCCCGCCCTTTGAAATACTGCCGAATTCCGCCGCTAATGAGGAATTAAGGCTTAAATACCGCTATCTTGACCTGCGCCGCGCACCGCTTCAGCGCAATATTTTAATGCGCCATAAGATAGCCAAGGTCACCCGCGACTATTTTGACGAAAACGGGTTTATTGAGATTGAAACCCCGACCCTTATAAAATCTACCCCCGAGGGTGCGAGGGATTATCTTGTTCCGTCACGCGTTCATAAGGGAAGCTTTTTCGCTCTACCGCAGTCGCCTCAGCTGTATAAACAGTTGCTTATGCTGTCAGGCTTTGACCGCTATATGCAGATTGCCCGTTGCTACCGCGACGAAGACTTAAGAGCCGACCGTCAGCCCGAGTTTACACAAATTGACCTTGAGATGTCCTTTGTCGAAAAGGAGGATGTTTTCGCGATAGCTGAGGGCTATATTAAGCGACTCTTTAAAGATGTGCTTGATGCGGATATTCCCACACCCCTTACAAGACTTACTTATACCGAGGCTATGGAAAACTACGGCTCGGATAAGCCCGACACCCGCTTTGATATGAAAATAAAGGATTTGTCGGATATTGTGGAAAACTGCGGTTTCGGTGTGTTCGCCGATACGGTCAAAAACGGCGGAACCGTAAGGGCGATTACCGCCAAAAACGCCGCGGGCGTTTACACAAGAAAGGAAATCGACAAGCTTACCGAAGAGGCTAAGGGCATAGGCGCGAAGGGTCTTGCCTTTATCCGTTGGGTGGACGATGCTCCGTCCTGCTCCTTTGCGAAGTTTATGACCGAGGACGAACTAAAGGCTATCTATGAGCGCACGGGAGCTGAAAAGGGCGATGTTGTGCTTATAGTTGCCGACCGCAAAAAGACCGTGCTTTCGGTTTTGGGCGCATTACGCCTTACCGTGGCAAAGCGGCTTGATATTATCCCCGAACAGTTTAATTTCCTTTGGATAACCGAGTTCCCCTTCTTTGAGTACAACGAGGAAACGGGCAACTGGGACGCAATGCACCACCCCTTTACAAAACCGCTTGACGAGTGTATACAGTACCTCGACAATGCGCCCGAAAAGGTCTTTGCCGATGCATACGATTTGGTGCTAAACGGTATTGAGCTTTCTTCAGGCTCTATCCGTATCACCGACCCCGAGCTTCAAAAGCATATGTTTAAGGCGCTCGGTCTTTCGGATGAGGAGGCATATCAGAAGTTCGGCTTCTTAACCGACGCCTTTAGGTTCGGCGCACCGCCCCACGGCGGAATGGGTATAGGGCTTGACCGCCTTACAATGCTTATGTGCGGCTGTGATAATCTGCGTGATGTTGTCGCATTCCCGAAGGTCTCCAATTCCTCGGAGCTTATGTCGGGCGCACCCGCAGAGGTTGACGAAAAACAGCTTTGCGAGCTATCTATAGCTGTGACAGCAAAAGATGAATAATATTTACGGAGTGATTTACATATGAATAATTGGAACAGGGACACCGTTTGCGTTCAGGGCGGATACACCCCCGGCAACGGCGAGCCGAGACAGATACCGATAGTTCAAAGCACTACCTTTAAATACGCTACAAGCGAGGATATGGGCAAGCTTTTTGATTTGGAGGCAAGCGGATATTTTTACTCCCGCCTGCAAAACCCCACCTGCGATACCGTGGCGGCAAAAATCTGTGAGTTAGAGGGCGGCACGGCCGCTATGCTTACCTCGTCAGGTCAGGCGGCGTCCTTTTACGCGATATTCAATATCGCCTCCTGCGGCGACCACATAGTTTCCTCTTCCACCATTTACGGCGGAACATATAACCTCTTTGCGGTTACAATGAAGCGAATGGGCATTGATTTTACCTTTGTTTCACCCGATTGCACAAAGGAGGAGCTTGACGCCGCTTTCAGACCCAACACCAAGGCGGTTTTCGGGGAGACTATCGCAAATCCCGCCCTTACTGTGCTTGATTTTGAAAAATTCTCTAATGCGGCGCACGAACACGGCGTTCCGCTAATTGTTGACAATACCTTTGCTACCCCCGTAAACTGCCGCCCCTTTGAGTGGGGAGCGGACATTGTAACCCACTCCACCACAAAGTATATGGACGGTCACGGTGCGGCGGTCGGCGGCTGTATTGTGGATTCGGGAAAGTTTGACTGGACAAAGTATCCCGAAAAGTACCCGGGACTCTGCACCCCTGATGACAGCTATCACGGTGTTACCTATACCGAGCGTTTCGGTATAGAGGGTGCGTATATTACCAAAGCTACCGTTCAGCTTATGCGCGATTTTGGCTCGGTACAGTCGCCCCAAAGCGCATTTATCCTGAATTTAGGGCTTGAAAGCCTGCATGTAAGAATGGCGAGACATTGTGAAAATGCGCTTGCGGTTGCAAAGGCTCTTAACGCTGACGATAGAATTGCTTATGTTGTATACCCCGGTTTAGAGGGAGATAAATACTACAAAGAAGCTCAAAAATATATGCCGAACGGCACAACCGGCGTTGTAAGCTTCGGATTAAAGGGCGGCAGAAAAGCGGCTGAGACCTTTATGAAAAACCTTAAAATTGCCGCTATTGAGACCCATGTTGCCGACGCGCGCACCTGCTGTCTGCACCCCGCAAGCTCTACCCACCGCCAAATGACCGAGGAGGAGCTGACTGCGGCGGGAGTTCCGTCCGACCTTGTAAGGCTTTCTTGCGGACTCGAAAGCTCGGAAGATTTAATAGCCGATATTAAGCAGGCACTTGATTGTATCGGCAAATAAGAGGCGGTTTTAGCTATGCCTATTAAAATACCTAACGATTTACCCGCAGTAAAAACCCTTAATGACGAAAATATCTTCGTTATGACCGAAACAAGAGCCATAACTCAGGATATTCGTCCCCTTAAAATACTGCTTTTAAATTTAATGCCAAAAAAGATTGAGACCGAGACGCAGTTATCGAGGCTTCTCGGAAACTCGCCTTTGCAGGTCGATTTGGAGCTTATCCACACCAAGAGCCATAAGTCCAAAAATACCTCGGCGGAGCATCTTTTCACCTTTTACAAGACCTTCCAAGATGTAAAAAACCGTACCTTTGACGGTATGATAATAACGGGTGCGCCTGTTGAACAGCTGGAATTTGAAGAGGTGGAATACTGGGACGAGCTTTGCGAGATAATGGAGTGGAGCAAGACACATGTTCACAGCACCTTCCATATCTGCTGGGGCGCCCAGGCAGGGCTTTACTACCATTTCGGGATAAAAAAATACGCATTACCTAAAAAGCTGTTCGGTGTTTTCCCGACTACAGCCGATTATAAGAGGTCTATACTGCTTAGGGGGTTTGACGATACCTTTATGGTGCCCCAGTCCCGCCATACCACCGTTAAAACGGAGGATGTAAAGGCTGTACCAGAGCTTAGGATTTTGGCCTCGTCCGAGGAAACAGGTGTGTATGCCGCAATGACCGAAAAGGGAAAACAGATTTTTATAACGGGACATTCGGAATACGACGCGGACACCCTTGCCGAAGAGTATTTCCGCGATAATAGTGAGGGAAAACCGATAGATATTCCGAAAAACTATTTCCCCGACGATAATCCCGATAATCCGCCTCTTGTCACATGGCGCGCGCATGCTAATTTGCTTTATTCAAACTGGCTTAACTACTTTGTATATCAAACCACGCCGTATGATATAAGTGAAATTAAATAGTGCGAAAACAACCGTCTCACATTATGAGTGAGGCGGTTGTTTCATACGAGACGGACAGTCGGGGACGCCTGTCCCTACAAAAATTCAATTTAATCACCGTAGGGGCGGGCATCCTTGACCGCCCGATTTTCTTACACATAAAAAAGCTGTTGTTAAAAAACAAACTGCACAAGCAGCATATAGCAAACCGTTCCGCCTGCAATAGAAAGGAGCATTTGGCGTTTCCATAAATGAAGTAAAACTACAACCACTATTGCAATTAATTCAGGTATGCCGTGACTCCTTGCAAGTATACTTACATTTTTAAGGCAGTATACCACCAACATTCCGAAAATTGCCGCAGGTAAAGCTTTGCCTAAGTACTGTATGTATTTAGGGGTCGGTTTATCGCCCGAAAAAACAAGAAAGGGTAAAAATCTTGTCGTCATTGTGCCCAAAACGCAAAGGGCAACTGTGATAATTTGCTGTGTTACCGTCATTCAGGGAAGCCTTCTTTCTCAATCGGTTTTCTAAGTGCCGTTAAAAGGAACAGAATACATATCATAGTAGGAATCATAAATGACTCCGCACCGAAAATTAAAAGGCACACAGCCGAGGAAATCACGCCGATAAGCGCGGTATAGTGCTTTTTCTCTTTAAGCCACCGGTCAAGGAAAATCACCACAAACATAGCGGTCATAACAAAGTCGAGCCCCTCGGTGTTAAAGGTGATGAACGAGCCGAGAATACCGCCTAAAGTCGCGCCGAAAACCCAGTAAAATTGGTTAAACAGGGTGACAAAAAACATAAACCAGCCCTTGTCAACATCTTCGGGTATCTCTGCCGAACAGTTTACGGAAAAGGTCTCGTCGCACATTCCGAAAATCAAGTACCACTTTTTCTTGCCTGTTTCCTTATACTTGTCCAACATTGCAATACCGTAAAAAATATGCCTTATCTGAATCATCAGGGTAACCATAAGGGTCTGCAAGGGCGCAAACGCCGACAACAGCATTGATACCGCCATAAATTCAAGGGACCCGCCGAAGATTGTAAGGCTCATCAGCATTGGATACACAAAGCTAAAGCCCGATACCTTCATATAAATCCCGTAGGTCATTCCGAGAAAACCGAAGCCTGCCATAATCGGGATAGTATGGGGAAAGGCGGACCTTGCCGCCGTAAGTATGTCTTTAGAAGATGTTTTTTGCATTTTTACCTCTTTAATATTCCCGTCCGCGGTATTCGTCGCGGACCTTTTCATAGATTTCTTCCGTGGTTTCCTTGCAGCCGTTCGCCGGCCTCATTTTAATTACGGCTGTAATTCCGCTTCTGAAAAATTCGCAATGATAATTAACAAAGCGGTTGCCGAAAAGCTTTTGCGCAAGCTCATTATCATACTGCAGGATTTTATAATTATTGTCGTAGCTGTATCTTTCCTGTTTATGGGATTGACGGTGTTTGGATATCTATAATTGTTGCTGAACTTATGGCTATGGTGCTGAGCTTTATATTTATCGTGGGCAAAAGAAATAAGTACCATTATATGAAAGGATAGACATTAAAAACGAAAAAGTCGCTCGATTTACGTCAAGCGACTTTTTCGTTTGGAGCGGGTGATGGGAATCGAACCCACACGACCAGCTTGGAAGGCTGGGATTCTAGCCATTGAACTACACCCGCGAAAGGACTTTAATATATTATCACAATCATTTGGATAAGTCAAGACTTTTTAATACTATTTTTGAAATTTTCCGTAAAAAAACTGTTATACCGAAAAATCAGGATAACAGTCTTTTTATCAAAAAAATCTAAGCGTACATTGAGTTTGCGGACATATAATCGTAAATCATCTTTCCATGGTTTTGCTCTTCCTTTTGAATGCTGTTAAGCAAGGTTCTTATATTTTCCTGCTTGAATTCAAATATGCAGGTATCATACAGGTGAGAAGCGTGTTTTTCGGTTGTTAAAGCGTCTGTGCATAGATAACAGTCGTGCTTTTTGTCTTCGGTCTCGGCCACCGCGTAATTTGCGGTAAAGCTCGGCTGAGAAGCTGAACCGCCGCCCGGAGTCGGAACCGTGCCGCTTTCAAGCTGCTCTATCGTCTTTAGGTGCTGCTGTTCAACCCCGCCTATTTGCGAAAAAAGGTTTTTAAGCTGTGGGTCCTTGGCATCTTCTGAATACTGCATATATTTTTCAGCGCAAAGCTTTTCCTGAGATTTTAAATCCTTTAATAATTCGGTTTCCTTTTGTGTTAATTGCATTAAAATCACCTCGCTGGTATTATCTCCTCAGGCGGTTAAATTATACTTTTTTGAGGTTAATTTCTTGACAAAACGCACTTAAATGTTAAAATATAGTGGGTGATTTTAATGATAAAAAATATTCTTTTTGATTTGGATGGCACACTTTTGCCGATGGATCAGGACAAATTTGCAAACGGATATTTCAGCCGACTTGTAAAAAAGCTCGCTCCCTTGGGCTATGAGCCGCAAAAGACGGTTGACGGCATATGGGCAGGCACGGCAGCAATGGTTAAAAATGACGGTAAAACTACTAACGAAGAGGCTTTTTGGATTAAGTTCAAGGAGATTTTCGGTGAAAAAGTCCTTGATGACAAGCCGATTTTCGATGACTACTACCGCAACGAGTTTAATGAAGTACAGTCCGACTGCGGTTTCAACCCTGCCGCCGCACAGACGGTTAAGCAGTTAAAAGAAAGGGGATATAAGCTTATTCTCGCGACCAATCCCATTTTCCCCGCTGTCGCAACCGAAAGCAGAATTAAATGGGCGGGACTTGACAAAAACGATTTCGAGCTTTATACCACTTACGAAAATTCGCATTACTGCAAGCCGAACCCTGCTTATTATTCGGAAATTCTCAAAAAGCTTTCTTTAAATCCTACGGAGTGTCTTATGGTTGGAAATGACGCCACAGAGGATTTAGCGGCAAAAGAACTTGGAATTGATGTTTTTCTTATTACCGATTGCCTGATAAACAAAAAGGGAAGAGATATCAGCAGATGCCCTCAAGGCGGCTTTGGCGAGCTTATGGAATATATTGAAAAACAGTCGTGACAGTTTTAAATTGACTAACATTTTCATTTATGATATAATTTCCGTATGAATAATTTAAATTATATTGTCGCAAAAAATCTTTCCGACCTGCGTAAAAAAAACGGACTTACTCAAGCTGAGCTTGCCGAAAAGCTGAATTATTCCGATAAGGCGGTGTCAAAATGGGAAAAGGGCGAATCATTGCCCGGCGTTGAGGTGCTTTATAAATTAAGTAAGCTTTACGAGGTGAGTCTGGACTATATTGTGGGCGAGGAAACAGCCAAACCTTCTCCTACTCCTAATACAAGGAGAAAGCATAATATAATTACGCTTTTATCGGTTTTGGCGGTTTGGCTTTTGGCCACGGTTATATATATATTCTGTGAAATTTTTGCAGGGATAAAGCCGTGGCTGGCGTTTTGCTGGGCGGTGCCCGCTTCGTTTGTCGTTGCTTTGGTTTTCGATGTTATCTGGCATAGAAACAGGCTCTTTTTTCTCATAGTATCGCTTCTAATGTGGTCGCTCCTGCTTTGTTTCTGTCTGCAATTTTTAAATTATAATATATGGATAATTTTAGGAATAGGAGTTCCGCTTCAGGCGGCCGCGCTTTTGTGGTGGCGGTTGGTGAAATAATATGGTGAAATTGGGCAACGATTGGGACGGAATTTTAGCGGACGAGTGGGAAAAGCCGTACTATAAACAGCTTCATGCCTTTTTGAAAAGCGAATATTCATCGCGGCGTATTTATCCTGATATGTACGACATTTTCAATGCCTTAAAATACACTCCTTTTTCCGATACAAAGGCGGTAATAATAGGGCAGGACCCCTACCACGGGGCAGGTCAGGCTCACGGACTTTGCTTTTCGGTAAAAAAAGGAGTCCCTCTTCCGCCTTCACTTGTTAATATTTACAAGGAAATAACCGATGATTTGGGGGTCCGAATGCCCGAACATGGTGAGCTGACAGGTTGGGCAAGGCAGGGAGTCCTACTGCTTAACACCGTGCTTACCGTAAGAGAGGGGCAACCCAACAGCCATAAGGACAAGGGCTGGGAGATTTTTACAGACCGCATTATTTCGGAGCTGAATAAAAAGGAACAGCCTATCGTTTTTCTGCTTTGGGGAGCTAACGCCGTTAAAAAGGCTTCGGTTATTACTAATCCAAGGCATTATAAGCTTACCGCGCCCCATCCAAGCCCACTTTCGGCTTACAGGGGCTTTTTCGGTTGCCGTCATTTTTCAAAAGCAAATGCTTTGCTTGAGCAAAACGGCATCAAAAAAATCGATTGGGAAAAATTGTAAATTAATTGTAAACTTCAAAAAATATCATTGACAAATTATGACTAATAATGTTAAAATAAGGTAAAACAAAGGAGGCAGAAAAATGAAATCCACAGGAATGGTTCGTGCAGTTGATAAGATGGGACGCGTTGTTATACCCAAGGAAATCCGTAAACAGCTTAAGGTTGAAAACGATGTTGACAGCTTTGAAATATATATGGACGGCGATAAGGTTGTTCTTAAAAAATACCGGCCGACCTGCATTTTTTGCGATTCGCTGGCAGACAGCGTCCAATTTGAGGGCTATAATGTCTGCAAGGAATGTATTGAAAAGCTTTATAATATGAAGGATAAAGCGGAATAAAGCAAAAATAAGTAATCGGGCAATCCAAAACGGATTGCCCGATTTTTAACCTTAAAAAAGCTTAAGATTTAAATATAAACAGCTTGCTCGCAATATAATTCAACACAATCACTACTATGTTTGTAATCAGCTTCATAAGCGTGCCGTTAAGGTTGATTATATCCACAAATACATACATCATAAGAACTTCAATGACACCTGTGCCCATTCGGCAGACTGTAAAATCAAACGCTTCTTTTAAAACGGTCTTCGGTTGCAGACTTTTACTTTCAAAAACAAATAGTTTATTGGTAATGAACGCAAATGCCACCGAGACAATCCAAGCTATAACGGTTGAGGGAATATTTTTAACACCTAAAACCGTATATGAAAGGTGATAAATTGCAATATTGACCAATGTGGTAAGGACACCGAAAAAGGCATAGCTTATGAGTGATTTGTGTTTTTTGATTAATTCAATTATAGTGTTCATTTCAATTCACATTCCGAGAATAAAAAAATAGGATTGAAAGCTTTACGGGATTTTAAAATACTTAAAACGGAAATGAAATATTAAATGAAACATCGGGCAATTTTAAAACTGATTGCCCGATGTTATTTTATAAGTCTAAGCTGTCAATAATTTGATTTCTAATTTCTTCCATTCCCTTAACGGTGGGGTGACCGCAGCGTTTGTCAATACTCTGCAAAACAACGGGTTTAATTCCGTAATGCTCGCAAGCGGTTTTAAGGCCTTCCTCAATCTCGCACTTTAATTCGGTGTTGATTATAGGAACAATATAGGCATTCGGAAGTGCGGACTTTATTTCACTTATAAAGAAGCAAAAGGCGGGCAAAACCGAGAAAAGATCGGCTTTTTCCCATTCAGCATATTTAAGCTCGCCTATAGGGGAATTTGCCCAACTGTCGTTAGTGCCGCCGAAAACGAAAACGGTGTTTATCTCGTTTTCCTTAAAAAATCCCGCGTCCTGAAGTCTTTTCAGTCTGCATATAAATGAGGAGGTTTCCGAACAGTCGCCGCCGTTGTATCCTGTATAGCATATTGTGGAGCCGGACCAGCTGTTGTTTTGGATAAGCTTTGAATCGGGCTCCTTAAAGAGGGGATACCACCAGGTATCCTCCACAGCCCTTACATCGGTTTCTTCTCTGCAGAGGCTTGAGTAATGGGTTGCATACCCCTTTGGAATATAGCCGTCGAAGGTAGAGTAGCTATCCCCGAAAATGAGGACATTATTCAGCTTCATAGGTTTAATCCTTACTGCATATTGCTCTGTATATATTCAACAACATCGCCGATTGTTTTAAGATTTTCAATTTCCTCATCGGGAATTTCAACCTCAAACTCGTCCTCGATTGACATAAGCAGTTCCACAACATCAAGACTGTCCGCGCCTAAATCCTCGGCAATTCTGGTCTCCATAGTCATTTCTTCTGCGTTAGCGTCAAGCTGTTCCGCTAATATTTCTGTAATTTTTTCAAATACCATAGTTTATGCCTCCTGAAAATTTACAAGAATAAGCCCATAAAAGCCGCGGGCTTAAATTGTTGATAAATAGATAATATGTTTTTTTTAGCCATTTGTCAATACATTTTTATGCTTTTTTAAAAATTACATATTAGTATTTAAAAAATGTTGCAAATTTATAAGATTTGCATTATAATAATTTTATTATTATGTATTTACGGATGTGAAAGGTGGGACGCGGAGCGGCTTGTACGCTCCCTTGTATGGCAAAAGAAAAGCTGGTTAAGTCAATTACCTCTATGGACGAGGATTTTGCTAAATGGTATACGGATGTTGTGCTTAAGGCGGATTTAATAGATTATTCATCGGTTAAGGGCTGTATGATAATCAGACCTTACGGCTACGCTATTTGGGAGAATATTCAGCATATTGTGGACGGTATGTTCAAGGAAACGGGACACGAAAATGTGTATATGCCTATGTTTATTCCCGAGAGTCTTCTTCAAAAGGAAAAGGACCATGTGGAGGGCTTTGCACCTGAGGTTGCTTGGGTGACCCACGGGGGAGAAGAGGAGTTAGAGGAGCGAATTTGCGTAAGACCTACTTCCGAGACCCTTTTTTGCGACCATTTTAAAAACATAGTTCATTCCTACCGAGATCTGCCGAAGCTTTATAACCAGTGGTGCAGCGTTGTGCGTTGGGAAAAGACTACAAGACCGTTCCTGCGTTCGCGCGAGTTTTTGTGGCAGGAGGGTCACACTCTCCACGCGACAGCAGAGGAAGCAAAGGCGGAAACCGTACAGATGCTTAACATTTATGCCCGCTTTGCCGAGGAGTTTTTGTGCATACCTGTAATAAAGGGCGAGAAGACCGAAAAGGAGCGCTTTGCGGGTGCAGAGGCTACCTATACAATAGAAGCGCTTATGCACGACGGTAAGGCTTTACAGAGCGGAACCTCGCACTATTTCGGGGACGGCTTTGCAAAGGCGTTTGAGATTGAATATACCGATAAAAACAATAATCCTGTTACCCCGTTTGAAACCTCTTGGGGTATATCCACAAGACTTATCGGCGCTATAATTATGACCCACGGCGATGATAACGGTTTGGTACTTCCGCCTGCTATCGCTCCGATTCAGGCAGTCTTAATTCCGATTGCTTCCCATAAAGAGGGAGTACTCGACAAGGCAAACGAAGTATATGGGCGAATGAAGAAGGTTTGCCGTGCTAAGATTGACGCGGGCGAGCAGTCACCCGGTTGGAAATTTGCCGAGTATGAAATGAAGGGTGTTCCGCTCAGAGTAGAGCTCGGACCTAAGGATATTGAAAATAACAGCTGTGTTATTGTACGCCGCGATAACGGAGAAAAGACTCCGGTTTCTCTTGATGAGCTTGAAGATAAGCTCACCGAGCTTTTGAAGGCGGTACACGACGGTCTTTACAAGAAAGCGCTTGAGCGCAGGGCAAATATGACATTTGACGCTCATACCCTTGAGGAAATGAAAGAAATAGCCGACAATAAGCCGGGATTTATCCGTGCTATGTGGTGCGGCGACCGTGAGTGCGAGGATAAGCTGAAGGATTATGCGGGTGTCACCTCGCGTTGTATCCCGTTTGAGCAGGAGGAGCTGGACGGCAAGTGCGTTTGCTGCGGCAAGAAAGCAAAGCATATGCTTTATTGGGGTAAGGCTTATTAATATTTGAGTTTGCTTAATAATTTAAGCGCCCTGAAATGCTTTTGCATTTCAGGGCGCTTTGTTAAAGACTTATTATGAATTTTCTTTAACCCACTGCTCTGCCTTATCGGCTGCCATACGCTTAATATCCTCTTTAGCGTAGGGGGACTCTTCGCCGCCGTTTACATAAAGAAAATACTTTCCGCCTTCGGTCTTGTAGAGAGCTTCTTCGTAGCCGTCAGGCTCTCCGAAATTACCCGAGGTCTTTTTCAAAATGAGCTCGGAGTTTTCGGTGTCATACTCTACCTTGCAAATAACCTTTTTCATACTTTTCACCTGATCCTTTCCGCGGTATGTTCACTTTTGAGCCTACCGCTGCCGCCACTTTCGGTGGGCAGCAAAAACCTTAATATATCAAGCGCTTTCACGCTGATAGGCAAATTTAGGGCGGCAAGAATAATCCGAACCTGCCTGAAACGGCGGAATTTCGGCGCTTTTTGGCAATTCGGTCTTTATAGACTTAAACCGTAATGCCGCAAAATTCTGCGCCTATTAATTCCGCAAGCGAAACAGGGGATAGCTTGATTTGAAAACCGACCTTTCCCGCGCTTACAAAAAATTCTTCAAAGTTGCGGGCTTTGATGTCGATTACGGTTTTAAAGGGCTTTTTCATACCTATAGGAGAGCAACCGCCGTGGATATATCCCGTAAGAGGTAAAAGCTCCTTTTGCTTAAGCATAGAAATTGATTTCTCATTGACTGCTCTTGCCGCCGCTTTTAAATCAAGTGTTTCGGCAACGGGAATTACAAAGACATAATGCGAGCCTGATGCCGATTCGGTCACGAGGGTTTTAAACACCCTGTTCTTATCCTCATTAAGCATTTCGGCAATTAAAATTCCTTCGGTAAGCTCTTTTGAATATTCGTAACCCTCGTAAGGGATTTTAGCCTTGTCAAGAATACGCATTACATTTGTTTTATACATTAAAAAACACTTCCCCGTTTATTATAACGGTTTTAAGATTAATTTCATTATCGACTATAAGCAGGTCGGCGTCATAGCCCTGTTCAATACGACCTTTCTTTATTCCGAGCATATTCGCGGGGGTTTCGCTTGCCATTTTAACCGCATCGTCAAACGGAATACCGAATTTCACGGCAGTTTTGACGCAGTCAAGCAATGTTGCGCTGCTGCCCGCAATAGTGCCGTCGGCAAGGCGCGCCGCGCCGTCCTTTAAAAAGACCTTAAGTCCGCCTGATTCATACTCGCCGTCGGGAAGTCCCGCACAGCGTATACTGTCGCTGATGAGGGTCATACGGTCAGCACCGAACATTTTGTAGGTTGCGAGCACGACAGGTTTTGAAATATGGAAGCCGTCGCAGATAAGCTGGGCGTAAATATGCTTTTCAAACGCCGCGCCTATGGGTCCGGGATTGCGGTGGTGCAATGGAGGCATAGCGTTGTAGGTATGGGTAAGACACTTTGCACCGTTTTCGATAGCTGTAAGCGCGGTTTCATAATTGCAGTCGGTATGCCCTATAGATACCGCGCAGTCGGGCGCTACTGCCTTTATAAACTCCATAGAGCCTTCAAGCTCGGGGGCGAGAGTTATCATTTTTACATTTTTAAACCGCTCGAAATCCTCGTAAGAGGGGTTCTTAATGTATTTCTCATTCTGCGCACCCTTGTGCTTAGGTGAAATATAAGGCCCTTCAAAATGAAATCCTAATATATTAGCTCCTGCAAAGTCGGTTTCGGCATTTGTCACCCTTTCGAGCGAGTCATACCCCATAGTCATTGTTGTGGGCAGAAAAGAGGTTGTCCCGTGCTCGGCATAAAATCGGCACATAGGTTCAAAATCTGCGTCCATGGTATCAAGACCTACACAGCCGTGGGTATGGACATCTATAAGTCCGGGGATAAGTCTGTTTCCGCCCGCGTTTATATCTCCGCTTTTGACATTGCCTGTGATTTCCGCAATTTTCCCGCCCTCTATAGTGACGGATTTTAAGCTATCACCTATTTTGGCGTTGTAAATAATCATTTAAAGTCCTCTATAAAGCCCGTTTTCGGTCATTTTATTGATTGCGTCGCAAACCGACTGCTTGTCCTCTTTGTATGTAACGCCGTACCATTTATCTTCTGCAATAAGCACCTTTACCTTTTTTTCGCCTGAGGCGATAAGCCCCGATACGACCGAGGGAAGATAATATTCGGCTTTCGGAATATTGATGTTCTTATTTAAAAACTCTGTAAATCCGTTTTCGGCGTAATCGAACAAATCAGGCATAAAGCCCCAAAGATTCATTGAAACTACCGTGTCCGGCTCGAGAGCCGTCCAGCTTTCGCCGTCATCTTCGGTGTATTTGCAATTCATAATCTTTGTGCGCTCGGTAACCGATTTAAGCTCGCCGTTTTCTATCTCGCAAACACCCCTTGAAACATATCCGTTTTCGGTCAATGTGTTAACAAGACGGAAGCCTGTCATACAGTAGTCGCTGTGGTTGGTTTTTAGAAAATCCGCAGTCTTCATAAATGCGGATTTGCCGTAATAATCGTCCGCGTTTATAACGGCAAACGGCTCTTTTACAACATCCTTGCAGCAGAGCACCGCATGGGCGGTTCCCCAGGGCTTGACCCTGTCGGCGGGGCAAACAAAGCCTTCGGGCAGCGCGTCGGTTTCCTGAAAAACATATTCGGTTTTCACCATTTTTTCAATCCTCTTACCGACAACTGCCTTAAAATCGGCTTCAATGGCGCGCTTAATTACAAAAACCACTTTATTAAAGCCAGCCTTAACTGCATCGTAAACCGAGTAGTCAAGGAGAATTTCTCCGTTTTTACCGATAGGCTCAATTTGCTTGAGTCCTCCGAAACGACTGCCCATTCCTGCCGCCATAACAACCAAGGTGATATTGTCGTTCATATATATGCCCCCGTAAAGTTTTTTCTGCATTTATTTTATTTCTGCCTTCATTATAACATATAATGGGCTTAATTTCAATTATGATATTTAATATTGTTGCTTTTCCCGCATAAATTTCTGCTTGATATAATGGAATTCGTACGCTATAATAGAAATATTCACAGTTTGTTAAATGTTTATGGAAATTTGTTTGATATCATATACGATACTTGGGGGGCGTTTTGCGCCCGACAGACAGTAAAAAATTTTTCTTGGAGGAATACAAATGATTGAAGTCACCGGACTCAGCAAACGGTACGGTACTCATCTTGCGGTTAAAGATGTAAGCTTTAACATCGAAAAGGGTGAGGTTATCGGATTTTTAGGGCCCAACGGCGCAGGCAAATCAACAATTATGAATATCCTTACGGGTTATCTTTCCCTTACACAGGGCAAGGTTTCCGTTGACGGCTACGATATTACGGAGTACCCCGAGGATGCGAAACGCCGCATCGGCTATCTGCCCGAAATACCGCCGCTTTATGTAGATATGAAGGTAAGGGAATACCTCAATTTCATATACGACCTTAAAAAGGTGAAATTTCCGAAGAAGCCGCACATTGACGAGATTATAAGGCTGGTTAAAATTGAGAATGTTCAAAACCGTCTTATAAAAAATCTTTCAAAAGGATATAAGCAGAGAGTCGGCTTTGCGCAGGCTCTTATCGGAAATCCCGATGTGCTGATACTTGACGAGCCTACGGTAGGACTTGACCCCAAGCAGATCATTGAGATACGCAACCTTATAGCCAGACTCGGAAAAAATCATACAATAATTCTTTCCTCCCATATACTTTCCGAGATTCAGGCAGTCTGCAAAAGGGTAATTATTATTAATCACGGTCAGATTATTGCCGATGATACACCTGAAAATCTTTCAAACAAGCTTTCTCAAGATCATTCGCTTATTGCAAGAATTGTTTGTGCCGAGCAGGATATGATTGACGCGCTTAAAACCGTGAAGGGTGTCAAATCAGTAACCTCTTTAGGACGCAAGGAGGATAACTCCTTTGATTTCCTTATTGAGCCCGAGGCGGGAGCGGATATTCGCGGCGAGGTCTTCAAGCGGGTGGCCGCAAGGGGAAGAACGCTTTTGTCGCTTACAAGCAACAAGGTATCTCTTGAACAGATATTCCTGCGTCTTACCGAAGCCGCCGACAACGACGAGGCAAAGCGTCTTTTGGGAATTGAAAATAAAGAAGAAAAAACCGATAAAGGACAGGTTAATATTGAAATTACCGACGGTGACACCGTTACAGTTGCGTCAGAAAACAGTAATAAGGAGGAGAAATAATGCGCGCGGTATTTAAAAGAGAATTTCGGTCGTATTTTTCCACACCGATAGGATTTATCGTTTTGGCGGTATTCTATTTCTTTTTAGGATTATTTTTTTCAATAATTTACAGCTACGGCAGCCCCAATGTTTCTGAGGTTATAGTGGCGATGTCGACGGTAATAGTGTTTACTATGCCTGTTATTACAATGCGTCTTATGAGTGAGGACAGAAGGCAGAAGGTCGATCAGGCATTGCTTACGGCGCCTGTCAGTCTTACCTCGATTGTAATGGGTAAGTTTTTCGCGGCGCTTGCGCTTTTTGCGATAGGCTTCGCTCCGACGGTTATTTTTGAAATAATCGTAGCAAGCTATGTAAGTGTAAATCTGATGTCTTTTATTTACTCCTTACTTGGTATGCTGCTTTTGGGCAGTGCCCTTATAGCAATAGGTATGTTTATATCTTCCCTTACCGAAAGCTCGGTAATTTCGGCAATTTTAACGCTGGTAATAAATATACTTGTGCTTTATATGTCGAGCTTTGCGAGTATGATAAATGTTACCTGGCTTGCAAATGTTGTTGAAAAAGCCGCGTTTATTACCGCATTTGAAGGCTTTGGAGAAAATATATTCTCTGTATCCGATGTGGTGTATTTTGTAAGTATCAGCGCCGCTTTCCTATTCCTGTGCGTGCGCTCGCTTGATAAGAGAAGATGGGCATAAGGAGGGAAAGAGGAATGGACGAGAATAAAAATTTAACTCCCGAAACGGAAAAAACAGAGAATACTGTTAAAAACGAAGCGGGCGAGACTTCTGCTAAAACGGAAAAAAAAGTGAAAAAAGAAAAGGTCAAAAAGCCTAAAAAGCTTAAGAATCAGGCTCTTTGGCGTAAGGGTAGCTTTTCGGTGGCAATAACCGCTGCGGTATTGGCGGGAATCATAATTATTAATGTGCTTGTAAGCGCGCTTTCAAACCGTTTTGTTTTGGAATTTGATATGACCGCAGAAAAATCGAACTCGATAAGCGAGGAAAATATTGATTATTTGAAAGAACTTGACACAGAGGTTGATATAATTGTCTGTGCTACGGCCGAGGACTATGTGGGCGGATATATGAAATATTATGCCCAAAATTACAGCGTAACCGAGGACGCAACCGATTACTACAGGCAGACAATAAAACTGCTTGATAAGTATCCGGCTTATAATAATAAAATAAATCTTCGCTATGTTGATACACAGAAAAGCGAATTTACTGAAATTTCTTCCAAATATTCAAATGAAAGCCTTTCCTACGGCGATATAATAGTAGCCTGCACCAAAAACGGTACGGAGCGTTATAAAATCATAGGCTTTACTGATATTTATAAGCTTGACGAGGACAGTACCTATGCCTCCTACGGATATACCACAAACACCGTAAGCGGAAATAATATCGAAACTGCGGTTACGAGCGCTATTGCTTATGTGACAAGCAATAAAACCAAAAAGGCGGCCCTTGTAACAGGTCATTCAAAAGACGATTATACCGAAACCTATCAGACCCTTTTAAAGGACAACAATTATGAAGTTACCGAAATTTCCGACAGTATTATAGGAAGCATTTCGAATGAATACGATGCGGTTATTATAGCGGCGCCGACTACCGATTTTATAAGTTCTGAGCTTGATGCGATATCTTCTTTTCTTGAAAATGACGGCAAGCTCGGAAAGGGCCTTATCTTTTTTGCGGACGCGACCGCACCTTATCTAACGAATCTTTACGATTTCCTTGAACAGTGGGGTATCGCGGTAGAAGAGGGAATTTTGTTTGAAACAAATTCTCAGAACTATATGCCTGACGATCCGATGACTCTGGGCTCTTATCCCACAAGCAGTGATAACGATATCACAAGCGGTATGAACCTCTGCATTACGGGCTATAACGTGCCGATTACCGCCGCCTTCGATACCGAGGGGCTTATTACCGTAACCTCGCTTATGAGTACCCCTGAATCGGTTGTCGCCGCTCCTGTGGGTACTTCTGCGGGCTGGACGGGCGCTGACGATTACACAAAGCAGAGTTATTCCACGGCAATTCAGGCGGAAATGCTTGATTATGACGACGATAACAATGAAATTTCAAGCTATGTTTTTGCCTTCAGCAGCGTGGAGTTTATTCAGTCGGCGTATAACGAGCAGTCCTCTGTTTCCAATAAAAATATTACTCTTGCCGCGGCAGAGCGTGCTGTCGGAGCGGAGGATACCGGTGTTTCATTTATTTCAAAAACCATAACAAACGAAAGCTATTCGGATTCCGTAACCGATTCTTCGGCAGGAATTATCAGAATTTTGTTTATGTTTATTCTTCCGATTGCATCCATAGTAATAGGAATTTATATCTTTATTAGGAGAAAGAATGCATAATGAGTGATTTTCCCGAAAAAGAGAAAAAGGGACAGGAAAATATTAAGGAAGAGCCCGTATTATCGGCGGAACCGTCCGGTGACGAAGTTTCGACTGTATTTTCCGATCCTGCAGAGCATAAAAATAAAGCTGTAAAGCAAAAGAAAAAGCTTTTGCCCGTAATTATTGCCGCTGTTCTTGCCGTTGCCGTTCTTGCGGGCGGAACGGTTGCGGTTATAAAGCTTATCCCCGAACGGGAGGAGTCCTCCACCCCTTCCATTGAGACGATAAGCGTCCTTGATATGAATTCGGACGATTTCAAGTCGGTTACCGTCACCAACGAAAACGGCACATTTAAGCTATATTCGGCGGAGGAAAAAAAGGAAACCGACTCCTCATCCTCCGATACATCGGGCAGCGATACCGAAATTAATTGGTATCTTGACGGCTACGATAAGGAGGTTATCGACTCCTCCTCGGTCGAAAGTATTGTGTCAAGCGTCGCTAAGCTTGAAGCCGTGAGGGAAGTTACGGCAAAATCCGCCGCCGAGTGCGGGCTTGAAAATCCGATGGTAAGAGCGGATGTCGTAAAGAATGACGGTTCGGAATTTTCGGTGCTTGTGGGAATAGAGTCGCCCGACAGCACGGGAACTTATGTTAAGCTTTCAACAGACGAGAAAATCTATCTCACCGAAAGCGACCTTAAAAGCGATTTCACCTTTGACGCTTTAGGTCTGGCGGAAATAAGTGCTGTCCCCGGTGTTACCGTGACCGACGCTATGAAGGATTATACCGATGATGACGGAGCGCTAAGCTCCTTTGACACCATAACGCTTACAGGCAAAAATTACCCCGAAAAGGTGGTTTTAGCACCCAACACAGACGAAAACCTTTCGGCTTATGCGACATATATGACCCTTTCCCCCACAAAGCGCATAGCAGACAATGTTGACGGCATATTTAATTTATTTAAAAGCGGCGTTTCCGTTTCGGGGGCGTATTCCCTTGATACCTCCGCTTCTGCACAAAAGAAGCTGGGGCTTGACAGTCCCGACCTTACCGCTGCAATTAAGCTTGGCTCTGCAACACAGACCTACTCCTTTAAGCAGCAGGAGGACGGCGACTACGCGGTATGGTATGAGGGAGCTAAGCTTATAAAAAAGGTGTCGGCTTCAAGCCTTTCCTTTATAGATTATAAGGTAAACGATTATTACGCTTCCTGGGTATGCTTGCAGTCTATAAATGAGCTGTCGAATTTTACGCTCAAAACACCCGATAAAACCTATAGCTTTGACATTGTGTATGATGACAGCGATGATGCCGAGGAAACCTATGTTATAACCTATGAGGGTAAAAAGCTTGTGGCTGAAAATTTCCAGAGCTTTTATCAGGAATGTATCAGTCTTTCCTGCTCGGATTACACGGTAGATAAAATTAGCGGCGATCCGGATATATCGATTATCTTCAAATATTCCGATAAGTCGCGCGAAGATTATGTTGTCGAATTCAGAAAATCGAGCGAAACAAAGTATCAGTACAGTATAGAGGGTATTGATATGGGCAAAATTAATTCTACATCTATCAATAAGCTTTTAAGACAGGTCGAAAAAGTGGCTAACGGCGAAAGTATAAGCTGATGAATCAACTCAAATTAACAGTTGACAAAATAAGATTTTTAGTTTAAAATATGAACGCAGTAGGGGCTGTGCTTTCGAAAAGAAAAGCGCAGCCCGATTTCTTGCGCTGTAAAAATTTTTAAAGGATGATACGAAATGTCCCCGAAAAAATATGATGTTGCGATAATAGGCGGAGGAATAGGCGGTCTGATGGCGGCTTACCGTCTGCACAGGAATATGCCGGAGATTAAGATTATAATTACCGAGCGTGGAAACACCCTCGAAAATAGGCATTGCCCCGCAGGAAAGAACAACACCTGTGTACACTGCAAGCATTGTTCTATAACAAGCGGCTATGCGGGAGCGGGCGCCTTTTCGGACGGTAAATTCAATCTCGGTACGGCATACGGCGGAACGCTTGGCGAAGAATTGGGCGATGATATTGCCAACAAATATATAGACGAGGTAGATAAGATTTTAAATACCTATTGCACCTCGGGAGAGCCGAAGGTTTATAAGTCAAACGAAGCCCTGAAGCTTAAATGTATACAGAATAATCTGCGTTTGCTTGATATGAATGTAAAGCATTTGGGTACAGATAAGAATTATCTTACAATGCAGAACCTTATACACGCATTGGCGGAAAGCGGTGTTGAAATGCTCGCTTTTTACGACTGCGAAAGGGTAGAGAAGATCGACGGCGGCTATAAGCTTTACTACACAAACGGCGAAACGATTGAAGCAGAAAAGATTATCATAGCCACAGGACGCGGCGGCGCTAACTTTGTTGCCGACTTCTGCCGTGCGTTCGATGTTCATATGCGCTCAAATCATGTTGATATCGGCGTAAGGGTTGAAATGAAGGACATAATCTGGAAGGAATTTTCCGACCGAATTTACGAGCCGAAAATTCTTTACAAAACAAAAACATTTGAGGACCGCTGCCGTATGTTCTGCTTTAACAAGGGCGGGCTTGTATCGGCTGAAAATAACCACGGAATTATTACAGCTAACGGTCACTCCTTTGCTGACCCCGATAAAAAGACCGATAACTGTAACTTTGCAATTCTTTCGAGCATTCGCTTTACAGAGCCCTTTAATCAGCCGACCGAGTATGCCGAGAGCATTTCCCGACTTGCAAATATGATAGGCAATGGCAATGTGCTGGTACAGCGTTTCGGCGATTTGGTGCGCGGGAGAAGAACAAACGACCACAGACTCTCTCAGAATACCGTTACGCCTACCTTAAAGGCTACTGCGGGTGATATTTCGCTTGTCCTACCGCATAGGATACTTACCAATATTATTGAGACGATTTATGCCCTTGACCGCGTAGCACCGGGAACTGCTAATGACGATACTTTGCTTTACGGCTGTGAAAGTAAGTATTATTCAATTCGCCCCGAGTTTAAGAATGATAGGTTTGAGCTTATCGACGGGGTTTATATTATCGGTGACGGCAGCGGTATTTGCCGCGGACTTTCACAGTCAGGAGCTATGGGAATTTATGTTGCGGACTGCATTTCGGAGATTAGAAGTTAGACATTAAACATTAGATATTAGATATTAGAAGGCGGGTGATTGCACCCGCCTCAGACTGTAGACAAACTATATCTTGCCTCCCTCTGAGGAGGGAGGTGGCACGGCTTTGCCGTGACGGAGGGAGAGAAAATGCTTTAATAAAGCCTTTTCTTACTACCCCTCAGTCACCTACGGTGACAGCCGCTGACGGCGGCGGTCTCCTCTGTCACTCCGTGACATCTCCTCACGCCGTGAGGAGTCACCCCTGACAAGGGGAGCCGAGAGCAGGCTTTGTCGGCACTTTCAGGCGGGTGATTTCACCCGCCTGTTGTACTTATAATATTTTCTTTTTCTAACATCTAAAATCTAACATCTAACATCTAACATCTAAATTGCGTTATTGTCGTTTTTCGACAATTTGCTCGGTTGAGAGCAAACGAAATTGTAAATATGAACAAATTTTTAAAAAGAAATTCTAATTTGTTGACTTTAACGGGCTAATGTGATAGGATAACATTATATCAATAATAGATTATCTGCCAGTATAGGTTTGGATGTATGGCCCAAATGTTTCTACCGCATGCCACTAAGTTGCGACTATTGGTTGTATTGGACAAGCTTCGTATCGGCAGACTTATAAATGCATAAGTCTGCTTTTTTATTTATTAGTACTGTGAAAGATAGGAGTACCGTAATAGATGGTAGCTTTAGAGGAAAAGATACTTAAAGAGGGTAAAGTACTGCCCGGCGACATTTTAAAGGTCGGTTCGTTCCTTAATCATCAGATTGATGTTGATTTTATTATGGAAATGGGTAAGGAAATAGCAAGACTTTTTGTTGATGAAAAGGTTACAAAGATTCTTACTATAGAAACCTCAGGTATTCCGATAGCCTTTGCGGCGGGAGCGGCAATGCATATTCCTGTTGTTTTCGCTAAAAAGCATAAGACAAGCAATGTTTCGGGCGATGTATATAAAACCGTCGTTCATTCATATACCCACGGTACGGATTATACCGTTGTTGTTGAAAGCGATTATTTAAGCAATAATGATAATGTACTTATAGTGGACGATTTTCTCGCAAACGGCAAGGCGCTTAAAGGTCTTCTTGATATTGTCGCTCAGGCGGGTGCCTCTTCCGCAGGTGCGGTTTGTGCTATCGAAAAGGGTTTCCAGCACGGCGGGGACGAGCTTCGCGCTGACGGGATAAGGGTTGAATCCCTCGCAATTATCGATAGTATGGAGAACGGAAAAATTATTTTCCGTGAGCAATAAAGGATATATGCGGCAATACCGCTTATCATAAATTTTTTTTGGAGGAAGAAAAATTATGAAAAAAATCACAGCAATGCTTCTGTGTCTTGCAATGCTCTTTGCTTTTGCAGGCTGCGGCAGCAAAGACACCGCTTCCGACGGCGCAAATAAAGCTAAGGTAGCAACAATCGACGAGATTGAGAAGACCGTACCTGCTCAAATAAAAAAGGTTGAAAAAGAAAACTTTAAAATCGGTCTTATTTGTCTGCACGACGAAAACTCTACCTATGACAACAACTTTATACAGGCGTTAAAGGCCGCTCAGGCTGAACTCGGTCTTAAAGACGATCAGGTTCTTATTAAAACCAACATTGAAGAGAGCAACGCTTGCTATGAAGCAGCTGCAGAGCTTGCAGACAATGGCTGTAATGTAATCTTCGCTGACTCTTTCGGTCATGAGAGCTTTATGCTTCAGGCTGCTCAGGAGTATCCTGATGTTCAGTTCTGCCACGCTACAGGAACAAAGGCTCAGACCGCTAAGGTTGCTAACTTCCACAATGCTTTCGCTGCAATTTACGAGGGCCGTTACCTCGCAGGTGTTGCCGCAGGTATGAAGCTTAACGAAATGATCGAAAAAGGCACCATTACCGCTGATAAGGCTGTAATCGGTTATGTAGGCGCTTTCAACTACGCAGAGGTTGTTTCGGGTATGACTTCCTTCTTCCTCGGCGCGCGCTCTGTTTGCGAATCCGCTACAATGAAGGTTACCTATACTAACTCCTGGTTCGATATTGCGAAGGAAAAAGAGGCTGCTCTCAACCTTATTAACTCCGGCTGTGTTCTTATCAGCCAGCACGCTGACTCTGAAGGCGCTCCTAAGGCTTGCGAAGAAAAGGGCGTTCCGAATGTTGCTTACAATATCAGCACCATTTCTATGGGTCCGAATACCGCTTTGATTTCTTCAAAGATTGACTGGGCTCCCTACTTCAAGAAGATAATAAAAGCGGCTCTTGAGGGCGGCACAATCGAGTCTGATTACTGCGGAACTATGGCAGAGGGTTATGTTGCTCTTACCGAGCTTAACACAAAGGTTGCCGCTGCGGGAACTCAGGAAAAGCTTGATGAAGTTAAGCAGAAGCTTATAAACGGCGAAATCAAGGTATTTGATACCGACACCTTCACCGTTGGCGGCAAGAAGCTTGAAACCTATACTGCAGACATCGTTGATAACGGCGATTTCGTACCGGACAGCGAAGCTGTAAAGGACGGCACCTTTGCTGAGTCAACCTTTAGATCTGCTCCCTACTTTGATATTAAATATATCGACGGTATAAGCGAATAATTCTTAAATTTATATTCAGGCGGAGCGTTTCGCGCTCCGCCTTGAATACTTTTGAACAATTATAGCTCAATCCTGAAAAGAGGGTATCTAAGGATATTCTGTTTTGAAGATTGAAATTCAGACTCTAAGAAAGGTGAGATGTGTGTGGGTAAAGCAGCGATTGAATTGCGCGGTATAACAAAGCGCTTTGGAAATGTCGTGGCTAACAGCAATGTCAGTCTGTCTGTTTACGGCGGCGAAATTTTGTCGCTTTTAGGTGAAAACGGAAGCGGTAAAACTACCCTTATGAATATGATTTCGGGTATTTATTATCCCGATGAAGGACATATTTTCATAAACGGTGAGGAAGCGGTTATCCGTTCCCCTAAGGACGCGTTTAAATATAAAATCGGTATGATTCATCAGCATTTTAAGCTGATTGATGTATTTTCTGCTGCTGAAAATGTTGTGCTCGGTCTTAAGGAAACCGGCAATTACGATATAAAAAAGGTAAGCGCTAAGGTTGCGGAAATAAGCGAGAAATACGGTTTCGATATTAATCCGGATAAAAAAATTTACGAAATGTCGGTTTCCGAAAAGCAGACGGTTGAAATCATAAAGGTGCTTTACCGCGGTGCGGATATTCTTATTCTTGACGAGCCGACAGCGGTACTTACTCCGCAGGAAACGCAAAAGCTTTTCGATGTCCTTCGCAGAATGAGGGAAGACGGAAAGGCGATAATAATAATAACTCATAAGCTTCATGAGGTTCTCTCTCTCTCCGACCGTGTTGCAGTACTTCGCAAGGGCGAATATATCGGCACGGTTGAGACTGCCAAGACCAATGAAGCAGAGCTTACCGAGATGATGGTAGGTAAAAAGATTGAGCTTAATATTGAACGCAGTATCCCTCAAAATCCGCAGGAGAGGCTTGTCGTAAAGAATATTTCCTGCAAAGACCGTGAGGGTGTAAGCGTCCTTGATAATGTTTCCTTTACTGCTCGTTCGGGCGAAATTTTGGGAATTGCGGGAATTGCGGGAAGCGGTCAGCGCGAGCTGCTTGAAGCTATTGCGGGACTTCAGCACATTGACGAGGGTGAAATTATTTATAATAACCCCAAAACCGGCTCTGCCGATAATCTGCGAGACAAAACTCCTATTCAGATAAGGGAACTCGGCGTTCGCCTTTCTTTCGTCCCGGAGGACAGACTCGGTATGGGACTTGTCGGCAATATGGATATTGTCGATAATATGATGTTAAGAAGCTATCGCAAAGGTAAATCTCCGTTCTTACAGAGAAAATCTCCCAAGAATCTTGCTGATACAATTATTGAACAGCTTGAGGTGGTAACACCGAGCTCGGCCACACCCGTCAGAAAGCTTTCGGGCGGAAATGTGCAAAAGGTGCTTGTCGGCCGTGAAATAGCGGCGGCTCCTACCGTACTAATGGCGGCGTATCCCGTAAGAGGACTTGATATTAACTCCTCATACGCTATTTACAATCTTTTAAATCAGCAAAAGGAAAACGGTGTCGCGGTTATCTTTGTAGGCGAGGATTTGGATGTGCTTATTGAGCTTTGCGACCGCATTATGGTAATAGGCTCAGGCAAGGTTGCGGGAATAGTTGACGGCAGAACCGCCGACAAGAATAAAATCGGGCTGATGATGACTAAAACACAGGGAGGCAACGAAGATGAGCAATAACGAAAAACACATTCATGAGCCTCTTTTTCACATCACCAAGCGTGCAGATATAGTTTGGTGGAAAGCGTGGCTTATACGCCTTGTGGCGATAGTTGCGGCTCTTTTTGTCTGCGCCCTTGTAATAGTAACGATAACAGATTATAACCCGCTTCAGGTTTACAAAACTATGATAGAGGGAAGCTTCGGCTCAGAACGGAAGATATGGATTTTATTGCAAAATTTAGCAATGCTTCTGTGTATTTCATTGGCAGTTACACCTGCATTTAAAATGAAATTCTGGAACCTCGGAGCGGAGGGACAGGTGCTTATAGGCGGTCTCGCAAGCGCGGCGTGTATGTTCTATATTAAGGACAGTATGCCGAACTGGCTTTTACTCATTGTAATGCTTGTAGCAAGTGTTTTGGGCGGTATTATATGGGGGCTTATTCCTGCGTTTTTCAAAGCAAACTGGGGAACTAACGAGAGCCTTTTCACCCTTATGATGAACTATGTTGCCATTCAGCTTGTTTCCTTCTTTATTATGTTATGGGTTCCGAGCGGCTCAAGCGTAATGGGTGTTATCAATCAGGTTACCGGAAGCGGATGGATGCCCGATTTATTAGGAAAGAAGTATTTATTTAATATACTTATAGTTGCGGTTTTGACCGTTGTTATGTTCATATATCTCAAATTCAGTAAGCAGGGTTATGAAATTTCGGTAGTCGGCGAAAGTGAGAACACCGCAAGGTATATCGGAATTAATGTAAAAAAGGTAATTATCCGTACAATGATTATTTCAGGTGCTGTTTGCGGTCTCGCGGGATTCTTGCTTGTTTCAGGTACTAACCATACCATCTCAAAGGAATTGGCGGGAGGAATGGGCTTCACCGCAATTATGGTGTCGTGGCTTGCAAAGTTCAACCCGATAGTTATGGTAATAACCTCGTTGCTGATAGTTTTTCTGCAAAGGGGAGCGGGCGAAATTGCTACTACTTTCCGTCTTAATGAAAGCGTTGCGGATATTCTCACCGGAATCATAATTTTCTTCATCATAGGCTGTGAATTTTTCATCAACTATAAGATTAACACACGCTCAAAGCAGAAGGAGGCAAAATAATGCTTAGTACTATTTTTGCATTTATAAACGCCGCCATTATTCAGGGAATCCCCCTGCTTTACGGAGCGACGGGTGAAATCATAACCGAAAAAAGCGGTAATTTGAACCTCGGTATACCTGGAATTATGTATATCGGCGGTATTTCAGGCATTATCGGCGGATACCTTTATGAGCATTCAACCGATAATCCCGCCGCACTTTGGTGTATTCTTATTCCGCTTATCTGTTCGCTTGCGGGCTCGGCTCTTATGGCGTTGATTTACAGCTTTTTGACTATTACGCTCAGAGTAAATCAAAATGTTACGGGTCTTGCTCTCACAACCTTCGGAATGGGTGTGGGAAACTTTTTCGGCGGTTCACTTTTAAGCTTTTTCGGCGAAAGCGGCTCAATTTCCCTTATTACAACAGGTAATTACTACAAAGCAAGCCTTCCCTTTGCCGATAAGCTCGGACTCTTCGGTAAAACCTTTTTGTCACTCGGATTTTTGGCATATGCGGCGATAATTATTGCGCTTTTGGCCTCTTATTTCCTCAATCGTACCCGTGTGGGACTTAATCTGCGTGCGGTGGGTGAGAATCCCGCGACTGCGGATGCGGCAGGTATAAGCGTAACAAAATATAAATATCTTTCAACCGTTATCGGAGGAGCTATTGCAGGCTTGGGCGGTCTGTACTTCGTTATGGATTATACAGGCGGCGCATGGACAAATAACGGCTTCGGTGACCGCGGTTGGCTTGCTATTGCAATCGTTATTTTTGCAATTTGGAGACCGAGTACGGCGATTTTAAGCTCTTTCCTTTTCGGCGGTCTTTATATTCTTTGTGTATATATTCCCGGACTTTCAAGCAGTGCAAAGGAGCTTATAAATATGCTTCCGTATCTTGTTACGATAATTGTTCTTGTAATAATAAGTATGCGTAAAAAGCGCGAAAATCAGCCGCCCGCGCATTTGGGTCTTTCGTATTTCCGTGAGGAAAGATAAAAATTTTGCTTACATTTATTTTTAAAATGTGCTAAAATAATATTGCAACGAGTTGTTCCGACTAACGAAAATTCGGTTGTCGGGGCAACTTTTTTAATGGGCTTTCAGAATGAGAGGTAGAAAATGTTTAATAAGGGCGACAAGGTATTTTACGGTCAGACAGGTGTTTGCATTGTCGAGGATATTTCGGAAAAGACACTGACGAAAAATGTCAAAAGGCTATATTATACCTTAAGACCGCTGTATCAGCAAAATAATATTATATATGCCCCTGTCGACAGCGATAAGGTTTTTATTCGCGCAATTATTTCAAAAGCCGATGCGCAAAGGCTTGTTGAAACAGTACCCGAGCTTTGCGGCAAAGCTCTTGACGAGCAAAGCGAGGAAGATTACAAGGCAATGCTTGAAAGCCATAGCTGTAATGAGCTTTTAGAGCTTGCAGTTAAAATATCTTCTAAAAAGCAAGCGGTAAAAAAAGCAAAAAAGAAGCTTGGCTTTATCGATGAAAAATATTTAAGACGCGCCGAGGAATTACTCTTCGGCGAGCTTGCCGCAGCACTTGAGATTTTGCCCGAAGAAGTCCCGAATGTGCTTTTCGGAACTTTATAATAATCAACATCATACAAACTGAAATAAATATTAAATATTTTAAAGAAAAATGTTGACATTTAGAATAAAAAAATATATAATTATAAAGCTGTCTGTTTAACAGCTTTATAACGAGGTGTGGCTCAGTTTGGTAGCTTTGAGTGCGAGCGCGTCCTGCGGACGAAACAGCGAGTACGAAAAGGCGCCGCGGTCGAAAAATTTTGCCGCTCCAAGGCAAAGAATTTTTCGTGCACCGCAAGAGTAAGCTGCGTAGCAACGCGAAAAGACAGTCAAAAATTTAGATAATGAAATACAAAATTCAATAACGAGGTGTGGCTCAGTTTGGTAGAGCGCTGCGTTCGGGATACCGTACCGAACGGTTCGACCAGAACCTACCGAACTGTGACAATCCCTTGAAATATGCAACTTTATCGCCCTCGCAGTATTCCTGATAAGTGCGATAAAACGGCTACGACCACATAAATACCCACAAATACGAATTTTTTCGTAGTTTTTTGAAAATAAAATAATAGAAATCGAGGCGTGGCTCAGTTTGGTAGAGCGCTGCGTTCGGGACGCAGAGGCCGCAGGTTCAAATCCTGTCGCCTCGACCAAAAATCCGTGTTTCCCCTATGGGAGACACGGATTTTTTATGCCTTTTCTTTGGTTAATGCGTAGTAATTTTTACACCACCTTGTTTATTTTTATGTTGTGTGATATAATGATAAAAATTAAAATTTTATGGTGAAAGTATGAGAAAAAAGATTTATGAAATAATTGAGCCATCGGATGATGGCGGAAAATTAAGTAGCGTTTATGATCTTATAATGATGTCTACTATTGTTATCAGTATTATTCCTCTTGCTTTTAAAACTGATAATTCATTCTTCCGGTGGATTGACTACATAACAGTTGCAATTTTTATTTTGGATTATATTTTGAGATTAGTAACCGCAGATATTAAACTTAAAAAATCTGTTGCATCCTTTTTTCTATATCCAATTACTCCAATGGCAATCATAGATTTGCTTTCAATATTGCCGTCTGTAACGGTTTTGAATAGCGGTTTTAGACTCCTTAAACTATTCCGTCTATTACGAACATTGAAGGTGCTTCGTGCATTTAAGTTTTTGAGATATTCTAAGAGTTTTGAAATAATATCCAATGTGTTTAAAAAACAGAAAAAAGTCTTGGCAGCCGTAGCTACTATGGCAGTTGCCTATGTTCTTGTTTCTGCATTGGTAATATACAATGTTGAACCCGAATCATTTGAAACTTTTTTTGATGCAATTTACTGGGCAACCATTTCTCTTACAACCGTAGGATATGGAGATATCTATCCGGTATCAACGATTGGAAGAATAGTTACAATGATTTCTTCCGTTTTTGGAATAGCAATTATCGCACTGCCTTCCGGTGTTATAACTGCTGGCTATCTTGCAGAAATTAATAAAGATGATGAATAACAAAAGTTGCCGCCACGGAATGTTCCGTGGCGGTCTGTTCGTTTACGCCGATTGCTGTGCTTTTAGCTTGGCCTTAGCTTCTGAGATCTCGGCTTTGACTTTGGGAATCATTTCTGCGAGTAGGACTTCACATTCCTCTCTCGTTTTGGCATAGACATTGAATTTCTTCCGTTTGCCATCGGCAAGTTTTGGGAAGTAACTGCCTTCCCATAGGTTTTCACTGACCTGATACAA
Organism: Acutalibacteraceae bacterium; assembly: GCA_045133355.1. Taxonomy (GTDB): domain Bacteria; phylum Bacillota; class Clostridia; order Oscillospirales; family Acutalibacteraceae; genus UBA737. The sequence continues at coordinate 81,178 of JBGUUB010000081.1, forward strand.
GCAGCCGGTGCCGGGCTTTCGTATTTTGGCTTGTACGGCTTCAAATTTCGGCTTACACGGCTCGTTTGTGTCTTGTTCGGGTGTTTGCTCGTCCTCGGTGTTAACGCTGTCGTTTCGGGCGATACCGCTGTCAATTTTCCTTGCTGCCTGTCTTTGCATTTCAAGTGTGCTGTGCAGGTATATATCAAGGGTGGTTTGGGATGATACATGGCCTATGATCGAAGACAAAGTTTTAACATCCATACCATTGGCAAGTGCCGTTGTAGCGAAGGTGTGCCGTAGATCGTGAAAGCGGATATTTTTGCAACCGGCTCTCTGTAGGATTGTCTTTACCTTTTTATACACAGACTGCGGATTTCTTGGCATATCCTCTATCATCGGCGACGGGAATATCCACCTTGAGTTTACCGTCATTTTATATTCGGCCAACACATTTAATATCACTTTCGGCAATATTATTGTTCTTATCGACCCTTTGGTTTTAGGCTCGGTGATCTGCATACTTCCTTTGACGTGATATACCTGTCTGCAGATGTGTAGCTCGCCGGTTTGGAAGTTTAGGTCATCCCACTGTAATGCTAAGAGTTCACCTCGACGCATTCCTGTTGTAAGTTCCAAGAGTAGCATTTCGAAGTAGCCTTCGTACTTGGCTTGTATGAGGAAGCGTTGCATTTCTTCGGGTGTCAGCACCTGCATCTCACGGGATTTCTTTGGCGGTAGTTTACAACCGATTGCAGGGTTTACCGTTATCAGCGATTCGCTTACCGCCTTTTCAAGCGCTTGTCTGCATACAGCGTGTATTGAGCGTATCATTCGGTCGGATAAGCCTTCTCCTAAACATTCGGCATATTGAAGCCGACCGCCTTTCTTGGCGCTTGCATAGAACTGTTGCAGGTCATTTTGCGTGAGCTTGTTTAATTTAACGCTACCGATTTGAGGGATAATATGCTTGTAGATGCGGTTTTCGTAACTTGCCTGAGTTGACTGCCGTATGGTCATCTGACAATAATGTCTGTACCAGAAGTCAAGCCACTCACCGAAGGGCATATCCGATTTTACGGTATCACGCTGTATAAGATTTATTTCCTCTTTAAGTTTTTCAAACTTTTCAAGGCATTTTGTCTTTTCGAGGGCGGTGACACATTTGGTGATGGGAAGACCTTTTTCATCGTAGCCGATAACCACTCTTGCTTCCCAACGACCGTCTGCTCGTTTGCGAAGCGTACCCGAACCTTTCTTTCTCTTTTTACTCATATTAAATTCAACCCCTTTCCGAACATATCCTCAACAAAGTTTTCTACAATGTCGGATGCTCTTTTTTGCATATCTGTTGTAACGTGAGTATAGGTGTCAAGCGTGAAGCTCGCATTGGTATGACCAAGGATTCCCGATAGTGTTTTGGCATCAACTCCGCTTGTGAGAGCGTGAGTGGCGAAGGTGTGCCGTAGGTCATGAAAGCGAATGCTCGGCAGGTCTGCGCTTTTAAGGATAGCCTTCATTTTGTTGTATACCGAGCAAGGCGCTATCGGTCTTGTCGGATCGAGAGGATGTTCAAATATCCATTCGCTTCGGCTTTTGCGCTTACGCTCTTTTAATATCTCTACCGTGCTAAGCGGTAGGAGTATAGAACGCTTGCCTTGACCTGTTTTGGTTTCACCCTCAATGAAACCGCCTTTCTTATCGTGCGTTATACTGCGGTTAATTTTAAGCACACCTTCGGTTTCGTCAAAGTCTGTCCATTTAAGACCGCACAGCTCACCTCTGCGAAGTCCCGTTGTCATTTCCGTGTAGAATATATCGTGCCATATAATATCGTTTTCTATGGCATTCATAAATCTTTGGAGCTGTTCTTCGTTTAAGATCTGAAGCTCCGGCTTTTTCTTTTTCGGAGGATTTGTACCAGCCGTTGGGTTCTTTGGAATAAGGTGTTCCTTTACGGCATCGTCCATTGCTTTGTGAAGCATATTGTGGATGCGGACGATGGACGAGTCGGAGAGACTTTTACCGAATGTGGGATGGTAGTTCTTTCTGCCTTCCTTTTTGAGCTTTACATACATTTTTTGTATGTCGTTGGCGGTAATAAAAGCGATGGTTTTATTACCAAGGTTAGGCTTGATATAATCATCACACATACGTTCGTAACTATCGAAGGTGCTTGGACGGATGGTGTTTCGCATATACTTTTCAAGCCACACATCTAACCACTCGCCGAGTGTCATTTTGCTGTTCTCGGTAAGTTCCACGCCTTCATACTCATTTAATTTACGGTGCATCTTTTCGGTTAGTTCTTTCTGTGTTTTACCGTACACGTAACGAAAGATGGGAGAGCCGTCATCCTTATGACCGACTATGATTCTGCCTTCCCATTTTCCTTTGACCTTTCTAACCATTCCGTCACCGTTCGGTCTGCGTTTTGCCATATTATCACTTCCTTTCTTCAGCACAACACAATACCACACCTTTGGTTCAATATCCAGACAATATTGAACCAAAGGTTCGAATAAAATTTAGGTTGCGCATAAAATGTATGCGCAACCTCTTTACATGTTCTGTTCATAATAATTTTCATAATCACTTTGTTCGGGACGGATGCCGAGAGCCGCTTTCTTCTGTGCAATTTTGGAACGGAGTTTGCCGTCCACTTGAGAGCGCAATTTTCTATCTCTGTTATCATAACTTTGACTGATGGCACGAAGTAATTGACAAAGGATTCTGCCGAAAGCAGAGGCGGTATGATGCTGGGGAGTATAACTTTCACTGTGCTGTGTGTTATTGAACTCCACCGCCGCTTTCACGATAACATTTTTAATACTACGGAACTCTTTGTTATCTTCCAATGGAATATCCGGTGTTTTCTTTTCGTGGTAGAGCGAAAGTTTTTCACGGTTAATTTCATTCCACTTGGAATAGAGTTTGACGATGTCACTGTCCTTCGCAAGCTCGGCAACGATTTTATCTACCGTTTCTTTTACCTCTTTTGGCAGGTATCCGTAAACCTTTTTACCTTTTACGGTTTTTAATTGCTCGGCGAGTTTTAAGAATAAATCATTCACCGGCGGCGGTAGCTCATATCCGTTTTGCTCATAATGTTCTATGAGCTGCTTGAACCTTTCCTTCACCATCTGCCGTTGCTTTGTTTGCAATTCAAACAGGCGGTATTGCTCACCGCGGAATATTTCATTGCCGAACATACTGCGCATATCTTCTATGGCGCGTTCCGTTAACCAACCTTGTTTTGCATCGGCGGCGTATACCATCAGATGCACATGAGGATGATGATCTTTATTGTGAAACGCCGCATACCAACGCAGATTATCCAAATCAATATTGTGGGCATCGGCAATTTCCGAAACGTTACTGCGAATCAAATCACGCCATCGGGACGGATTATTATACCGCAGTCGCTCAGCATCCTCACGGCGAAGGCTGATGACGTGAGTCCAGATGATTCCCTTGTGATTGGAAACTTCCTCGGCAATTTCTTCAAGGTCAATCTTATCATCGGTCTGTGAAAACAAACCATGTGCGCCGAGTTTTTCAACACCGGGGCGCTCTGCATAATACTTCACAAGATTTTCAACGCCGTCAAGCCTGTCAATGTTTCTTTCAATCACCGCTTCAATAAATTCTGTTGCGTTAGATTTGCACGGCTCTTTAAGGTAATCTTCATATTCAAGATAGTCCTTCGTTTTGGGAAAGGCTTCAAGAATATTTTTAATGAGGCGCTGTTGACGGACGGTAGACGGTGAGCGGTCGAGACCGACCGCCACCTTTTCCACGCTCTCGCGCGTTGCCATATACCGGAGCAGTTTCCCTGCATTTGATGATTTGGGATTGCGCATATAGCGACTTGTGAATATTATCTTTGGCATTAATAATCACCGCCGTCCGAATTAAAATAATCGAGATCGGTATAAACATTTTCTCTTTGCTGCATATCTTCAAGAGAAATAATACCGTTGGTGGATGCAACTTTTTCCGCACACCATTTGTGAAGCTCGTCAAGATATTCAGGATAGAATTCTTTTTCGTCTGCGACAATTTGTATGAGCATTGAGAGCTGCACCGCCATTTTATAAAGCATTTCAGACACGTTTTGCTCACTGTTTTTCATTTCACTCTTGATACTTGATGCGAGTATCGGTGAAATATAATTTAGATTTTTGCCTTGTCTGAGGTATCCAAGATAGAACTCTATTGCTTTTAATACGAAGGCATTGAGCGAGCGCACGTGTGCTTCGCCCATTTTTTCACGGATTTCTTTCTCCTTTTTACCGTCCATACGGATGGTTAAAGTGTATTTTTCATTCATTTTCTTCATCCTTTCTAAAGATAGCATAATTTTGTGTTTACGGTGCCTTTGAAAAGCCCCAAACGGTCGGCTCTGCCGTCCGATGTGGTGCCGTGCGTGATAGCGCACTTTAACCCGCTTCAAATAATGACGACCGATTTCCGTCTATAATACCGTGTTTTCTGTCGTATTCTTCGAGTTTACGGATGACATTCAGCCGTGCCATTTCACACTCTGCTTTTCTAAGCTGTTCTGCATTAAAATGGTCGACTGCTTCCTGTATCGGACGGATGGTATAGAGCAAATTCCCGTTTTGCTTTTTACCGGATTTCAACGTTACTTTTGTCGGCTCGGTTGAGATAAGACACCTATCTTCAAGGCTTCGTACATATTTCATAACAGTTTTACGGGTGAGACCTAAAGCCTCACCCATTTTTCTGTAGCTCGGATAACACTGGTAGGTGTTATGATCTTCGCAATAAATAAGATAGTTATATATTGCGATTTCACCAACCGATAAACCGAGGCGCATTATTTCATTCGGAACCATATAAAAGTTTTTACACGGATCCCGTTTCTGTGAACCGAAAATCATTTAAGCACCCCTCCCGAAATCATACTCGACCATAAGTCCATACAATTCATCTGCGGTTAGATGCTCACGCAAAATTAACCACGCTAACAATTTTGCGCCTTTGGAATGGTATTGATTTTTGAAAAGTTCATAGGCATCTATCACGGTTCCTGATTCCAATTCATCACAAAGAATACGGCGCAAATCATTTTGATAATAAATTTTACCGAACACAATAATTTCTTCGCTGTAAGTGAGTTCGGCAAACGCCTGTATCAACATTCTGTATTCTTCAGCGTTATCATAAAGTTCACGCACCTCTTTTGTGAGGATGCGTTCTCGCAACGCTTCGAACACATCTTCTTCCTTGTACCAATAAATTAAATTTTTAGTCATTGCATTTACCTCCGATCTTCTTTTTTATCCACGCCTGAAATTCTTCCTTGGGGACTACGAACCGATTACCGATTCGTACCGCCGGGAAGTCCTTTTCGTGCATGAGTTCATAGGCTGTGGACGATGCCACGCCAAGTGTTTTCGCTACCAAGTCTGCATTCAAAAACAGCGGTAGCTCGTCATACGATTTAAATTGCGAGTTCTTCATTTTGCATTACCTGCTTTCTATATTTTTTTGACTCTCTTGTTTGAAAACGTAGAGCCTGCGTTTTGTTTTCTACCGCTGTTTTTGAATTTACAGCGGAGTTTTGTCTGCAATGAGCACCTGTCATCACTCCTTTCTTGAATATAAAATTTGCCCCCACCTTAAAAAGTGGGGGCAGTATTCATATTGCGTTTTATAATGTTTTGTGATATACTGAAAATAAATCGAGGTGATGTAGGTGCAAGTTAAATATCAGATTTACAGATTATCTGCGAAAAGCATAATGGGATACGCAGAAAACAGTGGGCGTACTACTTTTGAATATAGATATAAGCTTTCAAGATCCCAGACCGACAAATGCAAAATATACACCGTTCAGCACGAGCAGGAAGACAATGCCTTGTTCTTTCAGATAATGTGTCAGCTGCACGGCGACGATTTTCAAACACCGACTGATAAAAAACTAATTACAGATCTTTCAAGTGTTATTTGCATCGTGGATTTTGAGGGCGTTTTCGACCGCAATTCTTCATCTCCTAAATCTTTAGAGTTGCAGAGTAAAGCAAAAAGTATGTTTGACGGTGCAGGTATCGGATTAGATTTAGGTGCAGGATACCACCGTTACTATGCTTTCGAACGCTCGGCAAGTATGAGCCGTAAATCTCAGCTTACCTTTATCCGTGATGATTTTTATTATCCTGTTCGCCGCCGCATTATGATGGATATGGAGCTTGGCGACTGTCAGTTATCCAAACTCTACGCTTATAACGGGTTGATGCTTTCAAGCGGTACACGTGTAGATAATATAGAGATTGATAAACCGCACCGTGTTATTGTCATTGATAACCCTGAGTATATTGAAAGAAACGTTCCTATCATAACCGTTCAAGACACAACCGGCGAAGGTAACGTTCGCAAATATGAGCGTGTGGAAAAGGTAGAGGATATAACCATTACTGCCTTTGACGGTGAAGGTCTGATTTCAAAAGAATATGCCAAGGTAATGGATAAGGCATACTGCGGTGAACATGTTCATACCTCATTTCAGATCCGTATGCCGTATGTGAAAGGTATGCTTCACAAGGTTGATTTTAAACATTTTCTTTCCTCTACAGGTGTGCAAACCATAACCGATATTTATGGCAATAGTCATCGTATTGATGATGTGGATATTATCCTTACCAAGAGTATGTTTAAGGGATACGGTTGGCTTAAAGATTGTAATATGACTTGGGATGATTATTGGAATGCGTTTCGCAAATATAATCACGCTTTATATATCACAAACGTCAGCCACGTTATTCCGCAGGAATATACCGACCTTAACTATCAATTCATAAGCACCCTTGCCATAACCGACGAAGAATTCCGTCCAAAAGATTTGCCTGACGGATGGGATCATTCACCTAATGATGAACGTAATTGGCTAACGAAACGCACTGAGGTAGAATATTACAACCTTTGTTGTAATGAAGAATACCGCCTGAATTATTTTCTGAAGGCATTAAACATAAAGGGCTATGATAAGGAAAGTCGGCTCTACCGACTCGCGCGGATTTTAGAGAAAAATCCGTTATTTATTAATGAGTCTGTATATCACGATGAACTGAAAACAAGAGCCGAGAAAATATTTGAGGATTATGCTGTCGGCACTATCCTGATTGAAGGCGATAACCGTTTCCTTTCGGGTGATTTAATAGAATTTTTATATTGGTTATTGGACGATGACCGCAAGCAGAAATTTACACAGCGCATATTCAGCAAGGTCGCAAAGAAAACAAAATTAGAACCTTTTTCTTTTTATGCGCCGGGTTCAAAATATAATAGCGGACAGGTTTGCACTCTTCTCCGCAATCCGCACATAGCAAGAAACGAAGAGGTACAACTCAGAGTTCATACCGAAATCAAAAAAATGGATGCACTGCGCAGTTTACAGAGATAAGAGAGCAGATATGTGACGTCTGCCATAAGATGTGGCAGTTAGGCTGGGTGGCGGCTAATGACGGCAATGTGTCTGTGAAACTTCCCGATGGTAATTTTTTGGTTACCCCAACAGGGATTTCCAAAAGCTTTATAACCCCTGAAAAGCTTGTGATAATAGATAAGAATATGAATGTTATCGCGGCCGAGGGAAATTACAAGCCGTCAAGCGAAATAAAGATGCATATGCGCTGTTATACCGAGCGCGACGATGTGGGCGCGGTGGTTCACGCCCACCCGCCGACGGCAACAGGCTATGCCGTTGCGGGCAAAAGCCTTGACGAATACTCTATGATTGAAACGGTAATTGCGATAGGCTCAATTCCGCTGACTCCTTACGGCACGCCCTCAACAAACGAGGTGCCCGAGGCGATAGCACCTTATTTAAAGGAGCACGATGTATTACTTTTACAAAATCACGGTGCGCTGACTGTAGGCTGTGACCTTATCACTGCCTATTACAGAATGGAAACTCTGGAGCTTTTTGCTAAAATATCCCTTACTGCGCATATGTTAGGCGGTGCAAAGGAGATTTCGAAAGAGCAGATCGATAAGCTTTTATACCTCAGGGAAAATTATTACCATGTAACGGGTAAGCACCCCGGATATAAGCACTACGATAAGTAAAACAAAAGTCCAAGGAATCGGGAGCAACCTGTTTCTTTGGATTTTTTATAAATTATTGACTTTAAATTTATGCAAGGTATAATATATCTTGAAGTTTAGCTTTTGGGAGATACTTATATGAATCACCTTAGAATAACTACTGCAGAGCTTGCCCAAATATGCGGAGTTTCGCAGGGCACTGTTGACAGGGCGCTTAATAACCGAACGGATATCAACGCCGAAACAAAGCAGAGGATTATTAATGCCGCGAAACAGTACGGATATAGAGAATATGTAGACAGTAAGACTGAAATCAAAACTGCGGGTCAAATCGGGATTATTGTATTTAATCTAAATAATGAGTATTTTTCCAAGCTTATAACCGAAACGGAGTTTATTTTAAGAGAGCTCGGCTTCAGCGCCGTAATAATGATGACCCATTATGATAAGCAGTACGAAATCGAATGTATCAGAAATATGTATAATATGGGTGTTAAGGGAATTATTCTGTGTTCTGTAAACAGCGGTGATGAATTTAAAAACTATTTGAATTTGTTTGATATTCCGATTGTTGCCGTGGGTAATAATATCGGTTCGGTTCCTTATGTAGGCATAGACGATTTTTGCGCAATGCGGGATATGACCGAAAAACTATTATCAGAAGGTTATACGGATTTAATTTATTTCTCGCCTGCATTAAAATATAAAGATGCCTATGCACAAGAATCACGGTATGAGGGGTTTTTGAATGCGGTTTCAGACCGAAAGTACAGCTTGGTAACCGATATTGACCAAATTCAAGAATTCTATAACGATAAAACTGCCGTTATTTGCTCTACTGACTATTATGCGTTTCAGGTGTATTTCAAGGCAAAAAACGCCAAAATAGTGGGTTTTGACAATTTGGACGCTATCAAACAGTATAAACTGAATATCGATTCGGTCGGATATTCAGTTTCCGAAATAGCAAGGTCGGCAATCGATATTATAGTCGGCAAAAAAAGCGGCAATTTTATCGTAGCTTATAAAATAATTGAACATAAAGCTTAATAGCCGTCCGAATCAAAATCATATGATTTATCTTTGGAATTTTCTGTTGATATAATAAACCTTGTATATTCAAATCCTCATTAAAATTTTAAGTCGGCATCTTTTTTGCTACATATTGACAACCGAGTGCCTCGGTACGCAAACGCGTATCGGGGTTTCTTCTTTTTTTACAGTTTTTCACCTCGAGTTTAAGCGGCATCTTTTTTGCTACTTATTGACAAAAATCCCGTTCACGAAAGTGGGCGGGATTTTTACTTTTTACCTCTTCACTCTACACTTTTCACTAAAAATTTTTTGAACGGGATTTTTGGAAAGTAAGAAGTAATAGTGAATAGTGAAGAAGTATTGCTATACTATGCTGAAGGCGGTGGTTTGATTGAAAGAAGAGTTGGAATTAATTGATTTGATGTTTGAAAGCAAACCAATAGAAATATTTGAAAAGCTTTTTGCTGAAAATCGCGAAGATTTTGATTGGTCTGAGTTGTTACATATGTGCTATTGTGAAGAAAGTTATGAAAGTGTTGGCGGAGATGAGGGGTATTTGGAGAATCCGCCTATTAACTACGAAAGATTGACATATTTAAAAAATTTGATAAAGTTTTTAGAAGATAATGGCATAAAAGAAGAATAATCAAAGAAAATCACGGTTTTCACTCAGTTCTTTTTCGAACAGGGGAGCCATAAAAGCCAATCGTCCTAAAAAAACGGTTGGCTATTTTTATGTATGACGGGCATATCAATGCTCTGTGGTGAAAGTCCACCGAGGCGTAGTTGCCGACGAACTCAATAGCAACTCCCAAGGTTTGCATCGTGAGGTGCAGGCGAGAAGAAGGGATACCTTAGCATAATAACGGCTAAGAAATTTGTTTGCAGCAGCAGTCATGTAAACATACACTTACCTCTGGAAATATCGATTCCTACTGCGTTCATCATAAAACTCCTTGGGTGAGGATTTTGCAATATCGCAAAAATGCTTTGAATGTAGGACATTCTTAATAGCTATTTTGGTCATAGGGGTATTTAATACACCGGTGAGGTCTACGATGCTGATATGTAAATTGCGCTCTATAGTGAGTTGATCTATCAAGAACTGAAGACTTTGCATTTCTACACCTGATTACATATTTTTTTATTATAGTAGCACAAAAGTATCTTTTGTACAAGTTTTTTGGTTAAATAGTAGTAGATTGACCTTTAAATAAATGATAATATTAAAATAACAAAAGGGGATATAGGGTAACAAGAATAATCCTAACCTGATTTTGGAGGATTATTCTTGTTACCCTACACTTCAGCGGCAGAAAGGAGATAACTATGAAAAAATATGATGTCGCAGTAATAGGCGGCGGTTTTGCAGGAGTAGCTGCTGCGCTTGCCGCGGCGAGAGAGGGCGCTCGCGTAATTATTGTTGAAAAGTCAAATTGCCTTGGCGGAGCGGCTGTTAACTGTCTTGTAAATCCTTTTATGCCGTATTCTACGAAAATCAATGGGGTCACAACCTATCTTTCGGCAGGTGTTTTTGAAAGAATACTTAAAAAACTCAGTGAACGCAAGGCTTTAAGAGAACGGTCTTTTTTAGAAGAGGAATTGAAATATATCGGTATATAAAAGAAAAGCGTACTATGTCCTAAAAGTTTGTTGCTTTTATTTTTAAGTCAGGCATCTCGGTACACAAATGGGTCTCCGAGGTGCTTTTGGCAGTACTCGTTGCGTTTTTTATCGCATAATAAGGCTAAAAAAGCAAAAATAAGCAAAAATTTATTTTTTTAAAATTTATTTTTTTATAAATTTTATATTGACAAATAGAAGATAAAAGGATATAATATATTGGTCACGGCAACACACGGCTGTATAGCTCAGTTGGCTAGAGCATGCGGTTCATACCCGCAGTGTCATTGGTTCGAATCCAATTACAGCCACCAACGGCCCGGTGGTCAAGAGGCCTAAGACACCGCCCTTTCACGGCGGTAACACGGGTTCGAATCCCGTCCGGGTCACCAAAAATCCCGACTGCGTCAGCAGTCGGGATTTTTACTTTGTATTTTTTATTATTCACTTTAGGCGAAAACTCAACCCACGGTTGTTCTGCGGTAAAGCTTTATGTTATAGTGATTATGGAATATTTGTTTTATAATATAACTGCAAAAGCTTTTGTAATATTTATTGGGAGTTATGTTTATGAGTTTAAAAATAGGCGGCTTGCGGAATTGTACTGCCAAAAAAATGAAGCCAAAACGGCTGTGGAATATTTACTGCTTGCCGAAAAATACGCGGACAGTCACGATACCTCCTACTATTTGGGCGAGCATAAATTCAAATCAATTTTCGTAAACCGCTGTACAGTTAATACAAAAAATGTGTTGAAAAATCTGGAGGGTACGCAAAAAGAAATACTGCCTTCCATGCTGTCAAAAAGTGATTTTGATTTATTAAGGGATTGTTCGGAGTTTAAAGAACTGCAAAACAGGCTAAAAAAGCCTCAAGCCTGAAGGGACTTTTTCAACATTCCAAGCGGCATAGAAAGGCGAAACACAGTTTATCGTCTCTCTTAACTGACGGGCACCCATCAGTTTTTGTTGTATCGGTTTTATGCAGTTGTTATAACACCATAAGTAATGTTCCTGCTCCGATTAGCGCACAGCCGATACCTGATTTTACGGTGATTTTTTCGTTCAGGAAAACAAAGGCTAAAATAAGGGTGATTACCACGCTTAATTTGTCGATGGGAACAACCTTTGAAGCCTCGCCGATTTGGAGCGCCTTATAATAGCATAGCCACGAAGCGCCGGTTGCAAGTCCCGAAAGGATTAAAAACAGCCAGCTTTTACGGCTTATTTCCGATATTCCGCCCTGCGCGCCTGTTATAAACACCATTAGCCAAGCCATCGCGACGACCACTACGGTTCTTATCGCGGTGGCTAAATTTGAATTTACGCCGTCGATGCCTATCTTTGCAAGGATTGAGGTAAGGGCGGCGAAAACCGCCGAAAGCAGGGCTAAAACAAACCACATAAAATTATCACTCTTTTATGCATAAAATTTTTCGGCGTAGCGTACGGTCTCCATTGCGTCCTTTGCGTAGCAATCCGCCTTTATCATATTTGCGTATTCCTGCGTTAAAACCGCGCCGCCCACAACGACCTTTATATCGGGGTCTGCCTTGTGAAGCAGGGCTATAGTCTGCTCCATTGCGGGCACGGTGGTGGTCATAAGGGCGCTTAAGCCTACGAGCCGACAGTTTTCCTTTAAAGCCGTTTCCACTACAATTTCGGGGTCGACATCGCGACCTAAATCGATTACATTAAAGCCGTAGCTTTCAAGCATTACCTTGACGATGTTTTTGCCTATGTCGTGAATATCTCCCTTTACGGTGGCGATAACGAATTTCTTGCCGTTTTCGCCCGACTTGTCGGGTATTTTTCTTTTTATAACCTCGAACGCAGCGGACGCCGCCTCGGCGCTCATTAAAAGCTGGGGCAGATATGCCTTTTTATTTTCAAATGCCGTTCCGATTTCGTCAAGTGCCGGGATAACAAAGTTATCTATTATTTCAAGCGGCTTGGTGGTTTCGATTAGTATTTCCGCCGCCTTTACTGCCGTTTCTTTTACACCCTTTATAACCGCTGCTTTAAGGTCGGCGGGGTCGGTTTGGGGCTTTGCCGTTTCTTGCGACGGTGTTTCCGATGCATAGGATATATAATCGGCGCAGGCGGGGTCGATACCCGCTAACGCGCGGTAGGCGAAATAAGAATTCATCATATCCGCCGAAAATGGATTCATAATCGCGCAGTCAAGCCCGCTTGTAAGTGCCGCAGTGAAAAATGCGGAGTTTATCAGGTCACGGCGGGGGAGACCGAATGAGATATTCGATACCCCGAGACTGGTTTTAATGCCGGCACTCTTTAAAAGCTTAATTGTTTTTAGGGTGATTTTCGCGCTTTCCTGATTTGAGGAAACGGTTAGCGCTAACGGGTCAACAATAATATCCCGCTTTTTTATGCCGTATTCAGCGGCGGTATCTATTATCTTAAGGGCTATATTAAACCGCTCCTCGGCAGTATCCGGTATTCCGTTTTCGTCAAGGGTTAAGGCGATTACCGCGCCGCCGTATTTTTTGACGAGCGGGAAAACGCCCTTCATACTTTCTTCATCGCCGTTTACCGAGTTAATGAGCGCTTTGCCGTTATAGGCACGAAGCGCGGCTTCAAGCACCGATTTATCGGTTGTATCAATTTGCAGGGGTAAATCGCATACGGCTTGGAGCTGTTTTACAACGCTGAGCATCATTTCCTTTTCGTCAATTTCGGGAAGTCCTACATTGACATCAAGGATATGCACACCCTTATCAGCCTGATTAAGCCCCTCGCCTAATATATAATTAATATCTCCGCGGCGAAGTGCGTCCTTGAATTTCGGCTTGCCTGTAGGGTTGATGCGCTCGCCGATAAGGACGGGATCCTTTCCTATTTCCACCGAGTGGGTGTAGGAGGAAATCAGGGTTTCGGTGTGAATTTTGGGCTCTCTAAGGGGAATATCCCGCGTTTTTTCTACGGTTTTGCTTATAAACTCGGGGGTTGTACCGCAGCAGCCGCCTAAAATTGAAGCTCCGCAAAGGGCTATTTCCCGCATACTGTACGAAAAATCATCGGCATTTACATTGTATACCGTAACGCCGTTTTTGGCCTCGGGAAGTCCCGCGTTGGGGTTTACGATTACGGGAGCTGTCGCGTATTCGCACAATTCCTGTACGACAGGGAGCATTTTATCAGGCCCTAAGGAGCAGTTGACGCCCAGCGCGTCAACCCCTAAGCCCTCAAGCATAGCTACCATTGCTTTGGGGTCTGCGCCCGTCATTAAATGGCGGCTTTCGTCATATACATTGGTGACAAATACGGGCAAATCGCAGTTTTCCTTTGCCGCGAGCACCGCCGCCTTGGTTTCGTAGCTGTCGTTCATTGTCTCTATTATAATAAGGTCGGCACCGCTCCTTGCGGCAACCCTTACATTGGCGGCGAAGAGCTCTACCGCGTCTTCAAAGGAAAGCTCGCCTAACGGCTCTAAAAGCTTACCCGTAGGACCCATATCAAAAGCGACAAATTTATCCTTACTGTCGCCGACAGCTTTTTTGGCGCAATCAATGCCGGCAATTATCAGCTCCTCGTAATTTTCGTATTTTAACTTGTTTATACCAAAGGTATTGGTGGATATAATATCGCTTCCCGCCTCAAGATAGGTCTTATGCAAAGCCGTAATCTTCTGCGGATTGGTAATATTCCAAAGCTCTGGCGGCTCGCCGCCCTTAAGTCCCATTTCCTGTAACAGCGTTCCTGTGCCGCCGTCAAAATAAAGGCGTTTATTTTTCATCAGTTCTTTAATCATTATTTTATCCCCATAATTGCCGTAATTGATTTCATCGGCGTCATTAAAAGTGAGTTATTAAGCGTAATGCCTAAGGTATAGTCAGCGTTAAGCGCTTCTAAAACCGCAGGCTGGTAGGAAAGCGGCATATCTCCGTAGCCGGGGGCGTACCTTAAGGACTTTTCACCCTTGCCGCGGAGTAGATTATCGGCATAATCGCAAAGGCTTTCCGCCGCGGCGGAGGCGAGCGCATCCGTAATAAAGCTTTCGGCGGGGGAGGTAAGGGCAAGACGGGAAATAAGTCTATCTGCCCCGACGCCTATTGTGACACCTAAAATATAGGCTTCTTTACACAGCCCAAGCGCCTTTACGAGGTCGCGGCTTTCTATGTCGCCGAAGCCTAAATCGCATATATTATCTGCCTTTATTTCGACGGATACTTTTGTATAGGCGTATTTGCAAGTAAGCACCCGCCGCAAATTTTCTTCACAGCGGGTTATGGTCTCGTCGGTGTAGCTCCTCGGAATTTTAAGGCGTACTGCCGCCTCGTTTTTATCTATAACTATTTTCTCGGTTTCCACCGCAACTGCGGTCACATATAAATTTCTCATTTCAAAATTTCCGAAATATTGTTTTTTATAGCCGCGGCAACATCGGGCTTGTTCATTGAATAGATGTGTACCGCGTTTATGCCGTTGGCGTATAAGTCAATAATCTGCTCGGTCGCGTAGGCTATACCTGCCTGTTTCATAACCTCGGGCTTATCGCCGTAACGGTCAACAATTCTAAGAAAACGCTGTGGCAGAGCAGATTTTGAAATCGAGCAGATGCGTTTTATCTGCGTTGCGTTAGTAACGGGCATAATTCCCGCGATTACAGGCACATCAACTCCTTTGCGGAGCAGACGGTACATAAAATTATAAAGAATATTATTATCAAAAAACATCTGGGTTGTGAAAAATTGGCAACCGCATTCGGCCTTGATTTTAAGGCTTTCTATATCGCTGTCGCTGCTCGCTGAATCGGGGTGGCACTCGGGATAGCAGGCGCCGCCGATACAAAAGCCGCCGAAATCAGCGATTTCCTTTGTTAGGTCGCTGGCGTAGCGGTAATCGCTTTTAGACAAATCGGTTTCGGGAAGAATATCGCCGCGAAGCGCCAGTATGTTTTCAATGCCCTTAGCTTTAAGCTCGGTTAATTGTTTTCTCACCATTTCGCGGGTTGAAGAAATGCAGGATAGGTGGGCGAGGGGAGTAACACCGCGCTGTAAAATATGCTCGGCAATCTCGGCAGTATACTTGGAAGTGCCGCCGCCCGCGCCGTAGGTAACGCTCATAAAATCGGGCTTTAGGTCGGCTATTTCAAGCGCCGGCTTTTCAACCGAATCAAATTTATCACTTGTTTTAGGCGGAAAAACCTCAAAGGAAAGGCTGGGCTTTTCTCCGTTGATAATATCAATAATCTTCATTTATTTTCACCGTTAGAATTTTTTAAAAATTTTGAATACCCGTTTCCGTACTGCACACATCGCGAAACACGGCTTAATGTAGCGGAGGATATTTCGGTCTCCTCAATTACCTGATTATAGGTTTTACCGTCGAGCAAGAGGCGGGCGGCTTTAATACGCTGTGCCATCTGCTCAATTTCCTTGTTGGTACACATATCCGAGAAAAGGTCGCGGCAGTCGTCCGCACCTTTAAGCGAGGCGATGAGAGAGTACATTTCGTCAATCATTTTTTGTGTTGCTTTTTTGTCAGACATTTTCTATAACCTAAAACGCTTCAAGCGATTTGTTTAAAAAGCTTTTGGTTTTTTCGGATTTAGGATTATCAAACACCTCTTGGGGTGTTCCGTATTCCTCGATAACCCCGTCCGCCATAAAGAGCACCTTGTCCGAAACATTTTTCGCAAACTCCATCTCGTGGGTCACAACTATCATTGTGCTGTCGGTATTCTTAAGCCCCTTTATAACCTTTAAAACCTCTCCGGTAAGCTCGGGGTCAAGGGCAGAGGTCGGTTCGTCAAAGCAGAGAATATCAGGCTCAAGTGCCAATGCACGGGCAATAGCTACGCGTTGTTGCTGACCGCCCGAAAGCTCGCAGGGGTAGTTTCCGATTTTTTCGGTAAGCCCTACTCGGTCAATAAGCGCACGGGCTTTGCATTCAATTTCTTCGGGAGTTCCGCGCTTTAAAAGGGTAGGAGCAAGCATTACATTTTTAAGCACGCTGTACTGCGGAAAAAGGTTAAAGGACTGAAAAACAAGCCCGAAATGAAGTCGGTTTTTCCTTATTCCGTTATCGCTGAGCTTTTTTGCGCTTTCACCGTCGAATATCGTTTCACCGTTAACAGCTATTTTTCCGCTGTCGGCAAATTCTAAAAAGTTAAGACAGCGAAGTAAAGTTGTTTTTCCGCTTCCCGAAGAGCCGATGATTGATAAAACCTCGCCTTTATTAAGGGAAAAGCTTATACCCTTTAAAACCTCGGTTTTCCCGAAGCTTTTTTTTATGTCGTTAATTTCCAAAACAGGCATTTGTTTTCCCTCCTTTACGAAAAATAGTTAAGCTTCTTTTCGATAAAACCGAAAAGTATCGTTAAAACTCCGCAGAAAGCGAGATAGAATATAGCCGTACAGAAAAGCGGCCATATAATTCCTGCACCCTTAATAAAGGACTGACCCGCCCAAATAAGCTCATAAACCGCGATAATGCGGGCGAGCGAGGTATCCTTAACAAGGGTTATTATTTCATTGCTCATAGGCGGTATAATGCGTTTTACCACCTGCAAAAGGATAATCTTAAAGAAAATCTGACTTTTGGTCATCCCGAGAACCTGTCCCGCTTCGGACTGACCTTTTGATATGCTTTCAATTCCTCCACGGTAAATTTCCGAAAAATAGCAGGAGTAGTTTATTATAAAGGCAACAAGCACCGCAGTCATTCTTCCGTTGCCGCCGCCCCATATATTATTGCCGAATAAAAGACCGGGACCGTAATAAATTACTATTAGCTGGAGCATTAGCGGTGTGCCGCGAATTATCCAAACTATCGTTTTAACAAGCGCCTTAAGGGGTAAAAAGCGGCTCATTGAGCCGAAAGCGATTATAAGACCTAAAGGCAGAGCGCCCAAAAGGGTGAGTCCGAAGATTTGCAGGGTTACAAGAAAGCCGTCATACAGAGCCTTAAATACTACCGAAAGCATATTTCAATTCCTTTTTTATATATAGTGTCAAATAAGGCAGAGAGCGTACCCTCTGCCTGAAAAATCATTACTTCTGTTCGAGAATGGATTCCTGAACGCCGTATTCCTTGGCGATTTCCATCATAGTGCCGTCCGCATAAGAGGTCTTGAAGAACTCATTAAGCTTTTCGGTAAGGTCGGAATCCTTTCTGAAACCTACACCGAAATCTTCCTCCTCGGCAATACCTACTGTGTAGGTAAGGTTTTCATAGCTTGTGCCTTCGCCTATCGTTGCGCCGGCCATAAGAAGGTCGATAACAGCCGCATCGGAGGTGCCTGCCGCAACCTCCATAAGAGCGTCCGCCTGAGCGGTTACTGCGGTTACCTTGTATTCAAGAGCATTGAGCGCTTTTTCTCCGGCGGAGCCTGCCTCAGCGGCAAAGTTTAAGTCTTTTACACTCTCTACCGTCTTATACTGCTCAGCCTTATCCTTTGGTACGATAACTACCTGAGTGTTCTTGCAGTAAGCGTTTGAAACCGACATTCCGCTTTTAACCTCGTCGGTAATGGTCATACCGTTCCATACGCAGTCGATACTTCCTGCTTCAAGCTCCATAATCTTGTTATCCCAGTCGATAACAACGAATTTTGCTTCAACACCTAAGCTCTTTGCAAAAGCCTTTGCCATATCAGCATCAAATCCGATCCATTCGCCGCTGCCTTTGGTTTTTTCGTAATCCATCGGTGCATAATCCGTAATTCCGATAACGAGCTTGCCGTTTTTCTTAACGGTTTCGCTGTCTGATTTTTTGCCGCCGCAGCCTGCAAAAGCAAAAAGCATACACGCGGTCATTAATAATGCCAATAATTTTTTCATATTTTTCTACCCCTTCGGTATTTATTGGATATATTATACTTTATTTCGATAAAGTTGTAAAGTGTTTTTTACAAAAATTAAGTATTTTTCTCAAAATGATAAAAATGCTTTAAAAATCAATGAAATTATATTAATTCTATTATCGCGGCGAGGTTTCCGCGCTTGCCGCCTGTCGCTCTGTGTGAGTGAAGCTCTGCGCTGTTGCAACAGGTGCAAAGGTCGGCTACATCAATGTTATCGGGACTTATTCCCGCGTTTACAAGTATCTGCCTGTTAGCCTCTTTAAGGTCTAACATATATTTTCCGTTGTCCTTTGGAAATATTATGTTATTAAGGTCTAAATAAGGGATTTTTTTAAATTCGTCAACAACGGGGTCGTCAACCTCGTAACAGCAGACACCGATTGCGGGGCCTATCGCGGCGATAATGTTTTTAGTCTCACAGCCGTATTCGTTTACCATTTTTTCTACCGTCACGCGCCCGATTTCCTTAACCGTACCGCGCCAGCCCGCGTGGGAGGTTGCAATCACCTTTTTTACGGGGTCGCAGAACAAAAGGGGAGTGCAGTCGGCGTATTGAGTTACAAGGGCTACACCGTTGCAGTTGGTTATAAGGCCGTCAACATCGGAAAAAGAGTCTTTAAAAAATCCCGTTCCGCAGTCTTCTTCCGTGACCTCTTTCACATTATTGGTATGGGTTTGACGGCTCAAAACAAGGTGGCTGATATCAATATCAACACAGCCGCAAAGCCGTTTGTAGTTCTCAATTACGCTTTCCCTTTTATCGCCGCCTGTAAGGCTTAAATTCATAGAGTAATACTGACCCTCGCTCACACCGCCTATTCTTGTAGAAAACAGGTGGCGTACAGCACCGCATTTTTCGAGCTTGGGAAAGGTTATATATTTAACGCCGTTTTTATCGTGAATGTTAAGCGTAGTGCTTTTCATACATATCTCCTTTTTGGGTTATATCCGCTAATAATGTTTTTGAATTATTAATAAGGCTGTTTGCACATTCAGAGCCTAATCTATCGGAAATATAATTAAGTGCATCCTTCATTTTTGGAGGCCGCTTATCTACAGAGTGAGCATCGGTTGCCAGATAAGTTACATATCCTTTTTTTATAAGCTTTTCGGCTATTTTGCAGTAATGCGGAGAAAAGAACGAAGAAGCATTTACCTGCGTGGGTATATTTTCGCTTTTTACAAACTTTAACAGCTTTTTAAAAGAACGGTCTTTGTAATATCTTTCTATGTGAGCAATTATAGGAATTATACCCGATTGGTTCTTCAGGCAGTAAAGGTTCTCAAAAAAAGAATCCGTGATGCAGTCGTTGACAAGCTCAAGCAAGAGATAATTTGAACCGTTAAGACAAAAATCGGTTACAGCCTCGCTTGTGCCGATATAACGGTAGTATAGAACCTCGCAGCCTAAAAAAACGCGGGGTAAATTCTTTCCGTCCGCCGCAGAGCATAAGGTCTTATAAGCTTTTTCGGTACGCGTTTTAAAATCATTTAGATTATCTGAATCGGCATAAAAATGAGGTGTGGCAATCACATCGGTGATTCCGTCCTTTTGCATCATTTCAAGTATTTTTAAGGCTTCGTCTAAATCCTCGGCACCGTCATCTACGGCGGGTAGTATATGTGAATGAATATCGAGCAAAATAATGAATTCCTCCAAAACAAGCCAAAACGGACAGCCACGAAATAATCGGAGACCGCCCGTTTGGAATTAATTGTAATAAGAGCTGTAATACTTTTTCTGATATTTATTTTTACTGTAATCAGAACCGTTAAGTATAATGCCGAGTATATTTATATCAAGCTGATTTGCGCTTGATAAAGCGCGGCGAAGCGCCTCGTGGGTTGTAATTCCTGCACGGACGACAAATACGATTCCTGCGGTTTTCTGAGCGATTACCAGCGAGTCCGAAAGAAGATTTATAGGGGGTGTATCGAGGATTATGTAATCGTATTTTTCGTTTAGCTCACCAAGCAGCTCGTCTAAAGAGGGATCGCTGAAAATTTCGGTAGCGTTCTGCGGGATAGGGCCGGTGGTTAAAATATCAAGCTTGGAATTATAGTGGCACACAGCTTCATCAAAGGTGGAAATACCGCTTAAAACATTCATAATACCGTCATTGTTTTTCATTTTTAATTTGGAGTGAATGCTGGGGCGGTGAACATCAGCGTCAATTAGAATAACCTTTTTGTTGAGCTGAGAAAGAGATATTGCAATATTAATAGCGGTGGTAGATTTGCCTTCTGATGCGTTCGGGCTTGAAATTACCGCTATTTTGTTATGCTGCTTTGCCAAAACGGAAACCAGATTGGTGCGGATGCTTTTATATGCTTCGGAAACTGCGAAGGGTACTTTTTTTGAGGCTTGATTCTCGGTATTATCTTTATCGGAAGAAACTAACGGAAGGCCGGCTTTATTGTTTTCCATTTGCAGCGCCTCCCTTTGAATAGCCATAGTATTTTTTCTTGTCTGAAGCGGCAGAGGAAAAATCAGGGATACTGCCCAAAACGGTTAAATTATAGTTATCTTTTATGTCTTCCTCGCTTTTTATGGTTGTATTAAAAATCGACAAGATATAAATAATCGCATAAGACAATAACGCGCCTGCTAACGCCGCGATAAATACGGTTTTTGAGGTTTGAGGATAGATTTTTACCGCCGTGTCCGCAGTTGTAGTTACCGCCGCGGTAGAGTTGGGAATGAATTTAAGAATATAATCCGGGACGAGCTTTAAAAAGCCGTTAACAAGTGTTTGCGCTTCTTCGGGAGTATCTGCTGTAAAGGATGCGTCAATAAATAGGGTGTCTTCACTGCGACGCCTAACCGAAGCTCTGCCCATCAAATCGGTGTATGTATATTTATCACCTAAATCATCAGCTAACTCTTTATATATATCATTGGTATTCAAAATATCAATGATTGTATTTGAAAGCTGAAGAGAGGCTGAAATGTCCGAACTGCTGACCTTTTTAGCGCTTGTTGTGGTGGAGGTCTGAACCTCGGAGTCGGTAATGATAGCTCCGTTTGTAACAACGATAGAGCCTGTCGAAGAATACTTTGGCTTGGCAATAAAGCTGCAATAAGAAAATGCAAGGATTGCCGCGACTAAAGCCACCGCGATTAAAATATAAATGTACCTTAAGGCAAGCTTGAGTAGTCCTACTAATGATATATTATTCACTGTATTAACACTAACCCCTTTCGAGAATTATACTTAATTATAACCCGTTTTGAGTAATATTGCAATAGCGATTTTTCAGATTTAAAAAAGATTTGTATATATCCTCATAAGAGGTATAGCAATCCTTATAAACTTCAACTATACAAGAGCCGTTGAAACTTTTCTTCTTAAGGAGCGAAAAAAAGCTTTCAAAATCAAAACCGCCGTCCCCGGGTAAGAGGCAGTCGGAAGAAACGCTGTGGTCACTTATGTGGTAGTGCTTAATATTATCGGAAAATTCATTGATAAGGTCATATGGGTCATAACCGCAACGGATAGACTGTTTTAAATCTATGCAAAATTCGGCGTCTTCTCCCAAAAAATTCCGCATTGAACGCAAAAATTCAATATCTCCCGCTCTGAAGCGTACTACATTTTCCTGTAATATACCAGCACCGTTTTCTCGCGTAACTTCCTTAAGCCGCATATACCGCTCGCAGTATTCCTCATCGGATAGAATACCGTTGGGCTTTCCGCCGTGCATTATTATGTATTTAGCGCCTAATTGTGCCGCAATTTCGGAATACCTTCGAAACTGGTCCTCGGCTTCACGGTATCTGCGATCATAATTTGAAAATATCATAAATGACTCTGCAAGCGACATTGTCGGATGAATAGAGGCTACGGTTATTCCGTATTCGCTTTGAATATCAAGCAGCATATCGACAAAGCTTTGCTTTAATTCGCTTAGAGCGTTAAAAAATATTTCCGTGTGCCGAATTCCCGCTTTGCCGAGATTTTCAAGCGAAACTTCGGTCTCAAGTGGGTAAAAGCAAGAGGTTGATACTCCGATTTTCACAGCGGTGCTCCTTTCTCAGGTGAGGTTTTCTGGTGTAACAAAAACGGTTTTGTTGGTTGTATAAATAACCATCCCCGGCTTTGCGCCGTTAGGTTTTTTAACGAATTTTACGGGGGTATAATCTACAGGAACCTGTGAGGAGCCCGCCGCTTTTGAATTTGCCGCCGCCAAAGCCGCCGCCTTCATTACAGTAGCGTCTGAGACCTCGCCGCCGCGGCACCTTACTATCACATGCGAGCCGGGGATATTCTTAACATGAAACCACAAATCGTTTTTAGCGGCAAGCACAGTTGTCAAATAATCGTTTTGTCTGTTATTTTTACCCACAAGTATTTTATAACCTTCGTCCGATGTGTATTCCTTAAATTGCGGAACTGCAGATACCTTCTTTTTGCGTGCTCCGTTTTGCTTTATATATCCTGCAAGAGCTAATTCCTCTCTGATTTCGGAAATTTCCGAAATCGATTCACTGCGCGAAATACTGTCCAGCACCGAGTCAAAATATTTTAACTCCTCTTTATCCCTTTCTGTAAGGTCTGTGAGTGTGCGCTCAGCGGTATAGGTTTTTTTATAATCTTTAAAATATTTGTCTGCGTTTTTCTGGGGTGAAAGCGCGGGATTTAAAGGTATTCTTATCTGCTTCATTTCATCATAATAGTTTTCAACCTCGGCAAAGGTTGCGCCGTTTTGAAGCCTGTACAGATTCGCCTTTAACAGCTCGCCGTAAATTCTTAAGGTTTCGCGGTTTTCGCATTTTTTAAGGTCATTCAGGCGAATTGCCAGCTTCCTTTCGGTGCGGGCGCGAAGATTTGTTACAAGCTTTATTATGTCTGACGCCGAACGGCGCAGTCTTTCGGTATTTTCCCGTGCGGTGTAAAATGCGTCTAAAAGTTCCGAATAGCTTTTAAAGCTTTTTTTATCAAATTCGCCCGCGTACTGGGAAATATCGGTATATGAAAAATCGTAGGGTGTGCCGTCCGCCTTTATAAGCATAGTAGGGGTGCCGCCGTTTTTTAAATCGGTTACGATAGCATTTAGCGCGGAATTGAGATTGCCCGCAATTTCCGATTTGCAAACCGCTTCTCTGCAAACAAGGGGCGAAAAGCCGTCTATAATGTCAAGTAATGCTTTAGCGGTGTTGCCGCCGCGAGTGATTGCCGCCGTGCAGATTTGGTTCGTTTCCGCCGTCAGGGGATTAAGCTTTCCCTGATTTACGGGATATTCGTACAGCGCTCCGGGTAAAAGCAGACGGTCGGCAGTTTCAGGGTCGCTCTTGCGCAGACAGTCTATAATTCTCCCGTCCGCCCCCACAAGCAGAATATTGGTTTTATTGCCTATAAATTCGGCAATAAGCCGTATTTCCGAAATATCTCCCATTTCATTTGTGTAGGAAAAGGTGAGCTCGGCTATTCTTTCAAGCGAGGGTTGGGTTATTTTTATAAGGCGAGCGGCGGAAAGGTATTTTCGGATTAGCATACAGAACATCGGTGGCGATGCTGGGTTTTCGTATTTGTTTTCGGTAAACTGAATACGCGCCGAACCCGGTTTTACGCAGATTAAAAGCCTTTTTGCAAAGTTTTTTTTGCGCAACAAAAGAACCAGCTCGTCCTTTGAGGGCTGGTATATTTTGTCGACATGGGAATCGTCGGCGATATTAAGTTCTTCTGTAATTCGGTGTAAAAAACCGCCGTCAAATGCCATTTTTATTCCTGCTTTGCTGTAATTAATCTCAGTATTTCATCGGAAAGCTTTTTGTAATGCAAGTATTCCGACTGCTTTTCGGGTATATTTGTGAGGGCATCCGCACATTTTTTAAGGCGGATATACTGCTTTTGTATGTATAAATATCCGTCTTTGGTGTTCGCGTCAACCTTGCCTGTATAGTAAAAATGCTCGGGCATTTTTTTGGCTTCGCCCGTAAAACAGGCAGTTATAACGGAATACAGCTTTCCGTTTTCTTTAAGGGCAGTTTCGGTCAATATTTCAAAACCGTTTTCATAAAGGTACCGCCTTAAAGCCTCCGGCGAGGTGGTAGGCTGTAAAATAAGCAGGGGATAGGGTTGTTCGCGGGACAGCTCTGCACGGGATATAATACCCGATATAACCTCGCCGCCTATACCCGCTATTATAACAGTATCGATTTCCTCCTTGCTAACCGCCGAAAGCCCGTCACAAAGCCGTAATTCAATTCCCGTAACTCCCGAAAATTCCACATTCTTTTTTGCGTTTTCAAGCGGCATGGGACGGATATCTGTTGCGATTACATGCTTTGCCTTTTTTTCTTTTATTAAATAAATCGGCAGTCGCGCGTGGTCTGTACCGATATCGCAAACCCTTGCGCCTTTCGGCACAAGGGATGCTATAAGTAGGAGTCTTCGGCTTATCGCCATTATTTGTTTTCAAAGTGACGGTTGAGCTTTTCTATAAGCGCGTCACAGTCGGTTCCGTGAACCTCGCATGCCTGCTCGATGCTCTCTCCGCGGGAGGCGGGGCAGCCTAAGCAATGCATACCGATCTCAAAAAAGTATTCGGCGGCGCTTGAGTCGATATCAAGTACCTCGCCTATAAGCATATCCTTTGTAATTTTCATTTTAAATCACCTTTCTTTTTATTATCAGAATAATTCTGTTTTTTTATTCAAATCTGTTCTTGTGTGGTTGTAAAGCTTGCGGTTGTCCATAGCCCACACCCTTGCGGAAAAGTCCTCCGGGGGAGCGGCGGACACCGCCTCGCGCATTTCGTAAATACGGGAATCCATAAGGTCAAGCTCGCTTAAAAGCTCTGCTTCAATAAACATAGGCCGTACCGCCGCGCCAAACTCGGGCTCGCCGTGGTGGGAAAGCACCATATGCTCAAGCAGCATTGCGGTTTTCGGGTTAATATCAAGCTTTTCGGCATATTTGTCAATTACCATAGCTCCCATTGCAAGGTGACCTAAGAGATTGCCCTCTGCCGAATAACCTGTCGCTATACCCGTATCGGCAACATTGAATTCCGAAAGCTTTGCAATATCGTGAAGAATAGTGCCCGAAATTAAAAGCTCGCGGTCAACAAACGGGTAAACCCTGCAAACGCCCTCTGCAAGCCGTACTATTGAAAGCGTATGAAGAAGCAGTCCTCCGCGCAATGCGTGATGAAGCTTGAATGCCGCGGGCCAGTAAAGCAGGGCAAGGCGGTTATCATCAAGTATAGCGGTAACGATTTTTCTTAAATCACCGTCCGAAAAGCCGTCGGCAAGCCTATAAAGCTCGTCAAACATCTGCTCGCCCGAATAATCTGCCGATTTTACAAAATCGGAAATATTAACTCCATCCTCGGGTGTTACAGGTCTGATTTTTTCAATCTTAAGCTGGTCTGCACCGTTATACGGTGAAATCATACCCCGAATTTTAATAAGGTCATTAACGCCGTATTCACCGTGAGTCGCCTTGTTGTAGCGCCAAAGCTTTGCGTTAATCTCGCCGTCCGAGTCCGAAAGGGTCATATCAAGATATGTATCGCCCTTTGAGGAGGTCTTTTGGTCTATGCTTTTTATAAGACAGAAGCCATCTACAAGACCGCTGCCGTCAATAGGAGTAAAATTCATATATCTCTCCGTTCGTTAAGCTTTGATTATAATGTTTTCGCGGGCGGGTCCGTTACTTACCATTACAATCTTAAAGCCGATTTCTTTTTCGATAAATTCTATGTAAGCTCTGCAGCTTTCGGGCAGGTCGGCATAATTATTAATTCCTGTGATATCGCATTTCCAGCCGGGGAGGGATACTAAAACAGGCTTTGCCTTTTCGAGCAGTCCCGTGACGGGGAAGTCCTTTGTTTGCTTGCCGTCAATCTCATAGCCTACGCAAACCTTAATCTCATCAAGGTAAGAAAGTGCGTCAACAACCGTAAGAACGGCGTGTGTTGTACCCTGTACTTCACAGCCGTAGCGTGTGGCAACACAGTCAAACCAACCCATTCTGCGGGGTCTGCCCGTTGTAGCGCCGTATTCGCCGCCGTCACCGCCGTGGTCGCGCATAGCCTTAGCCTCATCGCCGAAAATCTCGCTTACAAACGCGCCTGCGCCTACAGCAGAGGAATACGCCTTTATAACGGTGTAAATTTCCTTTATGGCATAGGGCGGAACTCCCGCACCTACAGCGCCGTAGCCCGCTATTGTGTTAGAGGAGGTAACCATCGGATAAATGCCGTGGTCGGTATCCTTTAAAGTGCCGAGCTGACCTTCAAGAAGAACGGTTTTGCCCGCCTTGTCCGCCTCGTACACAAGCTTTCTTACATCGCCGACAAAGGGCTCGATACCCTTTTTCCATTCCATCATTTTCGTGAAAATCTCATCAACCGAAAGCGGCTCTTTATGGTAGAGATTTTCAATCAGTATGTTCTTTACCTCTAAAACGCGGGTGAGCTTTTCGCGCAGAGCCTTTTCGTCAAACAGCTCGCATACCTGAAAGCCGATTTTCGCGTATTTATCCGAATAGAAGGGGGCAATACCCGATTTGGTAGAACCGAAGCTTGCTTTGCCGAGT
This sequence comes from Acutalibacteraceae bacterium, assembly GCA_045133355.1. Classification (GTDB taxonomy): domain Bacteria; phylum Bacillota; class Clostridia; order Oscillospirales; family Acutalibacteraceae; genus UBA737. Next base: position 108,261 of record JBGUUB010000081.1, read on the forward strand.
CTTTCCTCCTCATAAACATCAAAAAGGACATGATAGGGCATAACCATCTGACAGCGTTCGGATACCATAAGACGGGGAGCCGGAACGCCGTTTTCCACAACGGAATTATATTCGTGAAGGAGCTTATCAACATCAAGCGCCACACCGTTTCCGATGCAGTTGATAACACCTTCGTTAAAAACGCCCGACGGCAGAGTGTGCAGAGCGAATTTACCGTATTTGTTCTTTATAGTGTGTCCCGCGTTCGCGCCGCCCTGAAAACGGACAACAATATCCGCATTTCCTGCTAACATATCGGTGATTTTACCCTTGCCTTCGTCGCCCCAGTTAGCGCCTACAACAGCTTTAACCATAATTCGAGTACCTCATTTCAAAATACTGCGTAACTGATTTTGCGCAGTTACAATATATTATACAATGTATATTTGTATAATTCAAGAGTTTAATTTGCTTTTTCCTTTTTTATTAAGGTAAATAAGATAAATTGTACACATTATAAGGGAGACCGCCGCCGAGGCAGGGACTGCAAGACCTATGTTAAATAGGTCAGGCGAAGCGCCGCGGCTTAATAGGTATGAAAGGGGAATACGCACCGCAAAGGCGGTAAAAATTCCCTGAACCATAACAAAGTCGGTTTTGCCAAGTCCGTTAAAATAACCGAGCATACAGAAAAACAGGCTTATAAAAAGATGCTCAGCCGCACATCCGCGCTGATATCGCGCCGCCGCGGCTATAACCTCGGGATTTTTTTCAAATGCCGCGGCTAAAATTTCGGGGAAGAAGAAGGTCGCAATAAATGTAAGAATACCGAAAGCAAAGGATATTGCCATTGAAATTTTAAGCGATTTGTAAGCGCGCTCACCATTTCCGGCACCGATATTTTGCGCAACAAATGCCGATAGTGCCGACATAAACGAAATAGGAATAATAGAAAGGAACAAAAACAGCTTTTCTGAAATTCCGATGCTTGCCGAGGCTACAAGACCCAAGGAGTTTAAAATCGCGGTTAAGATCAAGAAGGATATCCTTGTTAAAAAGTCCTGGAGCGCTATAGGAACGCCTACCTTTAAAATTCTGCCGACTGTTCCGCGCTTTTTAAAGCTTTCTTTTGTGATTTTAAAGGGAAGACCGCCCCGTAAAATATATATTACCGAAAAAACAACGCTGACGGTTTGTGCCAAAACCGTGGCGAGAGCCGCCCCCGCCGCGCCCATTTTAAAGATTCCAACCAGTACCAAATCGCCGATGATATTTACAATACAGGCTACAAGAATAAATACAAGCGGCATTTTGGAATTGCCGACTCCCCTGAAAAGTCCGCTTATTGCATTGTAAGCGGAAATAAATACTACGCCCGCCGCGCATATTCTTATATATGCCGTTCCCGCGCCTTTTGCGGCGGCGGGTATTTTAAGCAACGCGAGAGCCTGCGGCGCAAAAAGGGTGAGCACCGCGAAAAATATAATCGAAATTATTATTAATAACTTGGTCATTCCCGCAGTGATTTCGCCCGCTTTTTTGCTGTTGCCTGAGCCCAAAGCCTGTCCTATAAGGACGGTCACGCCGGTTGTCAGTCCTATTATTATACCCGTTATTCCCTGCATAAGCTGGCTTGCCGTTGATACTGCAGAAAAATCGGCAGTAGTACCGAAATGTCCTACAACGATTAAATCAACCGCTCCGTATAGTGCCTGCAAAAGCTGGGAAAGCATAAGCGGCAAGGCGAATTTTATTAAAGGCGGCAAAATATTGCCTTTTAGAAAGGTGTTTTCCTGCATAGCTTTCTCCTGAAAAATAAATTTGAATTTTAATAATCAATATAAATATGTGTTTCATTTTAGCGTTTTCTTTGGTATAATACACTCGGAAAGCAAAATTTATTATATTAAATTGCATCAAACATTGCAAGATACAGGCGAAAAATGTAATATACTGTAATATTTTGAAACGGGGGACCTGTAATGGGAATTTGTTATATATTCGGAGCAGGGGAAGGAAAGCCCGAAAGCTTTAGCCCGCAAAAGGACGATCTTGTTATTGCGGCGGACGCAGGGATTAAAAGTCTTGAAAAGCTTTCTGTTAAGCCTGATATTGCCGTAGGCGACTTTGATTCCTTAGGCTGTATACCCGTTTGCGGCGAGATAATCAAACACCCTGTAATGAAAAACGATACAGATATGATGCTTGCGGTTAAAACAGGCTTTGAACGCGGTTACACAATATTTATGCTCTATGGCGGAGCGGGCGGAAGACCCGATCACACCTTTGCAAATATTCAAACCCTTACATATATTGCAAAGCGAGGCGGGATAGGATTTCTTGATTTATGCGGCTTTACCGCGGCGGTGATAATAGACGGGGAGCTTTCTTTTTTAAAGAGTGCGAAAGGTACAGTATCGGTTTTTGCGCTCAGCGAAGCAGCCGAAAATGTAACCTTAAGCGGTCTGCTTTATCCGCTTAACAACTCCTCGCTTCAAAACGGATTTCCGCTTGGGGTAAGCAATGAGTTTATCGGAGAACCCTCATCGGTAAAAATCGGAGAAGGTACGGCGCTTGTTATCTGGCAGGGGGGATTAGAGATAATAAGAGTATAATTGCCAAAAATAGTACGGTGATTTTCACAATTTGGTAAAAAAATTAAAATAACATAATTTTTTACTTGACTTTATCGGTTTGATAATGTATTATAATTAGCAAAGAAACACTATTACGGAGTCGTAATGAGTATAGATTTTGTCGAAAATTACGAAAATATGTCGGACGAAGAGCTTGTCGCCTTGATAAATGACGGCGATTTTGAGCTTCTACAGGTGATAATAACCCGCTATCTTCCGTGTATTCATCATTATGTTGGTCTCTATTGTGCAGAGAACGAGCGGGAGGATGCCGTACAGGAGGCGACATATGCCCTGTATTCGGCTGTTAAGAATTTTGACGGCGAAAAGTCATCTTTTTCCACCTTTGCAACCCTTTGTATAAAGCGGTCTGTAATAGCCTCATTAAAGCATTTAAAGCGCTGTAAAAACATACCGAACGAGCTTTTGTCCCCGATTGACGAGGTTGAGATAACCGATTCAAACAGTCCCGAAAAAATCTTTTTTGACAAGGAAAGCTATAAAAATTTAACAGATAGCATAAAACTTGAGCTTTCGGGGCTTGAATATAGTGTTTTACAGCTTTTTCTTGAAGGTAACAAGTACATAGATATAGCAAAAAAGCTGTCGATTACCGAAAAATCCGTCAATAATGCGCTTTTGCGTATCAGAAAAAAACTAAAAAATAAATGAGCGCCTTTGAGCGTTTATATATGCCCATGTAGCTTAAACCAGCAGAGCGTTGAAAACAAAGGTGTCGGTGCGATTCCGTCCGGGGCTAAAAAACAACCGAGAGAGGTAAAAAAGATGTTTGAAGACAAGACATTAGTTTGCAAAGATTGCGGCGAGGAGTTCGTATTCACTGCAAGAGAACAGGAGTTTTACGAATCCAAGGGCTTTGTAAACGAACCGCAGCGCTGTAAGCCCTGTCGTGACAAGCGTAAGAATGCGGGAAGAGCTCCGAGAGAGATGCACGAAGCGGTTTGCGCCGCTTGCGGCGGTGTTGCTAAGGTTCCGTTTGTTCCGCGCGACGACCGTCCCGTATATTGCAGCGAATGCTTTGCAAAAATGAAGGAAGAAGAGAACAACGAGGAATAATTTTTCTCATCGAAAATACCGCAGACCAACTTTCGGTCTGCGGTATTTCAGTCTGTCGAAAAACCTGTATTTGCAATGGTTGGCGGCGATCAGCCGCATTTTTGTTTTTCTGCTGACAGGTGCGGCAGAAAAACTCCTTGTAAGCGAAAACCGCTTTATTAGCGGTTTTCAAGGGCGCGTGGGTGGCATTGGCGGGAGTAGAGCGCAGTCCGAAAATCCTTTGGATTTCCGGCGAGCGGCATTCCCGCCAAGAGAGTGGCGACTTTGTCGACACTCTCAAATACCGCAGACCAAATTTCCGGTCTGCGGTATTTTTATGTTTTTCAAATTTACGGGTTTAGTTGTCTCGTAAAAAAACAGTAGTAAAGGTGTGAATAATGTATTAATTTACTGTCGAAAAACGATTAATTTTATTATTCTAAGTAATATTTGACAATTATAACACTGTTTTTGTAATAACACTTGCAATTAGCGTGAAATTGTGGTAATATATGTAAAAATTAATATCGGAGGCAGAAATTTGATGAGAAAAAAATTAAAAATTGTAATTGCGGATGATTCTACGGAATTAGGGCAGAATTGTGCGAAAGCCCTCAAAGGCTACGGAATGGAGGTAGTTTTGTGTCAAAAGGACGGTCAGCAGGTTCTAAACGCTGTTAAGTCGCAGAAACCCGATGTTGTACTTGCGGATGTATTTATGCCCAATCTTGATATTATCGGTGTTTTAAAGGGACTAAGCACGATGGACGGCAAGGAAAGGCCGATGGTTATGGCTATGTCAAGCTTTGATAATCCGAGGCTTGAAAAGGAAACGCTTGATGCAGGCGCGAGCTATTACTTCCTAAAGCCCTTTGATATTAACACTATGGCAGAGCGCATAATTCAGCTTTCGGGCTGGAAAAACGAGATATCCCCCGTAGTCGTAAAGGATAATGTTGTAACCGACCCCGAGCTTGAGCTTATGGTGACCGAGATTATACACCAGATAGGAGTCCCTGCACACATCAAGGGCTATCATTATTTAAGAGAAGCGATAATTCTATCGGTTAAAAACAGCGATATAATCAATTCAGTAACAAAGCTGTTGTACCCGACGGTTGCTAAAGCCTACAATACCACTTCTTCGAGGGTTGAGCGGGCTATACGCCACGCTATTGAGGTCGCGTGGGACAGGGGAGACATAGATGTTTTAAATTCCTATTTCGGTTATACAATACAAAATGATCGCGGAAAACCGACCAACAGCGAGTTTATTGCAATGATAAGCGATAAGTTAAGACTCAGACTTAAAATAAGCTGATAGTTTTACATATACAACTATTTGATAAAAAATTTCATAATAATCATCGCTGCGCCGAGGGTTGCTAAAACTATTCCGGTGACAAGATTAAGCTTGCGTGCGGAGGTCTTGTTGGCAAATACCGCGGAAATCCGAGCGCCTATAAGGGTGAAAACCACACAGCATATAAGTGCCGTCATATTGGGAAGAGAACCGATAGCGAAGTGTGATACAGCGCCTGTAAGCGCGGTAAAGGTCATAATAAATACGCTTGTTCCCACGGCGGTTTTAAGCTTGTAGCCGAGTACGCTTGTTAAAATAAGGAGCATCATCATACCGCCGCCCGCGCCTATAAAACCGCAGATACTTCCTATCACGCAACCGCAGATAAGGGATTGTATAACCGCCTGTCTGCGGGTTTTGTTTGTGACCTTGTCCTTTTCGGTCATAACCGGCTTAAAGATAAAGCGCAGTCCTAAAATAAAGGTCATAATAACCGAAAAGCCGCCCATTGTCGAATTAGGCACAAGAGAGGCTAAAAAACTGCCTATAACCGTAAATACAAGGGTGGCAAAGAGCATCACAAGCCCGTTTTTAATGTCTATATTTTTATTTTTCGCATATGTATAAGATGATACCGCAGAAGCGAGAACATCAGAAGCAAGAGCAATTCCTACCGCTTCATAGGCGTCAAAATGCAAAAATGTAATGAGCATAGGCGAGATAACCGCCGCCGCGGAAAGCCCCGCAAGACCTGTGCCTATACCCGCACCCAAACCTGCGATTAAATAAATTATAAAATTAAACATTTACAAACACTCCTAAAAAGGTTAATATATATAAAGAGTATGCAATATAGTTTACACAGAAACTATTATATTGTCAATAGCAGGAGTGAAAACAATCTATGAACAACAGGGAAATAACAAAATTTCTAAAGACTCAAAAGGCGATTGCGGATTCCTATTCGGCGGCGATAGAGTCGGCGGCAAAGCGTTCGGGAATTACCAAGCAGGAGGCGGATGTGCTTGTCTTTTTCTTCAATAACCCCGATTATACCCTTGCCTCGGATGCCGTAAAATTGCGCGGATTTTCAAAGGCTTATGCCTCTAAGGCGATTGAACAGCTCTTGGAAAACGGGCTTATTGAAATAACCGGTGACGAGGAAGACCGCCGTATGCAGCGTATTAAAATTACGGGTAAGGGAGGAATAATCGCAAAGTCTGTGAGTATGGCACAGCAAAAATATTATGAGAGCCTAATAAAGGAATTAACCCCCGAGGAGCGATTTATTCTTAATAATATATTTGATAAAATATATAAAACTCTGGAAAATAATTGATTTATTAACAAAAACCTTGTAAATTTATTAACATAATTTGAATTTTGATTTTGGGTATTGACTTTTCCTGACTTTAGTGTATAATTAAACTCACAAACGGTAAAACGCATAATTTTAAAGCGTTTTATCTCGCTTATTAAAATTCATTTGGGAGGAATTTTTTATGAACATTAAGCCTTTGGCTGACAATGTCGTCATCAAGGCGACAGAAGCAGAGGAAACCACAAAAAGCGGTATTGTTCTTACATCTGCCGCTAAAGAGAAGCCGCAGATTGCGGTTGTAGTAGCTGTAGGACCGGGCGGAACGGTTGACGGTAAAGAGGTCAAAATGACCGTTAAGGCAGGAGATAAGGTTATCGCCGCTAAGTATTCGGGAACCGATATTAAGATTGATAATGAGGAATACACAATTCTTCATCAATCCGATATTTTGGCAATCGTTGAATAATAGGAGGGCTTAATTATGGCAAAGAATGTTATTTTCGGTGAGGACGCACGCAAGGCGCTTCAAGCAGGCGTTGATAAGTTAGCAGATGCTGTTAAGGTTACTTTAGGACCTAAGGGTAGAAATGTGGTACTTGATAAGCAGTACGGATCACCCCTTATTACCAATGACGGCGTTACAATCGCAAAGGAAATCGAGCTTGACGACCCGTTTGAGAATATGGGCGCTCAGCTTGTAAAAGAGGTTTCGGTTAAGACTAACGACGCCGCAGGCGACGGTACTACCACCGCTACCGTTTTGGCACAGGCACTTATTAAAGAGGGTATGAAAAATGTTGCCGCAGGTGCAAACCCGATGGTGGTTAAAAAAGGAATAAAGACCGCTGTTGACACCGCAATCAAGACGGTTGTTGATAATTCCAAGAAGGTAAGCGGCAGCGATGATATCGCCCGTGTTGCTACAATTTCCTCGGGTGATGAGGTTATCGGTAAGCTTATAGCCGAGGCTATGAGCAAGGTTACCGCCGACGGCGTTATCACCGTTGAGGAGTCAAAGACTGCCGAGACTTATTCCGAGGTTGTTGAAGGTATGCAGTTTGACCGCGGATACATCACTCCTTATATGGCTACCGATTCCGATAAGATGGAGGCTGTCCTCGATGACGCCCTCATTCTTATAACCGACAAGAAGATTTCCAACATCCAGGAAATTCTCCCGCTTCTTGAACAGATTGTTCAGGCGGGCAAGAAGCTCCTTATCATCGCCGAGGATGTTGAGGGCGAAGCCCTTTCAACCCTTATTGTAAATAAAATTCGCGGCACCTTTACCTGCGTTGCGGTTAAGGCTCCCGGCTTTGGCGACAGACGCAAGGAAATGCTTCAGGATATAGCTATCCTTACAGGCGGTCAAGTTATCTCCGAGGAGTTAGGTCTTGAGCTTAAGGACACCACTATGGATCAGTTAGGCCGTGCCCGTCAGGTTAAGGTTACTAAGGAAAACACTATTATAGTTGACGGTGCAGGAGATTCCGACACCATTAAGGACAGAATCAGCCATATCAGAAACGAGATTGCAAACACAACCTCTGATTTCGACAGGGAAAAGCTTCAGGAGAGACTTGCGAAGTTAGCCGGCGGTGTTGCCGTTATTAAGGTCGGCGCCGCAACCGAGATTGAAATGAAGGATAAGAAGCTCCGCATTGAGGACGCTCTTTCGGCTACAAAGGCGGCCGTTGAAGAGGGTATCGTCGCGGGCGGCGGCGTAGCGCTTATCAATGCTATTCCTGCTGTTAAGGCTCTGCTTGATACCGCAGAGGGCGACGAGAAGACAGGCGTAAGCATCGTTCTTAAGGCACTCGAAGCTCCTATCAGACAGATTGCGTTCAACTCAGGTCTTGAAGGCTCTGTTATTATCGATAAGATTGTAAACAGCGGTAAGGTTAACTACGGCTTTGATGCCTACAAAGAGGAATACACCGATATGTTAGACGCGGGCATCGTTGACCCGACCAAGGTTACACGCTCTGCTCTTGAAAATGCCGCTTCCGTAGCTTCAATGGTTCTCACAACCGAGAGCCTTGTAGCAGAGAAGAAGGAAGACAAGGCGGCGGCTAATGCCGCGGCAGCTGCTGCAGCCGCACAGGGCGGAATGTACTGATTCAGATATCAGATATTTATAAAACCCCGCACCTGTTCCGAGGTAAAATTCGGAGCGGGTGCGGTTTTTTAATAATTTCCTCCAAAAAGGCAATAATATGTAAAAACGGAGGGGAGCTCTATGAAAACACGCAATACCGTAAGGGTCATAGCCTTTTGCGCCGCCGCAGTTATTGTTTCGGCAGTCTTCGCGCTACGCTCTAATAATGATTTAAACAGATACAGGCTTGAAGTTAAAAACAATTATGCGGGAACACTCGATACCTTGAATTCAAGCGTAAACAATATATCCCTTATTCTCGAAAAGGCGGAGTATGCTACAACAGCTAAGCAGTTAAGTCAAATGTCGGCACAGCTTTTAAGCGAGGCAGAGAGCGCAAAGGCGGCTCTTTCAAGCCTTCCTGCCGGGGAAAATTTAGATGTTTTAAACCGATTCCTCTCACAGGTGGGAAATTACGCTGTTTCGGTTTCGCAGAGCCTTATAAGCGGGGAGAGTCTTAATGATGAATATGCCGCAAACATCACGGTGCTTAAAAATACTGCGCAAAAAATTTCCGAGGCGGTGAGCAATTCCTCTATAGCCTACGATAATCCGTCCGCTTGGGCTAATGATTTGGACAATCAGCTTTCCGAAACGGTGGACAAGGAATCCTTAAGCAGTACCCTTGATATACTTGAGGGTACTCTTTCCGATTATCCGACCTTGGTGTATGACGGACCGTATTCCGACCACATTTTGGAAAAAGAACCGCTTATGCTTAAAAATGCAGAAAATGTAAGCGAAGCCGAAGCACTTAAAAAAGCCGCGGAAATCTGTGAATGTGACGAAGAAATACTGTCGTCAGACGGCACTGTGGAGGGGAAAATTCCTGCCTACCGCTTTTCGGGAGATAATGTTAGTGTTACGGTAAGTACTGCCGGCGGTTATGCGGTATATATGCGGAAAAGCCGAGAAATGGGAGATTATGTAATTGAGTACCGTCAGGCGGTGGATAAGGCAAAGAGATACCTTGAAAGAATTGGAATGAGCGGTTTTGCCGAGACTTACTATTTCACCGATGAGGGAGTTTGTGTTATAAATTTCGCCTATCTTGACGGCAAAACCATCTGTTACACCGACCTTGTAAAGGTTGGGGTTGCGATGGATACGGGAGAAATAATGCTTTATGAGGCGAGCGGATATATTGTAAACCATACCGAACGCGCCTTTGAAAGTGCGGCAGTAACCGCGGAAGAAGCGATGAAAACCGTAAGCCCTAAACTACAAATCCGTGAAACGGCATTGGCGCTTATTCCGACAAAGGGCGGAAACGAAAAACGGTGTTATGAATTTGTCTGCGAAGCTGAGGATAAAAAAGAAATTCTTGTTTATATAAACGCCGTAACAGGCGAGGAAGAGGACATTTTAATCCTTTTGAAGAGTGACGGAGGAACTCTTGCAAAATAATGCTTGATTTTTTGTAAAAGTTGTGGTAGAATAGTAAAGCTGTTTGGAACGGCAAGGTTTTTTATGCCGTTTTAAGCGTATGTGCATTTGATTTCACCCGAGCCTTATGGGTGGGTTCATTGCCGAAAATCGACATTGAAGCGGGCGGTCCTCTGTCCTTGGGAGTACGAACGCCTGGTATTAATTAAGGAGGAAAAAAGATGGACGCTATCAAAGAACTTACAGCTGATATGCTCAAAAAGGATGTTCCCGAAATTCTTATCGGTAGTACCGTTAAGGTACATGTAAGAATTAAGGAGGGCGAAAAGGAAAGAATTCAGGTGTTCGAGGGTACTGTTATTGCCAAGAACAACAGCGGAATTGCTGAAACCTTCACCGTTCGCCGCGTTTCCTACGGAGTAGGCGTTGAGCGCGTATTCCCCGTACATTCACCCAGTGTTGCTAAGGTTGAGCTTGTACGCAAGGGTCAGGTTCGCAGAGCGAAGCTCTACTATTTGCGTGACAGAGTCGGTAAAGCTGCTAAGGTTAAAGAGCTTATCGGTTAATAATTCAATGACTAAGAGGGGGGAACGGGTTTTGTACTGTTCCTCCCTTTTGCTTAATTCAAGGTAATGGTGACTGTATGGACGGCATTGATAATAGTAAAAAAATTGAAAAAGATATTATTTCTGCCGCAAACGGCGGTGACGGGGAAGGCGGTTTTGTAGTGAATACGGAATATGTTGATAATTTGCCTGAAACTCCCGTGGAAGAGAAAAAACCAACCGCAGCAGAAGAAATTTTTGAGTGGCTTGATGTGATTGCTACCGCTATAATCACGGTGGTTATTATTTTCAGTCTGCTTTTCAGGGTTGCAACAATTTCAGGTCCGTCTATGCAGAATACGCTTTTTACGGGAGATAAGGTAATAATTTCAAATCTCGGATATACGCCAAAGTGTGGCGACATAGTGGTTGTGTCAAGAAATATAAATAATTCGGTTGAGGACGCGGCGACCAGCAAGGAGCCGATTATAAAACGGGTTATTGCGGTAGGCGGTCAGACGGTGGATATTGATTTTGAGCGGGGAGTCGTTTCGGTAGACGGAGTCGAGCTTGACGAGCCGTACGCAAAAACGCTCACAACAAAAAAATACGATGTTGAGTTTCCGCTCTATGTGCCCGATGGGTATATATTTGTATTAGGCGATAACAGGAACGATTCTATGGACAGTCGGGACAGCCGCATAGGCGAGGGCGGACTTATCGATACCCGCTATGTGTTGGGTCACGCTGTTTTCCGTATATTTCCCTTTAACAGCATTGGGAGTCTTACAAAATGAGTAATACACAAAATATACAATGGTTTCCGGGTCATATGGCGAAAACCCGCCGCAAAATCAAGGAAATACTGCCCCTTATTGATGCTGTGGCAGAGGTTGTTGACGCAAGAATACCTGTCAGCAGCCGCAACCCCGAGCTTAAAAGTCTTATCGGCGATAAGCCGCTTATAATACTGCTCAACAAGTGCGATATGGCAGATCCTAAAGCTACCGAGGAATGGATAAATTACTATAAATCGCAGGGCATTTCCGCAATCGCCACCGACTGCAAAACGGGCAAGGGAATTAATCTTTTTAAAGATACGGTTAAAACCGCCCTTGCGGACAAACTTCGATATTACGCCGAAAAGGGAATGGTAGGAAAGCCGCTTCGGGTAATGGTAGTGGGTATCCCCAATATCGGAAAATCGACCTTTATAAACCGTATTGCAGGTAATAACAAGGCAAAGGCGGAAAATCGACCGGGCGTCACAAGGGGTAACCAATGGTTTACGATTGATAAGCAGTTGGAGCTGTTAGACACTCCCGGCGTTCTCTGGCCTAAGTTTGAGGATAATACCGTGGGTGAGCATCTTGCCTTTACGGGAGCGGTTAAGGATAATATCCTTGATACCGAGCTTTTAGGCATGCGGCTTGTGGAGCTTTTAGCTAAATCTGCGCCGGATAAGCTTACCGCCCGTTACGGAGAGCTTAACTTAAGCGGAGACGGCTATGACCTTTTGTGCGAGGTCGGAAAAAAGCGCGGTATGCTTATAAGGGGCGGCGAGACCGACACCGAAAGGGCGGCTAATATGCTCCTTGAAGAATACCGAAACTGTAAAATAGGTCGAATAACCTTAGAAAGGGTATGATTTAATGCCTGATTATGAATATGAAAAAGCCGCGGTTTCAAGCGGCTTTAATACTATTTGCGGAGTTGACGAGGCGGGCAGAGGTCCGCTTGCAGGTCCTGTCTGCGCGGCGGCGGTTATACTGCCTGAAGACACAGTAATAGAGGGGCTTGACGATTCTAAAAAGCTGAGCGAGAAAAAAAGAGAACGGCTTTATGATGAGATAATAGAAAGGGCTGTCGCATACTGCGTAGCCTACGGCACGCTTGAAGAGATAGAAAGCGTGAATATCTTAGAAGCAACCTTTATCGCAATGAACAGGGCGATAGACGGGCTTAAAGTAAAACCCGATTTCGCCATTATAGACGGCAATCGCGTGCCCAAAGGTATCAAAATTCCCTGCGCTACATTGGTTAAGGGGGATTCTAAATCAATGTCGGTGGCGGCGGCTTCAATATTGGCTAAGGTAACCCGTGACCGACTTATGCTTACATATGACGAAAAATACCCGCAGTATAACTTTAAAAAGCACAAGGGCTACGGCACAAAGGAGCATACCGAGCTTTTGAAGCAGTACGGCCCGTCACCGATACACCGACTATCCTTTCTTAAAAATATATTAGGGTGACGGTATGAATATTGGGAAGACGGGCGGTATGGGAGAGAGCCTCACCGCCGAATTTTTACGGAAAAACGGTTTTGTTATTGTAAAGCGCAATTATCATTGCCGCTACGGAGAAATTGACATAATAGCGGAGAACAGGGAATATATAATTTTTACCGAGGTTAAAACCCGCCGTGAGGACAGCCTTGTTTCGCCCGCCGAGGCGGTGGATATTCACAAGCAAAGGCGAATAATTTTAACCGCCGAGGATTTTCTGACAAAGTATGAAACCGAGCTTCAGCCCCGCTTTGATGTGGCTCAGGTTACGGTTTTTAAGAAAACCGACGGCAGTGACGGGTATAAGCTTCATTACATTAAAAACGCTTTTTAGGGGTGTTTTAATTGAATTACTTTGACCTGCATTGCGATACGCCGTATGAATGCTATTTTAAAAATCAGGACTTTTTTGAAAATAACCTTGCCGTTTCGGGTGAAAAAGGAGCGGTGTTTGATAATTGGAGGCAGGTTTTCGCCGTATGGATAAGGGATGACCGAGACGAGCCGTATACCCTTTATAAAGCGATTTTAAAGGATTTTAAGGAAAAGCTTAATAAAAAGCCCGATAATTTAACTCCTTGTTTTTCGGTTGAGGGCGGGGCTGTAATAGAGGACGATATTGACCGCCTTTACGAGCTCAAAAAGGACGGAATATGCGCTCTGACACTAACATGGAACGGCGAAAACCGAATAGCGGGCGGCAGTAAAACCGATAAGGGGCTAACCGACTTCGGCAAAAGGGTTATTAAAGAAATGAATTTCCTTAATATGCTCTGCGATTTGTCCCATCTGAACGAAAAAAGCTTTTATTCCGTAATAGGGCTTGCCGATTATCCGATAGCGACACATTCTAATTGTAAATCGGTTTTTGACTGTCCGCGTAACCTTAACGATAATCAGCTGAAGCTGATAGCCGAAAAGGGCGGTATAGTAGGTCTTTGTTTTTATCCGCAGTTTTTAGGCGGCGATGTTTACGAAAAGCTTTACGAAAACATTTACCATATGTTAGAGCTCGGAATGGAAAACAATATAGCCATAGGCTCTGATTTTGACGGCGCGGATATGCGGGAGGAGCTTTGCGATATTTCCGGAATTCCGCTTTTATATGCAAAATTACACGAAAAAGGCATAGATAAGTTGATTTTAGATAAAATTTTTTATAAAAACGCGGAAAATTATCTTGAAACCTTTGACAAAAGGCAATAAGTATAATAAAATAAAACAAATGCTAAAATAGGAGCCAAGGAATATGAATTATGTAAGTACAAGAGATAAATCGGTAAAGGTCACCGCCGCTAAGGCCATAGCAAGCGGTATTTCCTCTGAGGGCGGACTTTTTGTGCCCGATACCTTTCCGAGTCTTACCGATAAGGATTTTGAAGCCTTAGGCAAGCTTGACTATATAGGAAGGGCAAAATATGTTCTCAAATTCTTTCTTAACGATTTCACCGAGGAAGAGGTTGATTACTGCGTTAAAGGCGCTTATACAGGCAGTTTTGATAACGAACAGCCTGCACCTATTTCGGTTGTCGGCGGCAATGCGAATATTTTGGAGCTTTGGCACGGACCTACCTGCGCCTTTAAGGACTTAGCTCTTCAGCTTTTGCCCTATTTGCTTACTACCTCGGCTAAAAAGACCGCGGCGGGCAAGAAGACTGTAATTTTGGTTGCTACCTCGGGCGATACGGGCAAGGCGGCGCTTGAAGGCTTTAAGGATGTACCCGATACCGAGATTGTGGTGTTCTATCCCAGTGACGGCGTAAGCCCTATGCAGAAGCTGCAAATGGATTCCCAAAAAGGAAACAATGTCCATGTTATAGCCATTAAGGGCAATTTTGACGACGCTCAGACAGGCGTTAAAAAGATATTTACCGATAATGCGGTAAAGGCAAAATTAGCTGAGAATAATATGCAGTTCTCCTCAGCAAACTCGATTAACTGGGGAAGACTTGCTCCGCAGATTGTTTACTATGTATCCGCTTACTGCGATATGCTTTCCCGCGGTGAGGATTTGAAGGACGGCTTTAATGTAGTTGTTCCAACGGGCAACTTCGGAAACATTTTAGCGGCTTACTATGCTAAAAAGATGGGTGTGCCGATAAAGAAGCTTATCTGCGCTTCAAACTCAAACAATGTCCTTACCGATTTTATTAACACGGGTGTTTATGACCGTAACCGCAAGTTCTACACCACCATTTCGCCCTCTATGGATATTCTTATTTCCAGCAATCTTGAAAGAATGTTGTTTGAGCTGTCCGACTGTGACGATAAGGCGGTTGCGAAAATGCAGGCGGATTTGTCTGCAAACGGCGTATTTAAGGTTACAGACGAAATTAAGGCGAAAATGTCCGAGCTTTTCTACGGCGGATGCTGTGATGATGCGGAAACTCTTGCTACAATAGGCGATATGTTTAAGGAATACGGTTATCTTTGCGATACCCATACTGCTGTTGCAGTCGGCGTTTATAAGAAATATAAGGCTGAAACAGGCGATGAAAGACCCGCGGTTATTGCTTCCACCGCTTCGCCTTATAAGTTTGCAGATAGCGTGCTTAAGGCTGTTACGGATAAAAAGACCGACAGCGAGTTCGGAAATGTTCGCCTGCTTTCTGAGGTTACCTCTACTGAAATTCCCGCTCCGCTTTTAGCCCTCGAAAATGCGGAGGTGCGCTTTAAGGAAATCTGTGAAAAGGATAAAATGCTTGACGCGGTATATGCGGCGCTTAAAATAAAATAAAAATATCCGGCTTTATGCCGGATATTCTTTTGACGAAGTAGCTATTTACTTCGCTCTGAAAGTGTCACAGCGGGTGTCGCTGCTGGTTGACGCTTCGCCGTGGCCAACTTGAATTTTGCCTGCAGAGCACATATCGTCCGCGGTATGGTGAACACAGTTCTTTACATCGCACGCTACGCACAGCTTGGTCTCACAAGTACAATCTGACAAATCAATCAAGTCCTTTCCGACCGTTTTTCAGGTCAAGCTTAGTATGTGCGAAAATTTTTTAATTATGTATTTTTTTAAAAAAGGAGGCGGAACAAAGCTTTGAGTGTTTATGCGATTTCCGATTTGCATTTATCCTTCGGCGTAGATAAGCCGATGAATGTTTTTAAAGGCTGGGACAATTATACCGAGCGTATTTTTGCTAATTGGAAGCGCCTTGTAAAGGAAAATGACACGGTTATTTTGCCCGGCGATTTTTCTTGGGGTCTGAAATTAGAGGAAACGAAAAAAGATTTTGAATTTTTGGAGTCGCTCCCCGGTAAAAAGCTCCTTATTAAGGGAAATCACGATTTATGGTGGAGTACATCAAAAAAGCTACACGAATTTTTTGATGAAAACGGCTTTTCCTCGGTGGATATTATTTACAACAACTGCGCTGTGGCGGAAAATTTTGCAATAGCAGGAACGCGAGGCTGGTTTTATGACAATACCGCCGATAAAAAGGTGCTCGCCCGCGAGGCTGGACGGCTTGACGCCTCAATTTCCGCCGCCGAGAAAACGGGACTTACGGTTTTAGTCTTTCTTCATTATCCGCCTGTATACGGCGATTTTGTCTGTCACGAAATATTTGATGTTTTAAAAAAACACGGTGTTAAGCGAGTGTATCACGGTCATATTCACGGTGCGGGTTTTAATAACGCCGTAAGCGAATATGACGGGGTGGAATTCAAGCTTATATCCTGCGATTGTGTTGATTTTACCCCTCAATTTATCGCGTGATTTATTAATTTTCAAAGAATTTACAGAATATTAAAAAAATATGTAGAAAAATACTTTAACTTGTGATATAATAATTTGAACTACTGTAAAACGAATAAAAGGGCGTTTTACAATGCGGAGGTATAAAAATGAGTTTAAAAGAAACAAAAAAGATTGATACCAACAGGCATCAGCTTGAAATCACCGTAGACGGTGAAAAGTTCCGTGAGGCTATCGCGGAGGCTTACAAGAAAAACGGCAAGAAAATAAATGTGCCCGGCTTCAGAAAGGGTAAAGCACCCCTTCACCTTATTGAGAAGTACTACGGCTCAGAGATTTTCTTTGAGGATGCCCTTAATCTCCTTTATAACGACCTTGTTGAGGACGCTATTAAGGATTCGGGTCTTAAGGTTATTAACGACAAAATGGATTTTGAAATGGTTTCCATCTCTAAAGAAGACGGCGTGGATTTCAAGGTTTCGGTTACAACCTATCCTGAAATTGAAATCGGCGAGTATAAGGGCTTAAAGGCGGAAAAGACCGCTGTTAAGGTTACCCCCGAAGAGGTTGAGGCTGAAGTAAATTCAATGGCTGAAAGAAATGCCAGAATGGTATCGGTTGAAGACCGCGCGGCTCAGAACGGCGACACAGTTATCATCGACTTTGAAGGCTTTACCGACGGTGTAGCTTTTGACGGCGGCAAAGCAGAGGGTCATGCTTTAACACTCGGCTCGGGTCAGTTTATCCCCGGCTTTGAAGACCAGATTGTCGGCAAGAATATCGGCGATGATTTCGATGTTAATGTAACCTTCCCCGAGGATTACGGCGCAGATGACCTTGCAGGTAAGCCGGCTGTATTTAAGGTTAAGCTTCACGAAATTAAGGTTCGCGAGCTTCCGACGGTTGACGATGAGTTTGCAAAGGATGTAAGCGAGTTCGATACACTTGACGAGCTTAAGGCAGACCTTGAGAAGAAGGCGTTGGAGCGCAAGACCAAGGCGGCTGACGAGGCTGTAGAAAATGCTCTTGTTCAGCAGATTGTTGACAGCATTAAGGGCGAAATCCCCGAGGCTATGTACGAAAACCGTCTTGAGCAGTTAACAGAGGACTTTGCTTACAGACTCCAGAGTCAGGGCTTAAACCTTGAAACATATCTTAAGTACACCAATTCAAATATTGACGAGTTCAAAAAGTCCTTCCGTCCTCAGGCAGAGGGTCAGGTTAAGTTCCGCCTTGCGCTTGAAAAGATTGTTGAGCTTGAAAATATCACCCCCAGCGATGAGGAGCTTGAAGCCGAGTTTGCTAAGCTTGCCGAAGGCTACGGCGTAGAGGTTGAAAAGGTTAAGGCGGTTATTCCCGCGGAAGAGATTTCCAAGGATGTAGCGGTAGGAAAGGCTATCGACCTTGTTAAGGAAAACGCGGTAATCACCGAGGTTGAGGAGAAAAAAGCGGAAGAAAGCTCTGAGGAATAATTGTAATCTTTGATTATTAATCTGTTCCGAAGTCCATAATTTATTTAGGCTGACGAAAGTCAGCCTAAGCACATTTTTAAACGGAGGTATTTATTATGGATATGACTTTAGTACCCTATGTACTGGAACAAACGAGCAGGGGCGAACGCTCTTACGACATTTTTTCAAGACTTTTAAACGACCGCATAATTATGCTCAACGACGAGGTTAACAGCGCTTCGGCGGGCGTAATTATTGCGCAGATGCTTTACCTTGAGGGTCAGGACCCCGATAAGGATATAAGCTTTTACATCAACAGCCCCGGCGGCTCTGTAACAGACGGTATGGCTATTTATGACACTATGCAGTACATTAAGTGCGATGTAAGCACCATTTGTATGGGTATGGCGGCAAGTATGGGCGCATTCCTTTTGGCGGCAGGCACAAAGGGTAAGCGTTTAGCTCTGCCCAACAGTGAGATTATGATTCACCAGCCTCTCGGTCAGGCAAAGGGTCAGGCAACTGATATTCTTATCCACGCACACCATATTGAAAGAATCAGGGCTAATATCAACGAGATTTTAGCCGCCGAAACAGGCAAGCCGCTTGAGCAGATTCAGCTTGACACCGAGCGCGACAACTTTATGACCGCGGCTGAGGCTGCCGAGTACGGTCTTATCGATAAAGTAATTTCCAAGAGATAGAGGTAGCACAATGCCGAGTGACAAGGATAGGGAGATACGCTGCTCGTTTTGCGGCAAAACACAGGACGAGGTAGTAAGGCTCGTTGAGGGCCCCGGGGTTTATATCTGCGACAGCTGTATTGAATTTTGCAACAGCCTGCTTTTCGATGATGAGGCAGGAGCGGCTAAACGCGGCAAAAAGAAAAAGGCAGAGGAATTTGTACTTCCGAAACCCAAAGAAATTAAAGAACAGCTTGACCGTTATGTTATCGGTCAGGACGACGCAAAAAAAACCCTTGCAGTAGCGGTTTACAACCACTATAAGCGTATTTTCAAAAACGATAATTCCGATGTGGAATTAAGCAAGAGCAATGTTTTGATGTTAGGTCCTACGGGCGTGGGCAAAACCCTCCTCGCGCAGACCTTGGCAAAGATACTCGATGTTCCGATTGCGATTACCGACGCCACCACCCTTACCGAGGCGGGCTATGTAGGTGAAGATGTCGAGAATATTTTGCTTCGCCTGATACAGGCGGCGGATTATGATATTGAGCGTGCCGAGCGTGGTATAATCTATGTTGACGAGATTGACAAGATTGCCCGCAAGTCGGAAAATGCCTCAATTACCCGTGATGTAAGCGGCGAGGGCGTTCAGCAGGCGCTGCTTAAAATACTTGAGGGCACGGTTTCCAATGTCCCCCCGCAGGGCGGCAGAAAGCACCCTCAGCAGGAGTTTATCCAGATTGATACAACCAATATTCTGTTTATCTGCGCGGGCGCGTTTGACGGGATCGAAAAGGTTATCGAGCGCAGAATCGGCGGCAGCAGTTTAGGATTTGGGGCGGATGTTAAGTCGCCGAAATCCCTTGAGGCTCAGGCGGTATCTATGACCGCTACCCATCAGGATTTGGTGAAGTTCGGTATGATACCCGAGCTTGTCGGTCGTCTGCCTGTCATAACCGCCCTTAAGGGAATGGATAAGGAAACCCTGATAAGGATTATGACCGAGCCTCAAAACTCTATAATCAAGCAATATCAAGCGCTTTTCAAAATGGATAATATCGCGCTTGAGTTCGATGACAGCGCACTCCAAAAAATCGCTGACCTTACTATCGAGCGCAAAACGGGAGCGAGGGGACTCCGTTCTATTATCGAGGGGGTATTACAGCCCTTGATGTTCTCTTCGCCGTCGGACAGCACAATTACCGAAATTACCATCACCGCAGACACCGTTGAAAACGGCGAGGCGGTTATAACAAGGAAAGCTTCTTAAGCTTTGCTTAATAAAAAGATTGCAATCAAGACGAAAGGTCAAGATTGCAATCTTTTTTGCGTTATAAAAACAGAGTACAGCCCTGTTTTTTGAAATGTTCGATTTTCTTATCTATAAGCTCCTCGGACACATTAAGCTCGTCAGCCAAACAGCTTTTGCACATAAACTCGGTGCTGCCGCGGTTTATAAATTTCTTATGGGCTCCGATATCAATGCTGTTAAGCTCTTTTCCGCAACGAATACAGCGCGTCATTACGCGTCAACAACCTTGCAGCGGTATACCAATGAATCAAACGCCTCTATACTCTTAATTAATGCTCCGTTTTTAACAGTTACGGTTTCTCCGTTCCAAACTTCGTGCATTTCGAGAGTTTTTCCCGTGCTTTCGGGAAGTCCCAGCTCATCAAGGAGAAACTTCACAGTCACCTTCTTATCGGTCAAATTGAAGAAACCAACCGCTATATCACCGTTTTCAAGGGTGCGGGCATAAGCTTTGAGATTACTGCCTTCAAAAAGTGAAAGCTTGAATACCTGACGGCAATCGGCATCCTGATTAATCTTGATAAGCTCTTTATTTGAAAGAATATCAAGGGTTTCCTTATTCATATTGCGTATGTCACAGCCTATCATAAGGGGAGAGCCGAGCAACGCCCAGATTGAAAAATGGGTTTTATACTGTGTATCGTTAAGTCCCTCAAGACCTACATTACCCTTGCCGTACATTCCGACAATGAGCATATCCATATCGTTAAAGCATCCCGCTCCGCCGTAGGGAAGAATATTGTCCTGAATATCGGTGAGATTTCTTACCGATTCCCAGTTGTCAAAAATATCGCCTGTTGAACGCCACATATTAGCACCCGTTTCACGAATCCACTCGGCGGTATTGTCCGCACCCCAGGTACAGGCGCTGAAAAGAATGTCGCGACCGCAGTTTTTAAGAGCAAGACCCATACGGCGGTAAAGATATTTTCCGTGAATAATATTGCTATGATAGCAGTAATCGTATTTAAGGAAATCAACGCCCCATTCGGCAAAGGTTTTCGCGTCAATAAACTCGTGTTCAAAGCTTCCCGGATATCCTGCACAAGTAAGATTTCCGGCACAGGAATACATACCGAATTTAAGTCCCTTTGAATGTACATAATCGGCAACTGCTTTCATTCCGTGAGGGAACTTTTTGGGATCGGCTACAAGACGCCCGTTTTCGTCGCGCTCCTTAAGGGACCAGCAATCGTCTATTACAAGGTATTCATATCCGAGCTCTGAAAGTCCTGTTTCAACCATTTTATCGGCGGTGTCGAAAATCAGCTGTTCGTTAATGTCTGCTCCAAAGGTATTCCATGAGTTCCAGCCCATAGGCGGTGTGTTTTTAATCATTGCTATTGACCTCCATAGAAAAATATTGTAAACTGATTATATATTAGTACACCTTTAATTACCATAGTTTTTTGTTTCAGAAATATGGAAAAATGTTTCATCTTTAACGGAGGACGAATATGCAGGACTCAAAAGCTTTAAAGCTTATCTATTGCGGATGCGGAAGACAGAACTGTGCCGATATGCATTCTTGCGGGCCATGTTTTAGAACGCAGTATATTGTTCATTATATAATTCGCGGCGGCGGTTATTATATTTGCGAAGGAAAAACTCATTATATAACCGCGGGTCAAAGCTTTTTGATACGACCCTTTACCGAGGTGCATTACTACCCCGATGAAAATGACCCTTGGGAATATACCTGGATAGAATTTTCGGGCGAAGGATTTTTGCTTTTGCTCGATAAAATTAAGTTTTGCAACGGCGGCTGCGTAATAGATTATATTAAGCCTGAATTGATTTTGCCGCTTTATGATTATCTTTGCAGTATATGGTATCATACAAGCAGAGCGTTGTTTGATTACACCTCAAAAAATATTGCGCTTGCCATTCTTTCGGTCTATTCCGAGCTGTTTCCGATAAGCGTGCAAAGAATGTGTGAGAGCATTTATTTTGATTCTGCGCGTGCAATAATCCGCAGTTCATACCACAAGGCGGAATTCGGGATTGAATCGATATGCAGAGAGCTCAATATAAGCCGCGTAACGCTGCACCGAAGCTTTATAAAAAGCTGCGGCGTTTCACCCGGCGCGTATCTTGCGGAGTACAGAATAGAACGAGCCAAAGAGCTTTTAAAGAGGGGAGTGGCGATAAAGGCGACCGCGCTTTCCTGCGGATTTGCAGACCCTCTGTATTTTTCTAAGGCGTTCTGCAAGGCAGAGGGAATTTCACCGCGGGAATTTCGCCGCCGTTTTGAAATAAAATAAGTCTGTTGCGGCAGAGGATTGATATTTAAACTTCTTGTATTCATTTGGAAAATAATACTTGTTCTTCAATATATCATATGCTATAATAATTTTGTGAAAGGGGACGGCACCCATAACAAAAAAACGGATTCACACGCTGATTTACGGCAAGGGGGATGACACCCATAGAAAAAAACATTGTTGTTGTAGATGAATACGGAAACGAATATGAGGCAACCTACCCGAAAAGGGCAAAGGGTCTTGTTAAAAACGGCAGGGCACGCTTCATAGCTGAAAATAAAATATGCCTTGCGTGTCCGCCAAAGAATGAATTGGAGGACAATGATATGTCAGAAAATAAAAATACAAATACAAATACAAATACAAAGGAAAGCTCTAATATTCCGAATAATGTTGCAGACGCGTTATCAAATCTGATGAATTCCGAAGCAGAGAAAAAGAAAGAAAAGCTTTCTATGAATTATGTTTTGGAGCAGATTGAAAAGGTGCAAACTCAGCTTACCGATTTGAAAAATACGGTAAATAACATAGGCTGTGTAGGCGATTCGGACTACGATGGAGAGGATTCCGAGAAGAAAACCGTTCACGATGAGGTTGGTCTTGCTAAAATCAAGGCGATAACGGAGGTCTTTCATCATCGGGAAGAAAGTCTGCAAAGCTTGCTTGCGTTTTATCGGAAAATGTATGACGATTTAATTCAAGTCCCGAGCGAACGCGAAAGAATAGTTGCAATGCTGGTCGGACAGCTTGAAAATTCAAAAGTTCCCGATACAACCAAAGATTATATAATGGAAACCTTGCAGGCTGCATTACAAGACCTATCCAAAAATCTCTAAAACCTATTACACAAAAGGACTGCCGAAAGGCAGTCCTTTTGCGTGCTGATCAGATATGTTTCAGAAGGTGGCAGGGGTGAACCGTATGTATTCGGGGCGATGTGGGCATCGCCCCTACGCAGATTCAATTTACACTTGTAGGGGACAGCCCCAAATCGTCCCGTGCAAAATTAAAACGGACGGTCAAGGATGCCCGTCCCTACGGCGGTTTAATTGGCATTTTGTAGGGACGGGCGTCCCCGACCGTCCGTTATATTATATTAAAAATCAAATTTTAGAATAACCGTATCCGTTTACAAGCGCGTCGAGCTTTTTGCCCGCGCGGCACTGGGGGCACTCGTGTGCGGGGAAGCTTTGATAATCGGGCAGGTCGTTAGGATTGAATACCGAATAAACAGGGAAGCCGCCGAAGGAATCAACCGTTGAGAAAATCGCCGAAATTCCCACAACATCGCCTCCGTAATACTTAACCGCCTCTACAGCCGCCTGTGCGGTGTAGCCTGTGGAAATAGATGCCTCCAAAATAAGCACATGCTTGCCGCGAATCATAGAAGCGGTATTGTCGCGGAAGATAAGCTGACTGCCCGTTGTATGCTCGGGGGTTGCCACATAAATGGTTTGGTGGGCATTCATATTTGAAAAATCGTCCTTAGTGAGCGCCTCGGCAAGGCAGGTGCCTATAACCTGAGTTCCGTCAAGACAGAGTATCGTATCAATAATCGTGTTGTGGTGATAGTAGGTGAGCAGCTCCTCTGAAACCGCCTTAGCCTCGGAAAGGCGGGACTTCTGAGCGGTAACATCTATATAATAGTTGGTATGGCTATGGCTGGTGGCAAAGTGCCCCTTCGCTATACGAAGAAAAAGATTGTTTCTCTTTGTACGGATTTTATAGCTTTCGTTTGTCGGCATAAATTAACCTCCCAAAAATTTCTAACTCTATTTTAAGCATTTTCCATTAAAAAATCAAGTGATTAGGGCGAATTTTATTCAAAAATATATATAATTCATAAATTCTTCATTAATTTAATATTCTTTAGTGAATAGGATGGGGATTTTGTGAAGGAAATATTAGAGTTTGGTGAAAAATTGATTTCGGGTATGCTTCCTTTTGTTTTTCTTATAATCTGCGGCGTGTATCTAACGGTTAAAAGCGGTTTCTTTCAGTTCCGATTTCTGCCGCTGTCGATTAAACACGCTTTGGGCGGTATGCTTTCGCGGAAAAAATCAAAGGACGGAATAAGCCCGTTTCAGGCGGCGTGTACCGCACTTTCCTCAACCGTCGGAACGGGGAATATTGCGGGGGTAGCGGGGGCGATTTCCTTGGGCGGCGCGGGGGCGGTGTTTTGGATGTGGATAAGCGCCCTTGCGGGAATGGTAGTAAAGTCCGCCGAAATAATTTTAGCCCTTAAATTTAAGGATAAAAAGGGCGGCGGGCCAATGTATTATATAAAAAACGGGCTTGCTGAGTCCGCAGCGCCGTTAGCCTTTCTTTTTAGTCTTGCCGGAATATTTTCCGCCTTTTTCAGCGGTAACATTACCCAAACAGGCTCGGCGATAGCCGCACTTAACGCGGGAAAGGGCGTAAAGCTTATGCTTGGAATAGGCTTTGCCTCGGCAGTAGCCGCCGTTATAATAGGCGGTGCAAAGCGGATAGGAAAATTCACCGAAAAGGTAGTGCCGCTGATGGCGCTGCTTTATATTTTTATGACTCTCGGTGTGATTGTTATGAATATTAACGCCCTGCCGAATGCTTTTGCGATGATAGTTAAGGGGGCGTTTAAGCCTGCGGCGGTGACGGGCGGGGCGTTAGGCTCGGTGATTAACACGGCGGTAACGGGGGCTTCTCGGGGCGTTTTTTCAAACGAGGCGGGCTTAGGCACTTCGGCTATCGCCCACGGGGAGGCTAAAGAAAACGAGGGTGTAAAGCAGAGCCTTTACGGAATTTTTGAGGTTTTTGCGGATACCCTTGTAATATGCACACTTACCGCATTGACAATTTTAACGAGCGGAGTTAATATAGAATACGGAAAAACCGCCTCAACCGAGCTTGCAGCAAGCGTGCTTTCCGTCACTTACGGAAGGTGCGGCACGGTTTTGCTTGTTGTTATGATGTGCCTTTTCGGTCTGTCGAGCGTTATAGGCTGGGGACTTTACGGCGTTTCGTGCTCGGGCTTCCTTTTCGGCAAAAGGGGAGAAAGGATGTTTACCGCAATTTACCCCTTTTTTTGCGTTGCGGGGGCAGTTTGCAGAATTGATACGGCGTGGCGGCTTTCGGCGTTTTTTAACGGCATTATGCTTTGCGTAAATGTTTTTGCGGTGATTATGCTAAGTGACACCGCAATTAAAGAAATGAGGAATATGAATGATAAAGACAAGGATTGAATTTTTACAGAGTAATTTGAAGGAGGGCGAGGCGGCGCTAATCTCGTCGGGTGCGAACAGGCTATATTATACGGGCTTTCATTCCTCCGCAGGGTATGTCGCCGTAACAAGGCAAAAAGCGGTATTTTTAATTGATTTTCGCTATTTTGAAAAGGCGAAACAAACGGTTGACAGCTGTGAGGTGATTTTACTCAAGAACTTTTCACAGCAGTTGGGGGAGCTTTTGATTTCGCAAAAAATAAAAACCGTCTACCTTGAGACCGATACGGTAAGTCTTTCCGCCTTTTCGTCCCTTAAAAAGAGACTGCCCGATTTTGCTTTCAGCTCGGACGGAAAAATACAGAGCCTTATTACAAAACAGCGCAGTATTAAGTCGGCTGATGAAATAGCCCTTATTAAAAAAGCGCAGAAAATGACCGATGAGACCTTTACTTATATTCTCGGGCATATAAACGAGGGGCGCACCGAGCGCGAGGTAATGCTTGATATGGAGTTTTATATGCGGCGCTTGGGCAGCGAGGGGGTCTCCTTTGATTTTATCGTGGTTTCGGGCAAAAATTCCTCAATGCCCCACGGCGTTCCGACCGATAAAATAATAGAAAAAGGCGATTTTGTCACAATGGATTTCGGCGCGGTCTGCGGCGGTTACCGTTCGGATATGACCCGCACGGTCGCTGTCGGTAAGGTAAGCGACAGGCAAAAAGAGGTATACGGTATTGTCCTTAAGGCGCAAAAGGAGACTATCGATTTTATAAAGCCGGGGGTTGTCTGTAAAGAGGTTGACCGCGTGGCAAGGGATATTATAGCTAAGGCGGGCTACGGAGACTGCTTCGGTCACGGCCTCGGTCACAGCGTTGGTATAGAAATCCACGAAAACCCCGCCTGTAACACCGTTTGCGAGACGGTGCTGGAAAAGGGAATGATAATGACGGTAGAACCCGGTATTTATATCGAAAATGAGTTCGGCGTGAGAATTGAGGATATGGTTGCCTTGACCGATACGGGCTGTGAGAACTTGACCGAAAGTAATAAAGAGCTTATCGTACTGTAAATGTGGGGTTATCGCTTTTTATAATGCTTGCAAATTGTGTAATAATATCTGGGAGCGGCTTTAATGTCTGCTCCCCATATATTTTGACAAAATTCAGCAAAAAAAGCCTTTTATTTAATTTGAGTTGACATTCAAAGCCGTACTTGGTATAATATTTATGACATTTTATGAAAAAAGAAAGAGGATTATACGCATTATGAAAAAATACGATTATCTTCTGGTTGGCGGTGGTTTGTTTTCCGCCGTCTTTGCATATCAAGCTAAAAAAAACGGAAAAAGCTGTCTGGTTATAGAAAAACGCCCTCATTTAGGCGGCAATATTTACTGTGAGGATGTTTGCGGTATAAATGTACACAAATACGGGGCGCATATTTTTCACACCTCAAACCGCCGCGTTTGGGAGTTCGTAAATTCCCTTGTGGAATTTAACCGTTATACTAACTGTCCCGTTGCTTGCTATAAGGGTGAAATGTATAATCTGCCCTTTAATATGAATACCTTTAGTAAGATGTGGGGAATAAGAACCCCTGACGAGGCAAAGGCAATTATTGAGAAACAGCGCTCCGCCGTAAAGGGAGAGCCTAAAAACCTGGAGGAGCAGGCGATTAGTCTTGTCGGTGAGGATATTTACCGCAAGCTTATTAAGGGTTATACCGAGAAGCAGTGGGGAAGAAGCTGCAAGGAGCTTCCGAGCTTTATCATTAAACGCCTTCCCGTGCGTTATATTTACGATAACAACTATTTTAATGACCTGTATCAGGGTATACCGATAGGCGGCTACAATGTACTGACGGACAAGCTGTTTGAGGGCTGCGAGGTTATGCTCAATACCGACTATAACACCGACCGTGAAAAATTCGATGCTATGGCTTCTAAGGTGCTTTATACGGGAACACTTGATTCGCTTTTCAATTACTGCTATGGTAAACTTGAGTACAGAAGCCTTAAGTTTGAAACAGAGCTTTTAGATGAAGAAAACCATCAAGGTGTTGCGGTGGTGAATTATACCGAACGCGAGATACCTTATACGAGAATTATAGAACACAAGCACTTTGAAAATACAGAAAGCGAAAAAACGGTTATAACGCGTGAGTATCCTGCCGACTGGAAAGAGGGTATGGAGTCCTATTATCCTATAAATGACGAGAAAAATACCGAGCTTTTTAATAAGTATAAAGAATTGGCGGACAAAAAGGAAAATATGCTTTTCGGTGGCAGATTAGCCGAATACAAGTATTACGATATGGATAAGGTTATAGCCTCCGCTTTGGAGCTGACTGATAGGGAGTTTGGTAAATAATGGGAGAAGTTAAGGTTAGCATCATAATGCCCGTCTACGGTGTTGAGAATTATGTCGGGAAGGCGATAGAAAGCATTCAGGCACAGACCCTTACCGATTGGGAGTTTTTCTGCGTTGACGACGGAACTAAGGACAGAAGCGGCGAAATCTGCGATGAATACGCCGAAAAAGACCCGCGTATTATCGTTATTCATAAGGAAAACGGCGGGGCTCCGAGTGCCCGCAATGCCGCTATTGATAAGGCGAAGGGTAAATATATGTATTTTATGGACTCCGACGACTGGACCGAGCCCACAATGCTTGAGGATATGTATAACCTTGCCGAAAAAAATAATTCTCAGCTGGTAGTAGCGGGATATTATATTGATACCTATTATTCCGATACAGAAAAATTTGTTCAGGAGCAGTTCTGCGAAGATACTGTTTACGGCAGTCAGCGCGAATTCAGAGAAAACGCGCACAGGTTATTTGATAAAAACCTGCTTTATACGCCTTGGAACAAGCTTTATCTTTCAAGCTATATCTTGGAAAACAAGCTCTATTTTCCGCAGACCTTCTGGGATGATTTTCCCTTTAATTTAAGCGTTGTAAGAGATGTTGAGAGGGTTGCGGTGACCTCGAAAAAGTATTATCACTTTATCCGCAAGAGAGCTGAGAGCGAAACCGCGAAATACCGCGCGGATATGTTTGATAAGCGCGAAGAGGAGCACACATGGATGCTCGACCTTTATAAGCATTGGCGGGTCGATTCGCCTGAGGTACGCGAGTTTTTGGCGAGACGGTATATTGAGCGGATTATCGGCTGTATAGAAAATGTTACTAACAGCAACTGCACGCTTTCCGCAAAGGAAAAAAAGGCTCAAATCAAAAAAATGATTTCTTCTGAGCGTGCAAGAGAAGCGGTCAAAACCGCAAAGCCTAATTCAAAATATATGAAGCTTATGCTTTTGCCTGTCAAGTGGAATAATACCTCTCTTACCTATTTAGAGGGAAAACTGATTTCCCGCGTTAAGTCGGGCAACACAAAGCTGTTTGCAAAGTTAAAGGCGGGGAGATAATTATGTCGGTGAATAAGATGATCAGCATAATTATTCCTGTGTATAACGGTGAAAAATTTATTCCAAATCTTATTGAAAACTTAAAAGCTCAAAAAGCTTCAAGGGATAGTTTGGAACTTGTTTTTGTTGATGACGGCTCTGCTGACCGTAGTCTTGAGCTTTTAAATTCCTATAGTGAGTGTGAAGAATTTTCTGTTTCTGTTTATTCGCAGGAAAATTCAGGCGTAAGTGCCGCACGAAACCTTGGAATGAAGTATGCAAAAGGGGATTATATCACCTTTCTTGATGTTGACGATTTTGTTACAGCCGATTATTATGAAACCCTTAACAACGCGGCTGAAAAAGGAAATTTCGATGTTTTTGTATTCAGCAGTGTGAGAGTAAGGGGAAGTGAAATACCTCAAATCGGCGGAGATTATCCCCCTCCCAATAAAACAAGCAACTACGATATGCTGTGCAAAATGGTTAGCAACCCTACTCAGTACGGAGTATATAATTTGCTTTGTAAAAGCGAGTTTATTAAAAACAATTCTTTAAGTTATGCAGTTGGTTTTAAATATTACGAGGATTATGATTTCATATACAGGGCTTTTGCTCTTGCCAACGAAATACTTATGACCGAAAAGCCGCTTTACTTTTATATGATGCGGGAAGGCTCGGCTATGCAGCGCTTTACAGAGGACAGGCTTATCTGTGTTAAGCTTATGGAAAAATTGGAAGCTTGGCTTAAAGATACTGATGTGGAATTTTACCCCATATTTAAAAAATGGGGTGTAAACCGAATTTATTGGTCTGTACTTTGGCAGGCATCGCTTGCTTTTGGGTACGGGGATTTTAAAAAGTTTGCAGATATGGTAGGCGCTGAAGATAAGCTTTCTGAGCTTTATGACTATCCCGATAAGAAGGTTAGACTAAGCTCAAGACTTTTTGGAATAGGAAAACCGCTTTACTATCTTGCGGCTAATATATTGGGCTTTTCTCATTCAAAGGTGGAAAAGGCAGAAATAAGCAGTTTTGAGGATTTATTCAAAGATAATTAAGGGAGTAAACAGATGCCTGAAAGAATTTTAGTATATGGGATGACCGATAATCTCGGCGGAATCGAAACATATCTTATGAACCAGCTGGTTAAGCTTGACAGAGAAAAGGTTATTTTTGATTTTGTTACGGATTTTGAAACTATGGCATATGCGGACGAAGCAGAAAAACTCGGCTCTGTAATATATTATATACCGGCAAAAAGCAAGGGCGTTTTCAAGCAATGGAAGGCGTTGGCAAAAATTCTTAAGGAACATCCCGACTATAAAAAGGTATATTTTAATATACTCGATGCAGGCGCTGCCGTTACCGCATTTATACCGTGGCTTTTCGGTAGGACGATTATAACTCACAGCCACAACGATGCAACATATAAAAATAGACTGCATAGAATATGTCGTCCGTTTTTGTTGCTTTTTACGAAAAAGCGCTACGCATGTTCAAAGGCAGCGGCTGAATTTATGTTTGGAAAGCATTCTGCTTCAGTGATACCGAATTCTATTAATGCGGAAAAGTTTAATTACAATCCACAGATGCGTTCCGAAAAGCGAAAAGAGCTTGATTTAGAGGATAAATTTGTAATCTGCCATGTAGGCAGACTTTCTGAGCAAAAAAATCCGATGGGTCTTATCGATATTTTCGGCGAAGTTTTAAAGAGAGATAAAAATGCGGTTTTACTGAGCATTGGCAGCGGCGAGATGGAGGATGAAGTTCATAAATACGCCGAATCAAAGAGCTATTCGGGGCAAATAAAATTCTTAGGAAAACGCAATGATGTCAATTTATTAATGCAAGCGGCAGATGTTTTTTTATTTCCCTCTTTCTTCGAAGGATTCGGAATAGTAGCAATAGAAGCTCAGGCGGCGGGACTGCCTTGCGTTTTATCGGACGCTGTGCATAAAGAAGTGCAGGTAACGGAAAATGTCTCGTTTATAAGCTTGAAGGCTCCGCTTGAAGAATGGGCAGGCTGTATTTTACAATATAAAAATATCAAACGAATTCAGACGCTTGATAAAATTATAGCGTCAGGATATGATTATAATCATCCGTCTGCCGCGCAGATTGAATTACTTAATTATTTTGAGGGTAAAGATTAAGAGGAGAGACATAGTTTGCAAAATAATAATTTTTTAGGTGAAAAACGCAGATCGTATATAGAATACATTTTTATGGCATTTTTTCTGTTGTACGCAGTACTTAGTTCAAACAGTATTACATACGGAAAAAGTATTATAACCCCGATAATGTGGGTGTCGTTTGCTCTTTCGTTATTGGTTTTGTGCTATAGGCTTATTAATTATAAGCTGTATTTAAAAATACCCGAAACCCTTATATTGTTTTTCCTGATTTTTTCTATCGGAATTTCAACACTGATTAATTATAATTATTCCTTTAAAAGGAATGTTATTTTTTGTATTTATTGGGTAATTTACTTTTTGGTTCTTTTTACTACAGAAAAAAATAAGACCAAGGAATCTTGCAAAAAAGATATTAAATTTATTTCCGTAATTTTCGTTGTTTATACGACAGTTGCAGTAATTGCAAGCCTTGTTCTGTATGCTATGAATGTTAGCATAACAACCGTTATAGAGGATAGCGGTTACACATATAATCTTGGATTTGTGTGGGGAAGGCTTTGGGGCGTATTTATCAATCCTAATAACGGTGCTATTTCTTCGGCAATTTCCATAATTATTTTGGCGTATGTTTTTATACGGAATAAAAGGTTTTGGGCACGAATATTATCTGCACTTGACGTCATTATGCATTTACTTTATATTGTATTTTCCGATTCCCGTTCCGGTGCGATAGTGCTTTCGGTATCTGTAGCAGTTTTTGTATTGTGCGCGATTTCCATTACAATAAAGGATAAAAAATTACTGTTAAAGGGTGCATCCTTTGCATTAGCAGCCTGCATAGGAATATCCTGCTTTCTCGGTATGCGGTATTTGCGAACTCCCGTAAATAACATTATAAATATTGCAGCATCGCAATTCAGCGATAATGATAAGGATAGTGACATTGATAAAGATAATGATAATGATAATGATAATGATAAACACTCCAATATTATCGACCGCGGCTACGACCTTTCGGACGATATAAGCAATCGCAGGTTTGATGTTTGGAAAAGCGGATTAGAGGTTTATCTTAACTCACCTAAAAATATGCTTGTAGGACTTTCGTTCTGTGGCTTTACTGATTATGCCAGGGAAAATATGCCGCAAACCTATATCGTCAATAATGATTTTGCGGATATGACAACCCTTGATAATGAAGTGGTTAATATATTGGTTTCAAACGGCGGGATAGGATTATTGTGCGCACTGGCATTAGTAATATATGTTTTGGTCTGCATTTTCAAGAACTTCCGCTATGTAAACCGCAGTGATAAATACTTTTCGGCACTTGTGATTTCTATTCCTGTTGCACTCGCAAGCGCGGCAATGTTTTCTTCGTTAATGTTCTATCATTTTTCGCCTAATGCAATAATCTTTTGGTTCGTATTAGGGCGTTGCTTGGCGTTTTTAAAATCTAATAAGGAGTGTTCGGCATAATGGACTATAATATTGATATCGTTATTCCGTGGGTTGACGGCAGTGATCCTGTTTGGTTGGCCGAGAAAAATAAGTATTCTCCTGATATTGGAAATGACGACAATATCAACCGCTACCGTGATTGGGGATTACTCAAGTATTGTTTCAGAAGTATTGAAAAATATGCGCCTTGGGTTAATAAGATTCATTTTATCACCTATGGACATTTACCTTCTTGGCTTAATACGGAAAATCCCAAGCTTAATATTGTAAAACATACGGATTATATACCGCAGGAATATCTGCCTGTTTTCAGCTCACACCCTATTGAACTGCATATGCATAAAATTGAGGGCTTGGCTGACAGATTTATATATTTTAATGACGACTTTTATTTAGCGGATTATGTTACGCCTGATGATTTTTTTATTGACGGAAAGCCTGTAGATACCGTTACCGAGGTGCCGCTTCGCTTTAAGGAAGGCGGTATTGACCATATAATTGGAAACAATATGATGGTTATAAATAAGCACTTCAATAAAAGGGAAACGATAAAGAAGAATAAGAAGGTTTGGTTTTCTTTGAAAGCGCCGAAGGCAAGCCTTAAAAACCTGTATATGCTTCCTGTCAACGGTTTTTCGGCTTTTGATAATCCGCATATTCCGCTGCCTTTTTTGAAATCCACATTGGAAGAAGTGTGGGAACAAGAGGAAGAACTCCTCTCAAAAACAAGTTCTCATAGATTTAGGAGCAGTGAAGATGTAAGTCAATGGCTCTTTAGATATTGGCAATTTGCAAAAGGCTACATCGTTCAAAGCGGTAAAACAAGGGGTAAATTTTTCTCTATTGGGAAAGATGATAAAGAAATAAGCGAAGCAATTCTCACGCATAAGTACAAATCCATTTGTCTTAGTGATGATGAGGTTGATATTGATTTTGAAAAAGAGCAAAAATTTATGGCAGATTTATTTGATAAGATTTTACCTGAAAAAAGCTCGTTTGAAATATAAGAGGAGACAGTGCCGTGGCAAGAGAGTTTTATTTTTTATGCGCACGCGGGACTCACGGTGGTCCTGAGGCTATACATCAGATTGTCGATAAAATCAATAATTGCACCGATTGCAAGGCATATGTGGCATATTTTCAAAAGCAGTTTGTACCTGAAGAGAAGTTCAGCAATTATAATGTGAATTATATCAATCTCAAAGGTGTTCCCGATACCGAGAACACCGTGATTTGTGCACCTGAAACACATACTTATTTTCTTAGAAAATATAAATACGCTCATCGAGTTATACTTTGGCTTTCCCTTTATCACTATTTAAGAAATCTAAGGGAAGAACAGTACACCTTCGCTGAAAAGTGTAAATATCTTTACTCGAACAACCGCTTTCCGTGGCCGGCTTATCCTCTATATTATATCAGAGATATACTTGAAAACAAAAATCATTTTAAGTTTGATATGGATGGTATTTTACATACCCAAAACTGTGAGTATGTAGCAGAATATTTGCGCGAACACGGGGTTAAAGAATCTGAAATGATTTATCTTGACGGTCCTGTAAGAGCGGAATATTTTGAGGATTTTAAGCTTCCTGCTAAAAAGAATCAAATTGCGTATAATCCTGCCAAAGGTGCAGAGGAATATGCTCCTCTTGCTATAGATGCGATTAAGAAGTTATGTCCTGATACCGAATTTGTTGCGATAAAGGGAATGACAGTAGAACAGGTGAGAGAAGCTCTTCTTACTTCAAGGGTTTATCTTGATTTTGGATTTTTTCCGGGCCCGGAAAAATTAGTTAAGGAAGCTGTGCTTTGTGGGTGTAATATAATCACTTCTGACAGAGGGGCAGCCAAGAACGATAAGGATATTCTTATTCCTTCAAGATTTAAATTTGATATGGGAACCTCACCGTATGAGGAAATTGCAAAACTTGCCAAAGCAATGTTGGAAAAATATGATGAGTATAACAAGCAGTTTGTTCCGTATATGGAAAAAGTAAAGGCTCTTAACAATGATTTTGAGCGAGATGTAATTGCTTTTGTTAATAAGATAGGCTGATAAAGTTGGAAAAGGAACGGTATATTGTGATATGCATAAGTATCAAATAGTTGAACTTAAAGAAAAAAATCAGCACGCCGGCAGTAAAGCGCGCGAGGATGTTGCATATTTTGCGAATGAAGCGGGCTATGAGCCGATGTATATCAAATGTCACTTTATAAAGAATGATTCGTTACTTGAAAGAGCTTTAAGGTTTATTAAACCTTTTCCGTGTTGGCTTAAAGCATTTTTCAAAATTAAAAAGAATTCTATTGTTCTTGTTCAAAATCCTTTCTATCATAGGCATTTAGGAAGGAAACAATGCCTTAAATTCCTTAAGAAAATTAAAAAATGTAAAATTGTTTCTGTCATTCATGATGCGGAGTTTTTAAGAGGAAGCATTTGGTTAGATGAAAACACCAAGAATGAATTTGAGTTTATGAAATCAAATTCTGATTATGAAATTGTTCATAATGATTTTATGAAAGAAGCATTTATAGAAAAGGGATTTAACGAAGGTCAGTTGGTATCACTCAAAATTTTTGATTATCATACCGGCGAGAAAATTCAACCCAGAGAGCCTGGAAATAATACAGCTGATATAATAGTTGCAGGCAATTTAAGAACGGATAAAAGTCCGTATATTTACCTTTTCAATAATGTAGAAAACCGTTTTTCTGTTAATCTTTACGGACCTAACTATGACGGAGCGGCGGAAAGTGATAATATAAAATATCATGGCTCATTTCCTTCAGGAGAAGTTCCTAATATTATTGATGGCAAATTCGGACTTGTGTGGGATGGCGACAGTATTGACGAGTGCAGTGGTGAAACAGGCAACTATTTAAGATATAATAATCCACATAAAACCTCGCTGTATTTGGTATCAAGACATCCGGTTGTAATATGGAAAGAAGCGGCTATGGCACGCTTTATTGAAAATGAAAATATAGGTATTTGTGTAAACTCATTAACTGAAATCAAAGCAAAAATCGATTCCATCTCCGAAGAAGAATACTATGTTATGATGAGGAATGTTGAAAATATTGCCGAAAGGCTTGAAAATGGCTTTTATCTAAAAACTGCTTTAAAAGAATGTGAAAGCAGAATTTCTAAAGAATGACGGTGTAAAGATTGTCTAAGGGAAAAATCGTTAAAAACTATATATATAATACCGCATACCAAATTTTATTGGTGATTACCCCTTTAATCACCTCTCCTTTCCTTGCAAGAACCTTAAAGGCAACATCGGTAGGTGTTTTTAATTATTCCTATTCGATAGTTACTTATTTTCTGCTTTTTGGTACCTTAGGTAGCTCCCTTTATGCACAGAGAGAAATTGCCTTTTATCAGGATGACTCTTTGAAACGCTCAAAGGTATTTTTTGAAATTATAGTCTTTAGATTTGTAACCGTTGCAGTTAGTATTGGAATATATTTTGTTTTTGTTTTTTCAGTAAAGCAGTATCAAACAGTATTTTTGATACTGGCAATAGAATTAGTATCCACCGCCTTTGACATTACGTGGTTTTTTCAGGGGATGGAGGATTTCAAAAAGATTGTCATAAGAAATACGATATTTAAAATTTTAGGCATTATTCTAATATTTATATTTATAAAATCGCCTTCAGATCTTTATAAATATGCCGCTTGCTTTACAATTCCCACACTTATAGGCAATCTTTCATTGTGGATATATTTGCCTAAATTCCTTGTAAAAACAAAGGTGAACTTTAAATCAGTTTGCGCTAATATCAAGCCTATTTTGCTGTTGTTTTTACCTCAAATCGCTATAGAAGTTTACACTGTCCTTGATAAGACTATGATAGGTAAACTTTCAAGCAACATAGAAAATGTTGCATATTATACCTATTCTCAAAATATTTTGAAGGCTATAATGCAGTTAGTTACATCACTCGGCGTTGTTATGCTTCCTGCTATGACAAACGCTTTTGCAAAGCAGAAAAATGATGAAATTAAAAAAATGATGGCAAGCTCCGTAAAATTTGTTTTCTTCCTCGGAGCACCTATGCTGTTTGGTTTAGCCGCTTGCGCTAAAAATTTCGTTGTATGGTTCTATGGTGACGGATATTCTCAGGTTTCGGTTCTTATGATGACAATTTGTCCTGTAATTTTGGCAATTGGTTTGTCAACTATAATAGGCAAGCAGTACCTTTTGCCGTCCAGGCGTCAGACGGCATTTACTGTATCGGTTATCTCGGGAGCCTGCGTAAACTTAATTTTAAATCTGATTTTGATTCCAAAGTTTGATGCTATCGGAGCTTCTATAGCAACGGTATGCTCGGAGTTTTCCGTCGTGATTATACAGATTTGCTTTATTCATAAGGATATTGAAATTTTAAGTTTCATAAAACATAATTTAAAATATGTTGCATTATCAGCACTTATGTTTGCGGTAATTTATCCAATAGCATATCTTTTAGACGGATTTGTTTGTACAATAGTTCAGGTTTCCGCAGGTTTAGCAGTATATTTCACCAGTCTGCTCTTATTAAAGGATAAAACTGTCTATGAAGCTATAGCCTTGGTTAAGGAAAAGCTGCCGAAGCAAAAAAATGAGCAGGAATAAATTCTGCAAATTTTTTATATAAACTATTGGTTTAATAAATAATTATACAATGCTAAAATTTTAAAGTGCTTAATAAAGCCAAAGACTTTGTTAAGTGCTTTCTTACTGCAATAAAAAGAGCCTCAACTGCACATTCGCATATTGAGGCTCTCAATGGCTTGTGGGTGCAATTTAGATACCACTTTGACGCGAGAGAAAAAACCATAAAAAAAGAAGCGCCTCAACTACGCGTATGCGTACCGAGGCACTCGGTTGGTCGGAGTGACAGGGTTCGAACCTGCGGCATCGACATCCCAAATGTCGCGCGCTACCAACTGCGCCACACCCCGATAGTTTATTTAATTGTGGTAGTGTAGGTGGTCAAATCTGTGGTCAAACACATTTTTGACTGCCTTTTTTTATTTTCCGAACCGCCCGAAATCCGCACGGTTGCAGGGTTTTCGGCGGTTTTCGCTTTTGCACGGTGCGAACACTGTCTATGCTCCCAAAGCAAGCGCCCTACCGACTGGGCGACACATAGAAATTTAACTGACTTATTGATTTTAACCTATAAAAATTTTTTTGTCAATAGTTTTCGTTGAAATATATGAAATTTATGTTATAATATATTAATGTGATTTTTTATGCATTAGGGAGAAAGTTATGAGATTGCTTGCAGTCGGTGATGTGTGCGGCAGTATCGGCTGCGGCGAGGTAAGGCGCATATTGCCGTGTCTTAAAAGAAGTAAAAATATTGATATGGTGATAATAAACGGGGAGAACTCGGCGGACGGAAACGGTGTTTTGCCCGAAAGCGCAGACAGCCTTTTTGCCTGCGGAGCAGATGTGATAACCGGCGGTAATCACTCTTTAAGGCGCAAACAGGTTTATGATTATCTTGATGAAAATGAATTTATTTTAAGACCGCACAATCTCCCTGAAGCTCAGAACGGAAAGGGAATGTGCCTTGTTGACCTCGGCTATACCACCGTAGGGGTTATAAATTTAAGCGGAAAAATTTATCTTGAAAAGCTGGGTGCTTCCTGCCCGTTTAAGTCGGCGGACGAATTAATTGAGCAGGCGAGAGACAACGGTGCTAAAATTATTGTTGTTGATTTCCACGCCGAGGCCACAAGCGAAAAGCGTGCGCTTGCGCTTTATCTTGACGGCAGAGTATCCGCCTTTTTCGGTACTCATACTCATGTCCAGACCGCGGACGAGCAGATTTTAAGCGGCGGCACGGGTTATATTACCGACCTTGGTATGACAGGCCCTGTAAACTCGGTGTTAGGAGTTAAATCCGAAATAATAATTAATCGTCTTAAGAACGGTGACCCTTCAAAATTTGAGCTGGCAGACGGCGAATGTATGCTTTGCGGATGTATTTTTGATATAGATATTAAAACGGGTCGAACAGTAGGTATAGAAAGAGTGTTAATACATTAAACAATTACAGAAAGGAGCGTAAAAATGAATACACTTAAAAAAATAGCCGCGCTAATAATTGCGGGAATGCTCCTTTTGCTTTCGGGCTGCCGCGGAAATACCGACAATACATCATCTTCTTTACCTGACGGTACGGTAGATGCTTCTCTGCTTGAAAGGGATTATATAACCTTGCTTTACTCTGCGTCGGATACATTTAATCCGTATACCGCAACGACCGACACTAACCGTCAGCTTTGTAAGCTTATTTATGAGCCGCTTTTAAAGCTTGATAATGAATTTAATGTTAATTACAGTCTTGCAGAGCGGGTTGAGCTTGACGGCAAGCTATGTACCGTAACCATTAAAAACACGCGTTTTTCGGACGGAAGTACGCTTACCGCCGAGGATGTTGTTTATTCCTTCAACCTTGCGAAAAAATCTTCCACCGAATACGCATATAAGCTATATTCGGCGGAATCAGCTACGGCTAAGGACTCCCGCACGGTGGTTTTCAAGCTTGCAAAGGCTGACCCGTATTTCACGAATCTTCTCGATTTTCCAATACTTAAAAGCGGCAGTGAAAAACAAACAACCTCGGACAGCGTGGCTTTGCCGCCGATAGGCTGTGGACGGTATAAGGTTGACGGGTCGCTAACAAAACTTGTACTTAATAAAACTTCATTAGCCAATGCGTCGGATTATTCAATTAAAGAAATACGCCTTATTAACGCGCCTGACAGCGAATCTCTTTCGCACTATGTGGAAATCGGTGCGGCGGACATGTATTACAGTGATATTTCGGACGGAAATATTCTTAGAATGAGCGGTAAAAAGGTTAATATAAATATTAATCACATCGTTTATATCGGTGTCAATCACTCCTACGGAGATTTGGGGTTAAACGAACTCAGACAGGCGATTTCTGCGGGAATAGACCGCGCCGCCGTTTGCAGAGACGGTTATTATAACAATGCAATAGCCGCTACCGGATTTTTTAACCCGCTTTGGGAGCCTGTAAAATCTGTGCAGAACATAGAAACTGCAGCAAATCAAGAAATAACTATTGAGAATTTGGAGAAAATAGGAT
This sequence comes from Acutalibacteraceae bacterium, assembly GCA_045133355.1. Classification (GTDB taxonomy): domain Bacteria; phylum Bacillota; class Clostridia; order Oscillospirales; family Acutalibacteraceae; genus UBA737. Next base: position 147,675 of record JBGUUB010000081.1, read on the forward strand.
ATAATAGTATAGATGATAGCGGAATACGCAAAAAAGGCGGTATCCGTCTTCAGTTTAATATGCTCGTAAACAGCGAAAACAGAACGCGGGTTGCCTCGGCACAGCTTATAGCCAAACAGCTTTCCGCTTACGGCATCAAAATCAATGTGGTTGAAAAATCATATGAGGATTATAAAGCGGCTTTAGAGTCGGGTGATTTTCAGCTTTATTTAGGCGAGGTTGCTTTGACGCCTAATATGGACTTATCAAGCCTTGTAACCGAGGGTGGCAGTGCCGTCTACGGCATTAAAAAACAAACTGATGATAAGGATGAGGCTTTGGCTGACGAAGCTGCAGAAGATACTGAAAATGCTCAGGAGAATGAGGAGTCGAGCGCAACCGCCGCCCAACTGATAGAAGGACTTTATAACGGTCTAAACACCGTCTCGGATGTTGCCTCTGTACTGCAGACCGAAATGCCTTTTATTCCCGTCTGCTACAGAACGGGCGTACTTTTTTACAATGACCATATCGAAAATGTAAATAATTCCTCTGCGGGCGATATTTATTTTTCGATTGAATCATATAATTTCAATGATTAATAGGAGGATATTTTATGATAGCTTATGAAACAAGACTCGGCACAATCGATATTTCGGAAACATATCTTTCAAAACTTATAGGACACGAGGTTACTTCCTGCTTCGGTGTTGTAGGTATGGTGCCGAGCGGCAGTAAGCAGAGGCTTTTCAGCAAGCTTTCAAAAGCCGAGCATCCCGATACGGGAATTTGCGTCACGGGCGATGCGGACGCGATTTCGGTTGAGCTTCATATCGTGGTTACCTACGGAATGAACATAAACGCAATCGCCGCCAGCATAACCGAAAAGGTTAAATACGCTGTAAAGGAAACGGCGGGAATAACCGTTAATAAGGTCACAATTAAAATAGACGGAATTAAGGAATAATTTGTAATAGGCTGAAATTCCTGAAATGTATTCGGATTTTTCGGCTTTGCTTACTGTAAGGAGTGTTTTATTTGTTTAACGGCGATACTTTACGCGACGCTATGATTTCCGCCGCGAATAATCTTACAAACAACCGCAAGCAGATTGATGATTTGAATGTTTTCCCTGTACCTGACGGGGATACAGGCACAAATATGTCAATGACTCTCAGCAATTCTGCCAGAGAGCTTGAAAAGCTAAGCGGTGAAACCGCGGGAAAGATAGCAAAGGTCAACGCATCTGCGCTTCTTCGCGGCGCAAGGGGAAACTCGGGCGTTATAACCTCTTTGCTTTTCAGGGGCTTTTCTAAGGGAATAGGCAATGACGAGTATGTTACGGCAGAGAATATCGCCGCCGCTTTTGAGCTTGGAGTTGAGGCGGCATACAAGGCGGTTATGAAACCTACTGAGGGAACTATACTTACTGTAGCCCGTGTAGCTTCGGAGCATGCAAAGGCGGCTCTCGGCGAGGGGAAAGACGCTTTAGGCGTTTTTGATGCCGCTATTGAGGGCGCAAAAATCGCTTTGGAGCAGACTCCCGAATTATTGCCAACCCTTAAAAAAGCGGGTGTTGTAGATGCGGGCGGCAAGGGCTTTGTTACCATACTTGAGGGTATGATGTCGGTATTTAAAGACGGCGTTATGATCAAGTCGAGCGTTGCAGCCGAAGACTCTTCCGAAGAGGAATCCTCGGTAAGTGCGGCGGGAGAGTTTGAGACCGAAATTACATTTACTTACTGTACCGAGTTTATTGTAAACCGCGATAAGGAGAACGCTAAGGAACCGTCTGAATTAAGGGCTTATCTTGAAACAATAGGCGACTGCGTAGTTGTGGTTGACGATGACGAGATTATAAAGGTACATGTTCATACCGACCACCCCGGTAACGCTATTGAAAAGGCGCTTACCTTTGGTCAGCTTGTTCATATGAAGATAGAAAATATGCGCGACCAGCACGAGCGCGCTAAGCACGATTCCGAAAGTGCTAAGCAGAAGCCGGCGAAGTCCGCCGACCGCACCGAGACATTTACTCCCGTAACCCCCACAAAGCCGGTAGGCTTTGTATCGGTCTGCGCGGGTGACGGTCTTGCGAGTCTATTTAAGGATTTAGGGGTTGATACCGTTGTAAGCGGCGGTCAGACCATGAACCCGAGCACAGACGATATTTTGAAGGCGGTTGAAGCAACACCCGCAGAAACGGTATATGTATTGCCTAACAATAAAAATATTATTATGGCGGCGGAGCAGACTATTCCGCTTAGCACCAGAAAGGTCATTGTAATTCATACAAGAACCATTCCGCAGGGCATTACTGCAATGCTTACATTTGACCCTGATACAGATGTTGAGGCAAATGCTATTGAAATGCAGAAATCCACCGAGCGCATTGCGACAGGTCAGGTGACCTTTGCCGCGCGTGACTCCGATTTTGACGGTCACCAGATTAAAAAGGGCGAGCTTTTGGCAATGCTCGGCGGCAAGATTGCATTTACAGAAACCGAGCTTGACAAGTCTGTTATGAAGCTTTTGAAGCAGATGGTTAAGCGTGACAGTCAGTTTGTTACCGTTATTTACGGTGAAGATGTGACCGATGAGCAGGCGGCGGCGCTTGAAGAGGAAATTCAGGCAAAATACGGCTCAAAGACCGAAATTACCGTAATAAACGGCGGCCAGCCTGTATATTACTACATTCTTTCGGTTGAGTAAGTTTTAATCTTATTTTAAGGGAGAAATCTTATGCTGACAGCTTCCACCGACATTCAGTATTTAAAGGGCGTAGGTGAAAAGCGGGCGGAGCTTTTGCGTAAAAAGGGCATCGATACGGTCGGTGCCCTTCTGCGTTTTTATCCGCGCTCATACCTTGATTGGCGAAATATAACCTATATTTCCGAGTGTCCGTTCGGTGAGAATGTTTGCGTTAAGGCGAAGATAGTCTCGCCGGTCAATTCCGCTTACATACGCAAGGGTATGACCCTTTATAAGTTTACGGCGGCTGATGACAGCGGATATATGACCGTAACCCTTTTTAATCAAAAATATTTGGCAGAAAAGCTTAACGAGGGCTGTGAGTATCTTTTCTACGGCAAATTAGGTGGAAATCTTGTTATGCGGGAAATGCCGTCGCCCGAAATCAGGGAAAGCGGTTTTTTAGGTATTGAGCCTATATATCCCGCATCGGCGGGACTTTCTTCAAAGGCGATCGAAAAGCTGGTGAAAACAGCGCTTAACACCTTGCCCGAATTAAATGAAGTGTTGCCCGAAAGCGTAAGGGAGCGGAACGGGCTTTGCGGTATTAATACCGCCGTTCGCAATATTCATTTTCCGCTTGAACCCGATAGCTTTGAAAGGGCAAAGGAGCGCCTTGTTTTTGAGGAGCTTTTTGTTTTGCAGACCGGGCTTTCTTTTCTTAAAAAAAGAAAGCGGGGACTTGCGGGGTGCGTTATAACCAAAAATTTATTACCAGAATTCCAACAAACTCTTTCATTTTCACTTACAAACGCGCAGAAAAGGGTAATAGGCGAGTGTATTGCCGATATGTCCTCGGGCAGACCGATGAACAGGCTTGTTGAGGGTGATGTCGGCAGCGGAAAGACTGCGGTCGCGGCGGCGCTTTGCTACATTTCGGCTGGGAACGGCTTTCAGTCGGCACTTATGGCACCGACCGAGATTTTGGCGGAACAGCATTTTAAAACCTTAAGTGAAATCACTAAGGACAGCGGTATTAAATGCGCCCTGCTTACAGGCTCGCAGACCAAAAAGCAGAAGAATATTATTAAAGTAGCCCTTAAAAACGGGGAAATTGATGTTCTTGTGGGAACCCACGCATTACTTACCGATGATGTTGAGTTTAACCGCCTAGGGCTTGTTATAACGGATGAACAGCACCGTTTCGGTGTGGCTCAAAGGGGTAAGCTTTCAGCTAAAGGAGAAAATCCCCATACCCTTGTTATGTCCGCAACCCCTATTCCGCGCACATTGGGGCTTATTATCTACGGAGACCTTGATATAAGCATTATCGATGAATACCCGCGGGGAAGGCAGAAGATTGACACATTCCTTGTTAATTCCTCTTATCACGCCCGCGTATATAATTTTATAAAAAAATTCCTTGATGAGGGAAGACAGGGGTATATTGTCTGTCCGCTCGTAGAGGAAAACGAAACCCTTGACATCACCTCCGCCGCCGAATATTACGAGACCTTAAAGGACGGCGAGTTTAAGGACTATTCGTTAGGACTTCTGCACGGCAAAATGCCCGCCAAGGAAAAGGAAAGGGTAATGCGCAGTTTCGCATCGGGTGAAATTCAGCTCCTTATTTCAACCACGGTTATCGAGGTGGGTATTGATGTGCCGAACTCGGTTATTATGGTGATAGAAAATGCCGAGCGATTCGGGCTGTCACAGCTTCACCAGCTGCGGGGCAGAATAGGCAGGGGAGCGCATAAATCCTACTGTATACTTATTTCCGACACTAATTCGGGTGATACAAAGAAGCGGTTAGAGGTTATAAAAGGCTGTCAGGACGGCTTTAAAATCGCCGAAGAAGATTTGAGCCTCCGAGGCTCCGGTGATTTTTTGGGCAGCCGTCAGCACGGACTGCCCGATATGAGGATAGCCGATATTTTCGCCGACCGCAATACACTTCATCTTGCGGGGGTGGAGGCGGAACGCCTAATAAAAAAAGACCCAACCCTCTCCGCAGACGAAAACAAGGCGTTAAGAGCCGAGATTGCCGCGCTTTATAAAAAGCTTAATCAAAATTAAGGTGAATTGAATATATTTAGGGAAGAACCTATGTGTTGTTCCGCAAACAAAAAGGGGCTGTAAAAAAACAAATCGGGGTTTGTAGAGATTTTACAAATAGGCCCCCTTGTGTAAAGGGGGCTGTCGAGCGTAGCGAGACTGGGGGATGGTTTTGGAAACCTTAATTTTATTGTTGTTTTTTGTATTAACAACAATCCCTCCGTCTCGACAAAGTCGAGCCACCTCCCTTTACACAAGGGAGGCAAGGTCTTTTGGCATAAAGTTCACCTCTACAAACCCTGATTTATCTCCTAAAAAGCAAACAAGCTTTGCAAAAGCCTTATTTTCGTGCTTTTGCAAAGCTTGTTTATTTTTCCTTAATTAATCCGCTTTGAAGTTGCTGTGTTTTTTTACAGCCCCTTTAATCATTATTAAGGTTATTTAAAATCTATTTTTGTAACCGTAAACTTGTTTTCTGCTTCGGAAATTGTCATTTCCACGCTGTCGCCCGTCTTGGCAAGGGGGAGCTTATCCGAAATTGTGATGAGAGCGATATAGATTTTTTCATCGCCTGCAAGCTTGATATAGTAGTTGGTATTACCCGAAACCACCGCGGAGGCGATATTTTCTATAATACCCGAAACGCTTGTTTCAGCCGCGTCCTCAATCTCAAGGTTTTCATTCTTAAGCTTGCTTATATAGTCCGCGCGCGCCTCTTCAACGGAGCTTCCCGTGCCGACTATCTGGTACTGGCTTACATCTACGAAGGCATACATCTTTACAAGCCCCGCCCCATCCTTTAGGGACATAAAGTAGGTCGGTCTGTCGGAAATATTGAGCAGAAGCGGGAAGGTCGCGCTGTATTTAAGGTGCTGAACCTGACCCTCTGCCGAGTCCATTGCGGAGTATTCCTCAGCGCCGGGTATCGCGTAATACTTAGTCTCCTTTGTGCGCAGATTCGTAAGCACAAAGCCGACATTTGATTCATCGCTTGTAACCGAGGTAATACCCGTATAAAGGTAGACATCGTCATTAATAGCGAGATAATTATATCCGTCGGTCGGCTGTAAAACGCCCTTTTGACCGAAGATTGAGTTAAAGAAGCCCGAGCGGTATTTGCCGTTGTAAATTAACTGCTCCATAATCATATCCGAGCTGTAAACCTGATCGACCCATTTAGGTATTTCTTCAAGCTTGTAGTATTTGCTTTCACCTGTGACGGCGTTTAAAAGCACCGCGCCCTCAATGTCGCGCCCGCTCCAGTAGCCTATTTTAAAGGTCATTGTAGAGGCGACCCAGTAGGGCGTTCCGTCCTCGTCAATCTCAAAGGAGATGTTGTCAAATATTTTGGTGGGATAGTTAAAGCGGAGATAACGGTAAAGATTTCTCATAAAATATTCGCTATAGGAATATTTAATTCCTTCGTCAAGGCGTACAAGAGAGGTTTCCTGCGTGGTCATATCCACCGTGATATAGGCGGGAATACCCTCGCTGTTGTTGTTAAACCACTTAATAATATCGCCGTAGGCAAGGGGAGTAACCCGCACGGGCTTGCCCTTATAATTGATTTGGGTGTAATCCTCTTCTATTACAAACTGTGAAACAAGGTCGGAGATTTCGCCTAATTTTCTTTGCCCCAGTCTTGAGGCGGTGTCGCGGTCAACCACGGGTATCTGTGTGCGGTTAATCTCGGCAACATCGGCGGTAAAGTCGCCGTTCTCCATAGTGATAAGCTTTTCGTAACGGGAGGCGTTAAAAATCTGTGCTCCCACAAGGCTTGCGACTGCGCTTAAAACAACTATACAGACAACCGCCAAAACCGCGAATTTAAAGGGCTTGCCTATTTTTTTAACGGTCTCACGGCGTTCTTCTTTTGTGGAAATACTGTAAATTCCGTGGTCCTTTTTAACAAGTGAAAAAAGGGATAAAATCTGTGAAAAGGCGTTTACGACCACGCAGACGACAATGCAGAATACCAAAAAGCCCCACATTTCGCTGCTTCGCGGATTTATAGGCGGCAGTACAAACCAAAAGCCGAGAAAGATGATTACTGCGCAGATAAGCCATTTGAGAATTACCTTAAATACATTATTTTTCATTTTCTGCTCCTTTTTTTACATTTTTCGGCGCATAGGCCGCAGTTTTTGCAATCTCCTCCGCAAAAAGTTCTGCCGCTTTTTTGCCGTTTTATAATATATATCACGGCGGCAATAAACAAAACCGCCACAACGCTTAAAATAATATGATCGTATATATTCATATTTTAAAATCCTAAAAGCAGACCGATATTGTATACAATAAAGGCGCAAACCCACGCGATAACGCATTGAAGCGCTATTACTCCGGCGGTGTGAAGCCTTGAGCCTAACTCCGCCTTAAGGGTTGCTATCGCTGCGACGCAGGGGGTGTATAGCAGGGTGAAGACAAGGAAGCTTGCGGCGGTAAGGGGCGTAAATACAGAGGAAAGGGCGTTGCTAAGACCCTCAAGCCCTGTGCCCGTAAGCACGCCCATTGTGCTTACAACCGCCTCTTTTGCCGAAAGACCCGCCAAGAGAGAGGTGCTTATCCGCCAGTCACTAAGACCTAACGGCGCAAAAATCGGGGAAATAAGCCGTCCTATAGAGGCAAGCAGGCTATCCGCCGAATCGGTGACAAAATTAAGCCTTGAATCGAACGCGCCCAAAAACCAGATTATAACAGTCGCGACAAAAATAACCGTAAACGCCTTTTGCAGAAAATCCTTCGCCTTATCCCACATCAAGAGCAGTACGCTTTTAGCGGAGGGGAGGCGGTAGTTGGGCAGCTCCATTACGAACGGCACGGGGTTGCCGCGAAAGGCGGTTTTATTTAGAATCAGTGCGGTTATTATCCCCATAATAATTCCGAATATGTAGAGCGCGAACATCACAAGTGCCGAGTGCTTCGGGAAAAAGGCGGCGGAAAAGACCGCGTAAATCGGTATTTTAGCTGAGCAGGAGACAAAGGGAATAAGCATAATCGTCATTTTTCGGTCGCGCTCGGAAGAGAGTGTGCGGGACGCCATTATAGCGGGAACGGAACAGCCGAAGCCGATTATCATAGGCACAAAGCTTCTGCCCGAAAGTCCTATTTTGCGTAACAGCTTATCCATTACAAAGGCGACACGCGCCATATAGCCTGTGTCCTCAAGAATTGAGAGGAAGAAAAACAGCACCACTATTATCGGCAGGAAGGAAAGCACGCTGCCTATACCCGCAAAAATCCCGTCAATTATAAGGCTGTGCACCACCTCGTTTATACCGTATGCGGTAAGCGCGGAATCGGTAACGGCGGTAAGCTTGTCAATACCTAAGGATAAAAGGTCGGATAAAAAGCTTCCGATAACCCCGAAGGTCAGCCAGAAGATAAGGAGCATTATTACAAGGAAGAGGGGTAGGGCTAAATATTTGTTGGTAAGCACGCTGTCAATTTTTACACTGCGGTGATGCTCGCGGCTTTCCTTGCATTTGACAACCGCCTTTTCGCATACGCTTTCAATAAAAGCGTAGCGCATATCCGCAAGGGCGGCATTGGCGTCGAGTCCTCTTTCCGACTCCATTTCCTTTATATTATGCTCTATTGCTTCAAGCTCGTTTTGGTCAAGCTCTAACTTTTCCGCAAAGGACATATCCCCCTCAATCAGCTTTGTCGCCGCAAAGCGGGGAGAGATGCCGATGCTCTGCGCGTGGTCCTCAATCATATGGGAAACCGCGTGAATACAGCGGTGAACAGGCCCCGGTGCACAGAAATCCTGCACCTTAGGCTTAACCCTGTTTTTAGCTGTTGCAACCGCGGTCTTTATAAGCTCGCTTATACCCTCGTTCTTAGCGGCGCTTATCGGTATAGCGGGAACGCCCAACAATTCCGAAAAGAGCTTAATATTTACCGTTCCGCCGTTGCCGCGCACCTCATCCATCATATTAAGTGCAATTACCGTTGGAATACCAAGCTCCAAAAGCTGTAGGGTAAGGTAGAGGTTGCGCTCAATGTTGGTGGCGTCAATTATATTAATAATCCCGTCAGGCTTTTCGTTAAGCACGAAATCGCGGGTTACTATTTCTTCTGTTGAGTAGGGGCGGATAGAATAAATACCCGGCAAATCGACAACCGAACAGCCTTTTGCTGAGGTTATGTCGCCCGTTTTTTGGTCAACCGTAACGCCCGGGAAGTTGCCAACATGCTGGTTAGCACCCGTAAGTGCGTTAAAAAGAGTGGTTTTACCGCAATTCTGATTGCCGACAAGCGCAAAAATCATTTTGCATCACCCTCGCTTTCAATATCTATTTCCTTTGCGTGCTCCCGCCTTATGGTAAGCTCATAGCCTCTAAGGGTTATTTCAATCGGGTCGCCCAAGGGTGCTATTTTTATAACCTTTACCTTAGTGCTCGGAATAAGCCCCATATCCAAAAGGCGAAGTCTTAATGCACCCTCGCCGTTTACCGCGTTAATAACCGCTTCTTTTCCAATACTTAAATCGTTTAGAGTCATTTTTTATTTTACCGTCCTGTAAAGTCGTTATCAAAGGTTATAACACAGCAGTAGGTTGGATTGATTTTCCTTGCACTTTCGTTAATTCGCTCGCCCAATTCCTCGTGGGACATTTTGACCGTAGACGGAACAACAACATCAAAAATAAGATTTGTTCGTGTTTCACCCGCGGGGGTCATTCGGAAATCGTGAACAGACATATTACCGTCAATTTCCTTTACCGCGTTTATAATGCCTTCCTTAGCTTTTGATACCGCCTCGTTATTTACATCAATCGGGTCCATATGTATTACAAGGGAAATATTGAGCTTTTCGTCGATAAGCTTTTCGCACAGGTCAATTTGCTCGTGGCATTTTACAATGTCGCTGTCCTGCGGGACTTCAACATGTACAGAGGCAAACTGTCTTCCCGGACCGTAATTATGCACTATAAGGTCGTGAATACCCTTAAATTCCTTAAAGGAAAGAATTGTGTTTTCAATTTCTTCAATCAGCTTTTTATCGGGCGGAGTCCCCAAAATCTCATTAAGGGTATCTTTTGCAGAGACAATGCCCGAATAAAGAATAAACAGAGAAACCAAAACGCCCATTACCGCGTCAAGATTAAAGGGGAGAGTAACAAGCATTGATACCCCGACCGAAATAAGAATAACCGAGGTGGTGACCATATCGTTAAGGGAGTCCTGCGCGGTGGCAAGCAGAGCCTCGGAACCTATTTTTTTGCCGAGCCTGCGGTTAAATAAGCACATCCAAAGCTTAACGAGCACCGAAACGGCGAGTATTATTATAGCCCATACCGAATATGTAGGCGCGCTTTCGCCCGAAACAAGCGCCGAAACAGAGGACTTGAAAAGCTCCGTACCGACAAGCAGTATCAACACCGACACGATAAAGGCGGACATATACTCCATTCTTCCGTGACCGAAGGGGTGGTCGCTGTCCGCAGGCTTTCCCGCCATTTTAAAGCCTATCATTGTAATGATAGAGGACCCCATATCCGAAAGGTTGTTAAGTCCGTCCGCTACAATAGAGATACTGACGGTTATAAACCCTACGGTGATTTTAAGCGTGCACAAAAACAGATTGCACACTATTCCGACCGCGCCGCCCAAAGTCCCGTATTTAAGCCGTACCGCGCTGTCATTTACATCCTCGCTGTTTTTAATAAACAGCCTTACTAAAAGCTTAGTCATTAAAGCTTCGCCCCTTTGGCTCCCTTAGCCCCGAAGGATACGCCCGAAAGAATATTGGTATCAATGGTATAGGTCAGGTTGTCACGGTTACGCTGTCTTGCAAAGGCGAGGTCAACAAGCTTATCTATCATATCCGTGTATTTAAGCCCTGCAGGCTCCCAGAGATAAAAGGCGAGCGAGCCGGGTATGGTATTGATCTCGTTTGCGTAGACCCTGTCGGTTTCGGTGTCGATAAGAAAGTCTATTCTTACAACTCCCGAAGCGCCGATAGCCTTAAATATATCACAGGCAAGGTTTTTAATCTCGTTTGCCTTTTCTTCGCTTATATCGGCGGGAATCTTTCTGCCTAAGGACGCCATACCCTTTGAAGCGCCGCCCTTCCGATTTGACATATATTTATCTTCGTAAGAGAGGATTTCGTCATTCATAAACGGCTCTTCACAAACGCTCGGCTCGCAGGAGTCCGCGTCCCCTATAACCGAGCAGTTAATTTCCCTAAGATTTGTTACGGCGCGCTCGGCTAAAATCCTGTCTGTAAAGGAGGCGGCAAGGGTTATAGCCGCGTCAAGACCGTCCTTATCGTTTACTTTGGTGATTCCCACGCTTGAGCCCAAGTTTACGGGCTTTATAATAAGCGGAAAACCGACCTTTTCCTCAATTTCGGCGGTGATTTTTTGCTTTTCTGACATATATTCGCGGGTACGGAAGGTAACGCAGTCGAGCACGGGTAGTCCCGCAGACTTTAAAACATCCTTAAACACCGCCTTGTCCATTCCCACGGCGGCGGAGAGTATATCGCACCCTATATAGGGAAGACCTAAGTATTCAAGATACCCCGCAACCGTGCCGTCCTCGCAGTTTGTGCCGTGAACTACAGGAAAAGCGAGGTCAACCTTAACATCTTTTTTCTTATTAAATAAGCCGCTGTTTTCAAAAACCATATAAACGCCGCCGTTTTTGCGGGCTAATAAAACGGGCTCGCTCTGCTTCAAAAGCTCGGGGAGATTTCTGTAATTCTCGATTTCAAAAAGTGCGTTTCCCGTATACATTTCTCCGCTTTTTGTAACATATATAGGGGTTACATCGTATTTTTCACGCTTAATCGCCCGCATTGCCTGAACGGCGGAAATAATAGAAACCTCATGCTCTACCGAGCGACAGCCGAAAAGCACCGCAATATTTGTTTTCATAAAATCACCTTATTTTTTTGATTTTTTAATTCAGATAATTGTCTGGCAGGTCGTTTTCAAGCAGAACCACCGTATTTTTATCGGCAAGCTTGCCGTAAATGCCCATTGCTTCTTTAAAGCTTTTAACCACATAAAGCCTGTCTGGACTAAATCCGACCGACTCCGCACCCTCGCGTAAAGGCTTCGAGCGGTTAAGACCTACAAGTATAATTATATCACACTTTTTAGCGGCTTCAAGACCAAGCGCGAAATTACAGTCATATTCCTTTGCGCCAAGCTCGATAAGCCCGGGGGTCACGATAACCTTTTTCATATTATCAAAGGAGCTTAACACCCGTACCGCTTCAAGACAGCCCTCGGGATTGGCGTTGTAGGCATCGTCAATAAGGGTTGAGCCGTTGATATAGGGCTTTAATTCCAACCTGTGCTCTGTCGGTTTTAGGGAAGAAACCGCAAAGCGGATATTTTCGGGGGTTACTCCTAAGTTGAGGGCAAGCGCCGCCGCTCCCGTGATATTAATAACGCTGTGAAGCCCTAAAAGCCGCGAAGAAAGAGAAATTTCGGCTTCGCCCGAAAGGACGGTAAATTCCGAGCCGTTTCTGCCGTAGGAAATATCTTTTGCCCGAGCGTCAAAATCCCCCGTGCCGTAAACTGTGTAAAGGGAGGGGTCTATTCGCTTAATAAGCTCCGCGCTGTCGCCGTTTACAAACACCTCTACGCCGTTTTTTAAGACCTCGTCTGCCAATTCAAACTTGGTTTTAAAAACATTGTCTACCGTTTTAAAGGTTTCAAGGTGCTGTTCACCCACCGAGGTGATTATGCCGCATTTCGGGTGAACAATATCGCAGATTTCCTTAATATCTCCGATATTTTTAGCCCCCATTTCGCAGATGAAAATTTGGGTCTGGGGCTCTATTTTCTCGCGGATTGTGCGGACAACTCCCATTGGTGTATTAAAGCTTTGGGGGGTGGCGACAACATTGTATTTCTCGCTTAAAATTCGGCTTAGAATAAACTTTGTTGTGGTTTTGCCGTAGCTTCCCGTAACTCCGATTACGGTAAGGTTTGCGTGCTCCCTTAAAATGCGCTTTGCATCGTTAATATACCACCTTGAAATAAGCTTTTCCACAGGTGCGGTAATAAGACGGCAAACAAGCGCGGTAAGGGGCGAAACAAAGGAAAAAATAAGGCAAAGCGTAGCGAAAATTCCGTCGGCGGGACTTTGCGGGAAAATAATGTATAAAAATATAAATAATGCAAGCAGAATTGCCGCCGCCGCGAAAAGCCGCTTAATTCTGCCGGTGAATACAAGCTTTTTTATCGATTTTTTCTGTGTTTTAACACAAATTAAAACGCGGACGGCAAGAACGGCGATTAAAAGAATAAGCTGAGCGGTAAAAAGCTGTCTGCTCATCAAAAGCGAGGTAATGCAGAAAGCGATACACTCTATGCAAAGGGGGACGGAATAGCTGTCCTTTACCCAGGGCAGATAGCGGGAAGGAAAGTAGGAATTTTGCTGGAGCATCTGGTACTGCCTTACAAGGGCAAACAGCCCCGAAACCGCCGCTGAAATAACAGAAATAAGTAAAATTACATTCAATTCGTTCACTTCCTAATTTATAAAGCTTTTTAGAATAGCCGCCGCCTGATAGGGTTGCTCGCAAAATGAATAATGCCCCGCGCCCTTTATAACGCACAGCCCCGAATCGGGGATAAGGCTTTTTATTATTTCAGCATCGGCAAGGGGGGTCGCCGTGTCCTTTTCGCCCCAGATAAGTAAGGTCGGGCAGGAAATATTGCTTATAATATCCCTTAAATCGGTATTCACAAGGGAGACCATTGTTTTGCGTAAAACCTCGGGAGCGGCGTTATAATCCGCCGAGCCGTAGTGCCGTCTCGCCCTATCAAGCAAGCCCTCGGAATGATTTTTTATAACCGGCAGGGTAAGCACCCGCTTTATTGCCTTGAAGCTTTTTGCCCTTATTTTCTGCTTTGCACTTTTTTTTGGTATCAGACCCGCCGAATCGAGCAAAACTATTTTAGGGGGCTTTACCGTACCTGTCGCCGCCATTTTAAGTATAACCCTACCGCCGTGGGAATGACCTATCATAATCGGGTTATCGAGATTCACGGCTTTCATAAATTTAAGCACAAAATCGCAGTAATCGTCTAAAGTCCAGGGCTCTTTCATAGTATCCGAGCCGCCGCACCCCGGGAAGTTTACCGCCACAAGCCTGCAGCGGTCGCAAAGCGCCGAAATTATACCGCCGTAAACCTCAAAGGAGGAGTTCCAGCCGTGCAGAAGCAAAACGGGAATACCCGCCCCTTTTTCGGTATATTCTATGTTTAGACCGTCAACAGTAATATTCATAACTCTCTCCGTCCGTAAACTGTAATATATAATTAGTAACCCTGAAAATATATTATACCAAAAACAGCCTCAAAAAAAAAGACTTTTTTAAAAAATATACCATTTCAGGCAAATTTATTTGATTGACTGAAATTATTAACAAATTTGTCATTTACTTTTCCGCATAAAAAGTGTAAAATATAATTTAATAAAAACACGGAGGTGTTTTGTTTGGCAAGAAAAATGGCAGATGAAATCCTCGAAGCCGAAAGAAGCGCTGAAAGGATTATTTCGGACGCGGAAAAAAGAGCGGCGGAAATATCCGATACTGCAAAACTAAAGGCGGCGGAGGAATCGGCGCGCATACTAAAGGCGGCTGAGGAAAAAGCCGAAAAAACGGTAGAGTCCGCAAAACTTAAGTCAGAGGAGAAAAAGCAGGAAGCCGAAAAGCAGGCGGAAGGCATTAAATCTGAGCTTGATAATAAGTACAGGCAAAATATCGGCGGTGCGGTAGCCGCCGCGACAGAAATTCTCTTCTCTTAAAAATTTGATTAATTAAGGCAAGTGTGGTGATAGGTTTGGCAAAGCTTAAATGTAAGCTTGTAAACATTTATGCTTCTGATGCCGAGGCGGCGGCAGTTATGAAGAGACTGCAGGAAATGTCGCTTATCGATATTGACACAGCGGCTTCGGACGATGAAACTGCTGTTTTGCCCGAGGGATATTTCAGAGCCGATACCTCGGACAAAATAAACGCCTATGAGCGAAACGCCGAAACTGCGGAAAACGCGGTTAAGATACTGAACCTCAGATTTCCCGCGAAAAAGGGAATCGCGGGGCTTTTTAACTCCGCAAGGGAGCTTACCCCCGATGAGTTTTACTTAAAGCGCGAACAGATTGAAAGCGCTTTATCCCTTGCAAACGAGGTTATAGAAAACGACCGCAGGATTTCAGAGCAAAAGGCGGAGATTGTACGCCTTAACACAACTAAGGAGCAGATGCTGCCTTGGGAGCCGCTGGATGTTCCGCTCTCCTTTTCGGGAACGGCGAAAACGCGGGCGTTTATAGGCACGGTTGCGGGAATTTACACCCTCGACGGGCTGTGCGAAAAAATAGCGGAGACAGACCCCGAAATTTCGCTTTATATCGAGATTATAAACACGGGGAAGGACATAACCTATATTTTCGCCTGCTGTCCTAAAGCAGAACAGGAGCGAGCGGAGGCGGTTCTGCGCTCCCTCTCCTTTGCAAGACCCGCGCAGATTACCTCAAAGCTGCCTCGGGATAAGATTGCCTCTAAAGAGCAACGGGCTGATAAATGCAGGGAGGAAATAGATAAATACCTTGCGAGGATAAAGAAAATATCCGAAAACCGTTATGAAATTGAAAACCTTGCGGATTATTGCAAGGGAAGAGCCGAAAACTTCCGCGCGGCGGGTGAAATAGCCAGAACCTCGCACACGGTGCTTATTAAGGGCTATGTTACCGAGCGGGATATTCCCTATCTTGAGAAGGAGCTTAAAAAGCAGTTCACGGTAGTGCTTGAGGCGGAGGATGTAAACGAGGAGTTAGCCCCCGTGGTGCTTCAGAACAACGCTTTTGTGCGCCCTGCCGAGACCCTTGTTAAGATGTACTCTTTACCGGGTCCGCGCGATATTGACCCCTCTCCGATAACAGGCTTTTTCTACTATCTGTTTTTCGGAATGATGTTTTCGGACGCGGGCTACGGGCTTATAATGATAATCGCAACAACCCTTGCGCTTAAAAAGTTTAGGCTTTCGCGCTCAATGCGGCAGAATATGCGGCTGTTCCGGTACTGCGGTATATCCACCTTTTTGTGGGGACTTGTATACGGCAGCTTCTTCGGAGACTTTATAGCCGTTATAAGCGAAAATTTCTTCGGTCATAGGGTGGCTTTGCCCGCCCTTTTAGACCCGATGAACGGCGACGCGGTAACGCTTCTGATATTAAGCCTTGCGCTCGGTCTTGTTGAAATTATAGCGGGACTTTGCGCTAAGTTTGCGACCTGTATGAAAAACGGCGATAAGGCGGGTGCCTTCTTTGACGCGGGACTTTGGATTACCACACTTACGGGTATCGCGGTTATGGCTTTGGGCTTTGTGACCGTACCGATAATTAAAAATATCGGTATTGTGTTAGCTTTAGCCTCGGTTGTGGGTCTTATACTCACACAAGGGCGGGACAAGAAAAATCCGATTATGCGTCTGTTTTCGGGTATCGCCTCCCTTTACGATATTACAAGCTATGTAAGCGATTTGCTTTCGTTTTCGCGTCTTATGGCACTTGGGCTTACAACATCTGCAATGAGTGCGGTGTTTAATCTCTTAAGCACTATGGGAGGAAAGACAATAGGCGGCTTTATACTGCTTATTATCGTTTTCCCGCTGGGTCACGCGATTAACTTCGGATTGAATGTTTTGGGCGCGTATGTCCATACCCTGAGACTTCAGTACGTCGAGCTGTTCTCGAAATTCTACGAGGGCGGCGGCAGAGAATTTAAGCCTTTTTCATTCAAATCAAAATACACCGATTTGAATGTGCAAAATATTAAGGAGGAAAATTAAAATGACATTAGGTACAGTTTTAGCGCTTGCAGGCGCGGCATTGGCAACAATTTTAGCGGGTATCGGCTCTGCTAAGGGCGTAGGTATGGCCTGCGAGGTCGGTATGGGTGTTCTCGCAGAGGATTCTTCAAAGTTCGGTAAAATGCTTGTTTTAGAGCTTCTTCCCGGTACGCAGGGTCTTTACGGCTTCATCGTTTCCTTTATCGTGCTTACAAAAATCGGCGTTTTCGGCGGTTCTGCTAACCTTGCTACTTGGGAGGGCGGAATGATTCTTGCCGCGTGTCTTCCTATTGCTATCGGCGGACTGATGTCGGGTATTTCCCAGGGAAAGGCGGCAGTAGCCGGTATTTCGCTTTTTGCTAAAGACGACAGCGCCTTCCCGAAGGCTCTGGTTTCCATAACCCTTGTTGAAATTTACGCTCTGCTTGCGTTCCTCGTTTCATTCCTTACAGTAATTCTTCTCTAAGGTGATAAAAATGACCTCAAGTGAAAAGATACTTGCCGGTATAACCGCCGAGGCGGAGACCGCCGCTAAGGAGATAATTTCCGCCGCCGAAAAAAAGGCGGAGGAGATAATTTCCGACAAGGTGACGGAAGCCCAAAAACAGGCGCAGGAAATAGCCGCCGAAGCCGATAAAAAGGCCGCGCTTATAGACAACACGGGCGACTCCGCGGCACAACTTGTACTGCGTGACGCCAAGCTTTCAAAAAAGCGCGAGCTTATTGAAAAGGCGCTTTCGGAGGTTATTGAAGGTATAAACGGTTGTGACGACAAGGCTTATTTTGATTACCTTTTAAGGCTTGCAAAAAAGAACGCTATGAGCGGAAAGGGCGAAATGCTCCTGTCAACCCGCGATTTATCTCGCGATAAGGGTGATTTTGTAAAAGCCTTAAAGGCGCTTTCGGTAACCGTAAGCGATACTCCGGCGGACATTAACGGCGGTTTTATCCTTAAATACGGCGATATAATAATTAACTGCGAGCTGTCGGCGGTAATGCGCGAAAAACGCGATGAGATAACCGACAAGCTAAATACAGCCCTTTTCGGCTGATTAACTTTTAAGTTTTAAGAAGGTGAAACTATGGCGGTTAAATCCGTCGGCTTCGCGATAGGAAATTTACGGGCGCGGGAAAACAGGCTTTTAAAAAGCGGAGATTTAAATCAGCTCTCTGCCGCCAAAAGCACAGACGAGCTTGCAAAAATGCTCACGGATAGGGGAATAGGTGCGACCGATACCTCAGATATTCCCGTGCTTTTAAGCGAGGAAACCGAAAAGCTTTGGGAATATGTCACCGAAAACGCTCCCGATATGTCGGCGTTTGAGCCTTTCTTATATGAAAACGATTTTCATAACTATAAGGCGGTGCTTAAAGGCGTGGTGCGCGGCAGAGAATATGAGAGTCTGCTTATTCTTCCGGCCACCGTGGAAATTTCAAGCCTCAGCCGCGCAGTAAAGGAAAAGCGGTTTGATTTACTGCCCGAATTTATGCGTTCTGTCGCAGAGGAAGCATATTCCGTATTTACAAAAACGGGGGACAGCCAGCTTGCCGACTGCATTATTGACGCGGGACTTATGACTGCACAGATAGATAAGGCTAAAAAAATCGGCAACCGCGTGATTTTAAAGCTTATAACCGTAACTGTCTTTTATAATAATATGAAAGCCGCTCTGCGCGCGGCAAAGGCTAATAAATCCGCCGCCTTTTTAAACACCGTGCTTACCGAAACGGGCGTTGTTTCAAAAAAAGCTATGGTTTCAGCGGCGCTTAGCGGTGAAGAAAAGCTGTTAGAGCTTTTAACGGGTGCGTCCGAGCTTTGCGGCGGGGAAGCCGCCGAGGCCTACAGGCGTTCCCCCGCGGAGTTTGAAAAATTCGCGGACGACCGTGTTATAAATACGGCGAAGCAGTGCAAATATATTACGGTGGGTATAGAGCCTATTGTCGGTTATATGTTAGCACGGAAAGCGGAAATTACCGACCTTCGCATAATTTACAGCGGAATTAAAACAGGTCAGCCGACCGAGAAAACAAGGGAAAGGCTGCGTGAGCTTTATGGTTAAAATAGCGGTTTTAGGCGATACCGAAAGCATCAAGGGCTTCGCGGCGGTAGGACTTGATATTTACCCTTGTGATAAAGATTCGGATGCTGAGGAGATTTTTTCAAAAATCGTAACCGCGGGCTACGGTATAATTTATGTGACTGAGCGTTTAGTGCCTACACTTAAACGGCAAATAGATAAAACCGATAAACAGCTTACCCCCTCGGTAGTGCCGATTATCGGCGTCTCGGGCAATAACGGCGCGGGTACTGCCGCGCTTAAGGCGGCGGTCGAAAAGGCGGTCGGCTCGGATATAATTTTCAACAAATAGCGAAAAGGAGATATAAGAATGACCGAAGGAACAATAACCAAGGTTGCAGGTCCTCTTGTAATAGCCGAGGGTATGCGCGATGCCGATATGTTCGATGTTGTCCGCGTTTCGGATAAAAGGCTTATCGGCGAGATTATAGAAATGCACGGCGATAAGGCCTCCATTCAGGTTTACGAGGAAACTGCAGGCTTAGGACCGGGCGAAAAGGTTGTATCAACAGGAAAACCGCTTAGTGTTGAGTTGGGTCCCGGACTTATCGGCTCTATATTTGACGGAATACAGCGCCCCCTTGCCGAGATAATGAAGGTGAGCGGTACAAACCTTCAGCGCGGTGTTGAAGTCCCCGCCCTCTCCCGCGAGAAAAAGTGGCACTTCACACCCGAAAAAAAGGTCGGCGACCTTGTAGGGGGCGGCGATACGGTTGGTACTGTTCAGGAAACCGCTATTGTAAGCCATAAAATAATGTTACCTAACAAAATGTCGGGCAAAATAGTGGAAATTGCCGAGGGCGATTATACGGTTGAGGACACCGTTTACAAGGTTGAAACCGAAAAGGGTGTAGTTGGGCTAACCCTTATGCAGTCCTGGCCTGTCCGCGTGGGCAGACCTTATAAGCGCAAATTATCTCCCGATATTCCCCTTGTAACAGGTCAGCGCGTAATTGACACCCTTTTCCCGATTGCAAAGGGCGGTGTTGCGGCGGTACCGGGTCCCTTCGGCTCCGGCAAAACCGTTGTTCAGCACCAGCTTGCGAAGTGGGCGGCGGCTGATATAATTGTTTATATCGGATGCGGCGAGCGCGGCAACGAGATGACCGATGTTTTAAACGAATTCCCAGAGCTAAAAGACCCGAGAACCGGCAACTCCCTTATGGAGCGCACGGTGCTAATTGCGAACACCTCGGATATGCCCGTTGCAGCGCGCGAGGCGTCTATTTACACAGGTATTACAATAGCCGAATATTTTCGTGATATGGGCTATACCGTGGCGCTTATGGCGGACTCCACCTCCCGCTGGGCGGAGGCTTTGCGCGAAATGTCGGGCAGACTTGAGGAAATGCCGGGCGAAGAGGGCTATCCCGCTTACTTAGGTTCTCGCTTGGCGCAGTTCTATGAGCGCGCGGGTAGAGTTATAGTAAACGGCGGCGAAGAAACAGAGGGTGCGCTCTCGGTAATCGGCGCAGTTTCCCCTCCTGGCGGCGATATTTCGGAGCCCGTTTCCCAGGCGACACTTAGAATCGTAAAGGTATTCTGGGGACTTGATTCCTCCCTTGCCTATAAGCGGCATTTCCCGGCGATAAACTGGCTTACAAGCTACTCGCTTTACGCAGATTCTTTGTCAGAGTGGTTTAATAAAAATGTTAAGCCCGATTGGTATAAGCTTCGCGGCAGACTTATGGCGCTCCTTCAAGAGGAAGCTGAGCTTGAAGAGATAGTAAAGCTTGTGGGTATGGACGCACTTTCTGCTCCCGACCGATTAAAGCTTGAGGCGGCGCGGTCTATAAGAGAGGACTATCTGCACCAGAACGCCTTTGATGATACCGATACCTATACCTCGCTTAATAAGCAGTACCTTATGATGGAGCTTATTTTAGCCTTCTATGACAAATCGGCCGAGGGGTTAGATAAGGGTGCGGCGATTGAAAAGATAGTTTCTATGCCCTCAAGAGAGCGCATAGGTAGATTTAAGTACACACCCGAAAATAATATTGATTCCGAATACACCGAAATTTTAGCCGAGCTTGACAGCGATGTTGACAGAGCTGTTAAGACTTCCGACGAGCTGTAAGGAGGGGAGCCACAATGCCAAAGGAATATAAAACCATACGCGAGGTCGCAGGCCCGCTTATGATTGTAAGCGATGTTGAAAATGTAAAATATGACGAGCTGGGCGAAATTGAGCTCCCGAACGGCGAAATCAGGCGTTGCAAGGTGCTGGAAATCAACGGCACAAACGCCTTGGTTCAGCTTTTTGAAAGCGCGGCGGGAATTAACCTTGCCGACTCTAAGGTGCGCTTTTTAGGCAGAGGAATGGAGCTTCCCGTTTCTCCCGATATGCTTTCCCGCGTTTTCGACGGCCTCGGCAGACCGATTGACGGCGGCCCCGAGCTTATCCCCGAAAAGCGAATGGATATTAACGGCAGACCGATGAACCCCGCGGCAAGAAACTATCCGCAGGAGTTTATACAGACGGGCGTTTCGGCTATTGACGGTCTTAACACCCTTGTAAGAGGGCAGAAATTGCCGATTTTCTCGGCTTCAGGACTTCCCCACGCCAACCTTGCCGCCCAGATTGCAAGACAGGCGGCGGTGCTCGGCGATAACGAGCAGTTTGCGGTTGTTTTCGCGGCAATGGGTATCACCTTTGAGGAGTCTAACTTCTTTATCGATTCCTTTAGGGAGACAGGCGCACTTGACCGTACCGTTATGTTTGTAAACCTTGCAAACGACCCCGCTATCGAGCGTATTGCCACGCCTAAAATGGCGCTTACCGCCGCGGAATATTTAGCCTTTGACCTTGGTATGCAGGTGCTTGTAATAATGACCGATATTACCAACTATGCCGACGCTCTGCGTGAGGTTTCCGCCGCCCGTAAGGAAGTGCCCGGCAGACGGGGCTACCCCGGATATATGTATACCGACCTTGCGACCCTTTACGAGCGCGCAGGTCGTTTAAAGGGTAAGGACGGCTCTATAACCCTTATTCCGATTCTTACTATGCCCGAGGACGACAAGACCCACCCGATACCCGACCTTACGGGCTATATCACAGAGGGTCAGATAATTTTGAGCCGTGAGCTTTACAGAAAGGGCGTTACTCCGCCTATCGATGTTCTTCCGTCTCTTTCCCGTCTTAAGGATAAGGGAATAGGCGAGGGCAGAACGAGAAAGGACCATGCGGCTACTATGAACCAGCTTTTCGCGGCATATGCGAGAGGTAAGGATGCAAAGGAGCTTATGGTAATTTTGGGCGAGGCGGCGCTCACCGATATTGACAAGAAGTACGCCGAGTTTGCGGACAGGTTTGAAAAGGAGTATGTCTCCCAAGGCTATAACACCAACCGTACCATTGAGGAGACCCTGAATATCGGCTGGAGGCTTTTGTCAATACTGCCCAGAAGCGAGCTTAAGCGAATAAATGACGAGCTGTTAGACAAGTACTACGGCAAGGTATAAGGAGTGGGATAATGGCAACACTTAATGTTAATCCCACCCGTATGGAGCTTACCCGCCTTAAAAAACAGCTTTCCACAGCCCTTAAGGGACATAAGCTGCTTAAAGATAAGCGGGATGAGCTTATGCGGCAGTTTCTTGATATGATAAGGGAGACAAAGACTCTCCGCGAGCAGGTTGAAGAGGGACTTAATACCGTTAACTCCGATTTTGTGCTGGCTTCAAGCGTTATGTCTAAAGAAGCGCTTGATACCGCCCTTTTAGCCCCCAAGCAGGAGGTTTATTTGGAGCAGTCAACCCGCAATGTAATGAGCGTTGACATTCCTGTTTATCATATTAACACCAGAACTGCGGAGGAGTCGGACATTTTTTCCTACGGCTTTGCTTCAACGAGCTTTGAGCTTGACGACGCGGTAAGCGGACTTTCGGAGCTTTTGCCCTTAATGCTCCTACTTGCCGAAAAGGAAAAGTCGGTAAAGCTTATGGCGGACGAGATTGAAAAGACCCGCCGCCGCGTTAACGCCCTTGAGCATGTCCTTATTCCCCGCTATCAGGAGACCATTCATTTTATCTCAATGAAGCTTGAGGAAAACGAACGCTCAAGCAGAGCGAGACTTATGAAGGTCAAGGATATGATGATTCAACAGCAGATAGAGTATAAGCACACCCACCCTGATGCGGTTTAAAGTATCAGAAGTTTTTTCTCTCCCTCAGTCTCGCTACACTCGACAGCTCCCTCGTCAGAGGGAGCCTTGATTTTTGTATGGAAATTTCACTCTGCGGTTGAAAATTATCGCCTACTCGGTTATTGATTTATTTTTAAAAAAGATATATATTATAATTGTAAAAGCGCTTTTAACAAATTTAAAAGGGTGAAATTTATGGAGCTTAAAATTGGGAACAGAATAAAACAATTACGCAAAGAGAATGGATTGACTCAGGAAAAGCTGGCGGAATTACTCGGAATATCGTTTCAGGCAGTGAGCAAATGGGAAAATAACATAGCTCTGCCTGATATAACACTTGTCCCCCAACTGGCGAGAGTTTTCGGAGTGAGTACCGATGAGCTTTTTGCTTATAATTTACAGGAAATCGAAAATGATATAAAGCATTATGCGGATTTATCCTATAAATTTCGAGAGTCCGACCCTGAAAAAGCACGCAAAATTTTGGAGGAGGGCTTAAATAAATATCCCGAAAATTGTGTTTTGTTAAACAATTTGCTTTATGTGATAAATTATTCCGAAAAGCCTGACAAAACAATAAAAATTGCAGGAAAGCTTATCGATAAAGCCACCGAAAGCGATATTCGTTATGACGCTTTGCGTTTTTTGGCGTATGCTTATAATGCTAAGGGCGAAACTGATGAAGCAGTTGCGGCACTTGAGCAGATACCTGAGATTTATTTTACAAAACTTTCGGAAACCGCTTTTGTTCTTACAGGTCGTCCGATGTTCGAGGCTGCAGAAAAACAGAAATGGATTTCTTTTGAAACGCTTTTGCAGATGATATGGAAAACAGCGGAGTATTTTGAATCCGAGGGAGAAAAAGAAAAAGCCGCAAAGGAGACGGAAAGAGCACTCATATTGCTTGATGTTTTTAAAGACGAAGAAAAAATCAAAAATTTTTCTAACTACTCCGAGTTTTTAAGAAGACAGCTTTGTAGGATAAAAAGTAAAGTATAAAATGATTTTTTGTGTTGCCGAATTAAAGATTTAAAAAAAGCCTCCGTCTGAGGAGGGAGGTGGCAACCGTCAGGTTGACGGAGGGAGAGAAGAGTAAAGATAGATATATACTTTGGCTTTTCTCTCCCTCAGTCTCGCTTCGCTCGACAGCCGCTGACGGCGACGGTCCCCTCTGTCACTTCGTGACATCTCCCCACACTGTGGGGAGTCACCCTCGTCAGAGGGAGCCTTAATTAATACCCCGCCTGTTTGAGCAGTAATCACTCAAACGGGCGGGGTATATATTTTTTTGTTCAGTTAGTCGATAAATTTATCGTGAACGGCTTTTACTGCCCTATCGGCGCACTCGGCATCGATAAGCACCGAAATTTTGATTTCGCTGGTGGAAATCATACGAAGATTGATATTTGCATCGTAAAGCGCCTCAAACATCTTAGATGCAACGCCGGGGTGGCTTTCCATTCCTGCACCGACAATAGAAACCTTGGCAACCGATTCGTCAAGAGCAATTTTATGGAAATTAAGGCTGTCCTTCATAGCTTCTAAAGATTCAACGGCGGTCTTTCCGTCATCCTTAGGAACGGAGAAGGTGATGTCCTTTGTGCCGTCGCGGCCTACCGACTGGAGAATAATATCAACATTGATTCTTTTTTGAGCTAACTTGTTGAAGATTTTGAAGGCAACTCCGGGAGTGTCCTCAAGTCCTACTACCGAAACGGTAGCAACATTAGTGTCCTTAGCAACGCCTCTGATTAATGTTTTTTCCATTTTTACAGTCTCCTTTACGATTGTGCCGGGTTTGTTTTCAAGACTTGAAAGCACCTCAAGCTCTACATTGTATTTTTTAGCCATCTCAACCGAGCGGTTGTTAAGAACCTGCGCGCCTAAGGTCGCAAGCTCAAGCATCTCGTCATAGGTAATCGCGTCAAGCTTTTTCGCTGTGGGAACCTTGCGGGGGTCGGCGGTATAAACGCCGTCAACATCGGTGTAAATTTGGCATACATCCGCTTTCATAGTCGCCGCTATTGCAACCGCGCTTGTATCCGAGCCGCCACGGCCCAAGGTGGTTATATCGTCATACTTATTAAGACCCTGGAAGCCTGCGACTATCACTATGTTTCGCTTTGCAATCTCGTTTCTGATACGCTCCGGATCTACCCTCTTAATACGGGCGATACCGTGTTTTGAATCGGTGGAAAAGCCCGCCTGCCAGCCGAGCAGGGAAATTACGGGACAGCCTAACTTTTCAATCGCCATTGCAAGAAGTGCAATAGACATCTGCTCGCCCGCAGAAAGGAGCATATCAAGCTCGCGCTTTGAAGGACCGTCGGGATTGATTTCCTTAGCCTTTTCGATTAAATCGTCGGTAGTGTCCCCCTGAGCGGATACTACTACAACAACATCGTTGCCCTTTTTGTAATCACCTATGATGGTATTTGCTACATTAAATACCCTCTCGGCGTTGGCGACCGAAGAGCCGCCGAATTTTTTTACCATTAGTGCCATTTATTTAACCCCCTGAAAATTAAAAAAAGGTATTAAGAACTTTAAGTGAGGAAAGATTGTTAAACTTTGAAAGCTTTTCTTTGATAACGCTTTCCTTTTCCTCGTTCGTTAAAAATGCTATCTCGCCGCGGAATTTGTTTTTAACTGAAGATACGGCGGGGAAGAGAGCTTCAAACTGTTTTTGGAGCCCGTCAAAATCGTCGGACGATACCCTTACATAGAGCCTTGACGCTTCATCGTAAGCGTTGTCCACATAATCGGGCGCGCCTTCATCCCAGTCAAGGTATTTGCGCGTTTCGAGGTGCTTTACGCAGTCGATAACATCGGCTACAACCGCACTTGCAGTCGCTTCCTTGCCCGCGCCCTTGCCGTAGAACATAACCTCGCCGGTCTGGTCGCCGTTTACCATAATCGCGTTGAATACGCCGTTGACTCCCGACAAAATACAGTCGCGGCTCACAAGTGTTGGACGGACAGACGCAGTGATTTTGCCGTTCGGAAGCTTTTTTGCCCTTCCGATAAGCTTTATAACACAGCCGAAGCTGTCGGCAGACTCAACATCGTCAAGGGTAATATCGGTTATACCCTCGGTCGCAACCTGTTCGGGATAAATATGTCTGCCAAAGCCTAAAGCCGCTAAAATGCAGACCTTACGGCAGGCATCGTGCCCCTCAATATCGGCGGCGGGATTTTTTTCGGCATAGCCCAAAGCCTGCGCCAAGGCGAGCGCCGCGTCAAAATCCATATTATCCACTATCATTTTATTTAAAATAAAGTTGGTTGTTCCGTTTAATATGCCCGCGATTTCGGTAATTTCGTTAGCGGCAAGGCATTGCGCTATCGGACGAAGCACGGGAATACCGCCGCCTACAGAGGCTTCAAAAAGGAAGTTTACATTGTTTTCATTAGCAATTTTAATAAGCTCAGCGCCCTTTGCCGCCACAAGCTCCTTGTTTGAGGTGGCAACGCTCTTGCCCTTCAAAAGACAGCTTTTTACAAAATCGTAAGCGGGATTAATTCCGCCCATAACCTCAACCACAACCTTAACGCTGTCGTCATTAAGTATGGTGTTGAAATCCTTAATAAATTTCTCGCTGTAGGACAAATCGGGAAAATCGCGCAGGTCGAGAATGTATTTAACATTCACATCCGTGTGAGCCTTTTGTGCGATTCTGTCGGAATGATTTATAAGGATTTCGGCAACGCCCGAACCTACGACGCCGTGACCCATTATAGCGACATTTATCATTGTTTACCTCCGTCTATTCTTTTAATTGAAATAACACCGTCGATTTTAAGCAGGCGACCCATAAGCTCCTCTGGCGAAATACCGCCCGTGCTTATGGTAAGCGAAGCGTTTGCCGTTCCGTTTTCGGGAATACCCTGCGAGACTGTGATAATGTTCGCGCCGCAGCTGAAAAGCTCGGCGGTAAGTGCGGAAAAGACTCCCGCCCTGTCGGAAAGCAGGGCGTTAAGGCTTAGTGTGTCGCCGTCAAAACCTGAATATTTGAACACATAATCCTTATACTTATAAAAGGCGCTTCTGGAAATTCCCGCCGCCTTTGCCGCGGCGGCGGCGCTTGAGACCTTGCCGCTCGCTAATAGCTCCTTTGCAAGAAGCACGCTATCAAAGACCGGCGGAAGCACCGCTGAATTAATAAGCAGGTATCTGTCTTCCTTCATATACTGTCCTCCGTACGCGAACTATTGTACTCTATTATAGTACACATTTCCTCCAAAATCAACAAAAAACCGCATATTTTTTTATTACTGTTAAATATACATAATTTTGTTTTGCGGAGTGGATATTTTTGGAGCAACAATCACGAAAGAGCTTTCTTATCGACACATTTTATTTTGTTACAATAGCTGTAATAATATTTGTATTTTGCAAATTTATGCTCCGATTTCTTTTGCCGTTTCTTATAGGCGGTGCTGTCGCGTGGGCTGTGCAAAGGCCTGCAAGCTTTATTTCCTCAAAAACTAAAATCAAGCTTTCGGTCACGGCAGGAACGCTTGCACTTGCCTTATTTATCGGTGCTGCGGCTTTGATATTCTTTATATGCTTTAAGGCTGTAGGTACGGCGGCGGTGCTTGTTGAGCGGATTGGCGGAAATACAGATAATCTTACATTGTTTTTTGATAATCTTAAAAGCTATGTCGCGTCTTTTTTTGAAAAAATGCCGCACGAGTTTACCGATTTTTTAAACGGCTTTTATGAAAATGCTGTAAACAGACTTATTTCTTCGCTTACATCAATGCTTTCCTCGGCGGTGGGGTTTGCCGTAAAGAAGACACCCGAATTTCTTTTGAACTGTGTTGTTGCCGCCGCTTCCGCCTGTTATATTGCCGCCGATTTCGGTAAGCTTATTAAATTTGTCGGTACACTTTGCGGAAAAAAGATATATGCAAATGCAGTAAAAATCAAAAATATTCTTATAAACAGCGTATTTAAATTTGTAAAGGGCTATCTTATTATACTCGGCATTACCTTTATAGAGCTTTTCTTTGGTTTTACGGTGTTGAGAATTAAATATGCCCTTGTTTTGGCGGCGATTATCTCGCTTATAGATATATTGCCTGTTTTGGGAACGGGCACGGTGCTTATACCCTGGGCGGCGGCAGAGCTGTTTATGGGCAACTCCGCTAACGGAGTAGGTCTTGCGGTTTTGTATCTTATAATAACGGTGATAAGGAATTTTGCCGAGCCTAAAATAATAGGAAAGCAAATGGGTATAAAGCCCTTATTTACCCTGCTTGCGATGTTTATCGGGCTAAAGCTTTTCGGTATAGCGGGAATATTTATTTTGCCGATAACCCTTATTGTAGTTATTGAATATTATAGATAGTAGACAGATTTGTCCGAAGTGCATACGATGTAATATAACGGAGTGAAAACAAATGAAAAAGTATGTTATAACGACAGGCACGGTCACCTATGCGATTAAGGGCCGTGACCTTTTAAGAAAAAAAGGATATAATGTAAAAATTGAGAGAATCGCCTCAGGCGCAAGCTCGGGCTGCGGATACAGCATAGTTTTAAACGGAGAGCTTAATGAGGCGGAAAGCCTATTGCGAAACGCGGGAATAAAAATCCTTGAAATTAGTGAAAAATCGTGATAAACAGGGCGCGGCATAAGCCAATGCCGCGCCTTTAACTTAAATATCAATAACGGGGGTGTTATTTGTGATATATTTTGATAACGCCGCTACAACAGGGAAAAAGCCGATAGGCGTTATTAAAGCTGTTGACGGGGCGCTGAAAAAGCTTTCCTCGAACCCGGGAAGAAGCGGGCATACCGCCTCTTTAAAGGCGGCAGATGCGGTTTATTCCGTAAGGGAAAAGGCGGCGGAATTTTTCGGCGCTTCGGGAGCGGAAAATGTTGTATTTACCCTTAACTGTACGCACAGTATTAACTGCGTGATAAAGGGTGTTTTAAAAAAGGGCGAGCACGCGGTAACATCTTCCCTTGAGCATAATTCGGTTATGCGGCCGCTTATCAAGGAAGAGATACCCTTTGATATAGCCTATGTCTCCTTGACCGATGACAGGGCTACCTTGCGGGAGTTTGAGAGAAAAATCCGTCCTAATACAAGGCTTGTAATCTGTACGGGGGCTTCCAATGTTTTGGGGAAAACGCTCCCTATTGCAGAAATCGGTGCGCTGTGCAAAGAAAGAGGAGTACTTTTTGCCGTGGACGCGGCACAGATAACGGGAGTGCTTCCGATTAATATGCGGGAAATGAATATAGATTATTTGTGTGTAGCTCCGCATAAGGGACTCTACGCACCTATGGGTATAGGTATGCTTATATGCGAAAAACCGATAGAAAATACTATTATTGAAGGCGGCACAGGTACAAATTCCTCACAGCTTGTCCAGCCTGAAGCCCTGCCTGAGCGCCTTGAGAGCGGAACGGTTAATGTCCCTGCAATAATGGGGATTTCGGCGGGAATAGATTATGTAAAGGGAATGGGAATTGAAAAAATATACGCTCACGAAATGAGGCTTATACGCTATCTTTATAGGGAGCTTTCAAAAATCGATAATGTACAGCTTTATACACCTGAGCCTAAAGACGGCTTGTATGCTCCGGTGCTTTCGTTTAATGTTTACGGAAAGACAAGCGCCGAGGTATCGCATTATTTGAACGATAAAGGAATAGCGGTTCGCGGAGGGCTTCATTGTGCACCGTCTGCCCATATTCAGATAGGTACGCTTGACAGCGGAGCTGTAAGAGTTTCGGTGGCTTCCTTTAATAATTCGGCTGAAATAGCAAGTTTGATAAAAGCAATAAGACAAATGCGGTAAATTGCAAAAAATATTTAAAAATATGCAATTTTCTATTGAACGGTAAAAAAATATATGTTAAAATAAACTAAATCAGTATGTGAAAAGGAATGTTTCAGTATGAGCAGCATATTTAATGCAATTTATGCCTTTTTTAATCAAATTATATATGCTGTCGCCAGTATGCGGATATCGGATATTGTTGATATCCTGCTTATGGCATATATTATTTATAAGGCGATAGGCTTTATGAAAGACTCCCGTGCAGGTCAGCTGGCAAAGGGTTTAATTATATTATTTTTAATATATTTTGTTGCTAACTGGTGGAATCTTACCACCATGAAGTGGATTTTATCGCGTTTTGTGAACTATATCATAATAGCCATTGCAATTATTTTTCAGCCTGAGCTCAGAAGAATTCTTGAAAGAGTGGGTCACACTAAGCTCGTGGGTACGCAGAGCGATTTGTCGGACGAGCCGATGGAAAACTGTATTGACAAGGTCTGTCGTGCGGCGGGAAGTATGCAGGAAAGCCGGACAGGCGCGCTGATAGTTTTCGAGCGTTCTACTCAGCTCGGCGAGATTATTGATACAGGTACCGTGATAAACGCCGATCCCTCTGTTTCTATGGTTGGAAACATATTTTTTCCGAAATCTCCTCTGCATGACGGTGCACTGATTATAAGGGACGGGAGACTTTACGCCGCGGGCTGTATATTACCGCTTACCCAGCGTGAGGATATTTCCTCACAGCTTGGTACGCGCCACAGGGCGGCAATCGGAATGACAGAAAATTCCGACGCGGTGGTATTGGTTGTTTCTGAAGAAACGGGCATAATTTCTATAGTTTCAAACGGTAAGATTCAGAGAAACTATAACAGTATGTCTGCCGCAGAGGAGTTGCGTAAGCTTCTTGTAGACGAAGACGAGAAGTCAGGCGAAAGTAAGGTTGTAACTATCTTCAAGAGTTTCAACCCATTCAAAAAAGCAAACGGAAAGGACGCTGAAGTGGCAGATGAAACGGAAAATAAATCTTCCCGCTAAATTTTCATTGAAAAAACTGCTTTACAACAAGCGTTTTACAATTCCGATTTCGGTTATAACCGCCTTTGTTTTCTGGCTGGTTATTATGATTAGTCAAAATCCGGATATTGAGCGAACATTTACAGACATACCGATAAATATTAACCTCGAAAACACATTTGTTTCCGAAAACGGTATGGAAATTATAGGGGATATATCTTCACAAAAATTCACAGTTACAATAAAGGGACCGAGCTATGTTGTCTCGGCTCTGCAATCGGGAGACTTTTATGTTTACGCCTCCGCCGCGGCGATTAACGCTCCCGGTGAGTATCAGCTTGAAGTTTCGGGCGGAAAAAACACATCGGTTTCGGATTATGAATTTATAAGTATATCTCCTGCAACAGTCAATGTGGACTTTGACTATGTAGATACTAAGGAATTTACGGTTAAAGCGCGTGCAGAGGGCGCAAGCGCTATAGAAGGACTTATAGCTGAGACGGCCGTTGTAAGCGGAACGGAAAGCGATACGATAACCATTAAAGGCCCTCGTACGGTTATTAACGAGATAGCTACAGTTGAAGCATATGCCGCGGTTAACGAAACCCTTAGCGAAAGCACTACCTATGATGCCGAAATACGCCTTTATGACGAGGCGGGAGAGGCCATAGATATGACCAACCTTACCTTGAGCGAAAATGCGGTAAAGGTCACCGTGCCGATTTCTAAAAGTGTAACAGTTCCTGTGGTTGCCGATTTTACAAATTTACCCGACGGTTTCCAAAAAAGCAGTATACAATGCAGTATAGATCATCAGACTGTTACGGTTATCGGATCGCCTGAATCTATTGACAAAATAAAGCAGGTAACACTTTCTGCAATAGATATAACCTCGGTTTCGGTTTCGGCAAATAGCTTTGATGTATCGCCTAAGCTGCCTGACGGCGTAAGGCTGCTTGACTCTATTGAGCATTTTACCGTCACGGTGGATACCTCGGGCTATGCAGAAAAAACCTTTACGGTTACCGGCGTTCGCTTTAAGGGACTTTCCGCAGGACTTAACGCTGCAAGCGATACCACCATAAGAAATGTAAAAATTTGCGGACCTCGGAATGTTATCGCAAAGCTTAAGGACGAAATGCTTTACGCTATGGTTGATTTATCGGATAAGGCGGCGGGTGAGCATACGGTTTCCGTTTCCATAAAGTCGGATTCCTATAATAATATTTGGCAGGTAGGGTCTTACAGTACAACGGTTAAAATCAAATAATAGTAAATAAAGGGCTTTAAAAGCCCTTTATTTTAGCATTTTTTCATTTTCTGAATACAATATTATCAGAGGTGAAAAATATGATAATTAAATATATTGCTTTTGCGGTTGTTCTTTGTTTTGCTGTTTTGGGACTTGCGGAGCTTATGCACGGAATTAATCTGCGTATTACCTCGCCGCGCAGGAAAGCGGTTACATATTCGGTCGTCTTTTTAACTGAGGATGATGCCGAACAGCAGCTTTTCTTTGCGGTTGAACAGCAGAAGTGGTTAGGAAGAGATTATTCCGATTATATTGTTGCGGTTAATAACGGGCTTAATGAAGCGAGCGATAATGCCTGCCGTTATATCGCGAAAAACAACGGTGTGGAGTACTGTACTCCATATGAGCTTAAGAAAAAAATAGAGGACTGGATTCCCATTGAAGAAAAGTAAAAGGAGGGATACGCTTAATATGGAGGAGGCTTTATCTGATTCGGTCAAGGAAATTAAAGGAATAGTTGAAAAAATCACATATCGAAACGAAAGCAATGCCTATACCGTAGCAGAGGTAAGAATAGAGTCCGAAAGCCAAACGGTAGTGGGTGTAATGCCTTTTCTTACAGAGGGCGACGAGGCTGTTTTTTACGGCACATATACCGTACATCCTTCCTACGGCGAGCAATTTAAGGCTGAAAGCTTTGAGCGTAAAACTCCGCAAAATTCGGCGGCTGTTTTGCGGTATCTTTCCTCAGGCACGATTAAGGGAATAGGCCCTGCAACAGCGCAGAAAATCGTGGAAAAGTTTGGGGCGGATACCCTTGAAATAATACAAAACCGACCGCAGGATTTAGCTGCAATAAAGGGAATAACACTTGCAAAAGCAAAGCAGATATCGGAGGAATATCAGAAGCAGTACGGTGTAAGGGATATTATGATGATGCTGTCACGATACGGAGTAACTCCTGATAAATGCCTTGCTATTTACCGCCGCTTCGGGGATAAATCTACCGATATGATTAAAAGTAATCCTTATGCTTTGTGCGAAGAGGGAATTGATTTTCGCTTTGAGACCGCGGAAGATATTGCCGAAGACTTTTCTTTTGATAAAAACAGCGAATTAAGGGTTTCGGCAGGGGTTGAATATGTACTCAGAAAAAACCTTGCTAACGGGCATACCTGTCTTCCGCGTGAAAAGCTTTGCGATGTAGCGGTAAAGCTGCTTGAATGCAAGCGTGATACTGTAGAAGATTGCTGTGACCGCCTCACGGAATGCTTTAGAGTTAAAACTAAAACCGTAAACGGCACAGAATATCTTTCAATTCCCGAATATTATTTGGCAGAGGAGCATATAGCGGCGCGTCTTGTTTCGGTAAAAAGATACATAGACAGAGCAGTAACGGTTGATTCACTTGAAATTGAAAATGTCGAGCGAAAGCTCGGTATAGAGTTTGAAGATTTGCAAAAGCAGGCGATTTTTGAAGCATTTTCAAGCGGTATTCTTGTTTTGACAGGCGGTCCGGGCACGGGTAAAACCACAACGCTTAATGCGATAATAAGCCTTTTTGAAAACCGCAATCTCGATTTGGAGTTAGCCGCCCCTACAGGCAGGGCGGCAAAGCGTATGACCGAGCTTACGGGAAGAGAGGCTAAAACCATTCACCGCCTTTTGGAGGTGGAATGGACCGATGGCGACAAGCAGCAGTTCTCCCGTAATGAGAAAAACCCGCTTAACTGTGATGTTATCATAGTTGATGAGGCATCTATGATAGATGCTTTGCTTTTTGACAGTCTTTTAAAAGCGCTGAGACTTTCCTGCCGTATAATTTTGGTGGGGGATTCCGATCAGCTGCCCGCAGTCGGCGCGGGTAATGTGCTTAACGATATTCTCTCTTCGGATATTTTCCCGTCAATCCGTCTTAAAAAGGTATTCAGACAAGCAGTAAAAAGCAAAATTGTAACTAACGCTCACGCTATTATAAAGGGTGAAAACCCCGATTTTTCCTCTAAGGAGTCGGACTGCTTCTTTTTAAGAAGGCAGGATAGGTTTGCGGTAAGTAATACGGTGATTGAGCTTGTCTCGGAACGACTGCCCAATGCATACGGGTTTGACCCTATTCGGGATATTCAGGTGCTTTGTCCCTCAAGATTGACCGAAACGGGCACTGTAAATCTTAACAATATTCTTCAAAGTACACTTAACCCTAACACATCAGGCAAGCAACAGCTTGCCTTTAAAGGCATATATCTGCGTGAGGGCGATAAGGTAATGCAGATTAAAAACAACTACGATTTGCAGTATAGGCGGGATAACGGCGAATACGGCACAGGGGTTTTTAACGGCGATGTCGGCTTTATTACCGATATCGATAAGCGCGGCGGTATTTTAAAGGTGCGCTTTGATGATAGGATTGTGACATATTTTTCTGAGGATTTGGGTCAGTTAGAGCTTGCCTACGCGGTTACGGTGCATAAAAGTCAGGGAAGTGAGTATGACTGTGTAGTTCTGCCGCTTTTCGATGTTCCCCAAAAGCTTAAGTACCGAAATCTTTTATATACTGCCGTAACAAGGGCAAAAAAACTGCTTGTTGCGGTGGGGAATGATACTGTTTGGACAGATATGGTCGCAAACGACCGTAAGACTCTAAGGTACACGATGCTTAAACAGTTTTTAAAGGAAGACAGCGACTATGAAAGCCTTAATAAACCTTATTAAAGAGGTGCTTTTTCCGGCAACCTGCGCAGCGTGCGGTGAGGTGACCGAGGGCGGCGAGCCGCTTTGCGCTTACTGCCGTGAAATGATGAAATCTTTTAACCCGCTTAATAGGTGTATTTGTTGCGGAAATGAAAAACCTGATTGTGAGTGCAAGCACCGCGTTTTTCATTTTGACGGCTTAATTGCTCCTTTTGAAAATAGGGAAACTGCAAAGCTGGGAGTTTATTCTTTTAAGTTTGGCAGAAAAATGAGCAATGCCGACTATTTTGCCAAGCAGATGGCTTTTTGCGTTAAAAACGAATACCGCGATATTCACTTTGACGCAGTCACCTTTGTACCAATGCACAGATTTCGCCTTTTGAAACGCGGGTTTAACCAAAGCCGTGTGTTAGCTGAGGAAATCGCCGAGACTCTCGGAATTCCTTTTGAAGATACGCTTGTGTGTTTAAAGAACGGAAAAAGACAGCATGATTTGTTCGGAAAAGAGCGTTTTCAAAATGTTAAGGGACGCTATAAGGCTAACATAAACGAAAGCGGTAAAACACTTTTGCTTGTTGATGATATAAAGACCACGGGCGCAACCCTTGATGAATGTGCAAAACAGCTTTATTTAAGCGGTGCCGACGGAGTTTACTGTGTTACGGCACTTATAACTGTACGGGATAAAAATAAGGCTGGTAAAAAACAATAATTGATGTTATAATGAATATATCACATTGAATTGGAGATTAATATGGCGACTGATATAGGAATAGATTTGGGATCTTCAAAAACGGTTATTTTTTCAAGCTCAAAGGTTGTGCTGGAACTGCCGAATGTTGTGACGGTGGACAGCGAAACATGGGAGCCCGTTTACTTTGGGGAAAAGGCAAAACAGACTATAGGCAGAACACCCGACAGTCTGGTAACCGTATCTCCCATTGAGCACGGCGTTATTTCGGATTACGATATTGCCGAAATGATGCTTAAAAACTATATGCAGCAAGCATTCGGAAACCGTATTATGCGCCCGCGCATTATGGCCACCCTTCCTGCGGGACTTACAGAGCTGCAGCACCACTCTCTTTCAAATGTCGTAGAATCGGCGGGCGGGCGGAATGTTTCGGTTATAGAAGGCCCTCTTGCGGTGGCATTCGGCTTGGGACTTGATTTTTCAAAGCCGCGCGGCACGCTTATTGTTGATATTGGTGCGGGTACAACCGATATTGCAGTTATTTCCCTTGGGGGAATTTCGGTATGCGAATCCTTTAAAACAGCCTCTTCGGATATTGACACGCAGATTATAAGATATGTTCGTAAGGAATATAATATTGAAATAGGACCTCTTACTGCCGAAATGATTAAAATTAAGATAGGTTCTGCTGTAAAGCGGGACATAGAGGTCGCGATAGTTGCAAAGGGGAGAAATGTATTTTCGGGACTGCCCGAAAGCTTTGAAATTTCCTCCGGCGAGGTTTATGAAGCAATCAGCGAGACGGTTGATACGATTTGCAACGCTATCCGCCAGGTGCTTAACCGCACAGACCCCGATTTAGTAGCGGATATTACCGAGGACGGAATGTACTTAACAGGCGGCGGCTCGCAGTTAATGGGACTGGCTCAAAAGCTGAAAGAATATCTCGGCATAGAAATTCATCCGCTTGAAGACCCTGCGCACAGTGTTGTAAAGGGAGCCGCTGTTGCACTTAAAAAGCCTGAGCTGCTTAAAAATGTCGATTATCAGCTCCGTTCTATTAAAGAATTGATTGTGGAATAAGTTTATTGATTTAAAGCTTTAAAGCATTAAAGAAAATTTTGCTTTAGCTATTGACAAAAGGGAAAAAATAGGTTAAAATAGGCTTTAGTTTTTAAAAGAAAGGGTGGACGGTATGTTTGGCTATATAGATTATCGATTTTATTACTATAGTACGGACTGCCTGTGCGCCCATAAAGCTTAGTCTTTATATGTTGTACGGACAGCCCGCAATCGCTCGCGCTTTTTGCAGTGAGTGTTGCGGGCTTATTTTTGAAAACAGGTGAAATGATGATAAATGAAAAAATGGCGGGTCTCGGCAAAAAACGCTCGGTTATCCGCGAAATTTTTGAATATGCAAAGCTCAGAAGGGCAGAAATTGGCGCTGAGAATGTCTTTGATTTTTCTATCGGCAATCCGAGCGTGCCTACTCCCAATAAGGTTACCGATACTATGGAGCGCTTAATAAAAGAAAAAGACCCTGTTGCGCTTCACGGCTACACCTCGGCTCAGGGCGATTTTACCGTAAGGCAGGCTATCGCAAAGCATATTGAGTGTGAGTTTGATTTTAAGGCTGACTCTAATCTTATTTATATGACCTGCGGTGCGGCGGCTTCGCTTACTGTAAGCCTTAATGCTCTTGTGAACACGGGGGACGAGGTTATAGTTTTAGCACCGTTTTTCCCAGAATACCGCGTATTTGTAGAAAAGGCGGGGGCAAAGCTTATTGAGGTTTTGTGCAGAGAAGGCGATTTCCAAATTGATTTTGACATTCTTGAAAAAGCAATCAACGATAAGACCAAGGCGATAATCGTAAATTCACCTAACAATCCTACGGGCACGGTATTTTCGGAGGACACAATAATTAAGCTTGCATCTTTGCTTAATAAAAAGCAGACGGAATACGGCACGGAAATTTATATCATAGCCGATGAGCCCTACAGGGAGCTTGTCTATGATGTAAGCGTTCCTTATATTCCTAAGTATTATAATAATACGATTGTATGCTATTCCTACAGTAAGTCGCTGTCACTTCCGGGTGAGCGGATAGGCTATATATTTGTTTCACCTAATATATGTAACAGCGGTGAGATTTATGCGGCGGTATGCGGGGCAGGTCGGTCTCTGGGCTTTGTATGCGCTCCGAGCCTTTTGCAGTATACGGTAGGCGAGTGCGTAGATGTTTTACCTGACCTTACGGTTTACCGCAAAAACCGTGACCTCTTTTTAAACGCGCTAACGGAGTTCGGCTATACTGTAGTTCCGCCCGACGGCGCATTTTACCTGTTTGTAAAATCGCCCGAGGAGGATGCCAACGCCTTTTGCGAAAGGGCAAAAAAATACGAGCTTTCGTTAGTCCCGAGCGACGATTTCGGCTGTAAAGGGTATGTGAGAATTTGCTACTGCGTTTCGACAGAACAGATTGAACGCGCTTTGCCGAAATTTAAGGCGCTAATAGAAGAATACAAATAACGGAGACGGTTATGACGGATTTAGAAAAGGCAAGAAAGAAAATAAACGAAATAGACAGGGAAATGGCTCGGCTTTTTGAGGAGCGTATGGCGGCGGTAAAATCTGTTGCTGAGTACAAAAAAACGAACGGCGTAAGGGTTACCGATTCTGCGCGTGAGGCAGAGGTTATAAAGCGAAATTCCGAGCTTATAAGCAATGAAACCTTAAAGCCTTATTTTGTAAGCTTTTTGCAGAGCAATATGGATATTTCAAAGGCGTACCAGCACAGACTGCTTGAGGGTATGCGGGTTGCCTATAGCGGGGTTGAGGGGGCGTTTGCCAATATTGCCGCAAACCGTATTTTCCCCGATGCTAAGGCGGTTCCCCACGCCGATTTCAAGGCGGCGTACGATTCTGTTGTAAAGGGCGAGTGCGATTGCGCGGTACTGCCTATTGAAAACAGTCATAACGGCGATGTCGTACAGGTTATGGATTTAACCTTCTTTGGCACACTTTACATCAACGGAATTTATGATATTGAGGTAGTGCAAAATCTGCTTGCCGTTAAGGGAACGACAATGGACGAGGTAAAAAAAGTAATAAGCCACCCGCAGGCGCTGGGCCAATGTGCAAAGTACATAAGAGAACACGGCTTTGAGCCTGTAGAGGCTGTAAACACCGCCGTAGCGGCAAAGCAGGTCGCCGAAGCGGGCAGGCACGATATCGCGGCGATAGGCTCGGGCGAGGCG
Source organism: Acutalibacteraceae bacterium (assembly GCA_045133355.1). Classification (GTDB taxonomy): domain Bacteria; phylum Bacillota; class Clostridia; order Oscillospirales; family Acutalibacteraceae; genus UBA737. The sequence continues at coordinate 186,172 of JBGUUB010000081.1, forward strand.
GCAAGGATTTTCGGGCTTAAAAAGTTAGAGGCGCATATTAATGAGAGCGGCAGTAACACAACCCGCTTTGCTGTATTCTCAAAAACACCGAAAACCCCCTCTGACGCCGATAACCAGTTTATAATGCTGTTCACCGTCTCTAACGAGGCTGGGGCTTTGGGCGAAGCGATAAATACTATCGGAAAATACGGCTTTAACCTGCGCGCATTAAAGTCAAGACCCACAAAGGAGCTTATCTGGAGCTATTATTTCTACGCCGAGGGCGAGGGAAATATAAACAGCGAAAAGGGAGCGGAAATGCTTAATGCGCTTAAAGAAAAATGCAGCAGTATCAGAATAGCGGGAAGCTTTGAAAGAGAAGTAGTATTAAAGGGTGAGGACTAATGATAATACCTGTTAAAACCTCCACGGGAGAGTATAATATATATCTTGAACGCGGTTCGCTTAAAAGGGCGGGGGAATATCTTAATTTAAACCGCCGTGTGTTCATCGTGACCGACAGCGGTGTTCCCGCACAGTATGCTAAAACAGTAGCTGAGCAGGCAAAGTCACCTGTTATTGTAACCGTAAAAGAGGGGGAACCCTCTAAGTGCTTTGATACATATAAATATCTGCTTTCCGAAATGGTTAAAAACGAATTTACAAGGAGCGACTGCGTGGTTGCTGTCGGCGGCGGAGTAGTCGGCGATATGGCGGGATTTGCCGCGGCAAGCTATATGCGCGGTATCGATTTTTACAATATCCCTACCACCGTTCTGTCGCAGGTGGATTCCTCTGTCGGCGGCAAGGTGGCTATCGATTTCGAGGGGTATAAAAATCTTGTGGGCGCGTTTTATCCACCGAAAGCGGTCATTATCGATTCCGACACCCTTAAAACCTTGCCGGACAGACAAATTTCAAACGGACTTGCAGAGTCGGTCAAGATGTCCCTTACTTCTGATGAAGCGCTGTTCAAAATATTTGAAACGGCGAATATTATGGAAAATATCGACCTTATAATTGAGCGCTCGCTTAAAATTAAGCGTTATGTGGTTGAACAGGACGAAAAAGAGGGCGGACTGCGTAAGATACTTAATTTCGGTCACACCTTAGCCCACGCTATTGAGAGCGAAAACGGAATGCAAAATCTTTACCACGGCGAATGTGTGGCGCTGGGTATGATTCCGATGTGTTCGGAGAGTGTAAGGGTTAGGCTTATCCCCGTCCTTCAAAAGCTTAATTTGCCCATAGGCGCCGAAATTGAAATTGAAAAGCTTATTTTGGCTATGCGGCACGATAAAAAGCTTATGGGGGATAAAATAACCGTAATTTTTGTACCCGAAATAGGAAAATACGAAATGCGGGAAATGCCCTTTGATGATTTTGCAAAGGAAATTAAGGAGAGCTTCAAATGAAAAATACTATAGGAACTTCGGTGGCGCTGACCGTCTTCGGCGAAAGCCACGGAGCGGCTGTCGGTGCGGTGCTTGACGGATTGGCACCGGGCATTGCGGTCGATGAAGATTTTATCCGTTCACAGCTGACCCTGCGCCGTCCCTTCGGGAATATTTCGACGCCCAGAGTTGAGCCCGATAATTTTGTTATCGAAAGCGGAGTTTTTGAGGGTAAAACCACAGGTACGCCTATCTGTATTGTAATACCGAATGTTAATACAAAATCAAAGGATTACAGCGAAATCAGAAGTAAGGCGCGCCCCGGTCATGCAGATTATACAGCATACGAAAAATACCACGGCTTTGAGGATTACCGCGGCGGCGGTCATTTCAGCGGAAGAATCACCGCAGGAATAGTTGCGGCGGGGGCTATTGCGATTTCTGCCCTTAAAGCAAAAGGAATTTATGTAGGAACGCATATTTCCCGCCTTGCGGGGGTAAGAGACCGCGGGTTTGTGGATTATAAAAAGGATATAGAGTCGGTTAATAATAAGGTTTTCGCGGTGCTCGACGGTAACGCCGAAACGGGTATGAAAGCGGCGGCAAACGCAGCGAGAACCGATGGAGACAGCGTAGGCGGCGTGCTTGAAACGGCGGTTATCGGTCTGCCCGCGGGGGTAGGCGAGCCGTGGTTTGACAGTATTGAAAGCAAGCTTTCCCGCGCGATATTTGGTATTCCCGCAATAAAGGGTATTGAGTTCGGCGGCGGCTTTGACCTTTGCGATATGCGGGGCAGTGAGGCTAATGACCCGATAAGAATAGAAAACGGCGAAATAAAGACACTTTCAAACAATAACGGCGGAATAAACGGCGGCATTACAAACGGTATGCCTGTGCTTTTCCGCTGTGCGGTAAAGCCGACCTCTACAATCCACAGGGAACAGCAGACGGTGGATTTTATAAACCGAGAAAATGTGCAGTTTACGGCGGGCGGCAGACACGACCCATGCATTGTGCATAGGGCAAGGGTGGTTATTGACAGTATAACCGCCGTGGTGCTGTGCGACATATTAAGCGAACGCTTCGGAACGGACTGGTTAGTAAAATAATGGAGTACGGTTGCATAGGCGAAAAGCTGACACATAGCTTTTCAAAAATAATTCATTCTAAAATTGCCGATTATAATTATGAGCTGAAGGAAATCAAACCGCAAGACCTTGATGCATTTATGAAAACTGCCGATTTTAAGGCGATAAATGTTACGATTCCTTATAAACAGGCGGTAATTCCTTACCTTTACGAAATAAGCGATACCGCAAGGGAAATCGGTGCGGTTAATACTATCGTTAACAGAGACGGCAGACTTTACGGTTACAATACCGATTACGAGGGTATGCGGGCGTTAATAAAACGCCAAGGCGCTGACCTTTCGGGCAAGAAGGTTCTGGTACTCGGAAGCGGCGGTACATCTAAAACTGCTGTAGCTGTAGCCCAAAGCCTTGGTGCTAAAGAAGTTTATAGGGTTTCCCGAGGCGGCAATGACGGCGCTGTTACATATGATTATGTGCTCGAAAACCATACTGATGCTGAGGCAATTATCAATACCACCCCCTGCGGAATGTTTCCTAATATAGGGGATACGGCTATTGATGTATCCCTTTTTCCAAAGCTTAAATCTGTAACAGATGCAGTTTATAATCCGCTTTCTTCAGCTCTTGTAACTACTGCTAAAGAAAACGGTATTAACGCGGTAGGCGGACTTTATATGCTTGTAGCGCAAGCGGTTTTCGCCTGCGAAAAATTTACGGGTAATTCCATACCTGCAAGCGTTACCGACAGGGTTTATAAAGAAATACTGCTTAATAAAAGGAATATCGTTTTAATCGGTATGCCGGGTTGCGGTAAAACTACCGTTGGAAAAGCAGTAGCAAAGGAGACCGATAAAGTCTTTATTGATACCGATGACGAGATTGTTAAAAAAGCAGGAATGTCAATTCCCGAAATATTTGAGCAGTTTGGTGAAAAGAAATTCCGCGAGATTGAAGCAGAGGTTATAAAAGAGGTCTCGGCAAAGCAGTCGGCGGTTATAGCCACAGGCGGCGGAGCGGTGCTTAATCCCGAAAATGTTTCTTTATTAAGGGAAAACGGAATTACGGTATTTATCGACCGTCCGATAGATGATTTAGTAACGACAGACGACCGTCCGCTTTCCTCTAACAGAGAGCTGTTAGAAAAGCGCTACAAGGAAAGATACGGTATTTATAAATCATCCGCTCAGGCGGAAATTAAGGCGGTCAAGGACTTAAACGCTAATATAGCGGCAGTAAAGGAGGCTTTCTTAAATGAAAATCTTGGTGATTAACGGACCTAACATTAATATGTTGGGTATAAGAGAGCCGGGTATTTACGGCAAGGATAATTTTAATACCTTGTGTGAAACCGTAAAAAGCTATGCTAAGGAAAACGGTATAGAGGTAAAGCTCTTTCAGTCCAACCACGAAGGGGCGCTGGTTGACGAAATTCAGGCGGCGTACGGCGTGTTTGACGGAATTGTTATTAACCCCGGGGCGTATACCCATACGAGCATCGCCCTGCTTGACGCGGTAAAGGCGGTCTCTATTCCCACCGTTGAAGTTCATATCTCGGATGTTGCGAGCCGCGAGGACTTCAGGCAAATAAGCTACATTCGTGACGCTTGCGTTAAAACAATCTGCGGTCACGGAATAAAGGGTTATACCGAAGCTATGGAATTTTTAAAGGAGAATTACGGGGAAATTTAAATGGTTGTAACTATTAATAAAAGCACCGCTTTCGGCAGAGTTAAAGCGCCGCCGTCAAAAAGTATGGCGCACAGGTATTTAATCTGCGCGGCACTTTCGCCCGAAAGCGAGATAAAGGGAGTCGGCTTTTCCGAGGATATTAAGGCGACCCTTTCCTGTCTTGAGGGTCTTGGCGCTAATGTGGAAATTAACGGAGATACAGTAAAAATCGGCGGAATTGATATAGAAAAAGGAATAAAAAGCGATAAGCTTTTCTGTAATGAATCGGGAAGTACGCTGAGATTTTTAATTCCGCTGTCGCTCCTTTTTGACAGAGAGATTACTCTGTCGGGAAGTGAAAGGCTTTTAGAGCGCTCCCTTTCGGTATATACCGATATTTGCAATGCTACGGGCTTGGAATTTCGGAAAACGCAAGATTCGGTTACGGTAAAGGGTAAACTTCAGGCGGGTAAATATGCAGTAAGAGGCGATGTTTCAAGCCAGTTTATAAGCGGTCTGATGTTTGCTTTGCCGCTGCTGCCTGATGACAGCGTAATCGATATTACGGGCGCGCTTGAAAGCGGGTCTTACCTTGGTATGACGGTAAAGGCGCTTGCCGATTTCGGCGTCAGAATCAGCCGTACCGACGAGCATACAATATACATCAAGGGTAACCAGACTTATAAACCGCGAAGTCTTACGGTAGAGGGTGATTATTCAAATGCCGCGTTTTTTGATGCGTTAAACGCATTGGGCGGTAATGTTGCGGTGTCGGGACTTAAAGTCGATACCTGCCAAGGTGACGCGGTTTACAAAAAGCTGTTCGGCGAGATTGTGCACGGCACTCCGCAAATTGATATTTCCGACTGCCCCGATTTAGGCCCTGTGCTTATGGCGGCGGCGGCAGCTAATAACGGCGCGCATTTTACGGGAACCCACCGCCTTAGAATTAAAGAAAGCGATAGGGGAGCGGCTATGGCGGAGGAATTGGCAAAATTCGGTTGCAGGGTGCAGGTAGGCGATAACGATATAACCGTCTATAGCTGTGAGCTTAAAACCCCCGAACTTCCGCTTAACGGGCACAATGACCATAGGATTGTGATGTCACTCGCAGTTTTGTGTACCTTAACAGGCGGTACAATATACGGTGCTCAGGCGGTATCTAAAAGCTTTCCCGATTTCTTTGAGCGGTTTTCCTCGCTCGGCATTGATTTAGGGTGTCAAGAATAATCCGAACCTGCCTAAAATGGCGGAATTTCGGCGCCTTTTCGCAATTCGGTCTTGATAGGCGTTAGCCTATCTGCGCCCTCATTATCTAAAAATCATCCAAAATTCCGCTCATTTTAGGTCGCAGAATTTTGTAGGTGATGATTTTGCGAACAAATAAGGCAAAAACGCAGTTAATCCTAACGGATTAACGAGTATTTTAACGAAATTGGGTGCAAAATAATCCTCCAAAATCAGGTTTGGATTATTCTTGACACCCTAAGGTGGAAGAATAATGAAGTTAAATAAGGATATGAATATACTGATTGTGGGCCTTGGTCTTTTGGGGGGCAGTTATGCCGAATCGCTTAAAAAGCAGGGCTACAAGGTAAGTGCAATAACGCGAAGTCAGTCTTCGGTCGATTTTGCACTCGAAAAGGATATAATTGATTACGGCACTACTAAGATTGAGCCTGAATTATTAGGAAATGCCGATTTGGTGGTTTTTGCGCTTTATCCCCATGTTTTTACTGAATGGATAAAAACAAATCAGCACCTTTTTAAAAGTGGTGCGGTAATAACCGATGTTACGGGGGTTAAGGGTTGTATCGTCGGCAAAATACAGGATATTTTAAGGGACGATGTAGAGTTTATCGCCGCCCACCCAATGGCGGGCAGAGAGGTTTGCGGTGTACAAAACAGTACAGACGAGATTTTTAAAGGCGCTAATTACATTGTAGTTCCTACCGAGAAAAACACTATGTCGGCAATCGAACTTTGCCGTGATTTAGGCGAAAAATTAGGCTTTCGGCAGGTTTCCGAGCTGTCGGTCGAAATGCACGATAAAATGATAGCGTTTTTGTCACAGCTAACCCACTGTATAGCCGTTTCGCTTATGTGTGCCAACAACACACCGGACCTTGAGTATTACACGGGCGACTCTTTTAGAGATTTAACCAGAATCGCAAAAATAAATGACGAGATGTGGAGCGAATTATTTCTCTACAATAAAGATGCATTGCTTACTGAAATGGACCGTTTTAAAGCATCGTTTGACGAGCTTTACGATAAAATTAAGACGGGCGACCGCGAAGGTATGCGCGAGATGATGAGAACTTCAACCGAACGCAGAAAACGCTTCGACAAAAATATATAAAGGGGATATTAACTATGAATATGACATTTAAAAGAAAGCTTCCTATTCCGCAACAGATTAAAACCCGCTATCCTTTAACCGAAGAAATGGCAAAGGTTAAGGAGGAGCGTGATGAGGAATTAAGAAAAATTTTCAGCGGTGAATCGGATAAGTTTATACTTGTAATCGGTCCCTGCTCTGCGGACAGCCGCGAGCCTGTCCTTGATTACATATCACGCCTTCGCACTGTGCAGGACGAGGTTAAGGATAAAATATTGATAGTTCCGCGAATTTACACTAACAAGCCGAGAACTACGGGTGACGGCTATAAGGGTATGCTTCATCAGCCCGACCCAGATGAAACACCCGATATGCTAAAGGGAATTGTTGCAATAAGAGAATTGCATATGTCGGCATTAAGCGATTACGGCTTTTCCTGCGCGGACGAAATGCTGTACCCGGACAATCACCGTTACCTTTCCGACCTGCTTTCTTATGTAGCGGTCGGCGCACGCTCGGTTGAAAACCAACAGCACAGGCTAACCGCCAGCGGCCTTGACATTCCCGTAGGAATGAAGAACCCCACAAGCGGCGACCTAAGCATTATGATGAACTCGATAACCGCCGCACAGCATAAGCACACCTTTATTTACCGCGGCTGGGAGGTTGACAGTCACGGCAATCCTTACGCCCACGCGATTTTACGCGGATATATAGATTTTGCAGGCAAGAGTGTATCAAATTACCATTATGAGGACTTAGTAAAGCTTTACGAGCTTTACGGAAAAACAAGTCTTGCAAATCCCGCCGTTATAGTAGATACCAACCACGCAAATTCGGGCAAGCAATGCCTTGAACAGGTTAGAATTGCCAAGGATGTTGTATACAGCTGTAATCATAACAAGGATATCCGCTCAATGGTAAAGGGACTTATGATTGAAAGCTACATTGAGGATGGCGCGCAGAAAATCGGCGAGCATATCTACGGCAAATCCATAACCGACCCCTGCCTTGGCTGGGAAAAATCAAAAAAGCTTATCTATAAGATAGCCGATACATTGAAATAGGGTGACGAAAACGGAAAAATATAAGCATAAGGTCCAATACTATGAGACCGATAAAATGGGGTTTGTTCATCATTCAAACTACATTCGCTGGTTTGAAGAGGCAAGAAGCGACTTTTTCGATAAAATCGGCGCACCGTATGCGGTTACAGAGAGTATGGGGATAATAAGTCCTGTGCTTTCTATCAGCTGTGATTATAAAAAATCCTGCTACTACGGGGAAGAGGTTATTATTGAAACCACCCTCGAAAGGGTGGGGAATGTAAAGTTCTTTGTGAGCTATAAGGTTTTCTCTGAGAACGGTGAGCTGAGGGCAGAGGGAGCTTCAACCCATTGCTTTTTGAACTCCGAGGGTCAGGTTATTTCCTTAAAACGGGTAAATCCGGAGCTTTTTGAAACCCTGCTTGAATTTGTCGGAAAAACTTTTTAAAAACGAATTATTTTTTCAATTTCAGCCGATAATATATTGGGTGAGCATTTTGAAAAGAAAAATATTCGGAATAATTAAGCTTTTTTCATTGTGTATTATCTGCTGCTCGCTTTTTGTGGGCGGCGGATATTTTTATCTGCGCCAAAATTTTAAGGAGGCGGAAAATAAGGTTTCAAGCGTGCCTTACAGCTTTTCCGCACCCGAAAATAAGGGGATTATGCTTGATGTTTGCGGCAGCTTAACCTTCTTGTATCTTGATTTTGATGAAGAAAGACTTAAGGTTATTATCCCGTCCGAATCGGAATACAGGGAAGAAATTTTCGGCTATCCTATAGATTTTACCGTTAAGTCCGATTACCGCTTTGTTTCTGAGCTGATTGACTGCGCCGACGGAATAGAGCTTAATATAAATGATGAAACGCTAAGATACACGGGAGTTCAGGTCGCGGATATTTTAAGCCGCACGGTTGATACTACGGAGCTAAAACGGCAAATAATAGCGGCTCTGCTTGAAAAAATCGGGGAAAACGGCATAGACGGCGAGTTTTTTAATTATCTTGTTGAAGATACCGAGACAGATATTACCGTTCCTGACTGTTACTATTGGGAAATATATATAAGTAAGCTTTGTAAAAACGGCGGAATCATTAATTGACAAACTGCCGTTTTACAGTTATACTATATATTGTAATATTATGTACTTAAATTTATAAATGGGGGAATGGTTTTGGATAAGGTAAGTGAAATTTTCGGCACTAATGTATTTAACGATTCGGTGATGATTGAAAGACTGCCGAAGGATACATACAAAACTTTAAAAGCCGCTATAAAAGAGGGCAAGGGTATCGACAGCAGTATTGCCGATACAGTCGCTGCAGCTATGAAGGACTGGGCTATTGAAAAGGGAGCTACGCATTTTACCCATTGGTTCCAGCCGCTTACAGGCATTACCGCCGAAAAACACGATAGCTTTATTTCTCCTGCGGGAGACGACCAAATTATTATGGAGTTTTCGGGCAAGGAGCTTATTAAGGGCGAGCCCGATGCATCTTCTTTCCCGTCGGGCGGTCTTCGCGCTACCTTTGAAGCGAGGGGATATACCGCTTGGGATCCGAGTTCTTATGCTTTTGTAAAGGACGATACACTCTGCATTCCTACTGCCTTCTGCTCCTATTGCGGTGAGGCACTCGACCAGAAAACACCCTTACTTCGCAGTATGGACGCTATTAATAAACAGGCACTCAGAATTGTCCGCCTTTTCGGTATGAGTGATGTTAAGCGTGTAAATACAACAGTAGGCCCTGAGCAGGAATATTTCCTTGTGGACAAGGCTATGTACGATAAACGCCCCGACCTTATTTATTGCGGCAGAACACTTGTAGGTGCAATGCCGCCTAAGGGTCAGGAAATGGACGACCACTATTTCGGCGTTTTAAAGCCGAGGGTTGCCGCCTTTATGCGCGACCTTGATAATGAGCTTTGGAAATTAGGGGTACTTGCAAAGACCGAGCATAACGAGGTTGCGCCCGCACAGCACGAATTAGCGCCTATATTTACAACCACCAATATCGCCGCCGACCATAATCAGCTTACAATGGAAATGATGAAAAAGACCGCTTTAAAGCACGGGCTTGTTTGTCTTCTGCACGAAAAGCCGTTTGACGGTGTTAACGGCAGCGGTAAGCACAACAACTGGTCGCTTTCTACCAATACAGGCATTAATTTCCTGAAACCCGGCAAAAATCCGGGCGAAAATTCACTCTTTTTACTGACGCTTGCCGCAGTTATCAAGGCGGTAGATGAGCATCAGGATCTCCTTAGAATATCGGTTGCGACTGCGGGCAATGACCACCGCTTAGGCGCAAACGAAGCTCCGCCTGCCATAATTTCCATGTTCTTAGGCGACGAGCTTACCGATTTGCTTTTATCTATTGAAAGCGGCACTCATCACGATAATGCCGAAAAGGTTAAAATGACCGTCGGCGCGGATATTATTCCGCTTTTCGGCCGTGATAATACCGACCGCAACCGCACCTCACCCTTTGCTTTTACGGGCAATAAATTTGAGTTCAGAATGTTAGGCTCGGCGTCATCTATTTCCGATACCAATGTAATGCTCAATACTATGGTTGCCGATGTTTTCTCGCAGTTTGCGGACAGGCTCGAAAAAGCGGATGATTTTAATACCGAGCTTCACAACATTATTAAGGAGACTGTAGCAAGGCATAAGCGCATAATCTTCAACGGCGACGGCTATTCCGATGAATGGAAGCAAGAGGCGAAAAGACGCGGGCTTTTGAACCTTGCAAGCACCGTTGACGCACTCCCGCTCCTTAAAACAGATGATAACATCGCTTTGTTTGAGCGTCACGGAGTTTTGAGTCGTGCGGAAATTAATTCAAGAGTTGATATCGTCCTTGAAAATTATTCTAAGGTTATTCATATTGAGGCATTGGCACTTATTGAAATGATGAATCGCGATGTGATTCCCGCGATAACCGAATATAACAGCCGCCTTTGCGCCGCCCTTATCAACAGGCGCAGCTTAGGACTGAAATTTGACGAGCTGGCGGATACTGAAATTATCGCCCGCCTTTCTGCCGCCGAGACCGAGATTTATAAGCTTACTAATGACCTTAAAATGGCGGTTATGTCGGCGGAGAAAATCCCAGATATGCTCGACCGTGCCACCGAATACCACGATAGAGTATTAAAGCTTATGACCGATATCCGTAAGTATTCCGACAGCGCCGAGGCGGTCGTTTCAAGAGACTGCTGGCCCTATCCGAGCTACGGTGAGTTGCTATTCAATATCTGATATCTTATAAAAAACGGATGCCTTTCGGCGTCCGTTTTAGTCTGTCAAAAAACCTGTATCTGCAATGGTTGGCGGCGTTCAGCCGCATTTTTGTTTTTCTGGCGACAGGTGCGGCAGAAAAACTCCTTGTAAGCGAAAACCGCTTGATTAGCGGTTTTCAAGGGCGCGTGGGTGGTATTGGCGGGAGTAGAGCGCAGTCCGAAAATCCTTTGGATTTTCGGCGAGCGGCATTTCCGCCAAGAGAGTGTCGACTATGTCGACACTCTCAAAAACACGGATGCCTTTCGGCATCCGTGTTTCCTTTAATCCTTATGGATTATTAGCAGCCGCAACCGCAGTTGTTGTCACAGCCACAGCCGGAGTTTCCGCCCCAGCCGCCGCAGCAGCAGAGTATGAGTATTAAGATGATAATCCAGGTGCAGCCACCGCCGAAACAATTGTTATTCATTATAAAAGACCTCCTTTTTTGTCTTCATCACATACTATGCCTACACTTAAGAAAGTGTTACAATGTGTTGGGTTAAAAAATTTTTTAAAAATTTTCAAAAAAGTATTTGACTTTTCCTGACTTTGGTGTATAATAATAGTCAGGAAAGGTCAAAAAGAGGTGTTCAAAATGAGAATGAGCGATTTGATAACCAACGAAATTATTAGGATGCTTAATGAGTCAAGTGCCAACACAGCAGAGATTCAGCGAAACGAGTTCGCTAATATGATAGGCTGTGCGCCGAGCCAGATTAATTATGTGCTTTCCTCGCGCTTTACGCCCGAGCACGGATATATAATTGAAAGCCGCCGCGGAGGCGGAGGATATATCCGAATAAAAAGGGTGGTGTTAAGCCAAGCTTCGGCGCTTATGCACATAATCAATTCGATAGGCGATTCGATTGACAGTATGACCACCCGTATCGTAATCGAAAACTGCACAACTTCGGGAATAATATCACCCGAGGTGGCGCGTATAATCGCGGCGGCAGTTTCGGGAAGCGTGGTACAGTCTGTACCTGTCGAGTACCGCGATACATTAAGGGCGGCAATTCTAAAGCAAATGCTTTTAACGCAGATTGATTAATTGATTGATTTTAAAGGAGCGATTTTTATGCTGTGCGATAAATGCGGAAAAAATAACGCAACAACACATATTAAACAGATAATCAACGGGGTTGTGACCGAACGGGACCTTTGTGCATCTTGCGCGGCAAAGGAGGGCTTCGGCAAATTTTCACACGGCTCACTTGCGGAAATGCTTTCCTCGATGTTCGGTGATATAGGAGCTATCGGCACGGGTGCACAGACGGTGCGCTGTCCTGTATGCGGAGCCACCTTTGCGGATATTGCCGAAACCGGCAAGGTAGGCTGTGCTGATTGCTACCGTACCTTTTACAGTGAGCTTTTGCCTTATTTAAAGCGGGTTCACGGAACTGTAAAGCATACGGGCAAAATACCTAACAGCGCACCGCTTAGCGTTAAGCCTCAAGAAGAAACGGTTGAAACACTCAGGATGGAGCTTAACCGCCTTGTAAGCGAGGAAAAGTTTGAAGAAGCGGCGGTAGTCCGTGATAAAATCAAGAAACTGGAGGAAAAGGAAAATGAGTAGCTGGTATGCAGAAAAATCGCCGCAGGACGACATTGTTGTAAGCACAAGAATCAGACTTGCCAGAAATCTCTCGGGAATACCTTTTCCTGCAAGAATGACGGCAGAGCAGAGAAAGGACCTTAAATTAAAGGTTAAAAAGGCGGTTGCCGAGAGCAACACACCATTTGCAAAATCGCTGAAATTTATTGATATGAGTGATGTCCCGCAGACAGAGGTTAAGGCTATGGTTGAACGCCATATAATAAGCCCCGAGTTCGCAGGAAGCAATGCCGAGCGTGCTATCATACTCTCGGACGATGAAAGCATAAGTATTATGATAGGCGAGGAGGACCACATAAGAATACAGGTTATTATGGGCGGCTTACAGCTTGAAAAGGCGTATGAAACAGCCGAGTCGCTTGATACCCTGCTTTATAATTCTTTACAGTTCGCTTTTGACAGGAATTTAGGCTTTTTAACCGAATGTCCTACAAACTTAGGAACGGGACTCCGCGCCTCTGTAATGCTTCATCTGCCTGTAATAGAGTCCTCGGGCGAGATTTCACAGATAGCCGATTCGGTAGGCAAAATAGGCTTTACGGTAAGGGGTATGTACGGTGAAGGTTCAAAGCCTATAGCCTCTATGTATCAGGTTTCAAACCAGATTACATTAGGTATTAGTGAGAAAAATGCACTTGACAACCTTAAAATAATCACCGAACAGCTTATCGATAAGGAGCGCGCAGGCAGGGAGAGCCTTAACCGCGTAAAGTTAGAGGATACATGCTTTAGAGCTTTGGGAATTTTACAGAATTGCCGCGTTTTATCGAGCGAGGAAATGATGAATTTATTATCAAGGATTAAACTCGGTATCGGTATGGGCATAATAAAAACGGACACTATGCCGATAAAGCTTTTAATAGAGGGTCAGCCGTATATGCTTATGAAAAAGTACGGTCAGTTAGAGCCTGAAGAAAGGGATATTTACCGTGCAAATGCTATGAGAGAGGCTCTTGCTTAGTTTATTTTAATACCCTTAAAAGGGAGGTTATGTTTTATGAAATATAATTTTAACGGATTTACATCAAAGGCGAATGAGGCGCTGAATCAGGCAATCAGCTCAGCCGAGCAATTAGGCCACACCTATGTGGGAAGTGAGCATCTGCTTTTGGGGCTTTTGAAGATAGGCAGCGGCGTTGCGGCATCGGTGCTTAATAAAAACGGAATTACCGCCGAAAATGTTGAAGAGCTTATGCGATCGAGTATAGGCTGCGGCACACCGACAAGGCTTTCGCCCGATTACTTTACGCCGCGTGCTAAACGGGTTATAGAAACCGCTATGGCAGGCTGTGCTAATATGGGCAAAAAGTATGTCGGAACAGAGCATATTTTGATAGGTATATTAAGTGAGGGCGATAACTATGCTATAAGGTTTATTAACGAGCTTGGCACAGATACCGCATCACTTACGGCAGAGGCGCTTAAGGCTTCGGGAATTGACCCGAATGAGTCTGTAACAGGGGCGCAGTCTTCGAGCGGTAAGCAGACCGATTCTAAAACCCCGACCCTTTTAAAGTACGGCAGAGATTTAACCGAAGAGGCAAAAAAAGGAAAAATTGACCCCGTTATCGGCAGAGAGCAGGAAATTGAGCGTGTTATTCAAATCCTATGCCGCAGAACTAAAAACAATCCTTGCCTGATAGGCGAGCCGGGTGTAGGTAAAACTGCTGTTGTAGAAGGATTGGCACAGAAGATTGCCGACGGAAGCGTACCTGATATTCTTGAAAACAAGCGCCTTATTGCCCTTGACCTTACGGGAATGGTTGCGGGGACAAAATACCGCGGCGACTTTGAGGAAAGGATTAAGGCGGTTATTGAAGAGGTTACAAAGGCGGATAATATTATCCTCTTTATCGATGAGGTGCATACCATTATCGGTGCAGGCTCTGCCGAGGGCGCGACAGACGCGGCAAATATCTTAAAGCCCTCCCTTGCCAGGGGCGAGTTCCAGCTGATAGGCGCTACCACAATTTCCGAATATCGCAAAAATATCGAAAAGGATTCCGCCCTTGAACGGCGTTTCCAGCCCGTGAATGTCGCAGAGCCGAGCGAAGAGGACACGGTGCTAATTCTAAAAGGTATAAAGGATAAATACGAGGCGCACCATAAGGTAAAGATTACAGATAAGGCGATTGACGCGGCGGTTAAGCTTTCTGCGCGTTATATAAGCGACAGATTTTTACCCGATAAGGCGATAGATTTAATAGATGAGGCGGCGTCCCGTGTACGCCTTACCGCCTGTGCCGCACCGCCTGAGTTAAAGGAACTTGAGGAGAAAATCTCAAGCACAGAGGCCGAAAAGGATGAGGCGATAAATTCGCAGGAGTTTGAACGAGCCGCTTCACTTCGTGACACCGAGAAAAAACTTAAAGAGGAATATAAAGCAACCAAGGAAAAATGGCATAAAGAGAACAGCCATATAAATGGCGAGGTAGGCGAGGAGGATATTGCCGAAATCGTATCCTCCTGGACGGGAGTTCCTGTTTCACAGCTTACCGAGGAGGAAAGCGAAAGGCTGTTAAAGCTTGAAGAAGAACTGCACAACCGAATTATCGGTCAGGACGAGGCAGTAACCGCTGTTGCAAAGGCTATCCGCCGCGGCAGAGTAGGGCTTAAAGACCCGAAACGCCCGATAGGCTCCTTTATCTTTTTAGGGCCTACGGGTGTCGGCAAAACCGAGCTGTGCAAGGCACTTGCCGAGGCGATGTTCGGCAGTGAGAATATGATGATAAGGCTTGATATGTCCGAGTATATGGAAAAGCACACGGTGTCAAGGCTTGTAGGCTCGCCTCCCGGATATGTCGGCTTTGAGGAGGGTGGACAGCTTACCGAAAAGGTAAGGCGCAATCCCTATTCGGTAATCCTTTTTGATGAGATTGAAAAGGCGCACCCCGATGTTTTCAATATGCTTCTGCAAATTCTTGAAGACGGTATTTTGACCGATTCGCAGGGCAGACGCGTGGACTTTAAGAACACGGTTATAATTATGACCTCAAATGTGGGAGCAAGGCTTATTACCGAAAAGAAGGTGTCTTTCGGCTTTGGTGAGAGCGGCAAGGACGAGAACAAGGATGTAAAAGAGCTTGTCTTAAATGAGCTTAAATCCGCCTTCCGCCCCGAGTTTTTAAACCGTGTGGATGATATTATCGTTTTCTCAAAGCTCGATAAGGAACAGATTGCCGAAATTTCCGAAAAAATGCTTGAGGGTCTTGCGGGCAGACTTAAAAGCCTTAATATCACCGCCGAGTTTGATGACAGCGTGAAATATGCCCTCGCTGAAAAAGGTTTTGACCCCGTATACGGCGCAAGACCTCTCCGCCGTGAGATTCAAAACAAAATCGAAGACCCGCTAAGCGAGAAAATTCTTGATTCCACAGTCAAAAACGGGGACACGGTGGTTTGCAATTATAAGGACGGGAAATTTGAATTTGAAGTCAAGCCTGTTGCGGAAAATTAACTTTTAAAAAGATACCGCCTAACCGTAAGGGTAAGGCGATATCTTTTTTCTTAATAACAATTCTTTAGCTTTCTCAACTGTTATAAAACATCTTTATCGGCGTTAAATCTGTAAAAGAAATTGCGGCAGATTGAAGAAATTGTAATAAAACAACTTTGATAAAACATAACTCTTATAAATGTTTTGCCGATTCGGGTGTTTTTATAGGATTTAACGCCGATAACAGGGGGGAGATATGCTTCTGTAGGAAAAGAATATAACGAATTTGTTATTGACGATATATAACGAATGTGTTATAATAATATGAGAACGAGAAAGGGGTTGTAACAGTGCCTACAATATCTACATTCCGAGGTATTAAAATCTTTATGAACTGGCGCGAACATCAACCGCCGCACTTCCACGCAACCTATGGCGGTGATGAGGTTTTAATATCTATCCGAGAGCTTGAAGTTATCGAGGGAAGCATACCGAGTAAACAATTAAAAATGCTGTTAGGCTGGGCGGCTTTTCATCAGGAGGAGCTAATGGAAAACTGGGAGCTTGCAGAGGGCAAGCAAGAGCTGTTCGCTATTGAGCCGTTGAAATAATACGGTTCTTTGCTCCCGATACGAAACAATAAAAGGAGTGTGAGACAATGGGAAAGAGCGTAGAATACTATTTATCAAAAGGTTTTGACCGTAAAACAGCGGAATATTTTGCAAGCGGCAGAAAGCGCATTGTCGGGGTTGTGCCGAATGATGATTTTACTTTGACTATAAGCTTTGATAACGGAGAGCGGCGGCTTTATAATGTCGCTCCGTTGCTTAAGCCCAATACAGTATTTGAACCCTTTGCGGATATAAATAACTTCCGTAGGGTGTATGTCGATGATACCCATTGCATAGCGTGGGATATTGACCCGAATATAGACAGTGAAAAGGTATGGAATAACAAGGTTGACCTATCCCCGGACAGTTGCTATATTGATAGCGTTCCGATTGTAGGGGGTGCGGCAAATGTCTGAAATGTGCTCTACTCTGATAGACCGTATAATCGAGCTGAGGAAAGAAAGCGGAATGACGCAAAAGGAATTAGCAGAAGCCGCTAATCTTGCTCAACCCGCCATAGCTCGAATTGAAAACAAGACGGCAACACCGCAGATTGACACGCTGTTAAAAATATTAGGTCCGCTGGGGAAAACTCTTGCAGTAGTCCCACTGGATAATCAGTAAACAGAATAGCACAAGAAAGCGGAGAGCCGTAATAGCTCCCCGCGTTTTTTATGCTCGGTTGACTTGCCGGTTTTCGGAGTTGCGCTCCGATGGGCGGCTCTTTTTATGTCATTCATCGTTTACCACCCCCAATACTATCCCAGCCGCAACACAGCATTTAATAAGACATTCGCATTCAAGCGTAAACGGCGCCTTTTTAAACTTTGTCACGGTATTAATCCCCACGTGTGCCTTTTCCTTAAATTCATGGTCTTTAAAGCCGTTTTTCTGCCATTTTTCTTGAATGACAGCTCTTAATTGCCGCTCTTGCTTCCTAAATTCCTTTTCCATTGCCGCTTTTCGCTTTTCTTCAAGCGTTAAGTACATTTTAGGCATATTCTCACCACCTTTCAATTTGCTGGAATTTCCTATTACACGATTAATCTATAACAATATATCCGATATGCACTAGGAGCGGATCTGCTCCGGGAGGAGATAAAAAGACACCGCCAAACCGTATGGGTAAGGCGGCGTTTTAATTATACTGTAATACCGATGATTGAATTGTTATATAAAAATTCTTTCACCCTGTCAGGATTGCCGGTATTGTAAAAATCAACGAGCAATTCATTAAAGCGTTCCATATTGCTCTCCTTTACGGTAAGCATACCCGCTCCCGAGGTTATAAGCACTTTATTGGCCGCTATTAGGCTTGTGCGCTTGTTTCCGTCCCAGAACAGTTGAGACCTTGCACCCCATGTAAAGACATTCAGCGCCTTTTC
This sequence comes from Acutalibacteraceae bacterium, assembly GCA_045133355.1. GTDB lineage: Bacteria > Bacillota > Clostridia > Oscillospirales > Acutalibacteraceae > UBA737. Next base: position 204,025 of record JBGUUB010000081.1, read on the forward strand.
TGTGGCGGTATTATCGGCATTTAATATGCTGTCAAGTTCTTGTTCGGCTTGCTCTGATACCGGCACGGGCGGGGTGTATTCTGTACCTGATATTTGTACGGCGCCGGTGCGCAGTTTGCCCCACTCCAAAGCCTCATTGCGTGCTATATAACCGTTAAGCCTGTAAAGATATTCAAGGGAGAGCGGCTCCGACATTGTATTCAGGCAGAAATTCCAAGCGTCACGCATATTTAAAATGGCTTGTATATCGTCAAGACGGACATTAGGGACATTGACACCCTCTAATATCGTCTTTGTCTGCGGAAACGTTACCGCCCTGTTTTCCATTCGCATACCGCAATATACGTTTTCATCCCAGTTCTTTTTTGCAAGAAATATATTTTGCTCCGGCGTTAAACTGTATTTATCCTTGAAAGTCATTACTTGCCCTCCGTGTCCTCGACATATTCCAATATATCACCTGGTTGACAATTAAGCAAACGGCATATTGTTTCGATTGTTTTCCAAGAAACCATTTCATTATGGCGTAGCTGTTGCAAATAGGATTGACCGATTAGCTTTTCGTTTCGAATTCGCGTAGAACTGTACCCTTTTTCCTTTAGCTTTGCAAGTATATCTATTTTATATTTTATCGGCATTGTTTTTCTCGCTTTCCGGGGCGGCATTATGAGAAGCCCCATTTCTACAATAACATTATAACATATATATGCACTAAAAGCAAGTGCAGTATTAGACAAATAAAGCACTAAAATCTTGTGCAGTATGCCATATCGACAGCACTAATATTTAGTGTTATAATATACTCGTAAGGTCAAGGGGACGAACCCCTTTAAAGAGAGGAAGTGAGGTAATGGAAACAGAAATGACAAACAAGGTTAGAGAGCTTAAGGAATTAAAGGCTATGGCTGATGAGCTGGCGGCAGAGATTACCGCAATCGAAGACTCTATAAAATCCGATATGACCGCGCAGGGCGTTGAGGAAATGACGGTTGATGTTTACAAGGTGCGGTATAAGACCGTTAAGAGCAGCCGATTTGATACCACGGCATTCAAGAAAGCAATGCCCAACTTAGCTGCCCAGTTTATGAGAGATACAGAAAGCCGCCGCTTTACCGTTGCATAATGGGGGGTGATACATAATGCGGAAGTCTATTGAAATACCCGTAGAGACCGCCGCCGCCCTTGTTATGGCGTGTACCGCGATAGAGGACATATTAATCACAGGAACGCTTACAGAGGACATAACGGACGAATTAAAGCACATTCAGCCGTATCTTGACGGCTTTATGGAAATGGCATAAAGAAAGCCCCATACAGCACCACGCAATCACGCTGTATAGAGCCAACCCCACCGCCGGAGCGGTTGAGTATATTATAACTTATCCGCTCCCCAGTTGTCAACAGAATAAAGAAACAAGGAGAGCGCGAATAATGAATACCTATACACCCGAAAGCATTAACAAGCCCGATACATACAATGTAGGCGGCAAAGATTATAAAGTCGAGGGATATATCAAAGCAAATGACACAGAGACAGGCGAGCAATTCTTTGTACCATTGGTTGACATTCCTGTGATGTCGGATTACAAATGGCAATTAATTTGTCTTAAGAGCCGATTAGAGCACCCCGAATCCTACGAAGCTACCGAAGATGTACCCGCCGTCATTGAACGCTTAAAGCGGTGGTTAGCCGAGCATACACCCGAAAGCGCTTAATTTTCTCTCTTGCGGCGCGCCAACACCCAAGCGGGGCTGTATTGGACGGAGCCGATACAATGAAGCAACCACCATTAAACCGATACAATGTTTTCCTAACAAGCTAAAGCCGCTCCCATATAAGCGATTACGGGAGCGGTTTATTATTTTTTCAGCTTTTATAATGCACGGCTTACAGCACGGCCATAAACCCCAAAAGCAGGGCAAAATTTAAGCAATAAACCCAAAATAAACCCCAAAACGGTATTATGTAAACCTGATTAGAGAAACTAAAAACCGCAACCCAAAGCTCAAGAATGGCTTAACGGCGCGGTTTATAGCGTGGTGCCGCTGGCCGGACTTGAACCGGCACGGTATCGCTACCGAGGGATTTTAAGTCCCTTGTGTCTGCCTATTCCACCACAGCGGCATATTAGATATGATATAATATTTATAAGCGTTTGTCAAGTGTTTTTTAAAGGTTTGGCAATTTTTCCTTTTTAAAGGTTTGGCAATTTTTCCTTTTAAAAACACCTGACAAATTTTTTTATTGTAACGCTTCGAGAATTTTTTTGACCGTGTGCTCTGTGTCGGCTAAGTCAACGGTTATATCGGCGTATTTTTTGTAAAGCGGAAGCCGCTCGTTATAGACCGTTTCAAGGGTTTCGCCGGGCTTCATTGCGATACCGCGGGTGGTTATGTTATCCACTCTGCGTTTTATTTCCTTAAGCGGAACATCAAGGAAAACAATGACACCGTCGCGGCGAAGATTATTCATCGCATTCTCGCTGAAAACTGCGCTCCCGCCCGTGGCAATTATACTGTTTTTACAGTCAACCTTTGAAACAATCTCACCCTCGATTTTCAGAAAGGCGTCAATACCGTCATTATCTATGATTTCCTGAAGCTTTCTGCCTGTCTGCTTTTGAATCAGAAGGTCGGTATCCACAAATTCAAGCGCCGCCGTCTTTGCAAGCACAACGCCTACCGTGCTTTTGCCCGCACCCGGCATACCTATCAGTACAATATTATTTTTTTTCATAACTTAATTCTTTAAACTCTGCAGCGGGGCAGGGATTCTGCCTGCGCGGTCGATAAACCTCTTGGGGCTCTTGTTAAGGTTTACCTTCATAATAGGGCCTGAGCCTAAAAGTCCCCCGAAATTAAGCTCCTCACCCGCCTTTTTGCCGATAGCGGGGATAACCCTTACCGCGGTGGTTTTGGAGTTTACCATACCGATTGCCGCCTCATCAGCGATGATTGCGGAAATCACCTCGGCGGGGGTTTCTCCGGGAATTGCTATCATATCAAGACCTACAGAGCAAACGGCGGTCATAGCCTCTAATTTTTCGAGCTGAAGGTCGCCCGAACGCGCCGCGTCAATCATACCCGCGTCCTCGGTTACGGGGATAAACGCGCCCGAAAGCCCCCCTACAGAGGAGGAAGCCATAACGCCGCCCTTTTTAACCGCGTCATTAAGCAGAGCCAGCGCCGCGGTTGTGCCGTGAATACCGCAGGTTTCAAGACCCATTTCCTCTAAAATGTGGGCTACCGAATCGCCGACGGCGGGGGTGGGGGCAAGGGAGAGGTCAACTATACCGAAGGGGACACCCAAACGCTTTGAAGCCTCGGTTCCCACAAGCTGACCCATACGGGTTATCTTAAAGGCGGTGCGCTTTATGGTTTCCGCAACCTGTCCTAAATCCCCGTTGGGGCATTTTTTGAGCGCCGCCTGAACAACTCCCGGGCCCGAAACGCCGACATGAATAACACAGTCGGGCTCGCCGACACCGTGGAACGCGCCCGCCATAAAGGGGTTATCCTCAACCGCGTTGCAGAACACAACAAGCTTTGCACAGCCGATACACTCACGGTCGGCGGTAATCACGGCGGTTTGCCTTACAACCTCGCCCATAAGCTTTACCGCGTCCATATTAATGCCCGACTTTGTAGAGCCGATGTTGACCGACGAGCAGATGTTATCGGTAACAGACAGCGCCTCGGGGATAGAGCGGATAAGTGCCTCGTCCCCGGCAGAAAAGCCTTTATGCACAAGGGCTGAATATCCGCCGATAAAGTTTACCCCCGTTGCGTCCGCCGCGCGCTGGAGGGTTTTTGCATACATAACGGGGTCGCCACCGTTTGCCGCTAAAATGGCAATAGGCGTTACCGAAATGCGTTTGTTTATAATAGGAATACCGTATTCCCGCTCGATGTCCTCGCCTGTTTTAACAAGGTTTCCCGCAAGGCGGGTGATTTTTTTATAAACCTTATCGCAGGAGCGTTTAATGTCGGAATCGGCGCAATCCAAAAGGGAAATACCCATTGTAATTGTGCGTATGTCAAGATTTTCCTCGGAAATCATATTAATGGTTTCCATTATATCATTAATGTTAAGCATATACTACCCCTTTAAATGCGGTGCATTGAATTGAAAATGTCCTCGTGCATAACTCGGATGTCAAGATTGTTATCTGTCCCCAAATTTTTCATTTTGTCCGAAAATTCGGTAAAGGAGCAGTTAAGCCCGCCTATCTCCGTAAGCATTACCATTACGAACATATCCTGCAAAACCGACTGGGTAATATCCACAATATTAGCGCCGCAGTCCGCACAGACCGCGCTTACCTTTGAGATAATGCCCACGGCGTCCTTGCCGATAACCGATACTACTGTTTTCATTTTTTCTTCACCTTCTAAAAATATTGTTTCAATTTTAACATACTTTTCCTATAATATCAAGCAATATCCTTTTTATTGTACTTATAAAATGCGGCGGCAATGCCGATCACCGTAAAAATAAGACCCAAAGTTAGATATTTAAGCTCAATTTTACCGCTTGAGAGTATATCAGCGCCGTCGGTATAACCAAAGGGGGTAAGGAATTTTAAAAACTCCGCCTTTTCGGTAAGATTTGCGACTATGTTAAGAAAATAGAACAGGGCGGCGGCACCGAGACCTATACCCGCCGAATTAGAGCTTATAAACGCCGAAACGCCAAAGCAAACAGCACAGGTTTCAAGCTGCATTATAAAGTATGCGAGGAAAAGAAGGAACAGCTTGTATACATCGGTCTCTTCGCCGATAATTAAAACCGAAAGGGCAGTAACCCCGACAACCGCGAGGTTAAGTATAATAAGCTGTAAAAATATTGCGCAGAGCTTATGTAAAACCACAGCCGTACGGCTTATCGGGTGGGTCAAAAGAAATTCGGCGGTGTGCTCCTTTTCCTCCTTTGAAAGGGCGGAAATGCCGAGCAAAGCCGCAAAAAATGCGCCGCCGAGCCCCAACACATTGCCGCATTCAACGGCAAAGAAGCCGGAAAACTCGCCGAAATTTATCTTATCCATACCGAAAGCCGCCGAAAAGCTGCCCATATTTGCAAACATTCCGCTGATTTCGCTCATCTGACTGCCCATTTGCGGATAAATAAAAATACAGAGAGCCAGCATAAAGGAGATTATAGCCGTCCAAATAATAAGGCTGTTTTTGCCTGTTTTAAGCTCGTGCTTTATAAGAGTCATTTCTGCTCCTCCTTTGCGTAGTAGTGCATAAATATTTCCTCCAAATCGGGTTCTGCTATATTAATATCGGTAATCGGGAGCTTTGAAAGTGAGCTTAGGAGCACTGTCGGACTTCCGCTGTATAAAAAGCTTACTGTATCTTCGTTTTGCTTTATATCCTTAACTCCGTCAAGCGCGGGCGGGTCGGATATACCCCTAAGGGTCACCCGCTTTGCCTCGGTATGACCGATATTTTTAATACTGTCGCAGACTAATATTTTGCCGTCCTTTATTACAGCGGCGGTTTTGCAGTGGTGCTGAACCTCGGAAAGAATATGGGAGGAAAGAAAAACGGTGGTGCCGTTCTCGTTTAATTCCTTTAAAACAGCGTAAAATTCCCGCTGCATAAGCGGGTCGAGTCCGCTTGTGGGCTCGTCGAGTATGCAAAGACGGGGGCTGTGCTGTAACGCGCAGACCACCGATACCTTTTTGCGGTTTCCGAGGGACAGCTCCTTTATTTTTTTATCGGTATCAAGCTGTAAGCGCTCGCACAGGCGTTTTACGGTCTTAGTGCAGTCCTTTTTGCGAAGAGCCGACGAAAGCTTTATTGCCTCGCGCACCCGCATATCGGGATAGAACGCCGCCTCGGAGGGCATATAGCCTACCTCGCTTAATATTTCGGTTTTATATTTTGTTACATCCTTGCCGAAAATCTCCGCTTTGCCCGAGGTGGGGGAGATAAGCCCTAAAAGGGTGCGGACGGTGGTGCTCTTGCCCGCGCCGTTAGGCCCTATAAAGCCGAAAAAATCTCCCTCTTTTACCGTAAGGTCGATTCCGTCAATTCCCCTTGATTTGCCGTAATATTTTTTAAGCGATACTGTTTTTATTGCGTCCATTTCTCTGCCGCTCCTTTCACGGTAATTTAATTCATTATACTTAATACCGAATTGATAAGCAAGGCTTTTTCTAAATATTTACGGAATATTTATTCCTTATTAATGTCAAACGGAAAGAGAAACCGTTTTTTTGCACAAAAATAGCTGAATTTATGCACCGTAAAAATACATTTTATCAAAATGTAGATATGCTATTGACAAACCGCCCAATATGTAGTATTATAATACCGTACTAAAGGTCGCGTGACTGACGGATAAGCGGGTAACCGCGTGGAGCGCGAGCCTTAAATGCCGACCGTCTGGGCAATTCAGCTTATTACTGGATTGCCCTTTTGTATTATTAGGAGGTTTAAAATGACACACGGAAACTGGAACGGATTTAATACAGGAGTATGGCAGGACGAAATCAATGTCCGCGATTTTATACAGCAAAACTACACCGAGTACACGGGGGACGACAGCTTTTTAAAGGGCGCCACCAAGCGCACAAAGGAGCTTATGGGGCGCGTAAATACCCTCTTTGAGCTTGAAAGGCAGTACGGCGGAGTGCTTGATATAGATACCGAGACGGTGTCCTCTCTTACAGCTTATGCTCCCGGCTATATCGATAAGGACAAGGAGCTTATTGTCGGTATGCAGACAAACCGCCCCTTAAAGCGCGGTGTAAATCCCTTCGGAGGTATCCGTATGGCGCGTCAGGCGTGCGAGGCATACGGATATAAGCTCAGCGATAAGTTAGAGAGCGAGTTTAAGTATAGAACAACCCACAACGACGGTGTTTTCAGAGCCTACACCGAGGAAATGCGCTTAGCCCGCAGAAGCCATATTTTAACCGGTCTTCCCGACGCCTACGGCAGAGGAAGAATTATCGGCGATTACAGACGGGTTGCGCTCTACGGTATAGACAGGCTCGTGGAAGAAAAGAAAAAGGACAAGGCGGCTTTAGCCGAGGGCAATTTCGGAACGGACGAAATAAGACTTGACGAGGAGCTTTTCCAGCAGATTGCCTTCTTAGGCTATATGAAGGAAATGGCGGCTATGTACGGATTTGATATAAGCGAGCCCGCAAGCAACGCTAAAGAAGCTATCCAGTGGACCTATTTTGCATACCTTGCCGCTATTAAGGAGCAAAACGGCGCGGCTATGTCATTAGGACGCGTCAGCACATTTTTTGATATTTACATTGAGCGCGACATTAAAAACGGCGTTTTAACCGAAGCAGCGGCGCAGGAGCTTATTGACGATTTTGTAATGAAGCTCCGTATTGCCCGCCACCTTCGCACACCCGACTACAACGAGCTTTTCGGCGGCGACCCGATGTGGATTACCGAAAGCGTCGGCGGAATGGGGGAGGACGGAAGAACCTTGGTTACCAAAAACAGCTTCCGCATTTTAAATACCCTTTATACATTGGGCTCTTCACCCGAGCCGAACCTTACGGTGCTTTGGTCAACCTCTCTGCCCGAGGGCTTTAAGAAATTCTGCGCCAAGGTTTCCTGCGACACCGATTCCATCCAGTACGAAAACGACGACCTTATGAGACCGATTTACGGTGACGATTACGCTATCGCCTGCTGTGTTTCGGCAATGAAGGTCGGCAAGCAGATGCAGTTCTTCGGCGCCCGCTGTAATTTGGCAAAGCTTTTATTGCTTGCTATTAACGGCGGTGTCGATAACACAAGCGGAATACACATCGGCCCGCAGATGGGCGTAATGGAGGACGAGGTTCTCGATTATGATGCTGTAAAGGCAAGGCTTGATAAATATATCGAGTGGGTGGCAAAGCTTTATGTCAATACAATGAATGTCATTCACTATATGCACGATAAGTACGCTTATGAAAAATCCCAGATGGCTCTGCACGATACCGATGTTCACCGCTTTATGGCGTTCGGCGTGGCGGGACTTTCGGTAATAGCCGACTCCTTAAGCGCTATTAAATACGGCGAGGTTCGCCCGATCAGGGACGAAAACGGCTTTATTACCGAGTTTGAAACAACGGGTGATTTCCCGAAATTCGGCAACGATGACGACCGCGTTGACCTTATCGCAAAAGAGCTTACCCACCAAATGATTACCGAGCTTAGAAAGACCCCGACCTACAGAAACGCCGAGCACACACTTTCGGTGCTTACGATTACTTCCAATGTTATGTACGGCAAAAACACCGCCGCAACGCCTGACGGCAGACCTGCGGGCGCACCCTTTGCACCGGGAGCCAATCCTATGCACAACCGCGAGGAAAACGGCGCGCTTGCTTCCCTTAACTCGGTTGCAAAGCTTTCTTATGACGATTGCCGCGACGGTATTTCAAATACCTTCTCTATTACTCCCGACACCTTGGGTAGAACAGTAGAGGATAGGGTTAATAACCTTGTTTCTGTCCTTGACGGTTATTTTGCAAAAATGGCGCATCACATCAATATTAATGTTCTTAACCGCGAAACCCTTATTGAGGCTTACAATGACCCCACGGCTTATCCCAACCTTACAATCCGCGTTTCGGGCTATGCGGTAAACTTCCATAAGCTCTCCCGCGAACAGCAGAGAGAGGTTATAACCCGCACCTTCCACGAGGCAATGTGATGAAAGAATTGATAAAAGGACGAATCAGCTCCTTTCAGACGCTCGGCACCCTTGACGGACCGGGCGTCCGTTTTGTGGCGTTTTCGCAGGGCTGTCCGCTAAGATGCGTATGCTGTCACAACCCCGAGACCTGGGATAAAAACGGCGGTAAGCAGTACACCGCAAAAGAGGTTGTAGAAAGGGCGGAAAGATATAAGGAGTATTTCGGCAAGGAGGGCGGTATCACCGTCTCGGGCGGTGAGCCGCTTTTACAGGCGGAATTTGTCACCGAGGTATTTAAACAGGCGCGCGAAAAGGGGATAAACACCTGCCTTGATACAAGCGGATGTATTATTAACGAAAGCACCGAAGAACTGCTTAATTACACCGATTATTGCTTGCTCGACATTAAGTACACAAGCGATAGGGAATACAGGCAGTATGTCGGGTGCGGAATGGATAAACCCCTTGAGTTTTTGAAGCTGCTTAATAATAAAAAAATACCTACCCGAATAAGGCAGGTAATTATTGAGGGGCTTAACGACAGCACCGACAATATCAGTAAATTAGCTGAAATTATCAAAAAGCACCCTTGTATAGAAAAGACCGAGCTTTTAGCCTTTAGAAAGATTTGCACTTCAAAATACCAAAAGCTCGGCATACCTTTCCCGCTTGCAGATACCCCCGAAACTCCGCAGTTTAAGATAAAGCTGTTAGAAGAAAAGCTGAACGGGATATTAAAAAAGCCGCGGGATTAGTCCTGCGGCTTTTGCGTTAATTATTCTGCTTTAAGCTTTTTTTAAAGCGCGGGTTACGGTAATGATCACAGGTGAAAGAACCGCGTTTAAAACAAGCTCTATTAAGAAATTTACACCTATAAGACCGAAGATTATGTAATAGGCTAAATTTGCTCCGTTTGCCCAAACCGCAAGCGTATCCTTAAAAAGGAGAAGCATAGCTACGGCGAATATACCCGTGTTTACAATAGGAGCGGCAAGCGCGGCAAGGATTACCGAAAGATAAAAATTAACATTCTTAAGCGCCTTTGCGATAACACCCGAGACAAAGCCCGCGGCAATACCCTTTACTAAGCACACAAGGGTTGTAAGCACAGGGCTTGACTGGAACAGAATGTTACCGCCGCCGTCAAGTCCCGCGACCGAAGCGATAACTACTATCACTCCGAAAACACCGCCCATAGCGGCGCCGTATTTAGGACCGTACAAAACCGCCGCTAATACTATTGGTACCAGCACGAGCGACAGGTTGAAGGTGCCGATTTTAATGAGATAGCTCATTAATTGTAGCACAATGGTGATGGCGGCGAACATACCGAGCAACGCGGCGTTCATTGATTTGGTTTTTGCATTTGACATAAAATTACCTCCGATGCTCTCCGACAAGCGGTAGAGCTCATAATAATATATGCAATCCGCTTTTGCGGTTATTGCTGTCAGTTATTCTTTTCGTATATCACACGAAGACCGTCAAGTAAGAGGTTTTCGTTATAAATTATATTTCTTCGGCAATGAGCGATAATCTCCGCCGCAAGTCCCCCCGTGGCGACCACCGTCGGCGTTTCGCCCAGCTCCTCCTCAATCTTATCAAGCAGACCGTCAAGCATTGCCGCCGTGCCGAAAACAAGACCCGACTGCATACTTTCGGTAGTGTTGGCCCCGATAACAGATGGGGGAGCTTCAATCGGAATAGCGGGCAGCTGCGCGGTATTTTCGCTGAGGGCTTTTAAGGTTAGGCGTACGCCCGCGGCGATTGTACCGCCTAAAAATGCACCGTTTTTATCAAGCACGCTCAAGGTTGTAGCGGTTCCTAAATCGATTACAACACAGGGCATTGTGTATTCCTCAAGGGCTCCCACAGCACCTGCCACAAGGTCCGCACCCAACTGTGCGGGATTGTCTATTTTAATATTAAGCCCTGTTTTAACGCCGGGGCCCAGCATTAAGGGTACTATTCCGCAAAGCATTGCGACCGCGCCGCTTATACTCTTTCCCACGGCAGGAACTACAGAGGAAATAATACAGTCCTCAACCGAATTATAATCAAGCCCGTGAAGCGCTAAAATATCCTTTATCTCCACCGCGTACTGGTCGGAGGTTTTAAGGGAGTCTGTCGCAAGCCTTGCCGTAAAGGATAAAAGCCCCGCGTCATAAACTCCGAGGGTAACATTGGTATTGCCGATGTCGATTGTCAGCAACATTAATATCATTCCTTATAACTAATTTATCATATTATAATATACAATATCGGTAAAATCAAGAAATTTGTTGACAATCGGGAAAAATCTTGTTATAATACAAAATGCTGATTAAAAATAATTAGCTCCTTGCTCCGTTATGCGGAGCCAAATGTCCAAAAGGAGGTGCAAAGTAAATGGCTAATAAGTACGAGGCTGCCGTTGTTCTTTCCGTTGCTCAGGGTGAGGATTCCGCCCTTGCGTTAAAGGAAAAGTTCAACGATTTGATTGCTAAGAACGGTACTATTGAGAATGTTGACGATTGGGGCAAGCGCCGTCTTGCTTATCTCATCAACGACGAGGCGGAGGGCTACTATGTTTTCTTTACATTTGAAAGCGAGCCGTCCTTCCCTGCAGAGCTCGAGCGTATCGCCAAGATTACCGACGGCGTTCTGCGCGTTATGGTTATCAAAAAGTAAGGAGGAACAAAAATGTTTAATTTAGTTGTTTTAACCGGCAGGCTTACCGCCGACCCCGAGCTTAAAACTACTCAAAGCGGTATTTCTGTTACCTCATTTTCAATCGCGGTTGACAGGCGTTACCGTGCGGGTGAAGAGAGACAGACAGACTTCATCAACATTGTGGCGTGGCGTCAGACAGCGGAATTAGTTGCCAAATATTTTAAAAAAGGCAATTTAATCGGTATCGAGGGTTCTATTCAGACCCGCAAGTATACCGATAAGAACGGCAATAACAGAACTGCGTTTGAGGTTGTTGCTAATAACATTCAGTTTATTGAGTCAAAGCGCGACGCGGCGGCTACAACTGTCAGCGACAGCGCGCCGGCTCCTTCCTTCAGCAATGCGGGAGCTAACGATTTCGCCGATTTGGGCGATATTTCGGATGACGATTTGCCGTTCTGATTTAATTAAACAACTCAGAATAGGAGGTTTTTCTAATGGAAAACGAGAGAAACGATAGACCTATGCACAGAAAAGCCCGTAAAAAGGTTTGCCACTTCTGTGTTGATCGTGTTGAGACTATCGATTATAAGGATGTAGCCCGTCTTCGTAAGTTCATCACCGAGCGCGCGAAGATTTTACCCCGCAGAGCCACAGGCACCTGTGCCGCTCATCAGCGCGAGCTGACCACCGCTATCAAGCGCGCCCGTCAGATTGCTCTGCTTCCTTATGTAAACGATTAATAATTAACTTTTATGAGCGGCTTAATGCCGCTCTTTTTTTATGCTGTTTTGCAAAAGTTGGGGTGTAGATTGGCTCCCTCTGACGAGGGAGCTGTCGAGCGTAGCGAGACTGAGGGAGAGAAGAGTCGAAGTTTCTATGTATCTTCACCTTTTTCTCTCCCTCCGTCACGGCGAGCCGTGCCACCTCTCAACTGCCGTTTCGGTCGGTGCTTCTAAGCTTACGCTTAGAGATTGCCACAGGCAATCCGCACCCTCGTCAGAGGGAGGCTAAAATTCATATCATTCCAACATTTAATAAAGAATTTTAATTTTTTATTTACAATCTATAAATAATGTGCTACACTATGTATGCAACACAAATTTAATTCGGCAAACTGTAAGAGAAGTGTTTTTATTTCGGTAAAAACGCATTCTCTATTTTGGCTTTCTCTTATGGTTTGCTAAAGTTGTGTTGCAGCAATGTGGAGCTATGCGTTTTTCGGTGTGTATAGCCTCGCGTTATACACACTTTTTTGTTTTTGGCATTAATTTATGTTTAGATAAAATTTATTTGAAATCAGATAAAGTTTGGTTGTTGTAAGGAGATGTTTACTATGGTAAAATGAAAGCGATATGTTATAACATAATTTGCTTTGAGGAGGGAGAAAATGAAAGAAAAGGATAAGAAAATTTCGGTTGTAAAAAACAATCTTTATTTTTTGGGGCTTTTGTGGAAAATCAGTCCTATGGGTGTTGTATTGTGTTTTTTGGAAAACTTTATTCAGTACGCTTTTTGGGTTTTCTATTCGGTTATTTTTATGCAGTACCTGTTCGGAAGCGGAGAGGGGCTCAGAAGCTTTCCAGAAATCGCAATATTTATTGTAGTGTCGCTGTTGATTAATATCATTTTCCGTGCTTTTTCAATGTGGTTTTGGAATGTATACACCCCAAAATTTGATATAAGGGTGCATTACGGTCTTAATATGAAGCTTTTCAGTAAGGCTCAGTCGGTGGATGTTTCTTGCTTTGAAACCCCTGAATTTTATAATACATACACCAAAGCCGCCACCGAGGCAAGCAGTCGCGCCCGAGAGGTATTGAATCAGTGTTCAGAGGCGGTGAGCTCGTTTTTCTCCTCTGTATATGTTATTGTGACTATGGCACTCATAACCCCGTGGTCATTGGTTTTTATTGCACTGCCGCTCTTCGGAAATATGTATTTAGGAAAAAAGCTCGCAAAATTAGGCTTCAAGGAAAACGAGGAAACTACAGGGGATAGACGGAGACTTGATTATGTTGACCGCATAATTTATTTCAGAAAATATGCAGGTGAGCTTCGCCTTACCAACATATATAAAGTGCTTGAAAGTATGTTTAAAAAATCCGCTGATGATGTTACTGATGTCAAATTAAAATACGCTCCTAAACGCGCTGTTATGGGCGCACTTAAAAGTATTTTAATGTTTCTTTTGGGGTATGAGGGTATGTGGCTTTGCGCCGCTGTTTTAGCCCTGAACGGCACAATAACAATCAGTCAGGCGATAGTGTTAATAAACGCCATCAACGGTGTTTCTTGGATGATTAATTATTTTGAAGAATCCACTACTAAATGCTCTGAAAATGCCTATTTTATTGAAAATCTTAAAACATTTTTAGATTTTGTACCGCTTATTGATGAGACTAAGGGTGGAAAAGAACCGCCAAAAGAGGCGGAAACCTTAGAATTTAAAAATGTCTCCTTTGGCTATAAGGGACAAAAGGGTTTGGCGCTTAAAAATGTAAGCCTTACAATGCACAGGGGCGTCCGTCACGCGCTTGTGGGAATTAACGGAAGCGGAAAATCCACCTTAATTAAGCTTATTATGAGGTTTTATGACCCTACAGAGGGGGAAATCTTACTTAACGGAATTAACATTAAAGAATTCGATATAAAGAAGTACCGTGAGCTTATTGGCGCGGCTTTTCAGGATTTCGCGCTTTTTTCCGCTACGGTGGGGGAAAATGTTTTAATGCGTGAACTCGGGAGTGACGAAGACCGCGAGCGTGTGACTTCCGCCCTCAAGGACAGCGATGTTTACGACAAAATCTCCTCTTTGGAAAATGGAATTGATACTATTTTAACAAGAGAATTTGACGATAACGGAGCCGAGCTTTCGGGCGGCGAAAAGCAAAAAATCGCCATAGCCCGCGCCTTCGCCAAAAAAAGTCCCATTGTTATTTTAGATGAGCCGTCAAGCGCACTTGACCCCATTGCGGAATACAAAATGTTCAAAACCGTAAACCGCCTTTGCGAGGGGGAAAATACCCTTTCGGTAATTGTTTCCCACCGTCTTTCCTCCGCCGCTATGTGCGACCGCCTTTTCATTTTTGAAAAAGGCGAGCTAAAGGAAGAGGGTACGCACAGTGAGCTGATTAAGCGGGGCGGAATTTACGCCGATATGTTCTTAAAACAGGCGCGAAATTACACTGCAGGGGAGGTGAGTGCTGTATGAAGGGAAAAAAGAAACTGAAATACGGCACATTGCCAAACACCTTTTTTGCCCTTAAGTGGCACTTTAAAATAGCACCCGCTTACACGGTTTATCAAATCTTAAATACGGTTATTGGCGATATAATAACAACCTTTGAACACACATTTTTGACGGCGTATATTATCTACTGCATAGAAAAGCAAAAACCTATAACCTCGGTTTTGGCATTCTTAATTCCGGTGGCTGTTGCAGTTGCCGCAAAGGTTACGGTAGGTCCCTTTGTGTCGGCTTATATTGGACCTAAATTTGATGCTAAGTTCAAAAAGGCGGTTAATTTAACCCTTTACGAAAAAGCGGTTAAAATGGAAATTGCAAAGTACGATAATTCCGAGTTTTACAACGATTTTGTTTGGGCAATGCGCCAAGCTCCCGGTCATATAACGAGCACTCTGCAGGATTTTTCCAGGTTATTAAGCTATGTCGTTAATATTGTAATTACAGGCTCGTTTATCATTGTGACCGACAAAGTAACCCTTTTGATTGCGGCGGTAATCGTACCGGTAGCAATTTTTGTGCCTCGCATTATTAACAAACTCTTTGTTAAGCGTGAAGAGGAGATAGTGCCCATAAGGCGCAAACGCGACTATGTAAACCGTGTTTTTTACCTTCCCGATTTTATTAAGGATATTAAAACGGGGAATATGGCAGAAAAGCTTAAAAAGGATTTCAAAGACTCAAGCGACGGTATGGAAAGGCCCATATTCAAATTCGGTAAAAAAATCGTTCCCTTGCAGATTTTTAACATTTCTATTTCGGATATAATGGGCGACGGCGTGTTCTTGGCATACCTTTTCTATCAGGCGATAGTCAAGGGAAAATACGGTTTGGGAATTTTATTGGGATTATATAATTCAAGTAACAGATTTATAAATTCTCTTTACAACTTCTCTTTCCGTTTCCCGAATTTCCAAAATCACAGCCTTTATATTGATAAGCTCCGCACCTTTTTGGAAACGCAAAATGAAATGCCCGATGACGGTACTTTGGAAGTGCCGAGCAGCGGAGACATTGAGCTTAAAGATGTGAAATTTACCTATAAAGGCAACGAAGAGCCTACGATTAACGGCATTTCAATGAGCATTAAAAAAGGCGAAAAAATAGCGCTTGTGGGCTATAACGGCGCAGGAAAAACCACCCTTATTAAACTGATTTTAAGGCTGTATGACCCGACATACGGCGATATTTTCTTCGATAACAATAACCTAAAGGAATATCCGATTAAGAAATACCGTGAAAGGTACGGCGTGCTTTTCCAGGATTTTGAAATTGTGGCGGCAAGTATCGCTCAAAACATTAGTATGTCGGACGGTGAATTTGATAAGCAAAAAGCCGATACCGTGATTAAAAAGGTGGCTTTTGCTGAAAAACTGCAATCCCTGCCCGACGGATACGAAACCCAGCTCACAAAGGAATTTTCCGATAAGGGAGTTAACCTTTCGGGAGGTGAAGCACAGAAGCTGGCTTTGGCAAGAGTTCTATATTCCTCGGCAAATGTTATTATTCTTGACGAGCCGTCGAGCGCCCTTGACCCCATTGCCGAATATGAGCTTAACAAGGCGGTAACCGAATTAAGCGGTGATAAAACGGTTATTATTATTTCGCACCGTCTTTCTACAACCCGCTTTGTTGATAAGATTTATATGCTTGAAAAGGGCAGAATTATTGAACAGGGCGACCATAATACTCTGCTTGCGCAAAAGGGCAAATACGCCGAGATGTTCAGCGCACAGGCGGAAAAGTATGTTTCATAATCAGACATCAGATTTCAGACATCGGATATCAGACTATAACCCCGGTCTCGCTGCGCTCGACAGCCGCAGTGAGGCTGGGGGCATCTTTTTAACAAATATAACCGCCATTTTTCGGCACTTGTAATGATTTTGTAACTTTTTTATGTATTTCTAATAATATTACTTGCAAAATTCACTCGGATTGTGTAAAATAGGAATATATAATGTTTTATTATTTTTTAAGGGATGTGTATATAAATGGCTAACCGTCTTTTTCAGGGAGTTATTCATCAAATGAAAGATGCGATTGACCGTACCTTCGGCGTTGTTGATGAGAACTTCACAATTATTGCCTGCAGTGAGCTTGGACGCATAGGGGAAACTGTTGAAAACATTGCTGTTCCTGCTAACGATATTGCGGTTAATAACGGATGTACCTATAAAAGCCTTGGCGTTTCTCAGGGAACTGATTATATCATTTTTGTTGAGGGAGACGATATTTTGGCTTCAAAATATGCGGCGGTTTTGGCGGTCTCCTTCTCTAATATCAAATTTTATTATGACGAAAAGTATGACCGCGGTAATTTTATCAAAAACATAATACTTGATAATATTCTTCCCGGTGATATATATTTAAAAGCGCGCGAGCTTTATTTTAACTCTGATGTTTCGCGTACGGTTGTGCTTATAAGAGCTATCGAAAAGCACGATGTTTCGATTTACGATATTGTTCAGAACCTTTTTCCTGATAAGACAAAGGATTTTATCATTAATATAAATGAAACCGATATCGCACTTGTAAAGGAAACAAAGTCGGGAATTGACTCTAAAACTATTGAAAAGTTAGCTTCAACTATTGCCGACACAATTTCAGGTGAATTTTATGTTCATGTTGTTATCGGAATCGGTACCACGGTTGATAATCTTAAGGACCTTGCGCGGTCCTTTAAAGAGGCACAGCAAGCACTTGAAGTAGGCAAGGTTTTTGATACCGAAAAAACAATCATATCCTACGATAATCTCGGTATAGCGCGCCTTATTTATCAGCTTCCCACTACTCTTTGCGAAACCTTTTTAAAGGAGGTTTTCAAGCGCGGCTCTATCGAAAGCCTTGATCAGGAAACATTATTTACAATTCAGCGTTTCTTCGAGAACAATCTGAATGTTTCTGAAACCTCGAGAAAGCTTTTTGTTCACCGCAACACGCTGGTTTACAGACTTGAAAAAATCAAAAAGATTACAGGTCTCGATCTTCGTGAATTTGACCATGCAATCATATTTAAAATTGCTCTTATGGTTAATAAATATCTCAAGAGCAACCCAATAAAGTACTAATTGAAAGAGTGAATTTTTAATAAATGGAAGGAATACTCACAGAACATGATAATACGGCTTCCGCAATGCCTATAATTGAGTTTCGCGGCGTTTCCAAAACCTATCCTACGGGAACCCACGCGATCGAGGATGTTAATATAAGAATAACTGCGGGAGAATTTGTTTTCGTTGTAGGCTCTTCGGGTGCGGGCAAAAGTACCTTTATGAAGCTTATAATGCGTGAGGAAAAAGCGAATACCGGTACTATTATAGTAAACGGATTCAATCTTACCACAATGCCCCGCAAGCAGGTGCCGATGCTGCGCCGCACTATGGGAATCGTATTTCAGGATTTCCGCCTTATACCCACAATGAATGTTTTTCAGAATGTTGCTTTTGCAATGCATGTTGTGGGAGCGAGCGACAGAGATGTACGCAGGGAGGTCTCAAAGGCTCTCGCAAAAGTAGGCCTTGGCAATAAGGCACGCTCTATGCCCGCACAGCTTTCGGGCGGAGAACAGCAACGCGTAGGTCTTGCGCGCGCACTTGTAAACTCGCCTGACCTTATTATTGCGGACGAGCCTACAGGAAATGTTGACCCTAATATGTCGTATGAGATTGTATCACTGCTTACCGAAATTAATAAGCGCGGTACTACCGTGCTTATGGTAACTCACGACCATAATCTTGTAAGGGATTTTCAGCACAGGGTTATTATGCTTGAACGCGGAAAAATTGTAGCAGATAACGCCGGAGGTAGCTTATAATGAAAATCAGCAGTATTAAATACCTGACCGGCGAGGGTGTAAAAAACGCTTGGGTTAACAGGCTTATGACCTTGGCTTCAATCGGCGTACTTGTTGCGTGTATGGTTATAATCGGTCTTGCAATTCTGATTTCCGAAAATGTTAATATGGCTGTGGGCAACCTTGAACAGCAGAATGTTGTTATGGCGTATATGAAGGATTATAACTGGGCGCTTTACGGGGAGAAGAACACAGCTTCCGAAGGCTCTTCTTCCGAAACCGAATCTTCCGATACAACTTCGGATACTGCTTCTGCAGATTCCGAAGCAGGCGAGTCGGCTGAGGAAACGGCTGATAAAAACGGAATTAAACCGAGCGATTATGTTATTCATAACGATGACGAGGCAAAGGCTCTTTGCGATAAAATTGCGGAGCTGCCAAATGTTGCTGCGGTAACATATGTTACAAGTGAAGAAGGACTTGAAAGCGTAAAGGAATCTATGCTTGAAGGTCAGGAAAGCTATTTCACATTCCTTGATGAGGAATACGGAAATCCTATGTCCGGTGCGGCTAAAATCACAATGAAGGATATGTCGCTGTTTGATGAAACCCTCAAACAGGTAGAGCAAATGGACGGAATTGATGTAATACAGTCACAGACCGATTTGGCAGATAAAATTACTGCAATCAAGCGCGGAATAGGTGTTGCGGGATTTTGGATTATCGCTATACTTATGGTAATTTCGCTTGTTATAGTATCTAATACAATAAGGGTTACAATGTATAACCGAAAGCTTGAAATCAGCATTATGAAGGCGGTTGGCGCTACAGATTCCTTTGTAAGGATTCCCTTTGTTGTTGAAGGCGTACTTATAGGTGTTATCTCCGCACTTATAGCTGAGGGGCTGTTGTACTTCTGCTACCGCGTTGCGACCGAAACTATTATTTCGACACTTGGCACTAATGATATTGTACATTACGGCGATGTGGCAATAATGCTCTTGCTCGTGTTTATAGGTATCGGTGTTTTGGCAGGTGTACTCGGAAGTGTTATTATGATAAGCAAATATCTGCGCCGCGAGGGTAGTGAATTTGCCGCTATTTGACCCATGTTTTTGGAGGAAAACAATGAAAAAAAGGTTTATTAAGCTTATTTGTGCAGTAATGTCGCTTTCTGTTGTTTTAGGTGGTTATTTCTGCGTGCCTACCTTGGCCACATCCGCATCGGAGCTCAGAAGCGAGATTGCGAAAATACAAAATGAACAAAAACAGCTTCAGTCTCAAATCAGCTCTCTTAAAAGCGACAAGGCAAAGCAGGAAGAACTGAAAACTGCGCTTGAAAAGCAGATGTCGCTTGCTCAAAAGGAAATTGACCTTTGTAATCAGGAAATAAACTCAATTAACAGTAAAATTGCCGCAAACAAGGCAGAAATAGAGAAGAAAAATGCTGAAATTGAGGCAGATAAGTTAGCTTTTAAAAAGCGTTTACGCGCAATTTATATGAGTAGCTCAAACAGTAGCGTTCAAATACTTATGGGAGCTGATGACTTTTCTCAGTTTTTACAGCTTTCTCAGCTTACCGCATCTGTTTCGGCGCGTGATAAGCTTATGATTGAAAAAATTGTTGCGGCCGTTGAAGCACTTGAAGCAAAACAGGTCGAAAACAACAAGCTTTTAGAAGAGCAAAAAAGCGTTAAGGCTACTATTACTGCCAAACAAAACGACCTTAAGGCTCAAAGCGCTGAAATTCAGTCTGTTATTTCGGCGATAAACAAAGAACAGAGCGAAGCTCAGTCTGAAATGAACAAGAACACCAAAGAACTTGCGGAGATGCAAAAAGAGCTTAACGCAATACTAAACAGCGCAAATTCGGGCACGAATGTCGTATATGACGGCGGACAGTTCCTTTGGCCGACCCCGACCATTACCCGCATTACCTCATATTACGGGCCGCGTTGGGGCACAAACCATAACGGTATTGACATTTCCAACGGTAGCTACGGTGCAAAAATTGTGGCAATCGCAGACGGTGTTGTAACCCGTGCGATAAAGCATTGCACTCATAATTATCCCAAATCAAGCGATTGCTGCGGTATTTCAGGTCAGGGTAAGGGTTACGGAAACCATGTTGTAATCGACCACGGACGCGGTTCGGACGGTAAAACATATGCTGCCTATTATGCTCATA
This sequence comes from Acutalibacteraceae bacterium, assembly GCA_045133355.1. Taxonomy (GTDB): domain Bacteria; phylum Bacillota; class Clostridia; order Oscillospirales; family Acutalibacteraceae; genus UBA737. The sequence goes on from JBGUUB010000081.1 coordinate 224,570, forward strand.
TGTCCTCTGTGACAGTTTCGGCAGGTCAAACTGTTAAAAAGGGTCAAACCATAGGCTATGTCGGCTGTACAGGATTTTCAACAGGACCGCATCTTCACTTCGGTTTAATCGTAAACGGCTCCTGGGTTAATCCTATGAATTATTATTCTAAAACGAAATAAAAAAGCGCCGTCACCAAAGGTTTTGAGCAGGTGACGGCTTTTTGCAAGGGGTGTAAATTATTAAAGCTTTTAGAGTTTTTACTGTAATTTTGCTTTGTCTGTGGATGACGCTTATTTTCTGCCTTTCATCACAAAATGCAGAAATATCATCTCAAACCAGCGGCAGCGTTATTGAATCGGTAGCAAGTGTTTTTTATCCCGGATTTGCCGATATGTCCGCTGATGCGCAAAACGAGATAATAAGCAATTTTCAGTTTATAGTAAGAAAGACTGCACATTTTTCACTATATGCTGTTCTGGGCGTACTCTCCTTTTTAAGCGTGATTAGCTACCGAAATTTAAAATACCGTTTCCGCTTATTAATAAGTGCAGGCATTTGCCTTTTGTATGCGGCAAGCGATGAATTTCATCAGCTTTTTATAGCAGGCCGAAGCGCAGAAATTCGAGATGTCTGTATTGATTTTTGCGGCGCCGCTCTCGCAATTACGGTTTTAGCTCTGTTAGCAAGGTATATCAAGCCCATTTACAAGACTGTCAGGACGGTGGACTAAATGCAAAACAAGAATTTTAAGCTTAAGTATTTTTACATAGGTCTTACGGCTTTTTTAACCGTTGCCGCCTGTGTTATATTTTTCTTTTTAATCTACCGACTTCCCGGAATAATGTCGTTTTTTGCAAAAATTCTTTCAGTTATTCAGCCTGTTATTATAGGACTGATAATTGCCTATCTTGTTAATCCGATTGCAAATTCGATTAACGGCGGTCTGTTAAAGCTTTCAAAAAAGCATTTCAACAAAAAGCCTGAAATCGCCCGTAAAATTTCTAAAGTTGTTAGTGTTTTCGGGGCATTAGCTGTTTTTTTGCTTATTTTGGCGCTGATTATATATATGATAGTTCCCCAGTTTATTGAAAGTATTTCAAGTATGATAAAGGTCTTACCCGGTCAGCTCGATGCCTTTATCAAGAAGGTTTCCACAGAATTTGAACGCAATAAGGATTTGCAAAATCTGATAAACACGGTCTACGAATACGGAAAGAATTGGTTACAAAACGACCTTACCTTATATATTAATTCCGTTGCTGCATATTTCGCTTCGGGAGTATGGAGTGTTGTAAGCTTTATTAAAAACTTTGCGGTCGGACTGATTTTTGCGCTTTATATACTATTTAATAAGGCTTTACTTATGCGGCAGTTCAGAAAGCTTTTATATGCCTGCATAAGCAATACGGTTGTTGAGCATATTTTTAAGACAGGGAAGAAAGCACACAGTATTTTCAGCGGCTTTATATACGGTAAATTGCTTGATTCCATTATAATCGGTGTTCTTTGTTTTATAGGAATATCTATTCTTAAAATCCCGTATACTATGCTGGTGGCGGTTGTAATAGGAGTAACTAATGTTATCCCTGTTTTCGGCCCGTATTTGGGCGGTATTCCCTGCGCGGCGCTGATACTTTTGACCGACCCTATGAAGGGACTCTATTTTATAATCTTTATTATACTCCTTCAAACACTTGACGGCAACTTTATCGGGCCTAAAATACTCGGTAACTCTACAGGACTTTCGGCTTTTTGGGTTGTATTTGCAATAGTTGTCGGCGGAGGTCTCTTCGGTGTAATCGGCATGCTTATAGGTGTTCCGCTCTTTGCCGTAATCTATTATATAATAACATCACTTGTTAATTTCAGGCTAAAGAGAAAAAAGCTCCCCTGTGATAGCGATTATTACGATTCGACCGTTTGTGATAAAATTAGGGAAGCAGATGATTTAAGGGTAGAAATACCTCTTAACAATACTTCTGTATCTGAAGAAGAATCTTAGGTTGGTGGCACAAATGAGGAAAAAAGATTTAATCACACAAAATACCCGGCTTTTTGATAAAATTACCGTGGCACAGCTAAAGATTACCGAGCTTAAAGAAAAAATTGCAAACCGTGATGCCGAAATTGACGGGCTTAAAAAGGAAATCGAAAGACTGAACGCAAAGCTCAATGCTACTGAACCGCTAAAAACACTTGAAAAAAAGGTTATAAAGAAAGCAGAGGTTTCGCCCGAAGTGGATTACGGCGCATCTGTAATAGGAAAAACGGTGATTGAGGGGACAAAATGCTGTAATACTGTTACCGAGGGCGGCAATCCTGAGCTTGCAAAGGAGCTTGTAAACCTTATTCTCGGAAGAACAGAGGTTGCAAAGTCGGAAATATTGTCAATCGTCTCATCGGAAGAGAATTTTGAAGCTAAAAAGCAAAAAATTGACGCACAGTATGAAAATGCCGTAGATTATTTTAACAGCGTAACAGCACAGTTAACTGAGGATTAGTAAGAAAAATCACGCTAATGACAATACAGGGAAATGTTATGCTCATCTTTTATAAAATAAAAGTCAACCGCGCAACATAACGGTTTAATCTCCATCCACCGCCGTTGGAGATTGCATAACCTATTTGAGTTTAGGGCGGTAGAATGGAGATTAAAATGAAGGTTAACAAAATAAGACTGCAGAAACATCTTTCCGAGTGCGGGATAGCCTCACGCAGAAAGGCAGAGGAGCTTATCGCGGCAGGAAAGGTTAAAATTAACGGACATATAGCCGAAATCGGTGCCAAGGTTGACCCTAAAAGGGACAAGGTGACAGTAAGAGGCAAAGCGGTTGTTCCGGTAAGCGAAAAGGTTTATATAATGCTTAATAAGCCACGCGGCTTTGTCACTACAATGAGCGACGAGTTAGGCCGCAAAACGGTATCTGACTTAGTGGCGGATGCCGGAAATAGAATTTTCCCCGTAGGACGGCTTGACCGCGATTCCGAGGGGCTTTTGATAATGACGAATGACGGCGATTTTGCAAACAAGCTTACTCACCCCTCTTCGCATGTAAACAAAACCTACCGCGTGACGGTAAAGGGCACGGCAGAAGAGGAACAGCTCCTTAAAATGAAGGAGGGCATAGAGCTTGACGGCAGAAAAACCCTTCCCTGCGACTGCTTTATAGCAGAAAGAAAGCCGGACAGAACCGTCCTTATATTTGTTTTAAACGAGGGCAGAAATCGCCAGATACGCCGTATGTGCGAGGCAGTAGGGCTTGAGGTTTTGCGCCTTAAACGCACCGAGATAGCGGGAGTAAAGCTTGGAATGCTGCCTCAGGGGAAATGGAGACCCTTAAATGAGAGGGAAATGAGAAGGCTTACAAATATTACCCAAAAGGGGCGTGAAGAGGAATGATTGCTTTAGCCCCGATAAGCGACAAAAACGAAATTAACCGCCTGTTTTTAGAAAACGGGCTCGAATTTACCGAATTTTCGGGCTGCGTCAAGGCAAAATGCGGGGAAGAGGTCCTCGGATTTTGTCTTTATGATTTAGATAAAAACGGTATTGTAATATATAAAATAATTCCCGAAAATGATTTGATGTTAGCCGACGGGATTCTCAGAAGCACCCTGCATGTCGCCGCCGAGCGCAGTATTATGAACGCCTTTTACAGCGGCGAGGATACGGAGAGTTTGTGCGATAAGCTTGGCTTTATCGTGGACGGGGGAGAAAAGAGGCTTAATATCAACAAGCTTTTTGAAAGCTGCTGTTCTTGTAAAAAAGCTGATTGAAAATTTTTCCCAGTATTGATATTCAGTATGTTATGTGATATACTGCTAATACAAAAGCTTGTTGACCTTTTTAGGTCATAGACTGCGGCGGAATGGAGGTTATCGTAATGAAATATGTTTGCCCCTGCGGTTATGAATATGACCCCGAAATCGGCGATGAGGAAAACGGCATCGCTCCCGGTACTGCGTGGGAGGATGTACCCGAGGATTGGGTATGCCCCGTTTGCGGCTTAGGCAAAGACGCCTTTGAAGCCGAGGAATAATATCAACGGCAAAGCCCCCGCTTTTTAAGCGGGGGCGTAAATATATCAACTTAAATTTTTTGGGAGTAATTATCGCAGTTGATTACAAATCAAGCCTGTGCGTTTGCAAATACGGGGATTTTTAAAAGCCTGCGGCGAACCGCGCTTTTATTTCCGTAAAGGGCGTAGGTCAGGACAATCTGTATCACCGTCATAAATATTGCCTGAACGATTCTTCCCGGAATAAGTGCGATAAAGCCCTTGCCGTATAGAATTGAAATCCAGAGCGAATTAAGCAGTACAGACCCGAAAATCTGATTGATAAGCACACTTGCCGTCACCTTTAAAAGGGTGGCGTTTTTTCTTACAAAAAGCGCGGTGCAAAGGGCGGTAAGCACCGCTGTAAGCGTAAAGCCCGGGAAATACGGACCTGTCGGAAAGATGAGGGTGCCCAAAATATCGGCGATACCGGATACCGCCATAGCCCACGGAACGCCCAAGGTAATAGCGGCGAAGCCGACTACTATAAACGAGAACCCGAATCGTTGATTCCACACATTGTAGGATAAAAAACGCTCTAAAATGATTTTAAGCGCGATTAAAAGCGCCGCTGTCACCATAGAAAAAATGTATTGCTTGCCTTTTTTGTTCATAAAAAAACCTCCTTATTATTACCCGTTTTTACCGATAATAAGGAGATTTAAATCTGCGATATTAGCCGGCAGCGGGATGCGACGACCGAACCGCGGGAAAATCCTTCGTCTGCCCGGCAACTCCCCGTCCCGACAGCACTTAACGCACGGTCATCTACTCTGCGATAGTGTTATTTTATACCATAAGCCCTCATTTGTCAACATTTTTATTTGGGGACTTCAAAATATGCATTTTCGGGTTGAAATATTGCATATTTTCGTGTATAATATAGACTGATATATAGTGATTAAATCGTATAATTATGAAAGCAGGTGCGTTATGACAAGAAAGCAGGCAAGGGAAGAAGCTTTTATTCTTGTTTTTGAAAAGGAATTTAACGATAACGGTATCGAGGATATTTTAGAATCCGCCGCCGAGGCGCGCGACCTTGTACCCGATGAATATATAAATACGGTATTTAAGGGAGTTTATGAGCATTTAGAGGAGCTTGATTCGCTTATTTCGGAAAGCTCGGTGGGCTGGAATATAAAAAGAATTTCCAAAACCGCCCTCTGCATTATGCGGCTTGCGATTTTTGAAATGAAATATTTAGACGATATTCCCGTTTCGGTTTCCATTAACGAGGCGGTGGAGCTTTGCAAAAAATATGCAACCGAAAACGATGCGTCCTTTGTAAACGGAATACTTTCTACCGTGGCTAAAGCGCTTTAATATGGATATCAGAGCCATAACCGTAAAACAGCTTAATTTTTATGTAAAATCTCTTTTAGAGGGAGATGTTCACCTGCAAAATGTAGCTGTGACAGGCGAGCTTTCAAATTTCAAAAGCCATTATGCGAGCGGCCACCTTTATTTTACCTTAAAGGATGCGGACGCGGCCATTCGCTGTGTAATGTTCCGCTCTTTCGCATCTCACATACCCTTTGTACCGAAGGACGGTATGCAGGTGGTGCTTATCGGCAGGGCATCGGTTTATGAAAAGGATGGTCAGTACCAGTTCTACGCCGAGCAGATGCTCCCTGTCGGCGAGGGTGAGCAGGCTCGAGAGTTTGAACGCATTAAGGCAAGGCTTGAGGCTAAGGGACTTTTTGACCCGCAAAATAAAAGACCTTTGCCTAAGTTTCCGAAAAAAATCGCCGTTCTAACCTCCGAAACGGGTGCCGCTGTAAGGGATATTTTAAATATTCTCTCCAGACGCTGGCCTGTAGCGGAAGTAGTAATGTGCCCTGTTTCGGTGCAAGGTACATCGGCTGTTCCCGAAATGCTTTATGCGCTTGACCGACTGTATAAATTAAACAATATAGATTTAATAATTATCGGCAGGGGCGGCGGCTCGGCAGAGGATTTAAATGAGTTTAACAGCGAGGCTCTGGCAATTAAAATATCAGAGTCGCCAATTCCTGTTATTTCAGCTGTCGGTCACGAGACTGATTTTTCGATAAGCGATTTTGTAGCCGACCTTCGCGCGCCCACACCGTCTGCCGCGGCAGAGCTTGCCGTCCCCGACGGCGAAGAAATAAAAAAGCAACTTCAAAAATATGAATCCCTGCTTAAAGCCGCGCTTACGGGGAAATATAATTACTGTTCTGCATGTCTTGAAAAAGCAATTTCTACAGTGTTCAAACGCCCTGAGGACTTTATAATAAATATAAGAGCAGAGCGTGCGGACAAAGCCGCTGAAAATCTTCAAAACGCTTTTGATTTTCTTTTAAATAATAATGAAATGAGACTTTGCACCGCGGCGGCAGGGCTTGACGCATTAAGTCCGTTAAAGGTTTTATCCCGCGGATATGCGGTAGCGCAAAAGGACGGCAAAACGGTGAAAACCGCGGTGGAGCTTAACACGGGCGACAGCATAAATCTTAAATTCACAGACGGAGTTGCAGTCTGTGAGGTAAAAGAGGTAGAGAGTAATATATGAGTAAAAATACCGATTTCGAAAAATCGCTTAAGGAGCTTGAACAAATAGTTGAAGAGCTTCAAAACGGCGATATTTCGCTTGATGAATCAATAAAGCTTTTTGAGCGCGGGATTAAGCTTTCTAATGATTGCCGCAAAACACTTGAAACCGCGCGGCAGAAGATAACCTCGCTTACTGAGGAGGAATCGGAAAATGGAGATAAATGATTTATTCGCCGCTTTGCTTCCTGAAATCGAACAAAAGCTTGATGAACTTATACCCGAAAAATGTGACGGCATCAAGGAAGCTCGCAAGGCTATGCGGTACAGCCTCTTAAACGGGGGGAAAAGGATAAGACCCGTTTTACTGCTTGAATTTTATAAGCTTTGCGGAGGAGAAGAGGATAATGCCCTTAATTTTGCCGCGGCGATAGAGATGATACATACCTATTCCCTTATTCACGATGACCTGCCCTGTATGGACAATGACGATATGCGCAGGGGGAAGCCGTCTTGCCACAGGGCGTTCGGTGAGGATACTGCATTACTTGCAGGAGATGCGCTTTTAACCCTTGCTTTTTCCGTGGCGGCGAAAACCGAAAACATACCGCCTGAACAGATTTTAAGGGCTATTTCGGTCCTTGCCGACAATGTGGGTATAGACGGTATGGTCGGCGGTCAGGTTATGGATCTGGAGTTTGAAAAAACGGGAGCCGATGCTAATGGGCTTAAAGAAATGTACCTTAAAAAAACCTCCTGCCTTTTAAAGGCGGCGTCTGTGTGCGGCTGTGTGCTTGCAGGGGCTGACGAAGAGCATATTAAATATGCCGAAGAGTATGCCGATAGCTTAGGACTCGCTTTTCAGATAATAGACGATATTCTCGACTGTATATCTGATGAAGCGACTCTCGGTAAGCCGATCGGCAGTGACGATAAAAACGGAAAGACCACATATGTCACCCTTTACGGAATAGACGGTGCGCGAAAGAAGGCGGCCGAGCTTTCCGAAAACGCGGAAAGCCTGCTTGATAATTTTGAGGGTGACAGCACCGCTTTAAAAGAGCTTACAAAGTATCTGCTTAACCGAAGCTATTAAAAGGAATGTTTAATAATTGGAATATAAGCTGTTATGCAAAATTAAATCACCTGATGATGTAAAAAAGCTTGATGAAGCTCAAATATCGCTTCTGTGCGAGGAAATACGCGATTGTATAGTTTCAACCGTTGCGAAAAACGGCGGGCATTTAGCCTCCAATCTCGGCGCGGTGGAGCTTACCGTTGCGCTCCACAAAAGCTTTTCTTCCCCAAACGACGCAATTATTTTCGATGTCGGGCATCAATGCTATACCCATAAGCTATTAACAGGGCGTTTTGAAGAGTTCTCAACCCTGCGTACCGAAAACGGTATTTCCGGTTATATGAAGCCGTCGGAGAGTAAACACGACCCGTTTATTACGGGTCACAGCAGTAATTCTATTTCCGCCGCATACGGTATTTACCGAGCAAAAAGGCTCAAGGGTGAGGACGGAACGGCGGTTGCAGTGATAGGGGACGGCGCAATGACTGGCGGTATGGCTTACGAGGCGCTTAACAATGTCGGCAGCGGAAGAAATAATTTTATCGTTGTGCTTAACGATAATAAAATGTCAATTTCGCGGAATGTCGGCGCTCTTGCCCGCAGTCTTACCAAAATGCGCAATAAGCCGCATTATCATCATTTTAAATACGCATTAAGTCATTTCCTTCTGGCGATTCCCGTTATCGGAAAACCGATTAATAACTTTATTTATACAGTTAAAGAGGCCGTAAAGGGGCTTGTTTATAAAAATAATTTCTTTACGGCGCTTGGATTTAATTATTTAGGTCCTGTCGACGGGCATAATGTAAAGGCTATGGAACAGCTTTTTGAGGTTGCCAAAACCTACTCAAGACCTTCGCTTGTCCATGTCATAACCACCAAGGGTAAGGGTTATTCCTACGCCGAGTCTTCACCTAAAAATTATCACGGCGTTTCTCCGTTTGATGTTGAAAAGGGCGCGACCGAAAGCGGAAAATTAACCTTTTCGGATATTGCGGGAGCGGCACTTTGCTCACTTGCCGATGAGGACGATAAAATCTGTGCTATAACTGCGGCTATGACCTCGGGAACCGGGCTTACCGCCTTTGCGGGGAAGCACAAAAACAGATTTTTCGATGTCGGCATCGCGGAACAGCACGCCGTGACCTTTGCGGCAGGTTTAGCAAGCGCGGGAATGAAGCCTTTCTTTGCGGTTTATTCTTCTTTTTTACAGCGCGGCTTTGATCAGGTAATTCACGATATCTCAATAGGCGGTTTCCCGGTAAGACTGCTTATCGACCGTGCGGGAATAGTTGGTGAAGACGGCGAAACCCACCAGGGACTTTTTGATGTTCCGTTTTTAACCTCTGTTCCTAATATGACGGTGTATTCCCCCTGCTACTATAAGGAGCTTGAAAACGATATTAAGCGTGCCGCTAAAGAGGACGAAATTTGCGCGATACGCTATCCAAGAGGCTGTGAAAAGGAAGAACCCGACTTTGATTTTTCCTCCGATTACACTTTTGTTAAGGGCGGGGGTAAAAAGCTTATAATAACCTATGGGCGGCTTTTTTCCGACGCGCTGGAGGCTAAGAAAAATTACCCTGAATTAAATATTTTAAAACTCAATAAAATATATCCTATTAACGATGAATGCTTCTCGGAAGTAATGAAATATGACGAGGTTCACTTCTTTGAAGAGGGTATAAAAAACGGCGGAATAGGTGAGATTTGCGCCGCAAGGCTGTTGGAGGACGGCTTCAGCGGTAAATACAAAATTCACGCGATAGACGGGAAGTTTGTTCCCTGTGCGGCGGTTTCCTCCGCGATAAAATCAAACGGACTTGATTCAGAAAGTATGTTAAGGGCGGTAAATTATACAGATGAGCGAAAAGCAGAGACTTGATGTAGCGCTTACTGAGCGCGGATACACCGAAAGCCGAGAAAAGGCAAAGGCGCTTATTATGGCGGGCATAGTGTATGTCAATAACCAAAAATCGGATAAGGCGGGAAACACCGTAAAGCCCGACGATATTATTGAGGTGCGGGGTGAAACGCTTAAATATGTAAGCCGCGGGGGACTAAAGCTCAGTAAGGCGATGAAAAGCTTTAATATTTCGCTTGACGGATGTATTTGTGCCGATATAGGCGCATCTACAGGCGGCTTTACAGATTGTATGCTGCAGAACGGAGCGAGTAAGGTCTATTCGATTGATGTGGGCTACGGTCAGCTCGCCTGGAAGCTTAGAACCGACAGCCGCGTTGTAAATCTTGAACGCACCAATTTCCGCTATGTCACCCGCGAGCAGGTTCCCGACCCACTTGACTTTGCCTCGGTTGATGTTTCCTTTATTTCGCTTTACCACATTTTTCCCGTTCTCCGAACACTTTTAAAGGAGGGCGGCAGGGCGGTATGCCTTATCAAGCCGCAGTTTGAGGCAGGGAAAGAGAATGTCGGCAAAAAAGGCGTTGTGCGGGATAAGTCGGTGCATATCGCAGTTATTAAAAAAATAACGGCATTAATTGCCGAAAATAAATTTTCGCTTTTAGGACTTGACTTTTCACCTATTAAAGGTCCCGAGGGCAATATCGAATATTTATGCTTTATAGAAAAGAGCGAAACCCCGGAAGCCTTATGTGAAATAACGGCGGAAGAGCTGGTTGAGGACTCGTATAAGGCGCTTAAGGAGTGAAAATATGAAGGTAGCGGTTCTGCCTAATCTTGATAAAAGAGGCTCTGCCGAGGTGGTTGAGAAGCTTGGCGTTATATTAAAAAACGAGGGGATAGAGGGCTATCTTCCCGACAATATCGCGGGCAACGACTTTAAGCACCTGCCTGAGGAACAGCTCTATAAAATTGCGGATTTTATTATTACTATTGGCGGTGACGGCACTATAATCCGTTACGCAAAGCGCGCCGCTTTTGATAATAAGCCCGTTCTTGGCATAAACGCGGGAAGAATGGGCTATCTTGCAAATATCGAGCAGAATGAGCTGGGACTGATTACAAAGCTTAAAACGGGAGAGTATTTTGTTGAAAACCGAATGATGCTTTCTGTCAGCGTTGTGGAAAACGGGAAAAAGCTTGCCGAATACAACGCGCTTAACGATGCGGTTATAACAAGCGGATTTATTTCAAGAATTATCGATATTTCGGTAGCAGTAGGTAAGGATTACATCAACTACCGTGCGGACGGTCTTATACTTTCTACCCCTACAGGCTCTACTGCATACTCAATGTCGGCAGGGGGACCTATAATAGACCCGCTGACTCAGAATATGTGTATTACACCTATTTGCTCACATTCGCTTTCTGCAAAGCCTATTCTATTAGGTACCGAAAACACCGTAAGATTAAAGGCGTATTCCAAAAAGCGCACAGATATTTATTTGACGTTAGACGGCAGAAAGGTGAGTCCTGTCCGCCCGTATACCGAAATTTATATTAAAAAATCAAAACAAACCGCAAAGCTCTTAAGGCTTAATGACAGGTCGTTTTACAAAACGCTTTCGGTAAAATTCAGAGACGGTAGGAGTATGTAATGAAAAGCAACAGACAGGAAAAAATACTTGAGCTAATAAGGAATAAGATTTTTTTAACGCAGGAGGACCTGCAAAACGAGCTTTTGTCCCTTGGCTACAATGTTACCCAATCAACCGTTTCGAGGGATATTAAGGAGCTTAGAATTGTAAAGGGGCACGATGCAGACGGCAACTACCGATACATCGCAAACGAGCCTACAGCGGCAGTTATGCAGAACAGAGAGCATTACCGCGAGCTGTTTTCGAGATCGGTGAAAAGCGTGGCATTTTCGCTTAATAATGTGGTTATAAAGTGCTATACGGGTATGGCGCAAAGCGCTTGTGTCACGGTTGATGAAATGTTCGGTGATATGATGCTCGGTTCTCTTGCGGGGGACGATACGATTATCATAGTGACCGCGGGTGAGCCTCAGTCGGCACGCCTTGCCTTGGAGCTTAATAAACTTTTAAAATAGCGGGGAAGAAAAATGCTTAAATTTCTTCATATCGAAAACATAGCGGTTATTGAACGGTCGGATATTGAATTTTCTGAGGGCTTTAATGTTTTGACAGGTGAGACGGGCGCGGGTAAATCAATAGTAATCGATTCTATAAACGCAGTTTTGGGAGAGCGTACCTCAAAGGAGCTAATAAGAGCGGGGTGCGATACGGCGGAGGTTTCTGCAGTTTTCGGCTGTTTTGACGATTATACTGCGGGAGTTTTGGCTCAGCACGGCTTTAGACCTGATGAGGACGGAAATATTGTAATAAGGCGGCGGCTTTCCGCAAGCGGCAAAGGACTTATAAAGCTTAATGACCGCCCCCTAACTGCGACAGAGCTTAAGGAAATCGGTAAAAGCCTTATTAACATACACGGTCAGCATGATAATCAGGCGCTTTTAGACCCCGAAAGCCATATCGGGTACATAGATGCGTTTGCAGGCAACGGTGATATTTTAAGCGAATACTATGCGGAGTTTAAAAACCTTAATGCAATCCGTAAAGAGCTTAATTCTGCCGAGACCGACGAGGACGAAAAACGCCGTGAAACCGACCTTTTAAAGTATCAGATTAATGAAATTGAAAGCGCAAATATAACCGTCGGCGAATATGAAAAGCTCAAACGAAATCTCGAAATTGCGAGAAACTACCGTACAACTGTCGAAACCCTTTCGGCGGTATACGGTGCGCTTAAGGGCGGGGAGGATTTTGACGGTGCAGCACAGCTTATAGACGGCGCGCACAGAAAGCTTGCCACACTTAAAAGTAATGATTGGAACGCAAAAGCCGAAAGATTGGCTGATGCGCTTTCCGTAATAGAGGATGTTTCGGCTGAGCTTCAAGATTTTCTTGACAGCGCCGAGCTTTCCGAGCTTGATGCGGACAGTATCAATGATAGGCTTGACACATTAGATAAGCTTATGTTAAAATACGGAAACAGCGAGCAGGAAATGTTAGATTTCTTAACCGCGGCAAAGGTGCGGCTTGACGAGCTTGTTTTTTCCGACCGCAGAATAGCGGAGCTTTCAAATTTGCTTGATAAATCTACCGAAAGACTGGTCGCATTAGGAGAAAAGCTTACAAAATCAAGAAAAAAGGCGGCGGCAGAGCTTGAAACTAAGGTTTGCGGAATTTTAACCTACCTTAATATGCCTGATGTACGATTTACCGTTTCCTGTGAAAAAGGGCGGTACACAAAGCGCGGGTGCGATGTTATGGAATTCCTTATTTCTGCAAATAAGGGCGAAAAGGTAAAGCCACTTTCCAAAATAGCCTCGGGCGGTGAATTGTCCCGCATAATGCTTGCAATTAAAAGCGTACTGCTTGATAATGATAAGGTCGGAACCATGATTTTCGACGAGATTGATGTTGGAATCAGCGGCTATACCGCAGGAAAGGTCGGCACACAGCTTAAAAGGGTGTCAAAAAACCGTCAGGTGATATGCGTGACCCACTTGGCGCAGATTGCCGCAATGGCGGATAATCACCTGCTTATACAAAAGAATACGCAAAACGGCAGAACCTTTACTAAGGTTGAACCACTCGCGTATGAGGATAGGATAAGCGAAATCGCACGCATTATGTCGGGCGCAGAGCTTACCGAAAATTTATATAAATCAGCAAAAGAGTTAGTAGACAGGAGTAATAACGATGACAATTTATGACGAGCTTGTAGCCAGAGGGCTTATAGCACAGGTTACAAATGAAGAAGAAATCAAGGAAATGATTAATAACGGCAAAGCTACATTTTATATCGGCTTTGACTGCACGGCGGACAGCCTTACTGCAGGTCATTTTATGGCACTCACCTTAATGAAGCGACTTCAGATGGCGGGCAATAAGCCTATAGCCCTTATCGGCGGCGGCACTACTATGATAGGCGACCCCTCGGGCAGAACCGATATGCGTAAAATGCTTACCAAAGAAGATATTGACCACAACGCCGAGTGCTTTAAGCGCCAGATGGAGCGGTTTATCGACTTCTCCGAGGGCAAGGCACAGATGATAAACAACGCCGACTGGCTACTGAAACTAAACTATGTTGAGCTTTTGCGCGAGGTTGGTGCTTGCTTCTCGGTCAATAATATGCTCAGAGCCGAGTGCTACAAGCAGAGAATGGAAAAGGGTCTTTCCTTCCTGGAATTCAACTATATGATAATGCAGAGCTACGATTTCTACTATCTCTTTAAGGAATACGGCTGTAATATGCAGTTCGGCGGGGACGACCAGTGGAGCAATATGTTAGGCGGCACCGAGCTTATAAGAAGGAAATTAGGCAAGGACGCCCACGCTATGACCATAACCCTGCTTACCGATTCGCAGGGACATAAAATGGGCAAGACCGCGGGTAATGCCGTATGGCTTGACCCGAATAAGACTCCGCCCTATGATTTCTACCAGTACTGGCGCAATGTGGCGGACGCAGATGTTTTAAAGTGCATAAGAATGCTAACTTTTCTCCCGCTTGAGGAAATCGACAAGATGGACTCCTGGGAGGGCAGTCAGCTTAACACCGCTAAGGAAATTTTGGCATATGAGCTTACAAAGCTTGTTCACGGCGAGGAAGAGGCTGATAAGGCACAGTCTGCCGCAAGAGCGATATTTGCGGGGGGCGGCTCCCACGAAAATATGCCCACTACAACCCTTACAGAAGACGATTTAACCGACGGCGAAATCGGTGTTTTGGATATGATGGTTAAGGCTTCCCTTGCCGCCTCAAAGGGGGAAGCAAGACGGCTTGTAATGCAGGGCGGAGTAAGCATTGACGACGAGAAAATCACCGACCCGCAGTACAGGGTTACAGCCGAAGCCCTTAAAAACGGCATAGTGCTTAAAAAGGGCAAAAAGGTGTTTCATAAGTTCCGTTTTATAAGAGGGTAATGCTTTGAATTACGCGTATTTTTTACCTGTCATTTTTCTGTTTTTGATTTTATTTTTCACAAGACAGGCAAATGCGGTTATATTTAAAAAGATTATTCAAAAAAGAAAAACGGGGGATATTCAAATGTATGAGCTTGCTCAGAAATTTATTGGTAAAGAGTGCCTTATTTATACCTTTAATTCTTCACAGCTGACAGGAGTTATCAAAGAGGTAAACGAGGGAGCAATTCTTTTAGAAAACGGGGATAACCTTGAGGCTGTGAATTTTGACTTTATTGTACGCATAAGAGAATATCCGAGAAAGAAGAACGGCAAGAAAAAATCGGTTGTTCTTGATTAAAATAAGTTCATAACAGGAGGTATTGCAATATGACTTTTATTGCATTTGGACTTACGGTGTTAGCGGGCATTATCGGAATGTTGATAGATAGCCTTATTGGCTTAGACGGCAATTTTAGCGTCGTCTGTGCAATAGCCGCCGCGGTCAGTATATTAGTATATCATTTTAAAGAAAAGGATAAAGAATAATTGGGAATTCGGGGGCGACAACACAGGTCGTCCCCTACGCTGGTTATCTTGCCTTTTTTTACGCAAAACCCTCCCTCGTTATCACAACGGGGGAGGGTTTTTGATGATTATATGGATTTTATGTTTATTTTCCGCTGTCGCCGTAGTTGGAAAGGACGCGGGCGGAGGGGTCGTTTACATTACAGCCCTCCCACTCCTTATTGGGCATCCAGAAGTCCTTTATCATTTTTGCCTGACCGGGGTACTTTGATTCAAAAATCTCGCGATACAGGAGGGATTCCTTGGTAAAGGGTCTTGCGAAATCGTATTTTTCGCATTTCTCGGCGAATTCCTTATCGGTGTACTGTGCTTCTGCGTATTCCTTTAGGTAATCGACCATAGAGTGACCTACCGCGTCCGAAAAAGCCGCCTTTTCACGCATAAGAATATCGTAGGGGAGATAGTCCCCCTCAAAGGCGTGGCGCAAAAGGTACTTGCCCTTGTTGTACTTGTTAAGCTTTATTTCGGGGTCAACGCTCATAACATATTTTACAAAATCGAGGTCTCCGAAGGGCACACGCGCCTCAAGCGAGTTTACCGAAATACAGCGGTCGGCGCGCAGAACATCGTACATATGAAGCTCCCGCACCCGCTTTTGGGACTCCTTCTGAAATTCCTCGGCATTCGGGGCAAAATCGGTGTATTTATAACCGAACAGCTCATCGGAAATCTCACCCGTCAAAAGCACCCTTACATCTGTGGTTTCGTGTATAGCCTTGCAGATAAGGTACATACCTATGCTCGCCCTTATTGTGGTAATATCATATGTTCCGAGTAAGGCTATAACATCGGGCAGAGCCGCTAAAACATCGTCCTTGGTGATTATGATTTCGCGGTGGTCTGAGCCTATATAGTCGGCAACCTGTTTAGCGTACTTAAGGTCTATGGCATCGGTGCTCATACCGATAGCAAAGGTTTTAATAGGCTTCTTTAAAAGCTTTGCTGATATAGCACAGACAAGGGAGGAATCAAGACCGCCGCTTAATAAAAAGCCTACGGGGGTGTCGGCGTCGAGCCGTTTTTCAACACCCGCTACTAATTTATCGTGAATGTTTTTGCAGACTTTTTCCAAACCGTCATAGCACACCTCGTCCACCGCGGCAATATCGTTGTAGCAGTAGAATCTGCCGTCCTTATAGTAGTGACCGGGCGGGAAGGGCATAATTTTGTCGGTAAGCCCTACAAGGTTCTTGGGCTCAGAGGCAAAGAGTATGCCGCCGTCCTCGTCAAAGCCGTAGTAAAGCGGGCGTATGCCTATCGGGTCGCGGGCGGCGATAAAATCCTTAGAGTCGCCGTCATAAATAATCATTGCAAACTCCGCGTCCAGCATACCAAACATTCCTATTCCGTACTGCTCGTAAAGCGGGAGCAGTATTTCGCAGTCGGAATCGCTCTCAAAGGTATAGCCTTTTTTTATCAGCTCGTCCTTTATGGGTCTGAAACCGTAGATTTCACCGTTGCAGACGAGCATATTATTCTTATATGTGAACGGCTGCATACCCTTGTCGGTAAGCCCCATTATTGCAAGACGGTGAAATCCGAGCAGACCGTTATTAAGCTTTACAACCTTTGACATATCAGGACCCCTTGACACGGTCCTCTCAAAGCCCAGCTTAAATTCGTCATCGGTTAGTCTGCTCCCGATATAGCCCATAATAGAACACATAAAAGTTTCCTCATTTCAATAAAAGTTTTGTTTTTTAAATGCGCAAAGGCTTCCCCTTTTAAGGGAAGCTTTCGCAATTTATAATAGGGAGGTTAAAGCAAAGTTTAGAACTGTTCAACATCCTGAAGAGCGTCGTAGCCCTCTTCGCCTGTACGAACCTTTACGACATTTTCAACATCGTAAACGAATATCTTACCGTCGCCGATATGTCCTGTGTAAAGAACCTTTTTAGCCGTCTCAACAACCTGAGCTACAGGAACCTTGCAGACAACTATGTCAACCTGAATCTTAGGCAAGAGAGAGGTTTCAACCTCAACACCTCTGTAATACTCGGGCTTGCCCTTCTGTATGCCGCAGCCTAAAACATGGGTTACGGTCATACCGGTAATACCGATGCCAACCATTGCGTTCTTGAGCGCCTCAAGCTTAGCTTCCTTGCAGACAACCTCAACCTTGGTGATCTTCTCACCGCTTGCAGGCTTAACATCAGCCGCAACCTTGGGCATTTCCTTAACCTCAACAGCCTCGGCAACAGGAACATCGCCTGTAACCGCAACGGGCTCTTCGTCCTCGTCGATGTACTCGGGGAGCATTGCGAATCCCGCGTAAGCACTGGGAAGACCGTGCTCGGTAGCGTCAAGACCCTCGATTTCCTCTTCACGGCTGACGCGAAGACCAATAACAGCCTTTATAATCAAGAATGTAATTGTGATTGTAACCGCAGTCCAAAGAGCAACAGCCGCAAAGCCTGTAAGCTGTAATCCTAAAAGCTCAAAGCCGCCGCCGTAGAAAAGACCTTTGATGGTTTCGCCCGAAGCGTTGGCTATCGAATAGCCGGGGGCTGTGTCGGTAGCGAAAAGACCTACTGCTATAGTACCCCAGATACCGTTCATACAGTGAACCGCAACAGCACCAACCGGGTCATCGATATGGAGCTTGTGGTCAAGGAGCCATACGCCGAATACTACGAGAAGTCCCGCAACCGTACCGATTATAGCTGCACCCAAAGCGTCTGTAACATCGCAGGGAGCGGTAATCGCTACAAGACCCGCAAGAGAAGCGTTAAGACACATTGAAACATCGGGCTTGCCGTATTTAATCCAGGTGAATATCATACATACAACGGTTGCAACGGCGGGAGCAACGGTTGTTGTGAGGAATACAGAGCCCAACTGCGGGATAGATTTACAAGCCGCACCGTTAAAGCCGTACCAGCCGAGCCAGAGAATGAATACACCTAAAGCGCCTAAAGCAATGCTGTGACCGGGGAAGGCGTTTACCTTTACAACCTTGCCCTTTTCGTCCTTTTTGAACTTACCGATACGCGGTCCTAAGATTTTAGCGCCTATTAAAGCGGAGATACCGCCTACCATATGTATAGCGCAGGAACCTGCGAAATCGTGGAAGCCTAACTGTGAAAGCCAGCCGCCGCCCCAAATCCAGTGAGCCTCAATCGGGTAGATAAGAGCCGAGATAACGCCCGAATAAATGCAGTAGGAAAGGAATTTTGTTCTTTCTGCCATAGCGCCCGAAACTATCGTGGCGGTTGTAGCGCAGAAAACAAGGTTAAATACGAAGTTTGAAAAATCAAAATCCGAATAAGCTGTGAAGATGTCAAATCCGGGCTTACCGATAAGTCCTACGACATCCTCACCTAACAGTAGGCTGAAACCGATAAGAACGAAGACCACGGTACCGATACAGAAGTCCATAAGGTTCTTCATTATAATGTTTCCGGTATTTTTGGCTCTTGTAAAGCCAGCTTCTACCATTGCGAAGCCTGCCTGCATCCAAAATACCAATGCCGCACCGATTAAAAACCAAACTCCGAATACTTCTCCGGAGATGGCTTCTAAGATTTTCGAATCCATAAAAATCATCCCTTTGAAAAATTTATTGTCTGCCGCCGTTTTTATACGGCGGCGTGTGACCTGATTATTTTACGCTGAAGAGCATATCGCCGTAGGACGGATAGGGCCAGCTTGCAGCCGGAACCATAGTTTCAAGCTCGTCAACCGTAATTCTAAGCTCGCTCATAGCCGAGAACACGCTGTCCTTATAGAACATTGAAAGCGCAGTGGTATCGTTTATTTCCTTAGCCTTAAGGGTAGCTTCCTCAAGCTTCTGCACCTTTTTGTAGGCGGTGGTGTTTAACTTGCTTATCTTAGCGAGCAGCTCCTTTTCATAGGTGCTGTCAACATCTCCGCAGGCGGCCTTCGCAATAATTGTATCCGAAAGCTCGTGTGAATAACGGCTTACCGCGGGCAGATAATCCTTCTTAGCCATATCAATCATTGTAAGAGCCTCAATGTTAAGGGTCTTGCAGTAGCTTTCCGAAAGAATCTCATATCTTGCACGCATTTCGGTTTCGGAATAAACCTTGTGGTCTGTAAAGAGCTTAATGTTCTTATCACTAACCGAATAGGGCAGACAATCGGGTGTTGTGCGGAGGTTAAGGAGTCCTCTCTTTTCCGCCTCTGCTATCCAAGCGTCATCGTAACCGTTTCCGTTGAAGATAATACGCTTATGCTCGGTAATGGTCTTCTTGATAAGCTCGTGTAAAGCTTCTTCAAAGTCCTCTGCCGCTTCAAGTGTATCGGCAAACTGCTTTAATTCCTCGGCAACAGCGGTGTTAAGTACTACATTTGTGCAGGAAACTGAGGAGGAAGAGCCTAACATTCTGAACTCAAACTTGTTGCCTGTAAATGCGAAGGGCGAGGTTCTGTTACGGTCGGTCGCATCCTTCGGGAATTTGGGCAAAGTATGAACTCCTATCTTAAGCAATTCTTTTTCTTTACCGCCGTAGGGGATATCTTTCTCGATAGCCTCTAAAACCTCGGTAAGCTCTGTGCCTAAGAACATCGAAACTACCGCAGGGGGAGCCTCGTTTGCGCCGAGTCTGTGGTCGTTGCCTGCAGAGGCAACCGAAACTCTGAGCATATCCTGATATTCGTCAACCGCTTTAATTACAGCACAAAGGAAAAGTAAGAACTGTGCGTTTTCATACGGAGTATCACCGGGATTTAAGAGGTTTACACCTGTATCGGTTGAAACCGACCAGTTGTTGTGCTTACCGCTTCCGTTAACGCCCGCAAACGGCTTTTCGTGCAAGAGGCATACCATATGGTGCTTTTTAGCAACCTTCTGCATAATCTCCATTGTAAGCTGGTTGTGGTCCGCCGCAATGTTTGTGGTGGTGAATACAGGGGCTAACTCGTGCTGTGCGGGGGCAACCTCGTTGTGCTCGGTCTTGGCAAGAATACCCAACTTCCAAAGCTCCTCGTTAAGGTCGTTCATAAACGCCTGAACGCGCGGCTTAATGATTCCGAAGTAGTGATCCTCAAGCTCCTGACCTTTAGGCGGCTTTGCACCGAAAAGGGTGCGACCTGTATAAATAAGGTCTTTTCTCTTGTTGTAAACATCCTCGTCAACAAGGAAGTACTCCTGCTCAGGACCTACGGTTGTTTTAACCGACTTTGCGTCTGTATTGCCGAAGAGTCTTAAAACGCGAAGTGCCTGCTTGTTAATTGCCTGCATACTGCGAAGAAGCGGTGTCTTTTTATCAAGCGCCTCGCCGCCGTAGGAGCAGAAGGCGGTTGGAATGCAAAGCACGCCGTCCTTGATAAAGGCGTAGGAGGTGGGATCCCAAGCGGTGTAGCCTCTCGCCTCAAAGGTGGCGCGAAGTCCGCCCGAGGGGAAGGAAGAAGCATCAGGCTCGCCCTGAATTAACTCCTTGCCCGAAAACTCCATAATAACCTTACCGTCGCCGACAGGAGTTATAAAGCTGTCGTGCTTTTCTGCGGAAAGACCCGACAGTGGCTGGAACCAGTGTGTGTAATGTGTAGCACCTTTTTCAATCGCCCAGTCCTTCATCGCGTTGGCAACTACAGTGGCTACATTCGGGTCGAGTGAACGGCCGTCCTTAATAGTACGCTGAAGTGCCTTGTAGGTTTCTTTCGGAAGCCTCTGTTGCATAACGCTGTCGCCGAATACATTGCTGCCGAAAATTTCGCTCATACTGCTCATAATTTAACCTCTCTTTTTCTTTCGGATAAATAAAAGCGGCAACGGCGTCAGGGAGACATTTCTCCCTTATGCGACGCCGTTGCCGCTTAATATTATCCGAAATTTGATTTTGCATAAAAAAAGAAACGGGGAGTAAAGTAGTAATCACTACCGACGCCATTGCCGTTTCGTTGGTGCTATTATACGCCTGCAAAATTTATTTGTCAAGAAAAATGTGAAATATTTAACTATTTTTCAGAAATTGCTGATTTTGCAAAATAAAATTAAGCAAAAAATATATTTTGATTTAAAAAATTAATCTGATGCTCAATTAGCATCTTAATTAAGGCTAAAATAACCAATTTTTCGGGAAAATATTGTGAAGAGAAGACTTGACTTTTTAAGAATATATATTATAATATAAATATAATTTTAATATACATTGAGCAATGGCGTTCGGTGATGTCAGGGGGCTTTTGTCCCCTTTAAGGCATCGGTGGGCGTTTTTTTTATTTAATAATTAGGAGGTACGGCAATGTATTCATACAATGAGGTTATGACATTTGTCGAAGAGGAAGATGTCAAGTTTATAAGGCTTGCTTTCTGTGATGTGCATGGCAGGCAGAAAAATATTTCGATAATGCCGCTCGAGTTAAAACGCGCTTTTACGGAGGGTATATCATTTGACGCCTCGGCAATCGCAGGCTTCGGCGATGTTGTAAAATCGGATTTGTTTTTGCACCCCGACCCGTCTACCTTATCTGTACTGCCGTGGAGACCGTCAAACGGCAGGGTTATAAGAATGTTCTGTGATATTAAGTATCCAGACGGCAGAAGATATGAAAAGGACGGCAGATATATATTAAAAAACGCGATAGAGACCGCAAAAAAGGCGGGAATATCCTGTTATTTCGGCGCGGAGTTTGAATTTTATCTCTTTAAGCTTGACGATAACGGTAACCCGACGGGCGAAACCTTCGACAAGGCGGGGTATATGGATATAGCCCCCGACGATAAGGGCGAAAATGTGCGCCGCGAAATCTGCTTTAATCTGCTTGAAATGGGTATTTCGCCCGAGAGCTCCCACCACGAGGAGGGACCCGGGCAGAACGAGATTGATTTTCGTTACAGTGGGGCGTTAAGCGCCGCAGACAACGCAGTTACCTTTAAATCGGTGGTTCAGACTATTGCCAGAAGAAACGGGCTTTACGCCGATTTTTCGCCCAAGCCCTTAATGCACGAGAGCGGAAACGGACTGCATATAAATGTATCAATTAAATCCGATGACGGAAATGACCTTAGCGATAGCTTTATGGCGGGAATACTTGACCATGCGGTTGAAATGACGGCATTTTTAAACCCTGTTAAGGAGTCATACAAGCGTTTAGGTGAGAAAAAAGCACCAAAATATGTTACCTGGTCGCCCGAAAATCGTTCCCAGCTTATAAGGATTCCCGCGGTCAAATCTTCAGACAAAAAGCGTATTGAGCTGCGCTCGCCCGATCCGTGCGCAAACCCGTATATTGCCTACGCGCTTATTATTTACGCGGGGCTTGACGGAATAAAAAGGGGACTTAAGGCCGATGAGCCTAACAACACAAATCTATTTACTGCGGAAAGCTGCGTTACCGACGGGCTTGTAAGCCTGCCTGATACCGTGGAAAAGGCGAAAGGCATTGCGCGGCATAGTGAATTTATTAAGGCGGTTTTGCCTGAAGGATATACCGATATACTTTAAAGCATATAATTAAGTGATTGTAGGGAGGCGAACGGGTGTACAGAGAAAAAGATGATTTAAGCGTGCTTATTGTATCGGCTTCTGATAAGGCGGATGTTTATCTGCGCGATATTTTAAACGGCGGCTCGTTCGCACCGATAGCTACTGCAAGAAGCGTTTCTGAGGCGAAGCGTATGCAGCTTGAAAGTCAGTTTGATATTGTTATAATCAATACTCCTTTGCCTGACGATTTCGGAATAGATTTTGCGGAGCAGCTGTGCGAAGACAGCTCGGTAGGAGTACTTCTCTTTGTTAAAAACGAGCTTTTTGAGCAGGTGAGCTGTAAGGTTGAGGATTACGGGGTTTTAACCTTTCCGCGGCCCGGCTCAAGGCAGTCGATTACTCAAGCCGTACGGCTTATTGCGGCGACACATAACCGTCTTGCCGCTTTTGAGAGAAAGAATGTAAAGCTTGAGGCTAAAATGAAGGAAATAAGGCTTATCAACCGAGCGAAGTGGCTGCTTATCGACCGATTAAATATGAGCGAGGAAGAGGCGCACAAATATATCGAAAAAACCGCAATGGATAATTGCGTAAAGCGCGGCGAAATTGCCGAGAATATTATAAGGACATACGAAAGTTAGAAAGAGGTCAAAAGGGTATGGAGAATTCAGTCAAAAAAACAAAGTACATTTTTGTTACGGGAGGGGTTGTTTCGGGACTCGGCAAGGGCATTACCGCGGCTTCGCTCGGTCGACTTTTAAAGGCGCGCGGGTTAAAGGTTGCGGCGCAAAAGCTTGACCCATATATTAATGTAGACCCCGGTACAATGAGCCCTTATCAGCATGGCGAGGTTTATGTGACAGAGGACGGTGCCGAAACCGACCTTGACCTCGGTCACTATGAAAGATTTATTGACGAGGACTTAAATAAATTTTCCAACCTTACAACGGGAAAGGTTTACTGGAATGTCCTTAATAAAGAGCGCCGCGGCGAGTATTTGGGCGAGACGGTGCAGGTTATCCCGCATATAACCAATGAAATTAAGGAATTTATTTACAGCGTAGGTAAAAAGAGTAACGCTGATGTAGTTATCACCGAGATAGGCGGTACTACGGGCGATATCGAAAGCCAGCCGTTTTTGGAGGCTATCCGTCAGGTAGGATTGGAAATAGGTAGGGAAAACTCTCTTTATATACATGTTACATTAGTTCCGTTCCTGCGCGGCTCGGACGAGCATAAGACCAAGCCTACTCAGCATTCTGTTAAGGAATTACAGGGAATGGGTATTAATCCGAATATAATAGTGCTTCGCTGTGACGAGCCGCTTGAGGAGAATATATTTAAGAAAATCTCACTTTTCTGCAATGTAAAGCCCGACTGTGTTATCGAAAATATCACCATTCCCGTGCTTTACGAAGCCCCGATTATGCTCGAGAAAAACCATTTTTCGGACATTGTCTGCCGTGAGCTTGGTATCAACACCTTAGAGCCTGACCTTACCGACTGGAACGAGATGTTAGAGCGCATTAAAAACCGCAATAAAAAGGTTACGATAGGTCTTGTAGGAAAATATGTTCAGCTGCACGATGCGTATCTCTCTGTTGCCGAGGCTTTGCGGCACGCGGGCTATGTTTACGGTGCGAGGGTGCAGATAAAGTGGATTGATTCCGAAACAATAACGCCCGATAATGTGGCTCAAACCCTCGCGGGTTGTGACGGACTGTTAGTGCCGGGAGGATTCGGAAACCGCGGAATAGAGGGTAAAATCGCTACCGCGCATTATGCCAGGACAAATAATGTACCTTATCTCGGTATATGTCTCGGTATGCAGATTGCGGTTATTGAGTTTGCGCGCTATGTATGCGGACTTGAGGACGCGAACTCTGGCGAGTTTGACGAAAATTCAAACAACAAGGTAATCGATTTTATGCCCGACCAGAATGCCGAAATCAATAAGGGCGGAACTCTAAGGCTCGGCGCATATCCCTGCAAAATCGTTTCGGGCACAAGGATGCAGGAGTGCTACAGATCCTCTGAAATCAGCGAGCGCCACCGCCACCGCTACGAATTTAACAATGATTACCGCGATATGATGACTGAAAAGGGGCTTGTTATAAGCGGTACTTCGCCTGACGGGCATATTGTTGAGACGGTCGAAATTCCCGAGAACAAGTTCTATGTCGGCGTTCAGTTCCACCCCGAGTTCAAGTCAAGACCCAATAAGGCTCATCCGCTGTTTATGGGACTTATAAAGGCGGCACTTGATTTGCAAGGTGAATAATTAAGTTGGACAGGGCTGTTGCAAGTGAGTAAAGTCACAGGCAACGGCCCTGTTTTAATGAATAATAAATAACGATACAAACGAAAAAGATGCCGTTTCGACGCGAGAGAAAAACTGCAAAAAAAGAAGTACCCCAACTACGCGTCTGCGTGCCGAGGCACCGGGCTTGGTGAAGACAAGTGGACTTGAACCACCGACCCCCTGCATGTCAAGCAGGTACTCTAACCAACTGAGCTATGCCTTCATATGATTTCTAAAAAAATTTTTCAACGCGAGGGCGAAAGCTTAAAAACGCAAGTGAGTTAAATTGCGCGTTTTTGTGTCGAGACCCTCGGTATGGTGCGGGTGACAGGACTTGAACCTGCACGCTAAAGCGCCAGCTCCTAAGGCTGGTGCGTCTGCCAATTCCGCCACACCCGCATATTAAAGTTTCCGAGGGCAGCCGCATGCGTGACTCTTGCGGTGCCCGAAAAATTTTTTGCCTTGGAGCGGCAAAATTTTTCGACCGCGGCGCCTTTTGCGCACTCGCTGTATCCTCCGCAGGAGGCGCTCGGCGCAAAACTGCCAATTCCGCCACACCCGCATATTAAAGTAATAAGTAATAGAGAAAAATGAAGAAGTATTACTTATTGCGACAAGTGATATTTTACTTGAAATTCTTAAAAAAGTCAAGGAATTATTGAATAAATTTAAAAAAAGTGGTATAATTTATTAACATCAGTCTGCCGCTTTCCGTAATATGTATTGCGGAAGGTGGGTGGAGCTATGAAAAGGGGAAGACACGGCGAAAATGCTTTCTTAATTAAAATAACCGCGGTTTTGCTTGCGGTTTCGGTGATTCTTTCAATTGTCTTTTATAAAATGCGACCTGTGATTTTAAGGTATGCCGAAAGCGCGGCGGAAACACTGCTTTTGGACGCATCAAATAGGGCAATTTTGGATATTCTGAACGAGCAAAATATATCCTATAACGATATTGTCACCCTTTCAAGGGAGGAGTCGGGTAGGGTAACAAGTCTTGAAACCGACATTGTAAAAATAAATTCGCTTAAAAGTCTTATTTCAAACCGCCTGTCGGAAATTATTGCGGGCAAGGAATACTACGATTTAAATATCCCATTGGGCACATTTTTTTCAACTGTATATACAAGCGGCTACGGTCCTAAAATTCACTTTAAAATGCAGCTTACCGCCACGGCGAGGGTTAATTTTTCTCATGAATTTAAGTCGGCGGGTATAAATCAAGTGCTTCATATAGTAATGGTGGATATGAATATAAGCGGCAGCCTTGTGATAACGGGCTACAGCGGCGGAATATCGGTTTCAAATTCTGCAATGGCGGCACAGACAATAATTGTCGGCACTACGCCCGACGCCTTTACAAATGTAATAGAGAGCGAGCAGGACAATACCGCGGGACTTATTAACGATTACGGCGCTGTTCCTTAATTATAAATTAAGCGGCGCGGAACGGAGAAAATTATGGATATTAAAGCAGCAGAAGAGAAAATTAAGTATTTAAGCGATACCCTTAAATACCATAACAGAAAATATTATATTGAGGACTCGCCCGAAATCGAGGACTTCGAGTATGACGCGATGATTCGCGAGCTTGAAAAGCTTGAGGAGGAATATCCCGAATTTCGGCGGGAGGACTCGCCTACGCAGATGGTGGGCGGCGCGGCGTTAAAATTGTTTTCGCCTGTTGAACATTCTGTTAAAATGGAAAGTCTTCAGGATGTTTTCAGCTTTGACGAATTAAGAAGCTTTGCCGAAAAAATAGATACTGCCCGCACGGCGTTTTCGGTCGAACCTAAAATCGACGGGCTTTCGGTTTCGCTTGAATATAAAGACGGTCTGTTTTTCCGCGGCTCAACCAGAGGAGACGGCGTTACGGGTGAGGATGTTACCGCAAACCTTTTGAAGATAAAAAGCATACCCAAGGTTATAAGCTTTGAGGGGGAGCTTGAGGTGCGGGGCGAGGTCTATATGCCGCGTGACAGCTTTGAAAGGCTTACCGAGCGGCAAGAGCTTATGGGGGAGACCCCCTTTAAAAACCCGCGCAACGCGGCGGCGGGTTCTTTAAGGCAGAAAAATTCAGAAATTACCGCCGAACGCGGGCTTGATATTTTCATTTTCAATATTCAGCGAATTGACGGCAAGGAATTTTCCTCGCATATTGAAACGCTGGACTTTTTAAAGGACTTAGGCTTTCACACCCTGCCCACCTATAAAAGGTGCGGAAATATAGAGGAAGCGGTAACCGAAATTGAGCGGATAGGGGAGTCCCGCGGCGGTCTTGCATATGATATTGACGGCGCGGTGGTTAAGGTTGATAATCTTGCTTACAGGGTAGAGCTTGGCAGTACCTCAAAATATCCTAAATGGGCGGTTGCCTTTAAATTCCCGCCCGAGGAAAAGGAAACGGTGCTAAAAAGTATAGAAATCGGCGTGGGCAGAACAGGGGCGCTTACCCCCACCGCCGTTTTTGACCCGATACAGCTTGCAGGAACAACCGTCAGCCGCGCTACGCTTCATAACGAGGATTTTATCACTTCAAAGGGCATTTGTATAGGTGATACAATAGTTGTCCGCAAGGCGGGGGATATTATCCCCGAGGTGTTGTCTGTCGCAAAGCACGCCGAGGGCGCTTCCGCCTACGAAATGCCGAAGGTTTGCCCCTCCTGCGGCTCGCCTGTTTTAAGGGAGGAGGGCGAGGCGGTAATCCGCTGTACCAACGCGGACTGCCCCGCACAGCTGCTCCGACATCTTATACATTTCACCTCCCGCGACGCTATGGACATTGAGGGCTTAGGTCCTGCGGTGCTTGAACAGCTGCTTAATGCGGGGCTTATCAAAAATATAGACGACCTTTACAGCCTTGATTACGAAAGGGTTTCAGAGCTTGAACGGACGGGTGAAAAGAGTGTTCAAAACCTTAAAACGGCTATCGAAAATTCAAAGCAAAACGATTTGTCAAGGCTTATTTTTGCTTTCGGTATTCGGCATATCGGAAGTAAGGCGGCGGCTTTAATATCGGAAAATTTCGGAAGTATGGAGGCGGTTTTAAACGCGGCGGAAGCCGATTTCGAGGCGATTGACGGCTTTGGTGAGGTGCTTGCAAAATCCGCTTATGAATTTTTTGCATTGAACGAGACCCGCGCGATGATAGAACGGCTTAAAAGCTGCGGCGTAAATATGAAATCTCTTAAAGAGGTTAAGGACAACCGTTTTGCGGGAATGACCTTTGTGCTGACAGGCACTCTCCCGACCTATTCAAGAAATGAGGCTTCGGCGATTATTGAGGGCTTCGGTGGGAAAACCTCCTCCTCGGTTTCAAAAAAGACCACCTATGTTTTGGCGGGGGAGGATGCGGGCAGTAAGCTTGACAAGGCGAATAAACTGGGCGTTACGGTCATAGACGAAAACGAGTTCAACGAAATGATAAAGACCGCGGAATAACGGTTAGAACAGGAGAGAAACAATGAAATTTACCGTTGAGCATTTATCAAAAAGCTTCGGGGAAAAGCGGGTGCTTGAAGACATTAATTTTACCTTTGAGCAGGGGAAGATTTACGGGCTTTTAGGCAGAAACGGGGCAGGGAAAACCACCCTTTTCAACTGTCTTAACGGGGATATAAAATATGATACGGGAAGGTTCTGCTTTGAAACCGAAAACGGCATTAGCACTCCCGAGCCCGAGGACATAGGCTATGTTCTGTCAACCCCCACCGTTCCCGATTTTATGACGGGCAGGGAGTTCCTTAAATTCTTTTTGGAGATAAATGAGGATAGGATTGCAAACCCCAAAACAATCGATGAATACTTTGATTTTATGAGCATCGAGCCGAGGGACAGAAACAAGCTTTTAAAGGACTATTCCCACGGAATGAAAAACAAAATGCAGATGCTGATAAACATTATCGCACAGCCTAAGCTTTTACTGCTGGACGAGCCGCTGACCTCCCTTGATGTGGTGGCAGCCGAAGAAATGAAGCAGATACTTCGTTCTGCTAAAAACGACCGCATTATAATTTTTTCCACCCACATAATGGATTTAGCGCTTGATTTATGCGATGAAATCGTGCTTTTGAGTCATGGCGAGCTGGAAATTGTGGACAAGTCTAATCTCGGGAACAATGAATTCAAGGAAAAGATAATAGCGGCTTTAAAGGAGGACGGCAATGCTTAAAACCTTACGGCTGTCGCTAACGCTGAAAAATACATACCGCGTAAACAGCATACTCTACGCGATAAAGCAGATACCCCTTATTAAAAATGTTCTTCCCGACAGCATTTACAGCGAGGGCGGGCTTAAGATATTTGCAAATGTGCTTTCCGTGATATGGACGGTGATTTCAACCTTTATCGGCAAGCTTTTGTATTTCCTTATTATGATTGCCGCCGTATCGGGTATTTACAATTTGCCGGAAAGTCAGGGAGCGGCACTCTTTTTACAGTTGCTTTTACCGCTGACGGTTATAGGCGCTTTTATGAACAGCCTTATGTTCGACCCGTCAAATGATAAGTATTACGCCATAGTTCTGCTTAATATGGACGCGCGGCGTTACACCCTTGCAAATTACGCCTTTAATATGCTTAGGCTTATGCTCGGCTTTACCCTTGCCGCATTAATGTTTGGACTGGCGATGGGGCTTGAGTCTTGGGAATGTCTGCTTGTGCCCTTCTTTGTGGCGGGAACTAAGATGACCTTTGCCGCATTGGAGCTTAGAAAATACGAAAAGAAAGGCTCGGTTAAAGGTGACGGTAAGACCGCCTTTTTAAAAGTCGTATTAATGGTTCTATTACTGGCTCTTACATATGCGCCGCCTGCGTTAGGTTATATTTTGCCCGAATCGGTAATTGTTGTTTTAATGTGCCTTACGGTGCTTGTGGGGGCATTTTCGGTTAAGAAAATAATCACCTTTAAAAGCTACCGCGCGATGTATAAGGAGCTTTTGACCGACGCGCTTACAGTACAAATGGACGAGAGCGCACAGGCTAAGCTTTTAAAGGAACAAAGCCGCAAAAATATAAGCGCGGACAGCGGGATTACCAGCAGTAAAAAGGGCTTTGAATATTTAAACGAGCTTTTTATAAAGCGGCATAAAAAAATACTCTGGCGCTCTGCTGAGAGAATTACACTTTGTGTGCTTGTAGTTTTTGCGGCGGTGCTTTTGCTTTTTGAATATGTCCCTGAAGCAAAGTCTGCGGTTAACGGGGCTTTGATGAATTTTCTGCCCCTGTCTTTATTTGTAATGTATATTTTAAACCGCGGTACAGGCTTTACACAGGCGCTTTTTGTAAACTGCGATTCAAGTCTTTTGACCTATTCGTTTTATAAAAGACCGAAATTTATTTTAAAGCTGTTTCAAATCCGTCTGCGGGAGATTACTAAGATAAATCTTTTGCCCGCATCGGTAATCGGCGCGGGACTTATGCTTTTGCTTTATGTATCGGGCGGGACGGATAATCCCCTTAACTATGCGGTGATATTCGTTTCGATTGTGGCTCTCAGTATCTTCTTTTCGGTGCATTATTTAACCCTTTACTATCTGCTACAGCCATATAATGCCGGGACGGAGATTAAAAGCGGAACATATAAGCTCGCTATGTGGGGAACATATATGGTTTGCTATATCTTTTTGCAGATGAGATTCCCCACCCTTATATTCGGCGCGGCGACCATTGTATTTTGCCTTGTCTATTGCGTCGCGGCAAGCCTTTTGGTTTACAGATTAGCCCCAAAAACCTTTAAAATAAGAGCTTGAAAAATAGGAACTGTAAAAATCGGGGTTTGTAGGGGTGAGGCTTAAAGATAATTCGTAGGGGAGGGTCTCTGTGCCCTCCCGGTTATACTCCAAAAGTTTCGGGAGGGCGCAGAGACCCTCCCCTACAAACACACAGACAAACCCCGATTTGACAGCCTAAAAGCAAACAGGCTCGGCTAAAGCTTTTTTCTGCTTTTGCCGAGCTTGTTATTTTATTTTCTTACCTTATTCCTATCCTCTTCCACGGCGCGGGAGATGAATTCTTCAACGGTCATTGTGCCGAGGTCGCCGTTTTCGCCGCGTTCCCTTACAGAGAGGGTGCGGTTTTCAACCTCGTTATCACCGATAACAAGCATATAGGGCACTTTCTGGAGTCTCGCTTCGCGGATTTTGTAACCGATTTTCTCGTTGCGGTCGTCAATTTCAACCCGAAGTCCCTTTTCCTCCATAAGCTTTTTAAGCTCATAGGCGTAGTCGAGGTGACGGTCGGCAATCGGGAGCATTTTAATCTGTACGGGAGCCAACCACAGCGGGAATGCGCCCGCGTACTTCTCGATAAGCAGGGCGAGGGTTCTTTCGTAACAGCCCAAAGAGGTGCGGTGAATGATGTAGGGGTTTTTCTTCTGACCGTCGCGGTCAACATATTCCATACCGAATTTTTCGGCGAGCAGCTGGTCAATCTGAATGGTAATCAGCGTGTCCTCCTTGCCGTAGACATTCTTTATCTGAATGTCAAGCTTAGGACCGTAGAATGCAGCCTCTCCTATGCCTACCTTGTAGGGGATTTCTAAGTGGTCGAGGATTTTCGCCATAACGCTTTGTGCCTCGTCCCATTGCTCGGGTGTGCCGATATATTTCTCGCGGTTATTGGGGTCCCATTGTGAGAAGCGGTAGGAAACATCCTCGTAAAGACCCAGAGTTTTAAGCATATAAATAGCAAGCTCCAACGAGCCCCTAAACTCCTGCTCTAACTGCTCGGGGGTGCACATTAAATGACCCTCGGAAATAGTGAACTGGCGAAGTCTGATAAGTCCGTGCATTTCGCCGCTGTCCTCATTGCGGAAGAGGGTAGAGGTCTCGTTATATCTTAGCGGCAGGTCGCGGTAGGAGCGGGCGCGGTTTAAATATGCCTGATACTGGAACGGGCAGGTCATAGGACGAAGTGCAAAGCAGTCCTTGTTTTCGTCCTCGGGGTCGCCTAATACAAACATTCCGTCAAGGTAGTGATCCCAATGTCCCGAAAGCTTGTAAAGCTCCCTTTTTGCCATATAGGGGGTTTTGGTAAGCTGCCAGCCGCGGCGAGCCTCCTCGTCCTCAACAAAGCGCTGTAAAATCTGAATCATTTTAGCGCCCTTAGGGAGCATTATGGGAAGACCCTGACCGATAACATCAACCGTGGTGAAAAGCTCCAATTCTCTGCCTAATTTGTTGTGGTCGCGCTTTTTTGCCTCTTCAAGCATATTAAGGTGCTCTTCAAGGGCGCTCGCTTTCGGGAACGCCGTACCGTAAACGCGGCAGAGCATTTTTTTATTGGAGTCGCCGCGCCAGTAAGCGCCCGTGGCGGAGGTTAGCTTAAAAGCCTTTACCATACCTGTACTCATAAGGTGCGCGCCGGCGCAAAGGTCGGTGAAATCGCCCTGGGTGTAAAAGCTTATCTTCTCGCCCTCGGGAATATCGCCTACAAGCTCAACCTTGTAGGGCTCGCCCTTTTCCTCAAAATATTTAACAGCCTCGTCGCGAGACTTTAGACCGCGTTTAATTTTAATGTCTTCTTTGACGATTTTTTTCATTTCAGCCTCAATCTTTGTAAGGTCGTCGGGGGTGAATTTTTCGTCAATGTCGAAATCGTAATAAAAACCGTCATCAACGGCAGGACCTATCGCAAGCTTGGCTTTGGGATAAAGTCTTTTAATAGCCTGTGCCATAATGTGGGAAGCAGTGTGGCGGAAGGTACGCCTACCGTAATCGTCCTCAAAGGTTAAGATTTCAAGGGTGCAGTCGCTGTCGAGGGTGTCTCTGAGGTCTGCGTTTTTGCCGTTTATTACCGCGGCACATGCGTTGCGCGCAAGTCCCATACTTATCTCCTTTGCCGCCTCGTAAGCGGTGATGCCTTTTGGTAATTCCTTAACCGTATTATCCTTTAAAGTTACCTTAATCATAATGATTCCTCCATAAAAAAAATAAACTCCGTCCCTAAAATAGGGACGAAGTAAGAATTACTATACTCCGCGGTTCCACCCGTGTTCCGTTAAAAAACGGCACTCTATTGTCCTTAACGCGGACAAAACGGCCGTGTTGCTACCCACGGCGCTCAAAGGCGGTGTTCACTTTTAATTCCCTTGCGCGGCTTTCAGCCGATGGCGCGCGCTCTCTTTAAAGGGCGATTTAAAAAGCTACTGTCCTTTTCAACGCTTTAACAATATTATGATACAACTTAAAATAAATTATGTCAAGTGTTTTTTGTTTACATTTGACTGTTTAAAAGTTATAATATATTTAAAATAATGTAAGGATTAAAAAATGGAAATCAGAAAAACAAAAATAAGCGAAATATCGGATATAGAATACTTCGAAACTGCGGATTTCTTTTCGGAAACTGCTAAACAAATTGAAAATTACCGCCCTGAGGATAAGAAACGCACCCTTGCAGGACGGTATTTGCTTAAGAAAATGATAAGGGAGCTTTACGGTAGGGAAGAGTTTACTGTTAAGCTTAATGAAAACGGCAAGCCTTACCTTGATTTCTGCTATTTCAGTATATCCCATTCGGGAGATTTTGCGGTCTGTGCGGTATCCGATTTTCCTGTCGGAGTGGATATAGAGCATATGCAACAGTTAAAAAAACGGGAAAAGTATATGCTATTCACCCCGATCGAAAGCGAATATGTAAATAAAAGCGACAGCCTAAACCGATTTTACACCCTTTGGACGCGGAAAGAGGCGTATATTAAGGCAAAGGGCGGCGTAATTGCCGACGCGGCAAAGGCAGAGCTGGTAACCTCTGAATTAAAGCTTAAGGATAAATATGACGGGTTCGCTTTCAAAACCGAAAAGTCTGACGGATATATACTGTCGGCGGCGGAATATAAATAGCCTTCTGTCCGAATCTAATGTCTAACATCTAAAAGCCATACTTGAAAATTGTCGCAAAATACAATATAATATTAATATAAAAAATATTAAAGGAGGGCGTCACTTGCGGCGCTTTTTAGCGCGGATTGCGGATTTTATCCGTGAATCCGATAAGATTTTACTTATTCTTTGTATCTTTACCGGCCTTTACGGCTGTTTGGCGGTTTTTTCCGCAACGCACTATCTCGAGAACTACCGACCCGTAGTAATTCAGTTTTTATGTACGGTCATGGGTGTGGTTGCCGCAGTTATAATCTCTGCAATAGATTATGAAAAAATGCTCAAGCATTGGTACATAGCGGCGGCAATCGGTCTTATCCCTGTAATCCTGACATTCTTCATAGGCTTTGCACCCGAGGGCACCGATGATAAGGCATGGCTTGACTTAGGTATAACCACATTCCAACCATCAGAACTTTTAAAAGTTTGCTTTATTATTACCTTCAGCGCACATTTAAGCAAGGTCAAGCCTAACATTAATAAGCTCAAATACCTTATTCCTGTAGTTCTGCACGGTGCTTTTCCTGTACTCCTTATCCATATTCAGGGTGATGACGGTACGGCACTTGTTTTCGCAATTATGGTAGTGTTTATGCTTTGGGCGGCGGGTGTTTCGTGGAAGTATTTTGTTACCGCCCTTGCCGCCGCGCTTGCGGCTTCGCCGGTACTCTATTTCTTTGTTATGAATGACGACCAACGGGCGAGAATACAAAGTTTGTTTGACCTCAATGCAGATACAAGCGGTATAGGCTATCAACAATGGCGAGGCAGAATGGCGCTTGCGAACGGCGGATTTACCGGTCAGGGACTTTTGAACGGTGACCTTACACAAAACGGCATAGTGCCTTACGGCTACAACGATTTTATATTTGTAAGTATTGGCGAGGAGCTGGGCTTTTTAGGCTGTATGGCGGTGGTTTTGTTGCTGTCGGCAATTTGTTTACGCTGTCTGCGAGTTGCAAAGCTTTCCTCTAAGGACAGCGGCAAGCTTATATGCGTGGGAATGTTCTCGGTGCTTTTTGCACAGATGACAATTAATGTGGGTATGTGTATTTCAATCTTGCCTGTTATCGGTATTACATTACCTTTCTTCAGCGCGGGCGGAACCTCGCTTTTGTGCCTCTATCTCGGAATAGGGCTTGTGCTTAATGTATATATGCACCGTAATTCACGAACTATTTACTTACACGATTAGTTTATAATAAATATTTTTCAAGGAGGGTCTTGTATGTCAAAAAATATCATTACTATCAGCCGTCAGTTCGGCAGCGGCGGAAGAACGGTTGGGAAAATGCTGTCTGAAAAGCTCGGCATCCCTTTTTACGACAAGGAACTTGTAAAGCAGGTTGCCGACGAGACCGGATTTGATGCCGGCTTTATTGAGGAAAACGGAGAATTTTCTCCCTCAAAGAGTATTTTTTCCTTTGCGATGTCGCAGGGAATACCCGTTGTGCAGAACGGGCTTTCTATGTCTGATTTTATTTTTTGCGTACAGCGTCAGGTAATATTAAAGCTTGCCGAACAGCCCTGTGTTATTGTCGGAAGGGGAGCGGATTATATTCTTCGTGACAGGGAAGACTGTTTTAATGTGTTTATTCACGCCGATATGCAGTCCCGTACCGAAAGAATTGTAAGGCTTTACGGCGAAAGTGAGAAAAAACCTGAGCAGAGACTTGCCGATAAGGATAAAAAGCGTAAAATTTATTACAAGCATTATACCGACCGCGAGTGGGGAGACGCAAAAAATTACGATATGTGCCTAAACTCGGGTAAAATCGGCATAGACAAATGCGTAGAGCTTATTTTAGATGCGATTAAAGACTGAATTATAATTCAAAGAGACAGATTGTTTGTGGGAAAATAAAAAAACCAAGCTCGGCAAAAGCAGGAAAAAGCTTATGCCGAGCTTGGTTGCTTTTAGGCGGAAAAATCGGGGTTTGTAGAGGTGAAGCTTAATCGACAAACCTGCCTCCCTCTGACGAGGGAGGTGGCACGGCTTCGCCGTGACGGAGGGAGAGAAAAT
This sequence comes from Acutalibacteraceae bacterium, assembly GCA_045133355.1. Lineage (GTDB taxonomy): Bacteria > Bacillota > Clostridia > Oscillospirales > Acutalibacteraceae > UBA737. The sequence continues at coordinate 260,249 of JBGUUB010000081.1, forward strand.
GCTCTTATAAAGCCTTATCTGACTACCCCTCAGTCTGCTTCGCAGACAGCTCCCCTGACAAGGGGAGCCGAAGTATAGCTATTGCAATCCCCTCCACAAACCCCGATTTGTTTTTTACAGCTCAAAAAATTATCCGAATTACCGCTTGTCACCGAGGAAGAAGAGAGCAAGGGTTCCGGGACCCGAATGTGCGCCGATAACCGGACCTATGGTGTTTATTTCAATCCTTTTAGGCGAAAATTCCTTTTCTACCATTCTCTTAAGGGTAAGCGCGTCCTCCTCGCAGTCGCCGTGGCTTATGAAAACGGTTTGGTCGGAGGGATTAACGGCGCTTTCCTTCATATGTGTAAGCATACTCTCAATCGAGGCTTTGCGACCCCGTACCTTACCGACATTGATTAGGTGACCCTCGTCGTCAACATGGAGAATAGGCTTAATATTAAGCATAGTTCCGACAAGTGCCGTGGTAGCCGAAACCCTGCCGCCGCGTTTTAAATGGTTAAGGTCGTCAACCGTGAACCAATGGCAAAGGTGAAGCTTGTTCTGTTCTACAAAATCGCGTACCTCTTCAATGGTAGCACCGTCTTTCTTTTTCTCGGCGGCTAAGTAAACGAGCAAACCTTGACCTAACGATGCGGCAAGAGTATCAACGCAGTAAATTTTACTGTCCGGATATTTCGATGTTAAATCCTCTGCAGCAATCGTGCTTGCATGGAAGGTACTGCTGAGTCCTGAAGAGAAGCCCAAATAAAGTACATCTTTACCGTCCTTTAGTATCTTTTCAAAGGATTCCGTAAATACTTCGGGATTGACGGCTGATGTGCTTGCCGTAACACCGTCACGCAGCTTTGCGTAGAAAGCGCTTGAGTCAATTTCTCTGCCGTCAAGATAGTTTTTGTATTCCTTGCCCTCTATTGTTAAATGGAGCGGAATAACCACGATTTGTGCTTCTTCGGCGAGCGCAGGGGTAAGGTCGCAGGAAGAGTCTGTTACAATAATATAATCCTTCATTTGAATTCTCCTATACTAAAATATATAGCAGTATGCAAAAATACTGCAAAATACTACCTAAGACCACAAAAATGTGGAAAACCGAGTGCATATAGCGGTGTACGCTCCTGCCTGCTATACCGTAGAGCACCGCGCCGACAGTGTAGGCTATTCCGCCTGCTAACAGCCACCAGAAGCCGGGGAAGCCGATGGCGTCAATAGCCGACTTGCCGGTGAAAATTATACACCAGCCGAGTGCCAGATAACAGACGATGGAAAATACATTATATTTTTTAAGGTCAATAGCGTTAAGCGTAATTCCGAGCGCCGAAACGCCCCATACTATGCCGAATACAGTCCAGCCGAGGGCTGTGCTTCTTTCCCTTAAAGCACACAGAGCGCAGGGGGTGTAGGTTCCCGCTATAAGTATAAATACGGTGCAATGGTCGATTACCTGCATAACCTTTTTGGGCATCTCAGGCTTTAAGCCGTGGTAAACGCTTGACATCGTATAAAGAGCTATCATTGAAAAGCCGTAAACAAAGGCACTTACTATCTGATAGGGGTCGCTGTTTAAAAATGCCTTGACAACGCAGGTCACAAGCGCAACTATACCGAACGCTCCTCCGACTATATGGGATACCATATTAAAAATTTCTTCGCCGCGTGTGTAGTCGGGAAGTTTTCTGTCTTTTAACTTAGTTCTTTGCATTGCTGTACCTCTGTGATGAATTTGTCTTTTATATAATACTACATTTTGCTAAAAAAATAAAGTGTTTTTTAAGATAAAAAACTAATTATTAAAATTCACAGAACGAGTCTGAAAATCGAGCGGAAAATTAAGTGATTAAAACGAAATTTAGAGCTGTCGGCTTTTGTCGAAAGCTTTACATAAATTTTTTATTCATTTTACGATGAATAAAAATTTATTCAACTTATAAACATAGTTATCCACCGAAAAAAGCCTCAAAAGCCCGAAAATTCGTTTGAAACAGCTTAGAAATGTTGATATATCGGTGGATAAGTTGAAAAACTTTTAAGGTTGTCCAAGTTTACATAATGCCTTTTTTGCAAGAAAAATTTTCAATAAAGCAAAAATTTTTCCTTTTATAAAAGAATATAAACCAATGCGAAAAGGAGCTTTTTATCAGCCTTTTCGCTCATTAAAATAAGAAGTAAGCCGATTATCAGTGATACATCGGTATCTTTCGATAGCATATCCAGAAACGGTATGTTCAGACCGCTCAAAAAGCCTGAGCTTTGATTATCGTTCTTAATTGCTTCAGGCTTGTTATCGGGTACGGCAGTTTCGGTCGGCGGTGTATTTGATTTCCGCGGCGGTGTATTTTGCCGCTGCCTTTGCGGCGGTGTGTTTTGTCGGTTTCCTTGCAGACGCACAAAGGGCGGAACAGGGGGCATATTTTGTCCTCTGTTATTCCCTGTCGCACGGGAGCTCATCTCCCGCATTTTTTCCACAGCCTCTTTGCTTTGGCGCGCAAATTCGTTATCTTCCATAATCTCACCTTTTACAAATTAAACAGTCCGCTTTCCTTTATAAGCGGAAGCAAATCTAAAAGCTTTAAAATTTTAATGGCTGTATCCGCGCGTTTTCTTCGCTCCTCGCTTAAATGGGGGCGCAGGGCGGAAATAAGCTGTACCCGAGAATCGTCTCCGGTGGATTTCATTTTGGAAATTACGGATATTATAGACTGTAGCTCACCCGAGCCTAACATATCGCTAAGTGAGGAAATATCAGGAGAGGAAGGCGGAGCGGGAGCTTCATCGCCGCTCTCGCCTAATATGCTTTCTGCCATCTGCCGGACTCGATTCATACTTTCAGGGTCATTTAACAGTTCTGTAAGCTTGGAGCTTAAATCATCCATTCTTTCCTCCGCCCTTTAAAAACGCCTTGAGCAAGGCTTTTGCCTGTGGGCTGTTAAGCGCCGCCTCCATACTTTTTTTGTCGGACATAACACTCTTCAGCTTTTCTTTGTCTTCGGCCGAGAGATTTTTGAGTAATGGGTCAATGTTTTTTCCCTCGACAGCCCCTGCGAGCGTTTTTTTGTCAATTTTCCCGCCCGAGGAGGATATTACTGCGTCAATAAGTTTTTCTTTATCGATTTTATTGTTATCCATTGAAAAATCCCCCGTTTATCAGTATAATTAATAATATGATTTTGAATTATGTTATAGAATAGGTGAATATATGAGAATTACTGTTATTTCCGATTCCCATAAAAGCGAAAGAACGGTGCGCGCAATACTAACCGATAGGGAAGACTCAAAGCACATCTTCTTTTTAGGTGATGTAACTCCTGACATTGAAGATATAAAGCTTGAGTTTCCCGATAAGAACTTTTATATTGTAAGTGGAAACTGCGATTATTTTTCGAGCTATCCCTCGTCTGATATTGAAACCGTAGGCGGGAAAAAGATTTTCTATACCCACGGCCATACCTTAGGCGTAAAGCACGGAATAGGGCGGCTGTTAGAAACCGCGAAGCAGCTTAACTGCCAAATCGCCCTCTTCGGTCACACCCACGCCTCACAAATATTATATGAAGACGGGATATACCTTGTGAATCCCGGTTCGTGTTCGCAGCCCCGTGATTTTCACAAAAGCTATGCGGTTATCGATATAGAAGAAAACGGCATAATGCCGATTATAATAAATATATAGAAAATTTAAAGCTCCCTTGCTTAAAGGGTGCGTGTGTCCTGCGGACACCGCTCGGAAGCAACATCACCCTTTAAGCAAGGAGGCTTTTTCAACCCGCACGAGGAAGCAAAATATAGTTTATTGACACTCTCAGGCAGAACAGAAGCTTCCGTTTTGCCTTTTTGGTATACATTATTTTTTAAAGAACGCCGCAGCGATAGCTCCCGGGCCTGCGTGGGTGCCGATTACGCTGCCTATTGCGGTATAGCGAATATCCTTTAAGCCTTTTTCCCATAGGTACTTACTGTCTTCAATATACTTTAGAAGAAGCGCGTCGGAAAGGCCGGAATAACCTAACATAACCGGCTTTTCAAAATCCACTCCGCCAGACTTTTCTATCTCCTGTACAAGCAGATTATTGCCCATTTTAGAGCCTCTTGCTTTTCCTAAAACGACAATTTCTCCGTCTTCTACCGAGATAACAGGTTTAATATTAAGCACCGCACCTGCGAAGGCGACTGTTTTGGAAATCCGTCCGCCCTTTTTTAAATATTCGAGGGTATCAAGCAGGGCGATGATAACTATTTTTTCCTTTTCTTTATTCAGTATTTCCGCAATTTCGCGGGCTTCCATACCGCTGTCCGCAAGCTGTAACGCTCTTTCTGCTAAAATTCCGCTGCCGATTGCAGCGCTTCCGCTGTCCACAATATAGATATTCTCAAAATCCTCTGCGGCAATAGTTGCGCTTTGATATGTACCCGAAAGCTTTGAGGAAATGGTTATAACAACGGCGCTGTCGCCTGCTTCCTTGACCTTTTCAAACTCATTTATAAACGAATCGGGAGTTGCCTGACTTGTTGTAGGCAGTTGGTCGCTTTCAATAAGCTTTTCGTAAAAGGCTTTGTGGTCGATTGTGACCCCGTCAAGGTATTCCTCATCCCCGAAATGCACCGTAAGCGGTACTACTGCTACTTTTGTCTTTAATTCAGCAGATAAATCCGCGGTGGAATCTATAATAATTCTTGTTTTCATAAATAATCTCCTCTTTATTACCTTAAGAATATATGTAAAAGGGTTTCGTAAGCTGTACTATACGGAATTTAACGGGAATAGTTGCGCCGCTGTTATAATAATTTCGCTGTTTTTGAAGCAGTGCTTGTATTTCTTTGGCAGTCATTTTTTTAACTCCAATCTGCGATTTTGTAATAAAAGGTTTCGAGCTCCTTTCACCTTCTTATTTGCAATATTGTCAAGACCTTTACTGATAACCGAAAGGCTGTGATAAAACTGCAGTCTTTCCTCCTCAGTAAGCTCACAGCTTATTTCTTTAAGAAAATATTCTATTTTATCAGCAATTTTTTTGCCTACTTCGTTGCCCTTATCGGTAAGAATTAAGGGACTTTTATAACGCTTGGCACTTTTTGACTCGCATATCAGATAACCGTTATTTTCAAGGTATTCAAGCGAACGGGAAACGGTTGCCTTATCCTCTTCACAGCGCTCGCACAGGTCGGTTGCGGTAAGCCCGCCCGATGTGTAAAGGTAATAAAGGCAGGAAATATGCGAGCTTCTGAGATTGTATTCCGCCATTTCCTGATTCTTGATTTTGCGTATATTACGGCTTATTCGGTTAATAAGCACCGTAAAGGTTTCAAATCTTCCAATCAAATTAATTCTCCTTGCTTGTTGATATTTCAACAAGTGAAAGTGTATCATAAACTTGTTGAAATGTCAACAAGTTTATGCAGGTCAAAAAACTGTCTTCCTTGGCATATTCTTTTTCTTTAATGAATATCATTTACTAACAACGCATAGAGAGAGGAAAGAAATATGGAAGAAAAAATACTGAAAGCCGCTGTTTTTGTAAACGATACCGTTTTTAATGAATCTACCGAACAGCCGATAGATGTTGATTTTACTCTGCCTGATTTTTGCCCCGATATATCAAAAATCTTTAAATGCCGCGCGGTATCCCGCATTTCTTCAAAGAGTATGAACGGAAAAAACATTACCGTTGACGGCTCTGTGGCAATTACGGTGCTTTACTGCGGCGCGGACGGACAGCTATGCTCCTATGAATACCAGTACCCCTTCAGCAAAAATCTTGAAATGGGGGAGGAGTGCGCGGGAGGAAATCTAAGCGTTCGCTCGAAATGCGAGTACATAAACTGCCGCGCCGTCACGGGCAGAAAGGTCGATATTCACGGTGCTGTAGGTATTTTTGTGCGGGTTTTCAAGCGCAAATCAACCGAAATTATTTCGGATATAGACGACTGCAATATCGAGCAGAGGCGCGGCACAGCACCCGCCACCGTGCCTATGGGATATGCCGAAAAGTATCTTATGGTTGAGGAGGATATCGGTATCGGGCAGGGTCAGCCCGCAGTAGAACGAATTTTGCGCTATGACGCAAAGCCCTGCGTCCGCGAAAGCAAAATCATCAATGATAAAATTGTTGTTAAGGGGGATATGTCGGTCTGGATTCTTTACTGTCCCGAGGGCGGGGGAGAGCCGCAGTCGGTCAAAACCGTGATACCCTTCAGTCAGCTTGTGGATATGGAGGGCGTTACAGATACCTGCGGCTGTGATACGAAGTCAGATGTGGCGTTTCTCGAGCTTAAGCCGCGTTCCTCAGACGGCGATATTAAATCCCTTTCCTTAACCGCAAAGCTATTACTTACCTGCGAGGCGTACTGCGAAAACGAGGTTTCGGTTATTCTTGACGCCTTTTCGCGCAAGTGCGAGGCGGATATGAAATTTGAAAAGATTAGCTTCCAGAGCATTTGCGAAAATGTAAGCGAGACCTTTCATTGTAAGAAAAATATAGAGCTTGACGGTCCGATAAGCGCCGTTTCGGATTTGTGGTGCGATATGCAGTCGGTAAACACAAAGTTTGAAAACGGAAATATGATAATATGCGGTACGCTGGTCGCCTGTCTTTTAACCTCGTCCGAGAGCGGAAGCCCCGCATATTTTGAAAAGCCTATCGATTTTGAATACAAGTATCCGCTTAAGGAGGATATAGATACTTTGCGCTGTTCGCCTGAAATTGATGTTGCCTCCTGCGGATATACCATAACCGCCGCAAACACCGTTGAGCTTAGAGTAGACCTTAGTATTAACGCCGCGGTATATGAGTGCAGCGCTCTGCCGCTTATTACCGATATTCAGATTGACGGCACAAAGCCGCGTACGCACACCTCAAAATGTGCTATGACAATTTATTTTACCGCCGAAAACGAGTGCGTATGGGATATTGCAAAGCATTACAACGCGAGCGTTGAAGAGATTATGAAAATAAATGATTTAAGCGATGAATGTCTCCCTGATAACAAAATGATTTTAATCCCCGCGGTATAAAATTACTCCCCGCTCCTAAAGGTGCGGGGAGTAAGACTTATCTCTCAAAAATATTTCCGCCCTTACAGTCGATACCGACTATGAGAGGGAAGTTATTGAATTCAAGTTTTTTAACCGACTCACAGCCGAGGTCGTCAAAGGCTATAACCTCGCATTTTGAAATGCTCAGTGCCGCTAAAGCACCCGCGCCGCCTATGGCGCAGAGATAAACCGATTGGTTTCTTTTAATAGCCTCGCAAACCTCCTTGTTTCTTTCGCCCTTGCCGATGGTGGCGGTAAGCCCTAAATCAAGAAGCTTCGGGGTGTAAGGGTCCATTCGTTTTGAGGTGGTAGGTCCGCAGCTGCCTATTGCCGCGTTCTCGGGCGTGGGTGTAGGTCCTGCGTAATATATAACCGCTCCGTTTAAATCGTAGGGGAGGGGCTTTCCCTGCTCAAGCAGTTCAAAAATGCGCTTGTGCGCCGCGTCGCGGGAGGTATAGACCGTGCCCGAGAGAATAACTCTGTCGCCTGCGTTTAAAAGGGGGCAGAGGTCTTTTAATTCGTTCGTGTTGACAGTATATTCTTTCATTTTGTAAGCGTCCTATAAACCTCGTCGAATTGATTTTTATGCTCTTCGTCAGAGGCAATGTTGGCGGAGATTGTCTCCCGTGTCTCATCAAGTGAGGCGACAAGTGTGTCAATCTCGCCTAAGAACTCGTTAGAGGTTTGCATAATTGATTTTTTAAGGCTGTCCAGCGATTCGTGGGCGTCATTTATAGCGGAAAGATTCTTTTCCACCTCTTTATTTGCAAGGCGGGCGTTTTTCTCGGAATTTTCCATAATCGCCTGTGCGTTAGCCTGCGCCACAAGATAAAGCTTGCCGATATTTTCGGAAAGGCGCTCAATTTCCTCGTATTTCTCGCTGAAATCCGCAAGCTTTTTAGCTATAATTTCTTTTTCATAGTTAAGCTTACGGTAATTTTCGTTAGATAAATCAAGGTCGCGGGAAAGCTCTTCAACCTGATTTGATAATTCTTTTTCTTTTTCGGCAAAGTTTTTCTGTGAATGCTCTATGTATTTCATTACATCACCGCAGTTGAAGCCGAAAAGACTCTTTTTAAATCCTACCGCCATTTCACATTCCTCCATTTTAAAAATATTATATCAATTTTTTATTAATATTACAAGTACTTTATTTTTCTATAAAACCAACTTCTCGAACTGAAGAATGAAAATGAGCCTGTAGTTATTACACTTGTGGAACGGATGACAAGAATGTGCCTTTGGATAAAAGCTAAAAATCATACGGCAGCAGCAATGCAAGAAGCCTTTGAAGAAGTGGTATCAATGTTTTTAAGTAAGAAAAATCAGGTGTTTGAAACTGTAACCGGAGACAACGGCTCCGAATTTGCCACATTGGAGGATTTTGAGAAATACGGAATGTCGGTATATTTCACGCACCCGTATACATCCTGCGAGAAAGGTACAAATGAATGTCATAATAAAATGCTGCGCAGATTCATTCCAAAGGGTAAGCCAATCAGTTCTTATACAGCCGAAGATATTTGCTATTTTGCCGATTGCATAAACGGATTACCGAGGAAAATTCTGGGATACCGCACACCAGTTCGATGTTAATATGAAAATATCATATAACCGAAGTCCGTATTTGCGAATAAGCTATTCCCAAACTAACGAAGAAAGAAGGTGCTCTTTTAGGCACCTTCTTTCTTTACATAGGCTTTCTGTGATTTTTCTTATCAAAGCTTGGATTAAATGCATAGAAGTTTTTGCAGTTGAGCCTGTCTGTGGTAAGGCGTAACGCTTCACCTGAACAACAATGGTGAAATGCATTTGCGATTTTATATTTTCCACTTGATTTCAATGCTTTCTTTTGAGGCGGTTATGCGCTCTATCAGGCAGTCAACCACCGTGATTTTGTCGCTTATTGTAAGTTCTTCCCAATGCTCTAAATATCCGCTTATTTCTCCTATATTATCCTTTTGTGTCTCATCGAACTGTGTAATCTGTGCAGACAGTTCTTTCTTTTCGGCGTCAAGCTCGGTAATACGGTTATTTATGTACTGCATCACCGTATCATTTGCCGAAGTGATTTTTGCGAGCAAAGAGGATATTTCTTTGTCAATTTCTTCTATGCGTGTTTTAAGTTTTATAACTTGCAGGTTACAGCCGTCCTGCTTTTTCTTTGACAAGGTCTCAAATTCCGCTAATTTCTTCTGCATTTCTTTAAATACAATGTCATCAACAACATCGGCATCCAGTGAGCCGAAATGACATCCACCGGCGTGATATTTGTTTGTGCAGAGATAATAGCGGTTATCAGACTTGGTTTTGCACTTGTAAATCTTAGCGGTTAAAGCATATCCACAACCGGCACATTTTATTTTACCCGCAAGCCAGGTTGCTTTTGCTTTGATAGGCCGTGCAACACTTTGATTATTTAAGCACTTGGATCGGCACTTAATCCACGTTGCCGAATCAACAAGACCCTCGTGGGGAGCCAAAACCAATGTGTGTCCTACTAAGGATATGGTTTTACGCTTAAGATTATCGCCCGAATAAAGATACGCACCGTTTATACCGATAAAATCACCTGGGTTATTGACAACGTTCGTACCTTGCGACTTAAAGAACTCAAAAAGCTGATAATCGGCTTTTACATACGCAGGGTTGATTATCACATCACGCAGTCGGCTACGATTAAAGAGTTTACCGTCACGCTTTCGTATGCCGTGTTCTTCCAAATAGCGCATAACATCGCCAAACGAGGTTTGAGGCTTTGAATACATTGAAAATATCAATCGAATAACCTCTGCTTCTTCCTCAATTGGCTTATACATTTTTGTTCGTATTCCGTCTATAGTTGTTTCAACCAGCTCAAATCCGAACGGTACTCTACCGCCCATATAAAACCCGCGTTTACTTCGTGAAGAATAAGCATCAATAACTCGTTGCTGGATAGTCTCACGCTCAAGCTGTGCGAAAATCATTACAATCATCAGCATAGCTTTGCCAATAGGTGTTGAAGTGTCGAATTTCTCCATTGTGCTGACAAAGTCAACACGGTTCTTTTGAAATACTTCAATTAAATTGGCAAAATCAAGCACCGAACGGCTGATACGGTCAAGGCGGTAAACGATAACACGGTTTACTTTGCCCGCCTTAATATCACTGAGCATCTCTTGAAACGCAGGGCGATCTATGTTTTTGCCGCTGTAGCCCTTGTCCGTATATACCTTATAATTCTGTCCTGTCACTTCCTTTTTACAAAACTCGATTTGGCTTTCAACGGATATGCTGTCTATCCTGTCAACCGATTGTCTTGCATAAATTGCGTCAAAAAGATTCAATTTTTACTCCCTTCTTCGCAAAAAGAAGCGGAGCTGCTGACATATATATTATAATGGATATAAGTAATCAACGCAAGTTTTACTTGTGTTGATTGCCAAATTTTATTTGGCACAAAATTATCAAACGATAATTTTGTTTATTCCATTTCAACGAGTTCGGTGAAAATAATTAGAAATTATTTTCACAAGCCGATTTATCGGCTAAAAAACAATGTTCTAACATTGTTTTTATTGAAGCTCGTTATACCATAACAGCCCTTTTTCTTCAAGATTTTAAGGACATATATTTGCAAAAAACATCATAAAGTTTTGCTTCTATTTGAAGTTTCACTTCTCTTTTTTCGTACACAGAAAAATCGGGTGTTAGGTTTGTGATTGTGATAACTTTCTTACCGATTTTTCGCTCATAAGTTTCTCTGATATAAGTTGTCATGCAGTCCGTCTCCTTCCTTTTGCGACTGTTTTTCTTTTAATAAAAAATATGATTTGCGTCTTGTCCCCTATACCAAAACGCTTTTTCCGCAGGATAGGGCTCATCAAAATGGTGAATACTATACTTACGTTGGTAATCCATTCAATGATAAATTAAAAAACATTTCAGATGAAACAGATGTAAAAAGTTGGACTATAGAGAGTTTGCATACACTTGAAGGCGGCAAAGAAGCCTTTTATGAAAGGAAAAGTATATATGAAACAAGCGGAGAATAAAAAAATAAAGGTAGTATTAACTGTCCAAGGAGAAACTGATGTGTTGGTTTTTTTGCTTGATGAAAATGAGCCAGGGAAATACATAATTAATTTAAATGATTCTTCTTGCCAAATTCAAATCAAAGAAGTTTTTTCAAAGCTCTTGGAAGAGCTATTAAAATCCGATGTTGATTTACATTTAGAAATACAAGAAGGATACTCAAAAGGATTGTATAAAGATGTTTGTAAAGAATACATTGCGGAACTTAATAAAGAATTAGTTCAGGTGAAGAATTTAATAAATAAAGAATTAGAATAATTTTTAAGTTCTCATTTATTGATTATCTATTCAGTTAGTTCACTTTAATATTTATCTCATAGGTCTTAGGGTGTAACCCTAACGAGGTATTTATGGAATATATCCATAAATACACTGCTCGCTGCTGAAAGCACGAGCGACAGCACCGTTTTGGACAATCTGTCCATAACCGGTCTGCTCGCTCAGTGTGTGCAGAAAGCGGGCAGATTACCGTTTGGTTATCCAACCGGTCTGCTCGCTAAGATTGCACATACCTTTTTATCTCAGGTAATTTTAAATTCAAAATTAAATATCAAACAAAAAAATAAGCACGGACAACAGAATAATCTGATATCCGTGCTCAATTCTTTATGCGTATCCGATATAGATTTCATACTGCGTATCGGATATTAATTCTACCCATATCCAAACCGATGTAAATCCATCAACATTCTTGTATCTGTTCAATCTGCTTTCAATATCAGCGCCGATATTTTTGTTGTTTGCACTAGCGGAAATAGGATTGTCCCAACATTCGGTGGCTGTTTCATCAAGAGTTAAGCCTATACTTTGAGCGTAATCCTGAGCGTAAGAAATCCAATACGATTTATCGAATTCTTCAATTTGTTCAACTGCTGTTGTGACTTCCGAAACAGTATTTGTTGTGATTTCAGGCTCAGATTTTTCGCTTATGGGCATTTCTTTTTGCGTATGAATATCTTGCGTAGACTCGGTATTTGCTGCTGTGGATTGAGAAAAAATCGGCTCTTTTGACACCTTTTCGGTATCAGTTTTAGTGGTAGTCGGCTGTGTTGTTTCTTCCGCAAATGTACTTTTCTCAACTGTTTCGTCTTCTGTTTTCTCGGTTAATTCTTCCGCTTTCGTTGTATCAATTATAGCATTGGTCGATGAACTTTCAGCCGCCTTTTTGTCTGGCTCACTATGGACAGTGCAACCAACCGTACTAAAAATGAGAGTCAATATCATTGTGAATATTACGGTTTTTCTCATACAAAAATCACCTCGCCATTCACAACTTCCATTGCTCTGTTGCGGATGTTATTCATCTTCCTCACCCAAGCCATTTGGTCGGTGGCTTTGAGTTGTTCGGTTACGCCTTCCTTTTCGGCGTATTCTTTTACCAGCCGAGAAAAGAGGGATTGTGCTTCTTCCTCTACATCGGCGAGGTGGGAATGAAGTTTGCCGGAAGTGAGCAGATTGTAATATATGACTTTGCGGTGTTGCTTCAAATATCGAAGTCGGCGCTGTCCCCATACACTTATATTTTTGCATTAAGTATTTGGAATCTATATAGAAACAAGCAAATTGAATAAGCTATATGTTAACGGCGGCGGGGAGTTAACCTCGCCGCCGGTTTTATCTATATTGAAGATATCGTATCACCAATATCCGCATTGATACAAATTGCTTGCTGCCGGATGTCTTGCGGACAAAATGCCTGTCCCTGATTAATGCAAGCATATACGGCGTTTAGATTTTGAGACGTCATTTGCCAAAACGGATACTTTATAATGACAGGTGTATTCATTCCGACGCCGAGTTCTAAAAACAGGATATGGGAATTACTGTGGCGACGAATAAAATCCTTATAACGGCTTGCCGCTGCATACCAGCCTTCATCTTGCACAAAGGAGTTATCACATCGCAGATTCATAGTCATAGGTCTGCCGCAGACCGGACATTTCGGTATCAGCGCCGCAGGTATTTTCATATCCTTTTGCTGTTCTGCCATTGCTCTGACAGCTTCTTCATTATCATAAGTTTTATCGTGGCAAGGCTTGGAGCATTGCCATAAGCCGTAATCGCCTTGCGTATAGAACAAACGGTTCTTATCAAAGCCCGCTCGCTGAAATTGGTGGTCAACATTAGTGGTAAGCACAAAATAATCCTTATCTTTTACAAGTTTAAGTAAATCGCTGTAAGGCTTGCCGACAGGACAATCATATCGGTTTACAAGAATATGCCTTGACCACCACGCCCAATATTCCTCGAGTGTCTCGTAAGGATAAAAACCGCCCGAATACATATCGGTGATACCGTATTTATTATGAAAGTCCGAAAAATACCTCTCGAATCGTTCTCCGGCGTAATCAAAGCCTGCTGAAGCGGACAGACCTGCTCCTGCCCCTATAACAATGGCGTCTGCTGTATTGATTTCATTCTTCAGTCTTTTTATGTTATCCGAGAAGTTCTCGGTAGATTTCGTAGTCCATATCTTTGAAAACATTGAATACCACCTTAATTTTGCTGTTTGAATGCCTCTTAAAGTCTTTTACTGTTTTGATTGCGATTTCAGCGGCTGTATCATTTGGAAAATGAAATTCTCCCGTTGATATACAGCAGAAAGCAATACTTTTAATACCGCTTTGCTCCGCAAGCTCCAGACAGGAATGATAGCAGGAAGCGAGCAAATCACAGTCCTGCTGTGTCAAACTTCCTTTGACAATCGGACCTACTGTATGCAGTACATATTTGCAGGGCAGATTGTATGCCGGTGTTAATTTTGCCTTGCCTGTTTCTTCTTTGTGTCCCTGCTTTTTCATAATCTCTGCACATTTGAGTCGAAGTTGAACACCTGCAAAGGTATGAATCGCATTGTCGATACAACCGTGACAGGGACAGAAACAGCCCAGCATTTCGGAATTGGCGGCATTTACGATAGCGTCACAGGCAAGGGTTGTAATATCTCCCTGCCATAAATAAATGTCCGGCTCGATTGATTGCAAATCATCAAGACTTGTAGTACCTTTTTGCCTTGTTTCCTCACGAAGATACTCGTCCTGTATAGTAATGAAATCATCACTGACAGGTAAAGGCATACGAATATTAAACAGGGAGCGTAAAAGCTTTTTCTGTTCCCTTTCATTTGTCGGGATTTTTATGCTTTCATACTCCGGCAGCTCTTTCAAAAGCTCTGTAATCAAGTGTTGTCTTTTCTCGGCTTGTGTCATAGTCTTATCCTCTTTTGACAACTGCATTATGGGGGCAGACGGTCATACAGTTTCCGCAATGCAGACAGTTATTCTGAATAATTATAGCCGGAACAGCCCCAAAATCAATGCAGTTTTGCGGACAAACTACTTCACACACTTTGCAACCTATACAGCTCTCGCCAATCTCATATCCCTGATTTGTTTCTTGCTCGTTCCCAAAAGTGAAAGCAGCTCGCTCAATAGGTTTTTTGGAAAGGTCGAACCATTCGCCGTTTCCCTCATAAATGCGAAATGCGGTAAGAGCTTTGCGGGACTCTTTTGTCGGATAGATTTCTTTCATATAGTTGTTTTTCTCAAACAACTTTTCCAGCGGTTCGCTGCCGATTTCCTGAGCCTTACCGCTGACAGAAATGGCAACACAGGATAATGTATTGTTACCTTTCATTCCGGTTAATGCAACATACCCTTTCTGCGTTAATCTGTCATAAAGGCTTTTACCCTTTGCCGTTAAAAAATACAGCCCGCTATCGTCATAGTCCATTATATCAATAGCACAGGTTACCGGCAGTCCGTTGTTATCTACTGTTGCCATTACGGTAGTATGGATTTCTTCAACAAGATATTTCAGATAGTTCATTGCATACCTCCTCGTTACGGTAGGAAAAGCCACGCAAAACAAACCGCTTGCATGGCTTTCGGTTGTTATAGTTAGAACTTGCCGTTCTGATTCTGCCAAGTGGACTTATCCGCAATCGTTTCCATTACATCCCAATGCTCGGCAATCTTGCCGTTCTCAACTCTCCAAAGGTCATAGTAAGAGGTAGGAGCGCCGCCGAAGGTTCCTTCGCTGACTGCAAGTACGAAATTGCCCTGTGCAAGCACCTGATGTACGGTCGTGTAAATCATCTGAATGTTTTGCTCTGCAAGAGCGGCGAGTGCAGCACCTAAACCGGATAAACCGTCTGCAATTCCTGTGTTATGCTGAAGGTAGGTATCACCGTCAAAATAATCGGGTGTTTTCTCCGGACGATTGTCTTGCATAACATCGTAAAGGAAGTTCTTTACAACCTCACGGTTTGCTTCGGTCTTGTCAAGATCTTTAATTTCCAAAGTGCCGTCAATCTGTGTTCTGCCGGACGGATTCGGTTCTGCTTTTGAGGCGAGGTTATCCCAATGCTCTGCAATCTTACCGTTTTCATCAAAGCGGAAGATGTCAAAAGCAACCTGTTCACCCGCACCTGCAAAATTGTAAACGGTCTGCAAGAAAACCTTGTCGCCGTCCTCAAAGGCACGGATATTATTTACGGTTGTCTTAACCGGAGCGGAAGCAAGATATGCAACCGAACCGACAAAGGCGTCACGCCCTGTTGCGTATGCAAGGTTGTGCTGAATGTAGCCTTCTGCAAGCAGGTCGGTTGCTTTCTCGGTGTCACCGGTTGCGAAAGTGCCTATAAGTTCAAGTGCTTTCTGTGTGTTTGTCATTTTAGTTTCCTCCCCGATATCATTGTGGCTGTTGCCGAAAATTTTCTTAAAAATTTTCATTTTGGATTGCTCCTTCGAATTTCTTTGAGCTTCGCAGCGGCCGTTCTGTGAAGCTCATGACTATATTATATTTGCGACAGTACCCATTGTAAAGTAAGCACAATATTGTGGCGTAGTTACCAAAAGGGAACTAATGGACAGTTACCGGGAGGAAACAAATGTGTAAACAAAAGGGTTTCAGCCGCTTTCAAGCCGAGAAAAATTTTTGAGTTTTTTAACTTTCGGAAAAACACTTGATTTCATCTATGGCAGTATAGTATAATATGAGCGTTAGGAACAATTAGAAACTATTGTGAGGCTTTATTATGAGCGATAACAAATTAAAAGAATTGCCGGCTTGCCCGGTTGAAACAACTCTGACCTTAATCGGTGATAAATGGAAGGTTTTAATACTCCGAGACTTACTGCCGGGGACAAAGCGTTTTGGAGAGCTGAAAAAATCAATCGGCAGCGTTTCCCAAAAGGTTCTGACTGCTCAGCTTCGAGATATGGAAGAAAACGGGCTCGTAAACCGAAAGGTATATGCCGAAGTTCCGCCAAGAGTAGAATACTCCCTGACAGAATTGGGGCAGAGCTTGAAGCCTATTCTCGATGCTATGTGGAATTGGGGCGAAGGATATAAAGAAAAATGTAATAAATAACGAAAAGACCGTCAGGCTCAAACGAGACTTGACGGTCTTTGGCAATGTATTATTAAACGGACTTTACTTAAGCACCCTGCACCGTTGTTCAATAAGTTCCGCAAATCTTTCTTTCAGGTGGTCGGGCAGAAGTGAGCCGTTGCACATATCAATATATTTCGGTTTCATAGAAACGATTTTTGCAATCATCTTTTCGGCGGATGCTTTCGATATTCCGCATCCTTTTGCAAAGACGAAAAAGTCTTTTTTCCTCATATGCGTTTTCTTGCCGTTCAGAGCAAGGGCAAATTCCTCGGTATCCTCCGGCATGATAACATTCACCGGCAGTAAATCGTACGCAGGAGAAAGAACAAAGGTGTTGCTTGCTTCGTCCGTTTCGATAAGCGAAAAGTTCTTTAGGTGCATATCCGAATTGCCCACAACAAAGGAAAACACAAGACGCATGAAAAGCTCTGCCATATCAAGTCCGGTTTGTGAAGAATATCTCCCTATAACCTTTGCACATCTTTCATAGGATCCCTTGTATTTATCGGCGGTGACTCTTAAATCAAGCTGACAAAAATCCTCCATGGCAAGCATTTTGACATCTGTTTTGCCGAAAACTCTGTCAATCCGCTTGGTGATATAAGCGAGATTTTCTCCGCTTTTGATCAGCGCGTGGGGCACGGTGGAAATGCCGGTAGCGTCTGCCATACACATAACAAGCTGTTCGGCTTCGGGCAAGCATTCAAACTCTCTCACCTGCGGTTTCAAGATATATCCCGTAGGGTAATTCACCAAAGTAAGGCGGGGATTGTGATTGTCCGTGCTTAAATGCAATGACAGCTTTTTCTGCACACCCGGAACGGTAAGACCTTTACTTGTGCTTTGAGCGGCGAGGGATTCCAAAGTTTTTTCATCTATTTCTATTTCGGGAATATCGACTGTGCCGAAAAAACGCTTGATACACGCCTTATGCCAGCCGTTATCATTTTCGGTTTTCAGCGGTTTTCCGCAGCAAAAACAGTTCATATCTTTTCCTCCAAAATGCTTACATTGCCGATAGCGTCCTTGCAGGCGACGAGCAATAATCCGAATCGGTCTTTTGTGTCGATTTTCCAGTTTCGGCTGACAACATTTAAAAGCCACCCTTCGGGAATCAGCCCGTCAAAGAAAGGGAAAAGTGTTCTTGAATTGTACGGCTCATCGCTTAAAGGGAGGGTTAAAGATATGGCGGTAGCATGATCCGATTTTAAGTAATCCTTATCATACGAAAACGAATAACCGAAATCGGTTTCAGCAAGCGTTCCGGCAAATACATTCCGTACATAAACGAATGCTGTTCTGAATGCTTCCATTATTTATTTTCCTTTCGTGCAGGTGCG
>JBGUUB010000082.1:0-2024 GCA_045133355.1 Acutalibacteraceae bacterium
ATACGCTGCAAAAACGGTTTTGCAAACGCTGTGATTATCATTGCCGCTCCGATAAGATTCAATACGCCGAACAAAATTATTTGCGACGGGATCGTGACCGCCGTGACTGCGGTGACGGCAAATCCGCAGAGGCTCACAATAATTCCGCGCCTGTAGGGATGAGAGGAAAAATGGAGCGACGCGCCGGAAATCATAATAAATGAAACGCAAATATACCGCTCCCAAATATAAATCGGCAACTGCGAATGCCAGTTGTAATTTGAACCGTAGATCACAAATATATCGTACAACAGGTGAAAAAGCACCATATTAACAACAGCCAGTCCGCGCAAGCTGTCAATCATTCGGTATCTGGTTTTCAAAGCCCCTTGTTCTTTTTGCACAGGCTTGCCTCCCTTGGGTTTAGTTCATGCACGAAATTCATATTTATAATTATATCACAGTTTAAAAAAATTGCACAGCCTTTTTCAATGGACAATTCAGCCCGTGCAAAAACTCACAAGCCATGCTATAATATAATCAGCAAAGCAAACGGAGTGATGACAGATGAAACACATCGAAGGAATCAGCAGAGATCAGATAATGATGACAGATTTAGAGAGCCTGATACCGTCAAACAGCGAGTGCCGGGTAATAGATATATTCTGCGACAAGCTGGATATGGTAAAATTGGGTTTTGTGCACGCTGAAACAAAAGACGAAGGTCGTCCTCCGTATGATCCCACGCCCTTGCTCAAGCTATATCTGTACGGATTGCTAAACCGCATTTGTTCCTCGGGCAAGCTGTCGATAGAGGCAACGCGAAACATCGAAGTGATGTGGCTAATCAACGGAATGCGCCCCAGCAAGCGCACACTCTGCTACTTTAAGGAAAACAACAAGGAACAGCTGCGCAAGGTTTTTGTTGAGTTCAATCAATTCTATAAGAAAATTGGTCTGTTTGGCAAGCAAACCGTTGCGCTGGACAGCGTCAAAGTCAAGGCAAACAATTCCAAAAAGAGGAACCATAACCAAAAGACCATAGACAGAACCCTCAAAAAGACTCAGGAGAGAATAGACGAGTACCTCGCAGCACTCGATGAAGCCGATAAAAATGACGGCAAAAATGAAGAACGCAATCTGACGAGCGGACAGATCAAGGATATCATCGCAAAGCTGAGTGCGAAAAAGGAAAAGTTTGAAAATCTCCACAATGAACTCGAAAAATGTGGAGAAACGCAGATTTCCGAAACCGATTCCGACGCCCGCTGCATGAAGCAGGGAAGCGGAAAAGGAATGGACGTCAGCTACAATACTCAGGTTGTGACGGAAGCCAAATCAAAAATGATTGTGGATTACAAAACGACCAACAACGGTTCGGACAAAGGACAGCTTACGGAAATGGGAAAAACCGCTAAGGAATTTCTTGAAGTGGATAAAATCACTGAACTCGCCGACACCGGTTATCATGACGGAAATGATATGCTCGAAGCCGAAAAAAACGGCATAACCTGCCTCGTTCCAAAGGGTAAGGACGGAAATCAGAAAGCCGAGGAAGGCTACAAGCGAAAAGATTTCACATATGATGTGGAAAAAGATGAATACACCTGTCCTGAGGGTCACACGCTGAAGCATATGCGCGACCAAACGGATTCAAACGGCGACACATCATTTGTATATGCAAACTATTCCGCTTGCGCGAACTGCCCAAACAGGAAAAAGTGTACCAAAGGAAAGCACCGCGAAATATCGCGAAAAAGCTTTCAAACCGAGGTTGATGAGCTTGACAAGCGTTTCATCAAACGAAAAGGCGAATACAAAAAGCGGCAGGAAATCATAGAGCACCAATTCGGCACAATCAAATGGGTCTGGGGTTTCGACCGCTACTATACAAAGGGCATTGGATTTGCAGCCGCAGAGAATGCCCTCAGGTTCACCGCGTACAATTTACGCAGAGCAATCAATATGATGGGAGTTGAAGGGTTGATAGAGGCAATGAGAGCCTGCCTTTCGGCTGCCTCACACCAAATCTACACCGTTATTTT
>JBGUUB010000083.1:0-1642 GCA_045133355.1 Acutalibacteraceae bacterium
AATATCGGTAAAACCCGGGATTACGCTCATAACCTTAAAGGGAATCGCTATAATCAAATAAACCGCTACAAGAAGTGCTGTTAAAACACAAAGCTTAACCGGCTTTGGAGGGTTAATTTTTTTTAACGGCATTAATACCCCTCCTTTTCCCCTTAATATCAATAATTTCAATTACGCTTCCCGAAACAATAAGAAGCGCTCCTATTATATTGAACGGTGTCAAAACAGCGCGCTCTATTAAATTTTCAGGAAGCACGGTACCCCAAATAAGCGAAAAAACTATTTCGAGTGAATAGATAATTGTGGCGCCCGTCGCGGTTGCCCGCTTTTGAGCAAAAATATTCAGGGTTTGCGCAAACGCAATGATAAAATACGCGTGAATAAACAAGCTCGCTATTATCGTGCCTGACCACGGAATCACGGCAAATGTTTCCGGCTGGAGAACAAGCCAAATTACAAAGCTGATTGCGGCTACAAACACCGAAATGAAAGCCGAAAGTGAAATCGAATCGAATTCTCCGGCAAAATCATTAAGCTTTACAATAAATACAGCGCGAATTATACATCCGAGCAGCATTAAAAGCAGTCCTACCGGGGAAATCTTTGTAATATTTCCTCCCAGCGCCGTGATAATTCCCGTCAGCACCAGCGCTACGGATATCCACGTTTTTGCTCCGACTGTTTTTTTCATTGTAATCAATACTACCGGCAAAACAACAACCGTCATTGAAAAGGTAAAGGCGCCGGTGGACACGTCAAAATGCTTTATTCCGTAAAGATAAAGAATATTATATCCGCAATTTAAGACGCCTAACAGCAGACAACGAAGTATTATTTTTTTTCCGGAGCGCGTCAGTTCGTTCTTTATACGTTTGAAAAAGCAAGAGCCGAGTATTATCGCCGCAATCGCGTTGCAGATAAATGTCGTGGCAAAAGGTAAAACATTGCCGGGAATACAACTGAAAATAATTACCTCGGTTGACCAACACAGAGTTACACAGATTAAACAAATATTCGCCTGTAATTTGTTCATACTTATCCCCTTCTGTTATTTAAGGTAACACCGCACAATTCAAGGCGCACGGCTTGCTTTAATATTTTACTACTTTATTAACCAAAAGGCAACAAACATTTTCAAAAAACGCTGAACTGCAAACAAGTTCGTAAAATCACTTGACAAAAATAAACATTCAGCGTATAATTAACCTACTATTTCTATATGTTTAATATATCTTGTTTGGAGCTTTCTTATGTGCGAAATATTCGGTTTTTCAGGAAAACAAAAGAATAAGCTTAACAGCGATTTGCAAATATTTTACTCTCACGCCGAAAAGCATCCCAACGGCTGGGGGCTTGCGCTGTTTGACAACAATAAATCAGATATTTTCCGAGAGACAAAACGCGCCGACCGCAGTGATTACTTAAAAAAACTTCTGTCAAAGCCGGTTTACGCAAAAACAGCGCTGGCGCACATCCGTTTGGCTACAATCGGCAACGTTGAACCGGAAAACTGTCATCCGTTTACTAAAACAGATAAAAACGGAATAATGTGGACGCTTGTTCACAACGGCACCGTTTTTGAAAGTGATAAACTGAGCCGTTACGTTTTCAGTCAAAGCGGAGAAACCGACAGCGAGCGTAT
>JBGUUB010000084.1:0-8104 GCA_045133355.1 Acutalibacteraceae bacterium
AGCCCTCATAAAAGTTTTAGAAATAAATCGTCAACTTGTTCAGGGGTGGCGGTTTATTTCTTCTTTATTGCAATGATTGAATATAAAACTATAATAAGAATTATAATTATGTACTCCATCGGCAACGCCCCCTTTCGAGGGTGTGGGTCTCCTGTGGAGACCGCTGTGAAACAGCAACACCGACCGAGGCGGGAGCCGAGACGAACTTAACCGCCTACCGTTTAAGGTTTACCTTACACGAGGTTATTATATCAGCTCCCGACAGATTTTGCAACTGCCAGAAGCTTATTTAAAAATGTTTCGTATCAAGAATACTTGACATTTTCCGAAATACTAATTATAATGAAGATGGAACCGATGGGCGACCGATTAGGTCATCCCCAAAAGTTTATCGGATTAACCGCTTGCCTTTGGTCGGGAGAGCGGTTATTTTTTTATGGAGATAATTAACAGAAGCAATACAATAAGTATAAGCAACTCATAACCCATAAGCATCACCCCCTTACCATCATCAGGGGGAATACTAACCGTTCAGCCCATCGGCTTGCCGCAAGGAAACCCTGCGGCTTTTTTTATTATAATGTTTTGCAGTACAAAAGGCAAGTTTTTTTACTTTACCACCTTATACTTATCCGCCAATTCGTCCGACACTTCCTCTTTCGCATTTTTGAGCATTTCAGCGGTATATTCGTCCGATACATTCATAGTAAGAATACGGTCATATTCCTTTTCGATTTTGTCGTAATACTCATCAACATAATCAAGGTAATCCTCCAAATCCATAGTATACTTAACCTTGTCAATACTGTATTCACGGCTAAAGGTCTTATCATAAAGAATATCCTTATCGCCCGTGCGTTCAAGAAGTCCGAGCAGCTTTTTATCAACGCCCGAATTTTTCTCAAAGCTATCTGCATAATCCCGTGCCAGTATTTTGATTTCCCGCGCGCTGTCGGGGTTTTCCTTGCCGTATTTATTAAGCGCGGAAATAACGCTCTTTGCCGCCGAATACTGCTTGTTTTTATAAACCGCCTCAGCGTTATCGGGATATGAATTAGCCTCTTTCTCGTATTTATCGGCATTTTCGTAAAATCGGTTCAGAATGTCGGTGGAATAAGCATTGTCTGTTATAAGCTTAGTGCCTATTCCGAGCAACCAGTCCTTTTCGGTTCTGCCTAAAGACTTGTTCAAAAGACCGAGTATTCCCAAATTGCTATTGATTATATGGTCAATTTTCATAGGAGAATATCCCGTAAGCTGACCGAGCGCTTTGGCGATATATGTTGTTTTCTCGTTGTACTGCTCTTTAGGCTCTAATTTTTCGTAATAGCTTGATACTATCGGAGTACCCTTAAAATCCTCGTTTCTCCATAAATCTTTAGCGGTGCTTAATATTATAGCGTCTGTCGGCAACGGCGGCGCGAACACAAGCCATAAATACGATAAATAATCCTTAATTTCCTGACTGTAATCAACATCTTCTTTAAGCGCGATTTCAAAAACGCGTTCAAGCGTACTGTCGAAAACGGCGGTGTCCTTTGATTTCGGTATGCTGAAAAATTTTCCGTTGCCGATATAAAAATTATAAAAATTATTCTTTTTATAGGCGGAAAGCTTTTCGTACTCGTCGTTATCGTCGTCGCCCATAACAAGCATATTCCAAGCAAAAAGCAATCCTACCGTGATTACGCCCGATACAACGGTCTTTGCGAAAAACGCCTTATTTTTCTCGCTGTCCAAAGCCGTTGAAACAAGCTTGTTAACGCCTTGAATACCTGCATTGAAATAAGGGATATACTGGTCTATCACCTTAGACTTACTTCCGCTTCGGTTAAAGTTAACTGTTATTTCCTCTGCGGCAAGCAAAGCCTTTTGAGTGTCGCCTGTCTGTTCGTATACGCGCTTAAATTCGGCAAGTCGCGGCGCGGTCTCTATAAAATCGGCGAGCTGCTCAATGGCTTCAATAAGATTAAATCGGGAAATAAAGTGCTTAAGATAACTTTCGTCCTTTTTAATAAGCTCGCTCATAGTGGTTTTTAACTCTTTTGAATTATATATAAGCGAGTTGTTATAACCGCCGCCTACAGTTTTGTAGAGCTTTATAATATCGCTTGCCTTATCCCCGCGGGCCTGACTGAAAGCGCTTATTACTGCACGGACATAATCAACAGTAAATTTAATCGGATTTTTTTCAACGCTGTATTTATATGCGGAGTTAAAATCGCGCGGAGTATTTGAGGTAATCGACCACGCTATTTGAGTAAGCAAAGGTTTATTACTAATTGCGTAAATCCTAACGGCGAAAGACCGCTTTACCGAACTCGGCAAAGCGTAATTGTTTTCGTTAAAACAAAATTCTTTTAAATTTTGGATACCGATAATAATTTCTCTTGTTGCTCTTATTAAATCGTTTTTTCCAGAATTATTGTTCCTATTGAAATCAGTAGTGCAATTATTGAAATGACAAGTGGAAAATTAGGGTATCTTAATCTAAAGCAAAGTTTATAACCCGGGTGGTCTTTTGAGAAGGACCGCCTTTCTTCTTTTGTAAGCTCTCCTTCGGTAGTCACAATTACTTCTTTTTTCATATCTTCACCCCCTTGCCCGAAATGTTGGATTTAAAGGTTTTTATAAATTCGGTTATTCACTATATCGAGGCAGAGCTTGCTTTTCTCTCCGCCCTCGAAATTCAGGCGAAATAAATTCGCCGTATTCCGAACGCTCCGCTTCAGTTATAAATAAAACCTTACCGTCTAAATCCCTGTATTCAATGCCTGTCCGATACGGTCGTTCTGTACTTCCGTCTCCTATTTGACAGACCGCTTTGATTACGGGGATTACTTTTATTTCTTCTTTCGCCACATCTTCACCACCTTTTTAGCGTTTGTCACTTATAAGTTACTTATCGAGCAAAAAAAATAGGCATAGGATCTTCAATGTGTAAAAGGTCAATTAAAACTTCTATTTCCTTGCTACCGAAATCACCAGTTTTAAGGCGTGAGCGGAATGTTTTGGGACACATTCCAAGTGCATTTGCAAGGTCACTTTTATTATATCCATTCCTCACCGCTTCACCCATTAAAGCATTGACATCAAGCATTTGATCACCTCCGAGTAACTTTTAAGTTACTTGCATTATATCACCACTTAGGTAACTTGTCAAGCACTTTTTTTACTTTTTTCGGTAAAATATTTCTTGACAGGCGACTTTTTTGTGCTATACTTATTTTAAAGGGGTGTTTTATATGACTATAGGCGAAAAAATCAAATTACTTAGGATTCAAAGTAATTTGACACAAGAAGAACTTGCTAATTATGCTAACACTACAAAACAAACTATTCATAAATATGAAACAGGAATAATAACAAATATACCCGCAAATAAAATTAAGGCCATATCCGAAAAGTTGGGGACTACCCCCGCCTACCTAATGGGCTGGGAAACGGAAAGCGATAAAAAATCCGACTACATAAACCTCCCGCCCCCGAACATAACCGAGGATTACACAACATTTCCTGTAATCGGTGAAGTTGCCGCAGGGTATGACCATATTGCGATGGAAGACTGGGAGGGCGATACGCTTGATATATCCGACGACTATTTAAAGGGCAGAGACAAAAGCGAATTTTTTGTCCTTAGAGTTAAAGGTGACAGTATGTACCCCGAATATCAGGACGGCGACAAGGTCCTCGTACTGAAACAGTCTACGCTTAATTATAGCGGACAAGTTGGGGTTGTTCTGTACGACAGCGAATCAGCGACCCTAAAAAAGGTTGAATATAAGCAAGGTGAAGATTGGATGCGCTTCGTCCCAATTAATCCCTCTTTCCCACCTCGTCTTATAGAAAATGAAGATTTAGAGCTGTGCCGCGTCCTCGGCATACCGAAGCTGATTATAAGAGAAGTTAATAAATAATAATTGAGTTGTAAAGAGGTAAATATAATGGATGACAAAATATCTACTATGTTGGATAGAGCATTTATTCTTTTAGAAGCCGAAGATTGGAAAAAAGCAGAACAAATATTTGATAAAATTTTAGATGCCGACCCTCATTCATCAGCTGCCTACCTCGGCAAAAGTATGGCTGAATTACATATAACTGATAAAAAATCCATAGCTCAATATGGAAAGAAAATATTAAAGAATATTAATTTTAAATTAGCTGTTCGATTCGCAGACGATAGTCAAAAGAAGAGTCTTCAAAATATCGAAAAAGATATAAATACCAATATTCTTCAAAAGAAAGCTAAGTCAAAAAAACTTAAAAAAATCATTGTTAAAGTGAGTATAATTACAATAGTATGTTGTTCTGTCGTTACAGGAAGTATAATAGGTTACGATAAAATAATTTCCCCAATGGTGCAGTACAATCAAGCCCAACGCTTATTGGACAGCGGAAATTATAAAGAAGCCATTAGTAAATTTCAAGAAATAGATCCTTATAAAGAAAGCCAAGAAAAAATATCCGAGGCTTTATATCAACAAGCAAACGATTATTTAGCTAAAGCTGATTATGTACAAGCATTTGAAAACTTGGAAAAAATAATAAACTATAAGGACAGCCAAACTATTTATACCGAAGGAGTATATAATTATGCCGTGAATTTATTCAATGACGGAGATTTTGCAAAATGTGCCAATTACTTTCTTAAAGTAAAAGATTATAAAGACAGCGCTTCTTACCTGAAAAAGCAGGAAGTCTATTGGCGTACTAAGGGAAATATAGTTACATTCGGAAAATATGAACAAGACGATAATAATTCTAACGGCAAAGAAGCAATAGAATGGATAGTATTAAACCCCGAACTTTCACAAACTACAGTATTATTAGTGTCCAGATTATGCCTTGACTATAAAAAGTACGATGATGGAAATTATGGTTTAGATGGAAACGGCAACTATGATGTAAGAAACGACAGAGGCATTAATTGGTTAAATTGCAGCTTGCGCTCGTGGCTAAACGGCACCTTTTACAATAACTCTTTTACCAGTATTGAAAAGAGCAAGATAAAACCAACCAAGATATCATATGAATTTTTTGAAAAAAAGAAATAACAGATAATGTTTCGATCTTATCTTCCGATGAAGCTAAAAAGTATTTTGATGAAACGGTTCAGATGTCAACAGGCGAGACTAAATATGCTTATCAAAATCTTTCGAGAACATACTATGATAATAAACCCCGTTATTCAAAATATAGTGAAAAATATGTAATAGATTATTGGCTTCGCTCGCTCGACAGAAAAGTCGCACAAGATGAGGTTATTTCATCCTCGCATGTTGCCAATGCTAATGTTATTGAAGATAAAGGAGAAATATGCGAAAATGGAGCGATGTATTCATCACCTGTGGTAGCGGTAAGACCAATAATCGCAGTTTCGGTTCGTTAAAATCAGAGTTTTTTGGTGTAACAGAGGATTTAGTGCAGTTTGCGTTAGATTATTATATATAAAAAGAGCGATAGGAGAACTAATATGGCAGATGTTTTTTACGCAACAGAAAACCAAAAAGCCACAGAAGAAATGAATGATTCAAATGTTTTTTATGCTACGGAAAAACAACAGGGCACTTTTAAAAAGGGCGATGTTTATCCGGGAACATTTGATGATTATTCTACTTACGATTATTTCACGGAAACTCAATCGGCACAATCTAACGAATTGCAAAACTCAGACGATATGAAAACAATCAATATTTTAGTCT
Source organism: Acutalibacteraceae bacterium (assembly GCA_045133355.1). GTDB lineage: Bacteria > Bacillota > Clostridia > Oscillospirales > Acutalibacteraceae > UBA737. Next base: position 5,706 of record JBGUUB010000084.1, read on the forward strand.
ATATTACAATAGCTTTGTTGTTAATTGTACTTGCTCTGTCGGCGCTCCTGCTTTTCCAAAAAAGAAAGTCAAAATCTACTAAGCAAAAAACAAATGTGGAAAGCACGGAAAAGCCCGCGAAAATCAAAATCAAATTCAATGTGCTGTATGTTTTTATTCCGCTTATAGTAATTATTGTTTCCTTTGTCTCGATTTTTTCTGTTAGATACTCCAAAGCACCCAAAACCGCCGAAAACGCAACTGCTATTTATCTATCGGAGAATACCGGCGACTTTACATCATTTAAAAAAGTGTATAATATAACCTCTCTTAACGGTGTTTATTGCAAGGTGAAATTAAGTGGTTCGGCATATGAAGAAACATATACAACCACCTTTACAGCGACAGTAAAGATAAACCTGCTCACTAATAAAGCAACAGTCGAGACAGTCACTTTTGACAATAGAAAAATCACTAAAAAATAACCCTCTAATAAAAATATTCGGAAGTGTTGAAAATGTATGACCGCGAGTATGACCCCGAGTTTTTTATAATAACCCATAAGGAACAGGAATTATTAAAACGCCTCCGCGAGCTTTCCGATGAAGACATAAACGAAATAGAAAAGCTGACCCTCGACCTCGCGCTTAAAGATATTCAAGGAAAATAAAAAACTCCGCCCTGATGTGGAGAAAATAAAAAAAATATAAACATAGGTTTACAAAATTCTCTTTTTTATCTTTATTATTTATGTTAAAAAAATATAAAACAAGTAACAAAAAGATTACAGAATAAAAAATATGTTGCAAATATTACTTATATGTAATATCATATGCATAAGGACGTTGATATATGGAAATACTGAATTATACAGGCTTTGATAAAATATATTATTTAGACGTCTTTGAAAAAGAATTATCAAAGCTAAAAAAGAAAAACCCTAAATATGCAAAGTGGCTTGAGCGCAAATTAGAAATTCTTGAACGCGGAGCTACAGCAGCTACTGACGGAAAACGGTTTGAAAAGCTTGAAAACTATGATTTGTATTCTATACGGCATGTTTCTAAACAGAATGAAAGAATAATATATTATATTATAGATGAAGATGACAGCGTTATTCTTTTGTGTGCCTTTCAGGAAAGTAATACATCCGATTACCGAAACGCAATTAACACATCGCTTCAAAGACTTAAGATATTAAAAGAGGAGTTATAATTATGACATTTGCCGAAAAAATCAAAAACTCAGCCGGTAAAGGCAACCTGTTCCCCGAGCTTACTTCTGCCGAAAAAAAATATAACTACATTGCCGCTGATATTGCCGTGAAAATTCGCAGCAGAAGAAAAGAACTTAACCTTACTCAAAAGCAATTTGCAGAATTATTAGGTGTCACACAGGGTATGGTATCAAAGTGGGAAAGTGCAGATTATAACTTTACTATTGAGAGCTTAGTTGAGTTATTTGACAAACTAAACATTACCTTTGCTCTGAAAGAAAAGCCCCTAAAACCGAATATTTCATGTTACAAAAGCCTAAAAAGCGATTGGTCTTCACCGCTTTCATTAAAACCGTCTGTCAAAGCTTATAATATCAAAAAATTGGAGGTATCCGCATGAATACTAAAGAAATTAAATCAGAATTTCAATTTGTCGGAAACAGCATTTACAATCTTGATTTACATAACGATTTCATTTCTATACCTGACGGCGATTTTTCAAAGGAATTTGATGTTAGTTATGATATTGAAAGCATAACCGAAGACGAAAACGATATATGGGGAATAATCAATTTGTATGTTGATTGTGTTATTAAACCAAATGCAGAGACTGATACGGACGAGCTTTCTGAATTCAATTTAAAGTTAATTTTAAACGGTTGTTTTAAAGATGTAAAAGGCATTAGCAAAGAGGATTTTACAAAACTTCTTTCAATAAATGGTTGTGCTGCTCTTTATTCTGTTGCTCGGTCTATTATTATTAGTATTTCTGCTCAATCCGTAGTTAGCGGCAGTATAGTACTTCCGATGATTAACGTCTTTAAACTCAATGAAAAAAGCATAGAAAAATAAAAAAACTCCGCCCGGTGCGCCAACACCAAAGCGGAGCCGTATCGGACGGACCGATACAATGCCTTAACAAGCATACATATTGTACCACACCCGTCCGAAAATTGCAAGCACAAGAAAGGACGGGATTATTATGCCCATTTACAAAATGGACGGTAAAAAGCAAGCAAAGCAAAAATACCGTGTTTTCGTAAACTACACGGACAATCAGGGCAAATATCATAAAAAGAGTAAAATTGTTTACGGTCTGGACGAAGCAAAGGAATGTGAAAGAAATCTCGCCCGCGAAGTATCGCAAACCGCTCCCGACAGTAAAATGACCGTGCAACAGCTGTATGACGAATATACAGCCGTC
>JBGUUB010000085.1:0-18012 GCA_045133355.1 Acutalibacteraceae bacterium
AAGAAAGTCAATCGGGAATGCTGGTATGCTGATTTAGGGCTTGCAAAAAGAGATTGTCCAGAATGTAAAAATGCAGAATGCTTTTTCCAAAGACCGCCCCAAAGTTGGTGCTATGTGGAGGAGCTGATATGAAATGCCGAATACATAACAATCAGCCCAATGCCGCACAGAGGAAGGTCCTAAGGGCAGAGTGTGTAAAGGAATTTGACAAGCTTCTCGCAGAATTTAACCGCGAAGTCGCATTACAAGTCTTATACATACTCCGCTTTGATTTCGGATTCGGGCAGGAACGGTTAAAGAAATTTGCCGACAAGCTTGCGGAAATGCAGAATAACACCGTACACCGCTATGAAGTTAAGGACGGCGAAATCCCCGATATTTGCGAAATTAAGCTTAGGGACAGCGGAATTGATGTGGATAAAATTATTTAGTTTGGATTAGAAAGGTGAAGATATGACGGTCGCAGAACTAAAACAGTACAGGAGTATTTGCAGAGAGATTGACGAAAAGGAAGCAGAGATTAAAGCGCATACCGTGTGCGGTACGGTCGTTGGTTCCTCACCAGATTTTCCTTTTGTAAAGCACACGATAACGGTCGGAGGCGTGGAGCAAAGCGAAAAATACGCCGAAACAATGGCGCAGATACGGCGATTAAACCGACAAAAGCGTAGGATAGAGCGGTTCGTTTGGTCTATATCGGACAGTCAGACGCGCAGAATATTTGAGCTTAAATACATAAAAGGCGATTATTGCCCCTCCTGGAATAAAGTGGCGTTTGCGGTCGGCGGAGGGAATACTGCAGACGGTGTTCGTAAAATTGCAATGAGATATTTAAAAAAATAAAAGTTGTCCGTTTTGTCCGTTTTTAGGGGGTATAATATTATCGTGGATAATTAGAAATTATTACAGCGTTCGTTTTCGGGCGCTGTTTTTATATTCGGAGGAAAGATGAAAAGGATTGTTTTTGTGCCGAAAGCTAAATGCAGGGCGTGTGAATTTAACGACTACAAAAATACAGGCGTGGATTACTGCATTAGAGCCGGATGTAAATACAAAGTAACCGAATCACAGGAAGGAGGACAATATGAGTACAAAAAAGGACAAAAACACAGGTTTGTCACCTAAACAACAGCAAATGGCGGAAATGCTGGCAAATCCCGAAAATGAGCACAATACCATATCCGCGATATGCGAAGAGCTTGGAATATCCCGCAATACTTATTACTCAAATTGGCTTAAGGACAAAAATTTCACGGCGTATGTCAACGAGCTTGTTGAGCGGTACACCGATTCGGAATTAGCATCGGTATGGCGTGTACTTATTGATAAATGCCTTGAGGGAAATGTAAACGCTATAAAGCTTTTCTTCGAGCTTAAAGGCAAGTACAAACAGCAGGTACAGCTTGACGGCGGGGTTGTCTTTATCACGGGAGAGGATAAGCTTGAAAAATAAAACGCTGTATTTGCCCGAGATTGTCGGAGCGGGGTACGGCGATTATTGGGCAGACAAGCACAGATACAGGGTATTAAAAGGCGGCAAGGGCAGTAAGAAATCGGCTACGACCGCCTTAAATTATATCTATCGCATTATGAAAAACCCCGATAGCAATCTGCTTGTAGTCCGTCAGGTTATGAATACCCACCGCGACAGCACCTTTGCGCAGCTTAAATGGGCGCAGGAGCGCTTAGAGGTTTCGCACCTTTGGAAAAACAATGTATCGCCTATGGAAATGACCTACATACCGACAGGGCAGAAAATCATATTCAGAGGCTTTGATGATGTTTTAAAGCTTGCTTCTACCACCGTTTCAAAAGGTTATCTCTGTTGGGTGTGGATTGAGGAGGCTTTTGAGCTTGCAGACGAAAACGACTTCGACAAGTTAGATACGTCCGTTCCCCGCGGTGCTATACCCGATACGCTGTTTAAGCAGACCACGCTCACCTTTAACCCGTGGAGCGCCGAGCATTGGCTGAAAAAGAAGTTTTTCGATAAGCCCGATGAAGATGTTTCCACCTATTCCACAAATTACATGATAAACGAATGGCTTGACGGGACCGACCGCGCAGTATTCGAGCGAATGAAAAATGAAAACCCACGCAAATACGATGTGGCGGGGCTTGGCAACTGGGGAATAGCCGAGGGTCTTGTATTTGAAAACTGGCGGAGCGGAGTTATAGAGATAACCAAAGAGGACGCGTGGAAGTGGCGGGACTTTTTCGGGCTTGATTACGGTTACACCAACGACCCGACCGCCTTTATCGCCTTTAAGGTCAATCCGATTGACAGGCTTGTATACATCTATGACGAGTTTTACAGCACAAAAATGCTTAACTGTGACATAGCCGAGGAAATAAGGCGCAAGGGCTACGCAAAGGAGCGAATACGCGCCGACTGCGCAGAGCCTAAGTCTAACGAGGATTTAAGGCGGTTGGGAATATCGCGCATACTTCCCTCCGAAAAGGGTAGGGACAGTATTTTAAACGGCATTGACCGAATAAACGGCTACAAAATAACGGTTGACCCGTTTTGCAAAAACACGCTTGCCGAGCTTTCGGCTTATATTTATGACGAAAAGCACACGGTAAACGGTCACAAAATGCCGATTGATACGCAAAACCACCTTATGGACGCGCTGAGATACGGCTTTTATGACGTGCGGTTCTTTCATCCGGTAGACCCGAAAGCGCCTAAAACAAGACCTACGGATATTGAATACGAAAATAAAAAGCTTTCCGTTACGGCGGAGGATATGCGAGGGGGTTGGATTTGAGTGACCGTGTTAATATTAATACTTTTAACGCTTTGGCTGATAGTATGCGCCTTGTGCGCGGCTGTCGGCTATTTTATCGGGCAGGGGAAACGAAAACGGGTAAAACCGCCCGAGCCTACCGAAAAGCAGATAAGGGACGCTAAGCGAGCCGAGGAAGAGCTTAGCAATATGCTTAATTATAACGGCGATGAACAGACGGATATTAACGCTTAATGCGTTGATATATATAAATCCGAAAAGGAGTAAAAAACAATGGAAAATGAAATTGTAAATCCCGAGACAGCCATATCGACGGAGGAGCAGGGCGCTCCCGCAACCGAGGCAACTGCGGAAAATACTGCAAATACCGAGGAGAGCGTAACACAAAATGATACAGCCGAGGTCGCCACACCTGAGGAGGTATCGCACGGAGACGAGGGCGCGGCGGGGCCTGAGTTTGCGCTTGACGTAAAGTACAACAAGGAAATCAGAACGCTTAACCGTGAAGAAGCGGTGGATTTTGCCGAACAGGGTATTTTCTACAATAATACCGTAAAGCCGCTTTACAACAAGCTCGATTACATAGCCGCACAGCGCGGACAGACAATCGAGGAAGTTGTGGACAGGCTTTTTGCCGAGGACGAAAACAGTCACCGTCAGGAGCTTGTAAACAAATTCGGCGAGGAAAGCGGCGTTATTGACGACCTTATGAAGGTCTACCGCGAGGGACAGAAGCAGAAATACGATAAAATCGTAGCCGACCGCAAGGAAGCGGCTCAAAGAGCTGAGACCGAGAAGCGGGAAAGCCTGGAAGCGCGTCTTGCGAGCGAGTTTGCGGAGCTTAAATCAGAGTTTCCCGAGCTTGCCGAATTTTCACAGTTGCCTAAAGAGGTTAAAACCGATGCGGCAAACGGCAGGGACTTAATGTCCGCTTATCTGCGCTATATGCACAGAGAGAATAAAAAAATAGCAGCGGCTAAAGCTTCTGAAGAAACCGCGGCTAAAGCAAGCACCGGTGCGGGTTCGAGCGCGGAAAATATAACCGATTCCGTGGTTGACGCATTTTACAGCGGGCTTGGAATTTAGTATGAAACTTTTTTAAAAAAGGAGAAATGAAAAATGGCTATCAATTCATTGGAAACCGCCAGCAGATATACTGACGCGTTAGATAAAATTACGGTAGATAAGGCTAAGACAAGCTTTTTTGCCGACAACGCTTTCGGCGCTAAGTTTGTTGGCGCGAAGACGGTAATTATTCCCGATATTGATTTTATCGGGCTTGCAAATTATGACCGTGACAACGGATATTTGCTTTCGGGAATGACTGTAAGTCATACCCCCTATACCCTGACGCAGGACAGAGGACGCAAATTGCAGATTGACCGCGAGGATATGGACGAAACCGGCGTTGCAAATCTTGCGGGACAGATTTTGGGCGAGTATGTGCGCACAAAGGTTGTCCCCGAGATGGATGCATATACAATTTCCAAGCTTGCCGGCGTTGCTAACAGCAAGGCTCATAAGGTGGCTTATGCCGCGGGTAAGGAATATGAGCAGCTTTCGACCGCCATTAACAATGTGCAGTCAAGAGTGGGCTATGACGAGGAGCTTGTCGCTTTCCTTGACCCTGTAATGTATGCGGCGCTTATGAACTCCGCGGAGCTTTCGCGCCATATAGTAATATCCGATTTTGACAGAGGCGGCGTTAATACCCGTGTTAAGTCCTTAAACGGTGTGGCGCTTATTCCTGTTTCGGGCGACCGTATGCGTGACGCATACACCTTTACCGCGGGAACGGCGGCAACTGCTACCAAAGCGGCTACAGGCGGCTTTACCCCCGCAACCTCAGCGGGTTATGTCCGTTCGTTGGTGCTGCCGAAAAAGGGCGCTCATATGGTTAAAAAGACCGAGAAATTGAGGATTTTTACACCTGAGCAGAACATAGACGCCGACGCTTACGCATTCAATTACAGGATTTATTACGATGTATTCGTTAAGAAATCCGAGACCGACAATATTGAGAGTATTGTAGCGGCGGCTTCTTAAGTACAATAGCGGGGCGGCTAATTGTCGCCCCTTTCCTTTCAAGGAGGGACAAAATGAAGCAGAAAATAAAGACCGAGCCGAAAGCGATAAGCCGTGAATACAAGGCGGGGGCAGAATTTAAGTCCTCTGTCGGCACATTAGGAATATATGAGCAAACAAAAAGAAACGAACGTTTTTACATAGGCGACCAATGGCACGGGGCAAAGTGCGGGAACGAGCGTCCGCTTGTCCGCCGAAACATCATAAAGCGCATAGGCGAATACAAAATGTCTGTTGTGACGGCTTCTCCGCTGGCTGTTAATTATTCAGCCGACGGTATACCTAACACCGCCGATATTAAAACCGAGAGCGAAACGGTTAAAAATCAAATGTATGAGGGTAATATCCCGAGCGGTGAGCCGCAGGCTCCTGAAATATCAGCGATTACTGCCGCGATGTCCGATTATTTCCGCGCAACTGCAGAGCGCGTAAAGTTGGACAGCAAGAAAGAGCAGGTACTGAGAAACGCGTATATTTCCGGTACCGGTATTCTTTTTAGCTATTGGGACGGAGACATTGAAACGGGGCTTTATGCCGACGAGGGGCGCACAAAGCCTATAAAGGGCGATATTGCCTGTGAGGTTTTAGACATTGAGAATGTGAATTTCGGCGATCCGAACAGCGATGATGTGCAAAGTCAGCCTTATATCATAATCGCACAGCGGAGAGATGTTGAGGATGTAAAACGAGAAGCACGGCGCAACAGGCAGCCCGATGATGAGATAGTCCCCGATAAAACCGATAAATATTTTACTTCGGGCGACAGGGGCGAGGACGAGCCTACGGAAAGCCGCCGTGTTACGGTTTACACAAAGCTTTACAAAGAATGGGACGACAAGGACGAGACCTACAAAGTAATGGCTGTAAGGGTGACCGAAAAGGCGTATGTACGCAGGCCCTGGAGCCTTAAGCTTAAAAACTACCCGATTGCCAAATTCTGTTGGGAGAGAAGACGGTCAAGCGCCTACGGAGAGAGCGAGATTACATACCTTATTCCGAATCAGATAGCGATAAACCGCGCATTGACCGCCGCTGTTTGGGGGCTTATGCAAAGCGGTATGCCGATAATGCTTGTAAACGGTGATGTAGTACCCGGTGCGATAACCAATGACCCCGGGCAGATTATAAAGGTTTTCGGAACAGCGGAAGAGACGGCAAGAGCGGTACAATACATTCAGCCTCCGCAAAGCTCCGCACAGTACCAAAACCTTGTAAACGACCTATGCAGTAATACCCTTTCGGATTCGGGAGCTAATGACGCGGCGCTCGGTAATTTACGCCCCGACAATGCCTCCGCCATAATTCAAATGCGGGAGGCGGCGACCGCTCCTATGCAGGTGTATATGAACCGTTTTTACGACTTTATAGAGGATGTGGCGCGGATATGGGCGGACTTTTGGGTAAATCTTTACGGCGACCGTTCCCTCAAAATAGAAGACAGGAACGGTGTGCAGTATCTTCCCTTTAAGGCGGAGCGCTACAAGAGCCTTTTATTTACGGCGAGGGTTGATGTGGGCGCGGCTACTGTTTACAGCGAGGCGGTTGTAATATCCACGCTTGACAGCCTTTTACAGGCGGGGCTTATAACCTTTGACCAGTATCTCGAACGCTTACCCAGCGGTATGATACCCGATATAACGGGACTTAGAGAGGATTTAAAGGCACAGGCACAGTCGGCGGGTACGGGTGAGCTTAGTGACGACGAGCTTATAGCGGCTTTACAGCAACAGTATCCGGAGCAGTATGCGAAATTCATACAACTGCCGCCTGAACAGCAGAGCCGAATGCTTGAACAGCTCCGCGGTGCTATGGGACAGCAGAGCGGCGGCAGTATGCAGACACAGGAGGTGGGCGACATATGACGGGCAATGAGATGATGAAAAAGGCGCTTACGCTTTTAGGTTATACCGACAGCACAGGCGAAATATCGGGCGAACAGCGGTTTCGTTCCCGTGCGCTTACCGTTCTTAACGGTGTTTATTCCGATTTGTTTTATATAAAGCACAGGGACGGCTTTATTCCGCTTAAAAATACAACGGATAATATAGTACTTCCGGAGCGAGAGCTGAACGATGTTATGCCCTACGGTGTGGCGGCGTTTTTAGCGCAGTCGGAGAGTGACGGCGACCAACAGCAGACCTTTATAGCGCTTTACAATTCAAAGCGTGCGGCGCTTACGCAATCTGAGGCGGTTGGGGATGTGATACCGTGTCCCGAATGATTAAAATAATTTACCTTGTTTTGGGGTGGCTTTTAATGAAATTTCCGAAGATAAACAAACAGCCGTTGCGTTCGGTGACCGTGCCGAAGCTGTCGGGAGGTATGAACCTACGCGACGCGGTTACAATGGTGCAGGACAATCAGCTGACCGACAGTAAAAATATGTGGTATAAGGACAATATCCTGAAAACAAGACCGGGTATGTATACAAACAGCAATATGAAAAAAGATGTTGCAATGCTTAACGAGGTTGAAAATTCGGGAAAGCCTATCGACATCTATATGACTAAAAACGGGAAGCTTTACAGGCTTTTTTATTATGAGGTGGTGGGAGAACGGCACGCCGATACCGATTTCCCTCAGTTTGAGTCGGCGGCAGAGGGGGGAATGTTTTGGGTATCGTCCGATGACATTATTTCCTTACCAAAGCTCCCTGCCTGTCTTAGCTTTGCGGCACAGTACAAGGATAAAATATACGCCTTTTTGATTAATCAGACCATATACACTATGACGATTGATCCTGACGAGAATAATCCGAAATGGACGGAAGTTTTGCAAAACGAAATACATGTACCGTTGGTATATGCGCATTGTGTTTGCACAACAAACGGAGAAGGCGGTTTTAAGGGTACACAGCTTGAGGGGTTCAATTTATTGGGGAACCGTTTCAAAATGGTGTACTCGACAGTCAATAAAGATTTATTAGATGCGAGCGATAAAAATTCAACCCATCAAATGACATATACGGTGCCGTTTTCGGCAAAGGAAGGCGCAGTCGATAGAATCGAAAGCGATTTAAAAGTTAAAATAACTCAAAAAAACGGTGATATTATCACACACACTTTAAAATATGACGGCGTCGAATGGTTGGAAGAAAAAATCAGAGGTGACAAGCTTAAAATGTCTGCGGGAAAGATAGGCGGCGGACAACTGCTTATAATGTTTTGGGATTCAACAGACGGAATAGCACAGGTGAAAGCTTCCGATTTTATTGAGGATAATATGGAAATAACCGCCCCCTGTCCTAACAGCCTGGAAAATCTCGATAAAGTATTTTCAATGAGTAGAGCTTTATGGTTCGGCGGAGACGCGGCGGGCATAAGCGGTGGCACACGGCTTTTCTTAGGCGGCAATACCGAGGAAAAGGAAAAGAGCCTTGTTTTATGGTCGGGGCTTAATAATCCGCTTTACTTCCCCGAAAACTGCTATTCCTATGTCGGTAATTCCAATCAGGCGGTGACGGCGTTCGGGAGACAAAACGACACCCTTGTTATCTTTAAGGAGCGAGAGACCTTTTACACCCAGTACACGCGGAACAGTGATATTACGGCAAGTGATTTAATTAATCAGAATGTGGTGGATTACACCGCTTCAAGCGTATATTTCCCTATCATTCAGCTCCATTCGGCGATAGGTTGCGACTGCCCCGATACCGTGGAGCTTTGCAGAAACCGTCTTGTGTGGGCTTGCGCGGACGGAAATGTCTATACCTTAGTATCGCAAAATCAGTACAGCGAGAGGAATATATACTGTCTTTCGGATATGATTAAAAGGCGGCTGAGTACGGAAAACGACCTTAAAAACGCACATTCCGTCGACTGGGAGGGTCATTATCTCCTCTTTGTCGGCAATCACGCTTATGTTATGAATTACGAAAGCTACGGCTATGTAAACGCGGCGTACTACAACAAGACCGAGGACGCGCAGGTTATGACCCCGTGGTGGATTTGGGAGCTTCCTGATAAAGAAAAACACATTACATTGCAGGCGGCGTTTGTATCGGGTACAAATCTCTTTTGCGTGTATTATAACAGCGACGGTTATATAAGCGGTTATTTTGCACGCCTTTTTGATTTAAAGCTTGACAGCGACATAAGCGACAGCGGCGAAAAGATACCGATTAGCTCTATGATACAGACAAAGATATTCGATTTCGGTATGCCGCATTATTTTAAAAATGTCCCGCTTATCAATATGGCGTTCGGGAACAACTCCGGCGAGCCTATAAGCGTTTCCTTTGTCACAGAGCAGGGCGAGGAACAGGGAGAGACGGTAACGCTGTCGGAAAGCAACAAGGACGAGTATTCGCCCGAATATGTGCATAACAGGCAGTTACGCCCCTGTGTGCGGCTTATTAATCGCATAGGGGTAAAAGCGGAGTGCGATGGCGCTATGTCGGTTGACAGTATTTCGCTTGATTACAGAGCTTTAGGAGGTGCGAGGTAATGGCGAGCAGAATTGATGAGCTTTACAACGAGTATAAAAAGCTTGGAACGGCACAGCGCGACGCCGATATTGCCGCTTCGGACAAGGTATATGATACTCAAAAACAGCAAACACAAAATACATACAACCGTCAAATCGATGAAACCTCAAAATCTTATGAGGATTTATATGACGAAAACGCGGTGCAGAGGCTTGTAAACGAGCAGGAGGTCGCCGAGAATATGGCAAATTTAGGGCTTACCGATTCAGGGCTTAACCGCACACAGCAGACGGCGGTACAGCTTTCCTACGCTAACAGCAAAAATAAGATAGATGTAACCCGCCAAAAAGCTATTGATACGCTTACCGCTTCGCTTGCCGACGCTATAAGCAAGATTGACACAGACAAGCTTGCTTCTGCCGAAAATATCCGCAGTAGTTATGACAACAGCTGGCGGTCATCCGCACAGAGTACCTATGCTACAGAGCTTGAAGAAGAAACCAAAAGGCAAAAACAGGCGTATGATTACAGCCTTAGTCTGTATAAAGAACAGCAGGCGGCTTATGAAAAGCAACAGGCGGCTTTGGAAAAACAGCTCCAGGCGCAGAAAGAGGCAAGCTATATTATTAAAACCAACGGCGGTACGCTTAGACGTGATTACACGGGAAGTCTTAAGGATAACGGCGTTAGTGTTATATATAACGGTGACACAACAACCTATATTGATAACAATTCAGGGAAGAAAACAACCATTGCCTCAAATATAAATCCCTATACCGGCACCGTAAATCCCGATACCGCAAACGGCACTTGGGATAATGGGTATCAGCCTGACAATATTAAAAAGGAAAAGTTAAAAGCTGCTAAGGATACAGACGGTAACAAAGCAACGGCAATAGTTAACGGCAGAGAACAGACCATTTTCAAATGCTCAAGCGGATATTACCTATGGCACGGGGCAGAAAATAAATATTACCGTTTGACGCGTGCCGAGTGCATACAAAACGGAATTTATGTAGATAAATGGTACGACCAATAAGGGGGAAAATAATAAATGGCAGACTGGTTTGAACCTGTAAAAAAAGATACAAATAAAACACAAAGCAATGAAAAATGGTTTACTCCGTCAAAATATTATGACCCTGCTAAGGTTCTTAAAGGCGTAACCCCGTTATATACGATAAAACAGCAGGAGCAAGAGGAAGTAGAAAAGAATATAGACGATTATGCCAGAAAAGCAACTGCAGGGGACGGCTTTGAAAACTATTCTCTTGAAGAACTAAAAAAACTGGTTGATGAAAGAGAAAAGCAGTACAAGGATATGACGAATAACGGCGTTCAAAGAACGCTTAACCGCGTGCTTGGAATCGGCAACGCAGGCGAAAAGGAGTACAAGGACGCCAAAGAAGCGTATAATAATCGTCTTTTAATCACAAACGCCGCTTTATATCCTCACAAAATCGATTTTAACAGCAAATCAGCTTATGACAACAGTATAAACGATTTGACATATCTGAAAATTAACAATCTTGATAAATTTAAAGAAGATGTCACGCTTGATAAGTACAGAGACATAAGCGAAAACGAAATAAAAGTATATAATTACATATACAAGACCGAGGGTAAGAAAAGCGCCAATCAGTACCTTTCAGCGTTGGAAAATACACTAAAAAACCGTGCGGTTGAACGCGAGAATACAGAGGCGGCAGAATTTGCAGATAAACACCCGATAGTGGCGTCGGCAAAATCCATTGGAACAAATGTTGCGGGTGCGCTGGAACAGGGCGGAAATATGGTTAAATATTTAGCTACGGGCGATATGGATGTTAACCGTAATTCAATGCTTACCTCCACTACGCGTGGCAAGGTTATGGAAAAAGTGAACTGGGAAATCGGAAACTGGGACGCTTTTGATTTTATATACGGCACCGCTATGTCGGCGGCTGATTCAATGCTTGCCGCCCCCGCAGGAACAGCCGGAGCTGTTATGCTCGGTCTTTCGGCAGCGGGTCAGGCTTCAAACGATATTTTAGAGCGCGGCGGTACAAACGAGCAAGCGTTTTGGACGGGACTTGCGGCCGGATTATTTGAGGGCCTATTTGAAAAAATCTCTATCGGTAATTTTAACGCTTTAAAAGAAACCGCGCCCGATACAGTTAAAACGCTTATTAAAAACATAGCTAAGTCAATGCTTGTCAACGCTTCGGAGGAATCCGCTACCGAAATTGCAAATATAACATACGATTCTTTGGCGAACGCTGATATTTCACAGTATCAGCAGTTAGTCAGCAGCTATTTACAAGAGGGTTATTCAAAGTCGGAGGCAGAAAAGAAGGCTGTCTTATCTCTTGCGGGTCAGGTTGTCGAGGCAGGCGCGGGCGGCGCGTTAATGGGTCTCGGTATGGGCGGCGCAGGATCGTTGACAGGGTATTTAACAAACCGTAAGGCTAATAATAACACTACTGCCGATACGCAGACCGATACGGTTAATTCTGTGAATGAAACATCTGATTTGCAGTCAACTGCAAAAGCTGATAATACCGATAACGCTGTATTTCACGAGCCTGACAGTCGGGATATTGCCGAGAAGCTTGACCCTTACGATAAATATAATACAAAGGAAAACGGCTATCAGGTTAAAGACAGCCGCCAAAGGCATATTGAAAGGGTAACAAACAAGCTCGGCGCAAAAATTACTTGGAGCGAGGATGTTAAGAGAGGTAAATACATACCGTCTGAAAGGCGAATTGTTCTTAATCCGAATATGAAAACCTCGGAAATGTATAATTTCGTATTCAAGCACGAATTTACGCATTTTCTTGAGGGAAAACAAGGATATACGGATTTTAAGAATTATGTATTTGAAAAAAGCGCCTTATTTGAAAAATGGGCGCGGGAGCGGCTTGCTAAAAACGGCATTGACAGCACCGGCAGCAGAGAAGAGGTTATAAAAAGGCTTACACAGGTTCAATATGAAGCCTACAGAAATTCCGATGAGCTTTCAAAGGTAATGCGTGACCGTTTTACTATGAATGACGCAGAGGCAGAAGTATTGGCGGACTTTGTGGGAGAAAACTTGCTCGGCACAGGCGACCGTCTTGAGCAAACGCTTTATGAATTAGGCACTCTTGAAAAAAAGCATAGAGGCATTATTCAGCGTATACGGGATTTCATCAGCGATTTGATAGCTCGCTATAGGAATGAAAAGAGATTCGGCGGTCTTGTAAAAGACCTTGAATACCTTAACGAGCGGCTTAAAAGGGTTGCGGAATCGTCGGATAAAAAAATCTCCGACACCGAGACGGAGAAGTATAGTATTGCGGGCGAAAGAGCCGCCAATGCCGATAAAAGTCTTCTGGAAATTGCAAAGCAACGCGTTGAAAACGGCGAAGACAGCGAAACGGTACGCAGAGAAACGGGCTGGTTCAAAGGCTATGACGGTAAATGGCGGTTTGAAATCAACGATAAAATGTCGGAACTCGTTGAAAATCCGAAACTCGAAACTCACGGGAATGACGAAGACGGATTGTATCAAACTGCGCGTCTTGCTGATGTTTTAAAGCACGATGACTTGTTCAAAGCTTACCCGGAATTAAAAGATTATACAGTTATAATACAGGAAACTAATACCGGTGTTGAGGGGAGCTTTTTTGCAAAGCGAAAAGAAATTGTATTGTCACGAAATCTTTTTGAGAGGATAACAAAAGAATACTATGATTATCTGAACGGTGGGCGAAAGGCTGAAATTGCAAAAATCGAACAGACCCCTGAATACAAAGAATACAGCAAGTTCTACGATAATCCGGAGCTGGCAAACATTGACCCGGAGGAATGGCTTAAGCTTGAAAAGGAAGCACGCGATAAATTCTTTTCTTCCGAACTTGGAAAAAGATATTATCAGCTAAATTGGGGGAAAGTAGATATTCGCAAATATGAGCCGGGTTGGTCTAAGGGAGCAAAAGCGGTTCTCTTTCACGAAATTCAGCACGCTATACAGAATATAGAGGGCTTTGCAAGCGGTTCTAATATTACAAATTGGCAATCAAAAATTAATAGCGCTGAAAGCGAATACAGGAGAGCAGAAAAAGAATATGAGAAAAGATACGATGGATTAGTTGATGTCTTGGCAAGATACGGCTTTTCTGATGAGAAGTTTGAAAACATCGACCTTACCACTGAGAGCGGAGTTAAAGAAGCTAAAAAATATCTCGAAGAAGTCGGAGCTCCGAATGGTGCTCTTGAATTAGCAGACGCATTGATAGAGTATGCAAATGACAGAAACAATTCTTTTGGCAAATATCTTAAACTTAAAAACCGCAGTGCATCGGATTTATACGAATCAACTGCCGGAGAAATCGAATCGAGAGATGTTGAAAAACGCCTAAATTACTCTGCCGAGCAAAGAAAAAACACTCGCCCTGATATTGATAGGACGGATGTTGTGTTTGCGGAGAACGGAGTTAGTGCCAGTATTGCAAAGGATAATGACGGAGAAGATATTGTCGTTATTGACACAGACCAAGGTTTGTTTGTCGGAGTTGATGAATCTGAATACCGCAAAATAGCAAAGGATTATCTGAATGAACATTTTAAAAATACTGTATTGCCTTTGTCTAATTATGGTTTAGTGTCCGTAAACAAGACGGGTATAGGAAAATATACTTACAGTGGCAAAAAGATTGAAAACAGCGCAAATAATGCGAAGATGAAAGCGGCAACCGAGCTTGATAATCTTTTAAGAACAGCTGAGTATATTAAAAGTACAGGAGACAGAAAAAATCATAATTTTGCCGCTGACGGTTTTGATTATTACAAAACGAGATTTATCGTTGACGGTCGTGTATTTGAAGGCATAATAGATATTGGTGTGTCTGAAAAGGGCGCCGAATTTTACGGTATGACAAATATAGAAAATGTCACCTCGCGCTATTACGGGAAATATTCCAACCTTTTGTTGGGTTATAAGTCCGTAACGCAAAGTGACATCTCTGATAGTAGAATACCACAAGATAAAACTACTGTCAAGAATAATATATCCGAAAATTCCGAAAATGATACCAAGAAAAACTCAATAGCCGTACTTCCTGCTGATGAGTTGCTTGACAAATACGACCGCGGGGAAATTACGCGGGAGGAATACCTCAAGCAAACCGATTCAATGACGCGCCGCGCGGCACTTCAATATGTTCAGAAGTGGGAACGGGAAAACGGTGCTATACTCAAAAATCAGCGCCGTCTCGATGAGGAACGCGAAAAGGCTGTAGAGCTTGAACGCGAAGAACAGCAAATGCGTAAGGACAGGGAAAGCAATATAGGCGCTATCCGCAGAACTGTCCGCAAGCTTGACCACGCTTTAAGAGCCAACACAAACACTAAGCATATACCCGAAGCCTATAAAAATGTTGTGGCAAATTTCTGCAAGCTTTTTGCAGATAACGATCAGGCTACATTCGAGCATAAGGAGCTGGCGGACATTTATTCGTATTACAGCAGTCTTAAGGGCGATGAAAGCAACGCAGACGCGCCGCAGTATGACCCGTATATTGACGAACTGCTTAAGAGCCTTGTAGACACACTCTCCGGGAAAAAGCTTACCGAGCTTAACAGCCTTGAGCTTAATCAGGTGCGCACGATAACCGACGCACTTAATTATACTGTAGACCACGAAGCACAGGTGTTTATTGACGGCAAAAAGGCAAAATATGAGGAGGTCGGCAGAGCCGCTCTTAATGACATTGAGAGCGCCGAACCTGTAAAACTTTTCGGAGCCTTGAAAAAAGAAAGCGCCGAAAAAATCAGGGAGTTTTTCTATGAAGGCAATATGTTGCCCGAATATTTCTTAAAACGAATGGGCGGCACCTTTGAAAAAGCATTTAGAGGTCTTGCGGACGGTCAAAACAAATGGGCGCGAAATATGGAAATATCGCGTAAATTTGTGGAGGATGTTAAAAGTAAATATGATTATGACGAGTGGAAAGATACTACCGTAAGCTTCAGGACTGAATCAGGGGCAAATGTTGAAATAACAATCGACCAGGCAATGCAGCTTGTCGCCACGGCGCAAAGGGAACGGAGCAATAACGGGCAAAGGGCAAAGCACCTTAGTATCGGCGGCGTTGTAATCGATACCGAAGCTATAAACAAGGCTATGAAAAAGCAGGGCAAAAGTAAGGGAGATATATCCGCCGCTTGGGATAGTCTTAGCAACAGGGCGATACAAATTACCTTTGAAGATGTCGATGTTGTTTCAAAAATGCTGTCCGACGCTCAAAAAGGGTACATAAAGGATTTTGTAGATTTTCTTTCAACTCAATGCGCCGTATGGGGCAATGAGGTTACAGTGGAGCAGTACGGATACAGACAATTCAATGAAAGTAATTATTTCCCTTATGTCTCTTCCGAGCTTTTCCTTACCAAAGACCCCGCAAAAGCAGAAAGCACGATATTAAGGCGAGCGAGCTTTACACATTCTCTGCAGAAAAACGCAAATAATCCACTTGTATTGACTTCATTTACAGACATAGCATTACAGCATATGGAAAGTATGTGTAATTTTAACGCTATGACTGTGCCGCTTGAAACACTTAACAAAATTTTCAACTATAAGACCGAATCGGGCGAGGGTACAGCGCCGCGAAGCGTAAAGGCGGAAATGAAAAATGTATTCGGCAGCGGAGCGGTCGATTATATGCAAAATCTTATAAAGGACCTCAACACGGGAGTGCGAGGCGATCAGCGCGACAGTTTTTTAAACAAAATGACATCGCTTTTCAAGAAAAACGCCGTGCTTGCCAATCTTTCGGTTATTTTTCAGCAACCTACCGCGATAATCCGAGCAGGCTCCGATATTAAGGCTAAATACTTTACAAATGCGGCTAAGTATTATTCAAAGAATAATTATGAGGAGTGCAAGCAGTATGCGCCTGTAGCTGTTATCAAACAAATGGGGCGCTTTGATACAGGCGTAGGTGTTAAAAACACTACCTGGCTTTCAGGTGAGCAAACTTTCAGAGAAAAGGCGGATGATTTTCTCGGTTGGGGCGCGGGAAAAGCTGACGAGATTGCCTGGTCTTACCTTTGGAGTGCTGTTAAGGCGGAAATTGCAGATACAACAGACCTTAAAGTAGGTGGCGAGGAGTTTTTAATCAAAGCCGGGGAGCGGTTTACAGAGCTGGTAAATAAAACTCAGGTGTACGATTCGGTGCTTACAAAAAGCCAAAATATGCGTAACAAGGGGCTTGTGGGGTCTATAACCTCGTTTATGTCTGAGCCAACAGTAGCTTTAAATATGGTTGTTAACTCGTTTCTTGACTTTAAGGAGGGAAAAACAAGCGGTAAAAAGTTTTCGCGGATTGTTATGTCGGTCGCAACGGCGGAAATAGTAACTGCTGTTATGCAATCCTTTATTACCGCCGCCAGAGACGATGACGAGGATAAAAGCTATCTTGAGAAATATCTTAAAAATGTCGTTTCAAATTCTCTTAGCAACTTTAATCTTGCGGGCAAAATACCCTATATTCGCGATATAATGTCGCTTTGGGAGGGATATGACATTGAACGGCAAGACATTTCGGCTGTTTCGGATTTAATAGAAGCTTTTCAGACGCTTACAAACGAAAATAAAACCGTTCCTGAAAAGATACGCCGCATATCCGAAGCTTTATCCGCGCTTTTCGGTGTTCCGCTTAAAAATATCGACCGTGATATTGCGGCAATAGCCAAAACAATATATGGGTTTGCGTTCGGTAAAGAAAAAACCGACGCGGAGGGTTTAAAGATTAGTGCGCTTGAGGGAGTAAGTGAGAATAATATACTTAAGCCTTTCGGAATAGAGTTTTTCAACTTTTCCAAAACAGGAGAATACGAGCGTATGGCAGAAGCGGCAAAACGCGGGGACGAAAAGACATATTCGGAAAGCTATAACAGGCTTATTGAAAACGGCACCGAGGATTCGGACATCAGGACAGGGATTACAAAACAGTTTAAGAACGATAAGACCGTAAAAAAGCAATCCGAACAGTATGTTAAGGAGCTTAAGCAAAACGATACATTCAATTCTTTTACCGATGAGGATAAAGAAAAGCTCACAGGGCAGGTCTCGTCTGCTCTTGCAAAAGAAGCTATGGTTAAAGCAACCGAACGCGAGCCCGATGAGTACGACAAGCTTTACGAGCTTTACCGAAAAAACAAAACAGGCTATAACAAGCGTAAAAAAGAAATGCTTGCAGAGGGTAAAACCGAAAAGCAGATAAATGACGGTCTTGAATTAGCCAAGTATGCTTATTTACAGTCTAAGGGAATTGACCTGCACGAATATTTACTTTACAAAATGGCGACATCTGAAAAGTACGCCGACGAGGACGATTCAGGCGGTGTTTCAAAGGCTGAAAAAAAGAAAGCGGTCGATAATATGGATGTGGACGAAAAAACGCGAAAGCAGATCCGCGAATATTTGCTTAATCCCGATTGATTCCTTAATCGCCGAAATTAGCATATAAAACAAATAGGGGCTGTCTTCGCAGTCCCCAAAATCATCTTGCAAAATTTATGTTACGCTGATATAATAACCTCGTGTAAGGTAAACCTTAAACGGTAGGCGGTTAAGTTCTGCCCTCGAAAGGGGGCGTTGCCGATGGAGTACATAATTATAATTCTTATTATAGTTTTATATTCAATCATTGCAATAAAGAAGAAATAAACCGCCACCCCTGAACAAGTTGACGATTTATTTCTAAAACTTTTATGAGGGCT
>JBGUUB010000086.1:0-12098 GCA_045133355.1 Acutalibacteraceae bacterium
TGCGTTTTAATGTAGCTTTACCCTTTCTCTCCCTCCGTCAAAACCTATGGTTTTGCCACCTCTCAACTGCCGTTTCGGTCGGTGCTTCTAAGCTTACGCTTAGAGATTGCCACAGGCAATCCGCACCCTCGTCAGAGGGAGCCAAATGAGACCCCAACTTTTGCAAAAGAACCATAAAAACGAGCGTACCCATCCTTTCGGTGAGTACGCTCAATATCATATTTCGGAGTAATAACAATCAGATACCGTTTCTTAACACCGGGGTCGGTTCTCTGATTTACCCATTCGGTAATTCCGACTCAATTATAGCTTCAATATCATTTTCTACAAAGCTGTAATCCCTGCGGGGCAACAGATATGACTGACGGAATTTATCCGATTTTTCCCATGTGGTTACGCCTTCATCCGAAACATTAACCTTTCCGAACTCGTGCAAATAATAATAGTAGTGTTTGGGGCGTATTCCGTGAAGTGCGGCGGTTAAATCCGGCTTTCGCGGCCTTTGTTGCACAGCGAATGAACTAACGCCAAGGCTCCTGCGTCATCACAGTCCCAACCTATATCTGTATCAAAAATAATTTTTTTGGCTTTCATAATCCTACCGCACATTTCAATAAAACTTTTGAATAATGGATAAACTTAAAAATATCAAATTACCCGACAGTTGAAAACTTGAAATATTCTAAATTATCGATTACGCACTTAGAAAACAGCCGTTCCATTGCAAGTCCAATCATCGAATATCCCATCGCAGTGGGATGGCCGCTGACCATATAATCGTTATACGCTTCACTTGAAAAGAAATCATCGTCATAAGGGGAAATACAGGGTATTCCGTAATGCCTTGCGATGTCCTCGATAGCTCTGTCATAGTTAAGCTTTTTGGTGCCGTTCGTCATTATTTTGACCATAATTAGCCTTGCCTTTGGTGCGTGGTTTTTTACCTGCGCAATAATTTTACCGTAACATCCGTAAAAGGTATCCGGGTTTTTCGTGAAATCATCATCGTGTATATCGTCAATGGTTCCAAGCTCAAAATCATTGTTCGAATCGTTAATACCAAGTGCAAAGAAATAAGCGTCATTAGGCATGGAATTTAGAACATCCGACATTCTACCCTGCAAATAGCTTTTGGTGGTTGCACCGCCTTTACCGTATTTGCTGAAAGGAACTCCCGCTCTTTTACACAATGTTCCAATCCACGATTGTTCGACAACATCGATCCATTTGCCCTCTGAGTTTTCGACAGAAGCCGCGGTATAGCTGTCGCCGATTGCGCCGACCGAGCCAAACATATTAACCGATGCGTAAATACAATGATTATCCATTTTGTTGCCTCCGATTTTGAGATAAATTTACTTTCATATAGTATTGTAATATCCCTTTGTATCCTTATCAAAGCAAAGATGCAAAGGTTCCATACCGACGGCGGTTACGGTTAATTCCGACAATTCCTCAGATGTTTCCAGAATAACCTGTGCGCAACCGCCAAAAAGTCTGATAAGCGATGCTTTCGTATTTGTATGGTTCATAGGGTCGCCGTTAGCAACACCCATTATTTTACAATTATCGGTTCCAAGCAAAAGCTCTGTATCTGCTTTTTCTGCCAATAAATTTTCGGAGTCAAGCGCATATAAATTTACTATTATATATCTTCTTTCATCTGCAGAAGAATAAACCGCTTCTGTTTCTGCAGACAACCGTTTCGGAGCGCCTGCTTCTTTAAAAGAATACTCGCAGGCATCTTCCTCACCGATTCTGCCTATTGCTTTGATTTCACCTGACTGATAATCAATGTTTTCCCAAATCAAATGGCCGTTTCTCTCCATTGTCTGTGCTCCGACGGAAACACCGTTAATATACAGCTCAACCCTTTCACAGTTAGAAAAACAAAGCGCCCGATATTTCCCATCCTCATCCGTCTGATACAGACTTACATATACAATCGGCTCGTCACGCCACCAGGAACGATAATAGTAATAAGAATCTTTCGGAAAACCGCATAGGTCGAAAACTCCGAACTGTGAGGAAACAGCAGGCCATCCGTAAGGTGTGGGCTCACCTCGGTAATCAAATCCCGTCCATATGAAGGAACCGCTTACATAATCGTGCTCTGCGACAAATTTCCATTCATCCTCTGCCTCCCACCTGCCGTTTGAGTGGAACATATCAAATATACTCAACCGACATCCCTCTGCAAGAGAGCGTTTGCAACCCCGAGTCGCAGAAAAACAGCGTGATTCGGTAATAACAAAGCCCTTATCGGAATTGTGCTTATGAAGATCATCCCATGTGGATATGCAATAATTAATCCCCACAACATCAACCTGACTGTTAATCGGGTCGGCTAAGGAAACATCGGTAACGGTCTTTTTGGTATTTCCGTCCCAAAGCAATAACGCCTCGGTTATAGGTCTTGTGTCATCAAATTTATGAATTGTGTTTTTCATGGTGCGCGCAATTCTTGAGGCACAGTCCTTAAACTGTATTTGAGTTTCC
Organism: Acutalibacteraceae bacterium; assembly: GCA_045133355.1. Lineage (GTDB taxonomy): Bacteria > Bacillota > Clostridia > Oscillospirales > Acutalibacteraceae > UBA737. The sequence continues at coordinate 2,500 of JBGUUB010000086.1, forward strand.
TCGTTGCCAATAGAATACAATATAACCGAAGGATGATTCCTGTCGCGTAAAACCATTGAGCCCAACTGTTCAAGGTGCTCCTTACTGCTTGATAAAATGCGGGTTTCCTCCATAACCAGTATTCCTAAACGGTCACAGGCGTCAAGCAGCTCAGGTGTCGGCGGATTATGCGAGGTTCGCAGTGCGTTACAGCCCATTTCCTTAAGCTTTTTTAAACGGTACTCCTGCATACCGTCAAACAACGCAACGCCAATACCGCCATGGTCCTGATGCATACAAACGCCTTTAAGCTTAAGCGGAATTCCATTTAATAAAAAACCTTTATCAGGGTCAAAACATTGTGTACGCAAGCCGAACGGAATATTCCACCGAAGGTCTTCGGGTAAAATTATCTCAAGGCTGTAAAGTGCAGGATTTTCTGTATCCCACAAGATAATATCCGAAAGCTGCACCTGTGTTTTTAAAACAGTTTCGGAATTTTTAGCACATTTACCATGCGCTTCAGCTCTTGCGGCAATTGTTCCGTCAGGGGTTTTTATTATGTAAGCAAGAGATATTTCTTCATCTGAATCAGAGGAATTATGAATGGTAGTTTCAAGGCTTACACACGCGGTTTTACACTCTGTGTTGATTTCGGTTCGAATAAAGGTTTCCTCAGGCAGGGAATATATCTGCGGCACCTCTAAAAGCCACACATGACGGTAAATTCCTCCGCCCTCGTACCACCAGCCTTCAGGAAGAACAGGGTCAACTCGGACAGCTAAAACATTATCCTCGCCGTACAGCAAGAAATCGGTCAAATCCAGCAAAAACGGCGTATATCCGCTTAAATGCGTACCTAAATTAAAGCCGTTTACAAAAACGGTGCTGTTACGGAAAATTCCGTCAAACAGAACAAACACCCTTTTTCCTAAGGTCTCCTTTGAAATATAAAAATGCTTGCGATACCATGACACGCACCGTTCCAAAGAACCGTTTACCGTAAGCATACTGTCCATTGTTTCCATTGCAGGAATTGCCGAAAGATCCTCTCCCCGATTTCGTGAAGGAACAGGTGTGCCGTCAATAACATAATCATGCGGGAGATCTATGTTTTCCCACTTGGAATCATCATAATTTACATCCTGGGTTATTCCGCTTCCTGCTCCGCCTTTTGCAAGAGATTGAACTAAGCTGCCGCCCTCATCACCTCTTATAAATTTCCAATCTTTGTCAATTAATATTTTGCTCATAAAATCGCTCCTTGTTTATTGTTTCTTATTTCATCAAGCGCGGTTTCCATTTGAGAATGGATAATATCGCCAAGCTCTGCGGTATTCATACCCTCATACTCTTCGGGGGTAATCACGCTTAATACCCTGAATTCTATATCGGTATGCCGTAAAAACATACGCTTAGGGATAGCGCGGGTGTTGTTTAAAACGCAAACGACAACAGGTACTTTCGCCTTACAGGCAATCTTAAGCGAGCCGTTTCTAAAGGGTAAAAGCTCGCAGGATTTACTTACATATCCCTCGGGGAAAAGCCCGATAGAAGCCTTATTCTCCTTTAAAAGACGCACCGCCTCGATAATGGTCTTCGCCGCCTCACGGTTATTTTCGCGGTCGATAGGCAGACAGCAAAGTCCGTGCATTGCCTTTCCGATAAGCGGCATTGTTTTGTAAATTTCCTTTTTGCCGATAAAGCCTATATCATAATCGGGGAAAACAGAAAGCATCATCACGGGGTCAAAATCGTGCTGGTGGTTGCAGACAAAGAGCATTCTGCCGTTTTCGGGTACTTTTTCTACGCCGCTTGCATTCACCTTAACCCTTACAAGCTTCATTAAAAGCGGAACCGTAAGGTTAATCCACCGCCTGAACATTGGTCTTTGTTTTACGGGGCGGTCGGTTCTTATTGTGAAAATCCAAATAACCGTAATAAGAATATGAATAATTACAAGCCCCAAAAAGAAACCGACAAAAAGCAGAGGCACTAACCACCAGGAATAAGAGTGCCTTAAAATTTCAAAAAAATTATCAAGAATAGGTATAAGCGCCGCGCTTATAACAAGATAAACATAAAACATATTATAACCTCTAATTTTGCTTTCTTACAATGCCGTATTCATCGTCAAGCTGAAAATACGGACAGTTATAGGTCTGCGAGGACAAGAATTTCAGCATTTCGTCCTCGTCAAGCTCTACTTCGCAGTACATACAGTCGCTTTCCTCGTCATACACATAATTAGCACAGCTTTCACACGCCGTCTTTTTCATTTTTCAGCTTCTCCTTAAAATCTGCCTTCTTTTCCGCAAATCTTTCAAAAACCGCCTTATAATGTCCGTTTTTAAGGTTCGGGAAGGCTTTAAAAATACGCTTATGAACAAAGCCGCGGCTTTCAAACTGGCGTTTATATTCCGCCGCCTTTTTCTCGTACTCCGCCTTAAGTTCTTCAAGCTTAGGTTTGCTTTCCTCTACAAGCTCATCGCCCTTTGCCTTTGCGTTTATTGCGGTTTCGCTTATATTCTCCCCTATCTTATCCGAAAGGGCTTTAAGCGCTTTTTCGGCCTCAAGCATTGCGCTCATCTTTTTAGGCAGCCTTGCAAGGGCGACAACGGTGATAACAAGGTCGGTTACGAAAATCGCAAGGAAGACCGCCATAATTATAATCCCCAATATAAAGGGAGTCTTTTTAATAAGCATAAAGACAAACGGGTGTACGGCGCCTACGACAAACGCCGCCGCAAGCCCCCAAAGTATGGTAAATTCAAGACATATGTAGCCCTTTACATTAAAGGGTTTATCGGAATAATCCCACCATTTATCGTGAAAGAATTTTTCAAGCACCCATCCCGTTGCGAATTCAAGCGCTGTGGTAAGTGCCGCAGAGCCTAAAAAGAGCAAAATCAGATTATCTCTAAGGTTCCATAAAAGGGTTACAACAATTAACATTCCCACGCCGTATATAGGGCAAACAGGGCCGTTTAAAAATCCGCGGTTTACGAATTTTCCTTTATGCACCGCCGCAAAAGCGACTTCGGCACACCAGCCCAAAAATGCATAGATAAGGAAAATCCAGACCGTCTGATATAAATTTTCGGGCATAGAATTCTACTCCTTTTAAAACACTACTCCGCTTGGGAAGGCGTAGTGTCTATTTCGGATGAAGAACCGGCTTCATTAGGCTCTGATGTTGCGGGAGATTCCGTGCTTGAAGAAGGCTCTTCCGATGGTTCGGTTTCAGATGATTCGGAGGTGCTGGAAGAAACAACAGGCTCCGAGGTAGTTGTATTATCTGAGCTTTGACCGCTCGTTACGGTATCATCACTCGAGGTCGGTTTTGATTCACTGCCCGACGAGTTAATTTTAGACGAAGAGGAGGCCGAAGAAGTTTTGCTTGAAGATGATGCGCTTGAGGCGGTAATGTTTGAAGACGAAGTACTCGAGGAAGTTTTACTTGAGGTCGAATACCTGTTTGCATACCAATCATTTTTCTCAATACCGTTTGTCTCCATATAATCTTCGGGAGTAATATCGTCATAAATGAAGGCTTTGATTATCTTAGCAGCATAATCCAAATCATAGTACAAGCAAGAGCCAGCTCCGCTTATGCTTTTTGATGCCATCTGATATTCGGTAAGCGGAACACGGCTTTGCTCAAATGTTGGCGACGAAAGCAAAATATTAAATGCAAGCCCTATAATCTGAGAATAAGAAAGTGAGGTTTCGCTGCAGGGTATTAGTGCCTTTGCGAGGCTGACATACTGAGATTTATTAAGTGTAACCGCCTTGTTAAAAAGCTGTTCCATAACATACCGCTGGCGGTCGGTTCTGCCGAAGTCGTCGTTTGTTCCCTCGATATTCGCGGCATGCCTTATTCTGGCATAAGCCACCGCCTGAACGCCGTTCAGGTGCTGAAGCCCCGCCTTTTTGATAAGATATTTTGACTTATCAAGACCCATATAACCGCACTGCTCTGCGATCATACCGTTTATGCCCCAGTTAACCTGCCTACCGTTCTCTTTACCGTAAACATCAAGCTCACCCTCGGCAAGCTCAACATCAATTCCGCCCACAGCGTCAATAATATCCGCCATACCATAAAAGTTTACGGTTGCATATTCCGAAATATCAAGTCCGAATATGGTGTTAAGAGTCTTAATTGCAAGCTCAGGCCCTCCCTTTGAATAGGCGCTGTTAATCTTGCCGTAAGTGGTTTTGCCGTTATAGGTTATGGGAACTAAGCTGTCACGCATAACCGAAATTATCTTTACCTTTTTGGTCTCGGAATTAAGGCTTAGTATCATTATACTGTCCGAAAGCCCCTTAAAAGAATCCACCTGACGGGAGTCGATTCCGAACAGGGCGACATTGGTGACCTTTTTATCAATAACGCTTGCAAATCCCAAATCATCGGGATTGCCGGTTATATTATTGTAATTGTAATCGAATACCTTTAAAAGCACCCCGACAGTTATAGCCAGTACCAGAACAAGCGATGTAGCGCTTATCATAACCGCCTTCTGCCATTTTTGGCGGCGGCGCCACCATTTTGTGAAAAAGTTTCCTCTTTTCTTTTTGGCAAAGTGCTTACCCTTAAGCTTGGAATCGCTTACAATATCCTCAAAATTTTCTTCGGCAGAAGCGGAAGAAGAATAGATATCGTCCCCTATAAAATCAAATAAATCATTATTGTTTTCCATACCCACACCTATTATTTAAAATTCATTATTTTATAAGTTCTTTATATATATCGCCCTTTTTTATACCCGAAATTTCAGCTGCCTCTTTTGCGGCTGACGATGTTGACTTCCCCTCGTCTATCAGCCTTTTTGCGAGCCTTACCGCGTCTTCAAGGGTATATTGCACGGCTTCTTCCTCTTTTTTACCCTCAATTATCAAAACAAACTCACCCTTAGGCGGGGTTGCGGCATAAAAATCAATCGCTCCCGAAAGGGTGGTGTTAAATACCGTTTCGTGAATTTTTGTAAGTTCCCTTACAAGGGTGATTTTACGGTCGCCGAATACTTTAAGCATATCCTTAAGGGTTGCGTTAAGCTTATGCGGCGCCTCGTAAAAAATCATTGTGCGTTTTTCGTTTTTAAGCTCCTCTAAATGCTTTTTTCGGCTTATTTTATTTACCGATAAAAAGCCTTCAAAACAAAATCTGCCGCTTTCCATTCCGGAAATTGCAAGGGCGGTCACAAGGGCGCTGGGACCCGGTACTGATTCGACCGTTATCCCCGCATTGTGCGCGGCTCTTACCAAGTCTTCACCCGGGTCTGAAATTGCGGGCATACCCGCGTCTGATACCAGTGCACAGCTTTCGCCCTTTAAAATGCGTTCTATTATAAGATTTCCCTTAGTATTTTTATTATGCTCGTAGTAGGAGAGCATTTCTTTTTTAATATCAAAATGATTTAACAGCTTTACCGTAACCCGCGTGTCCTCCGCGGCGATAAAGTCAGCTTCGCCTAAAACACGCACGGCGCGGGGGCTCATATCCTCCAAATTTCCTATCGGCGTACCGACAACATAAAGCTTTCCGCTCATTATAAGTACGCCTCCTTGTAAGCGCCGTAAATTTCTATCATTTCGGGTGAAAAGCCGCCATTTTCCTCAACATAAAGGGTGGGCGCTATGCGAAGACCCGTTTTAGCGCACTTTTTACCCTCTAAAAGCACCAGCCAAGGCTCTTCCCCCTGTCGCTGAGCTACAAGGCGAAGCCTTTTGGGCTCTAATCTGTATTCACGCATTAAGTCCATTAATTCCGCAAGGCGTTCGGGTCTGTGACACATACAAAGTCTGCCCGAAGTCTGCAAAAGCTTTGCAGAAACCTCGATTATATCACGCAAAGTACAGTCAACCTCGTGCCGTGCCGCCGCCTTTACGCCGTCCGGGTTTTTAAGTCCGCCGTTCGGTGCTTTATAGGGCGGGTTGCAGGTAACAAGGGTGTTACAGCCGAAATCGGTCTTCCCTTTAAGCTCCTTTAAATCGCTGTTTATAACCGCGAAATTGTTTAGAGCAAGCTCACGGCTTGTCCGCTCTGCTAAAGCCGCCGCCTCGGGTGAAATATCCACCCCTACGGCGGTTTTCAAATTACCGTCCCTTAGCATCAAAAGCGGGATTATACCGCAGCCCGTGCCTAAATCGACAAGGGTATCCTTTTTTCGCGCCGCGGCGAAATCGGCTAACAGCACCGCGTCCGTCCCGAAGGTGTGATGCGGTGTAACATAAACGAAAAAGTCTCTCCCTAACGGCTCCTTTTTAATCAGCTTCTCGTCCATTTTACGCCCTGCGGGGTGTCCTCTAATATAATTCCCATTTCCTTTAGCTTATCGCGGATTTCATCGGCGGTTTTAAAGTCCTTTGCCTTTCTCGCCGCTGTGCGTTTTTCAATAAGCTCCTCTATCTCGCTGTCGAGAGTTTCTTCCTTACGGTTGTAAACAAGACCTAAAACGCCGGTTAATTGGTCGAACATATCGGCAAAAGCCTCTAACGCGGTCTTTCCTGCTCCGTTTGCGATAGCTGTGTTAATATCCCGCACAAGACTGAATACCGCCGCCAACGCGTCCGCCGTGTTAAGGTCGTCCTCCATAGCGGTGATAAACTCTTCCTTCCTCTGCTCTACAAAGGCGGGAACCTCGCCGCCCTCCGCCGCGTTTTTAAGGGCGAAATCGATATTATCACGGCAGGTGTAAAGCCTTTCAAGGGAGTTCTTCGCCTGCTCGATAACCTCTACCGAGTAGTTAATCGGGCTTCTGTAATGGCTTGACACCATCATATAACGAATCGGCTCGTAGCCGAATTTCTCCGCCACATCGCGGACGGTGAAGAAGTTACCCAAAGACTTCGACATCTTGTGATTATCAACATTGATAAAGCCGTTGTGCATCCAGTAATGGGCAAAGTCACAGCCGTTCGCCGCCTCGCTCTGGGCTATCTCGTTTTCGTGATGGGGGAAGATAAGGTCAAGACCGCCGCAATGAATGTCTATTGTTTTGCCTAAATAGCGGCACGCCATAGCAGAGCACTCAATGTGCCAGCCGGGTCTGCCCTTGCCCCAGGGGGAATCCCAATAGGGCTCGCCGGGCTTTGCACCCTTCCAAAGGCAGAAGTCCATCGGGTCTTCCTTAATTTCGGTGACATCTATTCTCGCCCCCGCCTCTAAATCCTCAAGGGGCTGGTGGGAAAGCTTGCCGTAGCCCTTAAACTTGGTCGCGCGGTAGTAAACATCCCCGCCCGACTCATAGGCGTAGCCCTTTTCCACAAGGGAGGAAATAATGTCCTGTATCTGCTCGATGTTTTCGGTAGCGCGGGGATTAACGGTTGCTTTTTTAACATTAAGCCCGTTAGCGTCGGTCCAGAATTCCTTTATATAACGCTCTGCGACATCGGGTACTGTAGTGCTTTCCTCGTTTGCCCTTTTAATAAGCTTATCGTCAATATCGGTAAAGTTCTGAACAAAGTTTACCTTATATCCCCGCCATTCAAAATAGCGGCGCAGGGTATCGAAAACGCAAAGCGGACGCGCGTTTCCGATATGAATATAGTTATAAACCGTAGGGCCGCAGGCGTAAATCTTAACCTCCCCCTCGGTAATCGGCTTAAATTCGTCCTTTTGTCTTGTAAGTGTGTTAAATATCCTCATTTTCATCTTCTCCTTCTATGCCGCAAACCAGCTTTTCAAGCTCTTTAATCCTTTTTTCAAGACATTCCATCTTCTGCTTGACAGGGTCGGGAATGTGAATTTGGTCAAGGCTCTGGGCACAGCCCACCTTTTTGCCGTCCTGACGGACGACCCTTGCGGGCACGCCTACAACCGTACAGTTGGGCGGTACTTCTTCAAGCACAACCGCTCCCGCCGCAACGCGGGAGTTATCCCCTATCTTAAAAGGACCTAAAACCTTTGCGCCCGCGCTTATCATCACATTGTTGCCGACGGTCGGGTGGCGCTTGCCCGTATCCTTTCCCGTACCGCCTAAGGTAACGCCCTGATAAATAAGCACATCATCGCCTATCTCGGTGGTCTCGCCTATTACTATGCCCGTTCCGTGGTCTATTACAAGCCGTCTGCCGATTTTAGCACCGGGATGAATTTCAATCCCCGTTTTTCTTGCCGCCCGCTGCGAAACATAGCGCGCTAAAAAAAGCCAGCCGTGCTCATAGTAAAAATGGGCTCTTCTATACATTCTTATCGCCTTAACCCCGGGATAAAGCAGTAAAACCTCTAAAAAGCTCCGCGCGGCGGGGTCTCTGTCCCTTACCGCGTTTACATCTTCACGAAGTCTGTCAAACAAATTAATACCCCCTAAGCCCGTCAGACTATTTTGACGGATCTATATACTCCTTACTGTCATTCAGATAAATTACTCCCGATATAATACATAATACGGCTGAAGCCCAGAAAAGTATACTTATTATTATATTGCATACCGAAACGAAGAGGGCATTATTAAGTCCGAAATCGGAAATAAGCACATATGCGAACAGCGCGAAAATAATTCCCGCCATCTGGCTTACGGTCTTGCACTTGCCCCACATATTAGCCGCTATTACCTTGCCGCCGCTTGAAACCACAACAAGGCGCAAAGAGGAAATTAAAAACTCCCTAAACAGCACGATAAAGGCAATCCAGGTTACCTGCCAGCCGATGCCCATTTTAATAAACCCCAAAAAGGCGGCGGTAGTCAGCATTTTATCGGCAAGGGGGTCTAAAAACTTGCCGAAATCGGTTATCATATTGTATTTGCGCGCCATTTTACCGTCAATCATATCGGTAAGCGAGGCGGCTATAAAAAGTATCAGTGCTACTGTGTAATGGAACGGAAACTCAATCATAAGCGCCGCCATAAAAAACGGCGTTGCGATTATTCTTGCTATCGTTAATTTATTCGGTGTATTCATTCACATAACTCTCCCAACAAATCGTAATCAAGGCAATCGTTTACCTGTACCTTTACAAAGTCGCCGATTTTAAGCGGACGGCTCGACATAAAGAATATTTTACCGTCAACCTCGGGTGCGTCGGCGGGGGTTCTGCCGAAGTAGCATTTAATGTAATCGTCAAAACCTTCTATCAGCACCTCGGTTATACTGCCGACCTTTTCCTCGTTTTTCTCTGCGGATATAGTCATCTGCATATCCATTATGTTATCCATTCTGTCCTGCTTTAACTGCTCGTCTATCTGATCTGTAAAGGTTGCCGCTACGGTATCCTCCTCGGCGGAGTAGGTGAAACAGCCGAGCCTGTCAAACCGCATTTCCTTTACAAACTGTGCTAATTCACAGAACTGCTCCTCAGTCTCACCGGGGAAGCCCGTTATAAGGGTTGTTCTGAGGGTAACCTGAGGAATTTTCGCCCTTATTTTATTAATAAGCGCCGAAAGACTTTCATAATTGCCTCTGCGGTTCATTCGCTTTAATATATCGCCGTTTACATGCTGGAGCGGAATATCGAAATATTTTACCAATTTAGGCTCGCTCGCTACGGTGTCAAGCAACTCGTCGGTAATGCGGTCGGGGTAGGTATAAAGGGTTCTTATCCAATGCAGTCCCTCGATTTTGCAAAGCTCTTTCAAAAGCTCTGCTAACATCGGTTTGCCGTAAATATCCTC
>JBGUUB010000087.1:0-81130 GCA_045133355.1 Acutalibacteraceae bacterium
GTTAATTTGCAAAAAAATTCGGGAGGGCACAGAGACCCTCCCCTACATTGGAAAATTCAATTGGATAAACTGTCTAAAACTCCTTGCATGTTTCCGTTTTTACATTGTTAAAAAATTTATTTATCACAAAATGTGATAAATCACAACATTTCGTTTTTTTATGTTGTATAATTACCTTGAGGTGATTAATATTATGATTCTCGAAGAATTGTTTTACGGAAATATTTGTCCTAATGAGAGGGATATAAAAAGAGACAGCGATTATCGCAAGCTTACCTCGTTAATCAAAGAAAACGAAAATAAGCTTTTTGAAAAATTCGGGCAAAAAGAGAAATTGCTGTATGAAAGCATCTTAGACAGTATTTATAACCAGGAAAGCTTTTTTGAAAAAGAACAATTCATTTACGGCTTTCGTCTCGGAGCGCAAATAATGCTTGAAATACTAACCTAATCCGCCTATTAACATTTAAAATCAGAAAATTTAATTGGGGATTGTAGGGGAGGGTCTCTGTGCCCTCCCGTTAATTTGCAAAAAAATTCGGGAGGGCACAGAGGCCCTCCCCTACAAATATTTAAAGCTCCTTGGATTCCGCTCCCGCTTTTTCGGCAGAGGAATAAAGCGAACGGTGGCAGGTGAACATTATAATCTGCCCGTTTTTTGAATATTCCTTAAGGTATTTAAGCGCGGTTTCGGCCCTTTTATCGTCATACTGGGTAAGCGCGTCATCAAGCAATACAGGCAAGCCCTCGGAGTTTTCAAATATCAGGGCAGACAGCGCAAGCCTAAGGCTTAAATATGCCTGGTCGTAAGTACCCGCGCTTAAATAAGCCGATTCCTTACCGCCGAAAACCCCCGACTTTTCAACGCTTATATCAAAAGACTTGGAAATCTGCATACTTTCATATCTGCCGCCCGTAATGCCGCTGAAAATTTCCCCTGCCTTTTGCTCTAAAGCAGAGCCGTAACCGCGGCGAAGCTCGGCAAAGCTGTCCTTTAACACCTCTAAAGCAATATCCGCAGACTTGCAAAACTTCGCCTGTTCTGCAGTTTTTTTCTTTAACTCTTCAATTTCCCGCCTTAATTCATCAGGATTTTCCGCCGCCTCAAGCCGAGACAGTGCCTTTGCTTCACCGGCGGCAAGCCTTTCCTTCTTTTGCGTAATTGAATCTAATATACCGTCATATTCCCGCTTTAAGGCTTCAAAATCGGTATTATCGGGCTTGTAATCCGGCAAAGCTTCAAGCTTTTCATGCGCCTCTTCATAAGAGATATTGCCTAAATCACGGACAATGTAATTAAGCCGTTGCTTAATCTCCTTTTGCTTTGAAGAATTAAAATTAAGTGTTTCAAGCTCGCCTTTTATCTGTTCTAAGCTTGCAGCCTTTTTATAACGACCGAAAAGCTTAAACAGAGAATCACGCTTTATATCAAATTCGGTTTTTAATTCTCTTGCCTGCTCCTCGCATTTGCTCAAAAAAGCTTTTTGGTTTTCAATCACCGATACTCCCGCATTTACTGCCGTATTAATTGCTTCAAGCCTTGCGGACAGCAGAGTTACCTTTTGGAATACCTCTTCCCGCTCGCGCTTGAGGATTTCGCTTTCGGCTTTAAGCCCGTTTAACTCGGAATAGAATTTTTCTATTTTCTCTTTGTCGAGAGGGCGCATAACAAAGCCCAATATAATGAGAATAATCCCCGCCGCCGCGCTTACTGCGGCAAACAAGGCAGTATTAAATACCGACAACAATATAACCGCAACTGCCAAAAACACCGTGCCAAGGACGATAAGGGGTATTTTTACACCCTTTCGGCTTTTTAATATTTCACTTTCTTTAGCTGAAAGCCTATTAATTTCGTCTTCCTTTTTAGAAATTTCAGACTTTATCTGCTCGCTTTTAATTTCAAGCCCGTCTTTTTCCTTTAACACCTCTTGCCGTGCTGAGTCGCTCTCCGGCTTTACCGCAGCATTCAGACTTTCGCGAAGTCTTGAAACCTCGAAGGTTTTGTCATTTAAGCTTTTCTCGGCAGTTTCGGTCATATTAAGACTAAGCTCTACCATTTTTACATAGGCGTCATCGGCAAAGCCGCCGCCCTCAAGCTTTAAACTTTCATTAAGCTTATCAAGTTCCTCTTTGGTTTTAAGCATTTCTCGCAGCTTCTCCGCGTTTTTCACATCCTGCTCGCTGTCGATTTTAGTTTTAAGCTCGGCGGCTTTTTTTATATCGTTTTCCATATTCGCCTTAAATTTTTCTGCCTCTACAAGAAAGCCTTCATACTCAGCCCGTATTTTTTCGGACTCCTCTGCCCTTTTGGTAAGCGCCTCAATGCGTTTTATATTTTTATCATACTCTCCTGCTCTGCCGCTTTTGGACATAAGGGCGGTTTTTGCCTTTTCAAGGCGTGTGCTTACGGTATTAAAGGAAACCGACTCATCCCCCGTAGTAACAATATTGGAAAGCTTTGAGTTAATCTCGCCCTCTGCCGCAGCATCATTTTCGGGAAAGCCTATCTGTCCTATAAAAACACTCCGTTCAAATGCCGCAGGAGAAATCCCCAACAGCTTTACGCCTACATCGGACGCCACCGCCTCTCTTGTTCCTAAATCAAGGTCGCAAAGGGCAACCTTATCGGTCGAATCAGAGCTTCTGAACTCCCTTTCAAGACGATAGTTTTTGCCGTATAATTCAAAATCGATACTGCCCGCCATAGCCGAGCCGTCCCACGGCATATATTTTTTTCGGGCATTTTTGGCGATTTGTGCCGAACCGCGCCCGCTGCCGTAAAACATCATTTTCATAAAGCTCATAACGGTGGTTTTGCCGTTCTCGTTATCGCCGTAAATCACATTAAAGCCGTCACTAAAATCTATAACCTTATTTTTAAGCCCGCCGAATGCGGCTATATTAACACTTTTAATCCTCATCGTACGCCACCTCCGTGCCAAAGGCTCTAAGCCCTAATTTAAGCGCGTTTTCGAGCTCCGCACGCTCCTCACCAGGTGCGTTGTTTATCTTCTCAAGCATATTTTTAACAAACAGCCCTTTAAGTGAAATTTCATTTGCAAGCTTTTCGGTCTCTATTAAAAGCTCCGTCCTGTCCTTAATTTTAGCAAAATATACCTTTTCCGATACCCTGCTTAAAACTTCGGTCATATTTAAATTGAAATCTTCCTTTATATTGCCTGTAAGCTCTATTTTATAAAGATTTTCACCGTACTGTGTACCGTATTTTTCCCTAAGCACATTCACAACTGCCGTGCTTATCTCTAAAGACGAATTAATACCTGTAATATCGATTCTTTCACATATGTGAAGGCGTTTCGACATAGGCACAAAGCTTAAATCGCAAAGCCCCCTGCCGATTTCCCCTATATACACGCCCTTTTCGTCGGTCTCGTCAAAGCCTTGGCCCTCGGGACAGCCGGAGTAAGCATAATATGTACTGCCTATTTTCTGCGGCTCGGTATGTTTATGAACATGACCGAGAGCGATATAGTCCATACCGCTTTCTTTAATAAAATCAGCCGTTACCGAATTATAGTTTGAATTAAGGTCGCTTCTAAGCTCCCCATGAAGTACCATCAGGTTAACATAACCGTCATTTGGAGGCGTAATCGAAAAGCTTTTCTCGCCCTTTAAATAAACATCGCCAAAGGACCTGCCGTACACCCTTGTTTTTATATCGTCAAAAATAATGCAATCGTCTTTTTCGCCCAAAACAAATAGATTTTGGGGCAGCTCTCGGTTTTTAAAGGGTGAGTCGGCCGAAAGCGGGTCATGATTGCCTGCCGAAAGCACCACCTTTATATCGGGCACAGATGCAATTTTTTTAAAAACCGCATTAACAAACTCATCTTCTGCCTTGTTTGAATCGAAAATATCACCCGCGGCGGCAATAATCTGCACATCCTCTTTACCGGCGGTATCCATTATCCGCTCAAATGTCAGTAAAGTTTCATATTTTCTCTGTGCCGCAGTATCACCTAAAAAGCTCAAAGCCGCACCTATATGTATATCCGCACAATGCAGAATTTTAACCGTATTCATTGCAACACTTCCTTACGCCTTAATCTTAACATTTTTTTTGGACTTATTCAAGTGTATTGTTTGACTTTATCGGTTTAATATGTTAAAATTTTTAATAAAGCAAAATTTATTTTACGAGGTTTCAAAATGGATAAAAATTTTTCCTTAGACCGACTTTTTGAAGCGATACTTACCCTTGAATCCAAGGATGAGTGCGCGGAGTTTTTTGCCGATGCCTGCACCCCAAAGGAGCTTCAGGCAATAGCACAGCGCTTTACCGTGGCTGAAATGCTTTACAACAAGCGGGTTTACAGTGATATTATCGAACAAACCGGCGCCAGCACCGCTACTATCAGCAGAGTCAGCCGTTCGATAAACAGCGGCTACAAAAAAGCGTTTGAGAGGTTAAAGCAATCAAATGAGCGAGTATGATAATTTTGCCGCTGTCTATGACCGACTTATGGGCGATGTCGATTACAAGACACGCACAAAAAGGCTTTTACAGCTTTTCAAGAAATATGACCGCACCCCCGAGCTGATTTTAGACCTCGCCTGCGGTACAGGCGGTTTTTCAAATGAGCTTGCCCAAAACGGCATTGAAGTAATCGGTGTCGATATGTCAGAAGAAATGCTTTCCACGGCAAGAGAAAACTCCGCAAAGCTTGGCACAGATGTACTTTATTTGTGCCAAAAAGCCGAAGAGCTCGACCTTTACGGCACGGTTGACGGCGCGATTTGCTGTCTTGACAGCCTTAACCATATCACCGATTATAAAAAGCTGTGCAAGGCAATAGCACGGGTTTCCCTTTTTCTTGAGGAGGGCAGACTGTTTATTTTTGATGTAAACACAGTTTTTAAGCATAAATTCATACTTGCCGACAATACATTTGTTATTGAAGAAGACGGTGTTTTCTGCACATGGCAAAACTCCACCGACGAGGAAACGGGTATTACAGATATTTCGCTTGACTTCTTTACAGAGGACGGCGAATATTATAAAAGAAGCTCCGAAGACTTTTCGGAACGCCCATACACCGAGGAGGAGCTAAAAGAGGCTCTCGATGCGGCAGGGCTTGAAATTTTAAAAATATATGATGATATAACCGATAATCCCGCGTGGGAGTACACCGAACGGGCGGTATATGTCACAAGAAAAAAAAGAGGAAACAAACAATGAGTAAGCTCATAAGATGTATTACAAGCGACGGAGCGGTTATGGCTACGGCTATTAACAGCACCGAAATTGTAGCCAAGGCAGAACAACTTCATAAAACCTCTGCGGTAGTAACTGCGGCACTCGGCAGACTGCTTACGGCGGCTTCTATGATGGGAAATATGCTTAAAGGCAAGAATGACACCGTAACGGTTAAAATTGACGGAAAAGGCCCTGCCGGCGCTATTACCGCCGTTGCGGACTCGCGCGGCTTTGTGCGCGGTTATGCAGTTAACCCCGTTGTGGAAATTCCGCTGAAAGAAAACGGCAAGCTTGATGTTTCGGGAGCGGTCGGAACAGACGGAAATGTTTTTGTAATAAAGGATTTAGGACTTAAAGAGCCTTACAACGGCTTTGTACCGATAGTATCGGGTGAAATTGCCGAGGATATAACCTCTTATTATGCCGTAAGCGAGCAAATACCGACTGTATGCGCCTTAGGCGTGCTTGTAAACCCCGACCTTACGGTCAAAAAGGCGGGCGGATATATCATCCAACTTCTCCCCGCCGCAGACGAGGAGACCGTTTCAAAGCTTGAAGAAAATTTAAAGAAAGCCCGCCCCGTAACCGAGCAGTTAGACGAAGGCAAAGACATTCTTGATATTGTAAAGGATATGCTTTCAGGTTTTGATGTAGAGGTGCTTGATGAAAACGAGGTCGGTTATAAATGCCGCTGTTCAAGGGAGCGCACCGAAAAAACTCTCGCCTCCCTTAATCGTAACGAGCTTGAAAACATTGCCAAGGAAGAAGAATCGGTAGAAATTAAGTGTAGCTTTTGCGGTAAATCCTATGTGTTCAGCCGAGAAGAAATACAAAAAATTATAAATAAAAAAAATTTTAAAAAAACACTTGACAAATAAACCGTCTTATGGTAATATATTGCTTGTCGCCGGTGAGTGATACAAAGCGCCGGGCGGTACACATGTGGGAGCATAGCTCAGCTGGGAGAGCATCTGCCTTACAAGCAGAGGGTCACAGGTTCGAGCCCTGTTGTTCCCACCACTGTGGCCTGGTAGTTCAGTTGGTTAGAACGCTAGCCTGTCACGCTAGAGGTCGTGGGTTCGAGCCCCATCCAGGTCGCCATTTGCCCATTTGCCTCTGTAGCTCAGTCGGTAGAGCAGAGGACTGAAAATCCTCGTGTCGTTGGTTCGATTCCGACCGGAGGCACCAAATGGTTATGCGGATTTAGCTCATCTGGTAGAGCGCCACCTTGCCAAGGTGGAGGTAGCGAGTTCGAGCCTCGTAATCCGCTCCATAGGACGCTTAATAAACCTTAAGCGTCCTACTTTTTTAAAAAACTGAATACGGCACCATAGCCAAGTGGTAAGGCAGAGGTCTGCAAAACCTTTATGCCCCAGTTCAAATCTGGGTGGTGCCTCCAAACAAAAATCCGTTCTCGTAAGGGGACGGATTTTTGTTTGTATTATTCATTTTTCAATATTCATCATTCATTATTCATTAGAAAATCCGTTCTCACTTAATGAATAATGAAAATGTAAGTCGCTTACGCTGATGAATAATGAATAATTTCGGTGTGGCTACGCCACGAATTACATATCATAAGACACATAACCGTCCCCTGTCTTATATTTTCGAGGACGGTTCAGACTGTAGACAAACTATCTCTTGCCTCCCTCTGACGAGGGAGGTGGCACGGCTTCGCCGTGACGGAGGGAGAGAAAATGCTTTAATAAAGCCTTTTCTTACTACCCCTCAGTCACCTGCGGTGACAGCTCCCCTGACAAGGGGAGCCAAAAATAGACTTTGTCGACACTCTCAACCGTTCTCTTTTCGAGGACGGTTTTTGTTTTCAATCAAACTAACTGCAAAACCTATGATTCCCTATCGTTGTTATAACGGGTCGGGAGAAAATCCATTGGCTTGTTGCGGTGCTCGGATTATAGTAATAAATTGCGCCGCCGCTCGGGTCAAGGCCGTTTATCGCGTCCCGCGCTGCGCTGTAGGCGCTGTCGGCTACTGATTCATAAAACTGCCCGTCATAAAGGCAGGAAAACGCACCCTTTTGATAAATCACTCCCGAAAGGGTATCGGGAAACGAGGGGTGTTCGATTCGGTTTAATATAACGGCTCCAACGGCAACCTGCCCTAAATAGCTTTCTCCCCTCGCCTCTGCAGAGATAATGCGCGCCAACAAATCGTAATCCGAAGAGGAATAGCCGCCGTAAGAATCACCGCCTGATGTGACTCCGAGTGCTTTGAGGGTCTTCTCCCCTGCTATGCCGTCAGGCTGGAGTCCGTTATCACGCTGAAAATTAATGACTGCCGTTCGTGTTCTTGTGCCGAAAATACCGTCAACGGTATAATCATAATAACCTTTTTCCTTGAGAGCTTGCTGAACGGCAGTTACCTCGTCGGAGCGTGAACCGATTTTCGAAAGCCCCGAAACAGAAAATCCGCAAACACTAATCAGCATAGTAAATGTAAGCAAAATCACTAAAATGCGTTTCATTATTAAATTCCACCCTTTTAGATTAATTATTTATATCCTGCCCAAAGTTATATAAAAAATTCTTTTTTGGTAAAAAAATATTTTTCGTCAAAAGTTTTATTTATTCACCGCCCTGCTTTGACAAAATATTTACACTCACCGCCGTATAATTAGAGTGAAGAAAAATACGGCGGTGATTTTAATTGAAGGATATTGTAAAAATATCAAAAAAAACAGAAAAATTTAATTACAGGGAATTAATTGCGGCAGGAGCAACCCACGCTTTTGCGGCGGCGGCGGGCTTTATTGCCGCGCGTGCGGCGGTTGCGGACAAGCTTTTGCCCTTCGGGCTCTCCTTTGCGGCGGGGGCTTCGCTTACATACACACCTGCAGCGGCAATAGGGGTTTTTTTAAGCTACTTTATTCCCGCGCTTGATACCGGCGGCTTTCGCTACATAGCGGCAATGCTGGCTATAATCGCTATAAAGCTGTTATTAAGCGGATATAAGCGTATGACGGAAAATCCTGTCTTTTTAAGCTTTATATGCTTACTTGCAAGCTTTTTAACCTCGGCGGTGACTCTTAGCGGGCTTAATTTCAGTTTTCTTAATGTGCTTGCAGAATCGCTTCTCGCGGCAGGCGGAACATTTTTTATCAGCCGTTGTTGCCGCTCTGTCTCTAAAGCGGCAGGCGGTCTTAACGCGGACGAGCTTGTATCTCTTTTTGCCTCTCTTGGTATAATACTTACGGGCATTAACAGCTTTAACTTCAACGGTATTTCTCTCGGTCACATACTTGGCATAACCCTTATCCTTACCGCGGCGAAATACGGCGGTACGCTATCGGGGGCGGTTTGCGGTACTACTGTCTCCCTTTCGCTGATTTTAAGCAGAACCTCCGGCGAAATAGCCGTGATTTACGCTTTTGTCGGGCTTATAGCAGGCGTGTTTTCCTCCTTTGGAAAATACATTCAGGTCGCGGTACCGCTGATTTTCAGCCTTGTAGGCTCTATAATTACAGGCAACCCTATACTTATTGCCGCAACAGTGATCGAATCAGCCCTCGGCTCTGCCCTGTTTTTAGCTTTGCCGAGACGGCTGTCCGTACATATAAGCCGCCTGTTTTCGGTATATCCCAAGCTTGTGACACCCGATGGGTTTAAAAGATCGCTCTCAATGAAGCTTAATGTCGCGGCAAGCGCATTATG
The DNA here is from genome assembly GCA_045133355.1 of Acutalibacteraceae bacterium. Lineage (GTDB taxonomy): Bacteria > Bacillota > Clostridia > Oscillospirales > Acutalibacteraceae > UBA737. The sequence goes on from JBGUUB010000087.1 coordinate 8,896, forward strand.
CGATGTCTCAGAGACTGTCGAGCAGGTATCCGCCGAGCTTTCAAAAATTAACTCACCCGATTTCGGCACGGTTATAACAGCAATAGAACAGGATGCCTGTGCAGGCTGTAAGCTTAGAGTTCATTGTTGGGAAAGCCGCCGAGACAGCACTGTTGAAGCAATACTCGGAATGACAAAAGCAATAAAGGAAGGCTCACGGACACCCGAAAACGGCGCGCCTGAGGAATTCCGCGGAAGATGTCTCAGAGTTTCGCAGGTGGCAAATGCCGCCTACAAACGCTATTCCGACTACACCTCACGAATAGCCGCCGAAAACCGCATTGACGAGGTGCGCTCGGTGGTGTCCGACCAGTTTGACGGAATATCCTATATGCTGACAGAGCTTGCAAACGACCTTGAAAAGGACGGAAAATTCGATAACTCCACCGCCGCAAAGGCTTCAGCTTCACTTAAAAACCTCGGAATCAATACAGAAGAATGTACCTGTAAAATTGATAAATTCGGCAGAATGAGTCTTGAAATGAAGGTGAAAAAGCAATCTGACACGGTTATAAACAAATTACAGGTAATGAAGCTTTTATCGATTGTATGCGAAAGGGATTTTGACCCTCCCGCTATTAATACTGCAGGCGACAGTGTATTTATTACCCTTAACGAACACGCCACAATAAGGGTTGATGTGGGAGTAGAACAAAAATGCGCCTCCGACTCGGCAATGTGCGGCGACGCTTACAGATATTTCTTTGACGGCAGAGGGCATTTTATTATGATTCTTTCGGACGGTATGGGAACAGGCGGCAGAGCGGCTGTTGACGGTGCGATGGCATCCGGACTTATGAGCCGTCTTATAAAGGCAGGCTTCGGCTATGACTGTTCCCTTAGAATACTTAATTCCTCAATGCTTTTTAAATCGACGGACGAATCACTTGCTACTGTGGATATTGCAAGTATTGATTTATTCACGGGACAGGTTGAGCTCTACAAAGCGGGTGCCGCACCCACCCTTATAAGGCGCTCAGGGCGCACCGGAAAGGCGGTAAGCACATCCCTTCCCGCAGGTATTCTGCGTGAAATCAGCTTTGACAAGGCGGTTATTAAATGCAAAATCGGGGATATAGTAGTGCTGATGTCGGACGGTGCATCATTCGAGGGAACTGACTGGATTAAGGGGGAAATCGAAAACTGGACAGACGGCACGGCCGAGGAGCTTGCAGAGCGCATATGCGAGGGCGCTAAACGCCGCCGAAGCGACAATCACCTTGACGATATCACGGTTATGACTGCTGTTCTTAAAAAATCGGTATAGCAAAAGGGGCTGTAAAAAAACAAATTGGGGTTTGTAGGGATGAATCCGTGACAAGCACCCTTGCCTCCCTCTGACGAGGGAGGTGGCACGGCTTCGCCGTGACGGAGGGAGAGAAAATGCTCTTATAAAGCCTTTTCTGACTACCCCTCAGTCTGCTTCGCAGACAGCTCCCCTGACAAGGGGAGCCGAAGTATAGCTATTGCAAGTACCCCTACAAACCCCGATTTGTCTCTTAAAAAAGCAAACAAGCTCTGCAAAAGCCTTATTTTCGTGCTTTTGCCAAGCTTGTTTATTTTATTTTTGCTTAATTAATCCGCCTTTGAAGTTGCTGTGTTTTTTTACAGCCCCTTGAGTTTTTAGATAAGGTCTGTTATTACATCAGGCTCTTGTAAAGCTCGGTGATATCTTCAACGCTGGTCTCTCTCGGATTTCCGGGACGGCAAGCGTCTGCATAAGCAGACTCGGCAAGAGCCGGAATATCCTCTTCCTTAACAATACCCTTTAAGGTGGTGGGGATTCCTACATCCTCAGCAAGCTGACGGACAGCGTCTACAGCCGCCTTGCGGTACTCAGCCTGAGTCATATTGTCTACGCCCTCGACGCCCATAGCCTTTGCAATGTCCTTATACTTCTCACCCGTGTATTCGGCATTGTAAGCCATAACGGTCGGGAGAAGGATTGCGCAAGCCTTTCCGTGGGGAGTGTCGTAATAAGCCGAAAGTGTGTGAGCCATAGAGTGGTCAACACCGAGGCCAACATTCGAGAAGCCCATTCCCGCAACATACTGACCGAGAGCCATACCGTCGCGGCCTTCCTTGCCGTTCTTAACCGCGTCACGGAGTGAACGGGCGATAATCTCAATAGCCTTGATGTGGAACATATCAGAAAGCTCCCAAGCGCCCTTTGTTATGTAGCCTTCGATTGCGTGGGTAAGAGCGTCCATACCTGTAGCGGCAGTAAGAGCCGCGGGCATTGTAGCCATCATATCGGGGTCTACAACCGCAACGACGGGAATATCGTGAACATCAACGCAAACAAACTTACGCTTTTTCTCAACATCGGTAATAACATAGTTAATTGTAACCTCAGCGGCAGTACCTGCTGTGGTCGGAACAGCGATAATCGGAACGCACTTATTCTTGGTGGGAGCTACACCCTCAAGCGAACGGACATCCTCAAACTCGGGGTTGGTTATGATAATACCGATAGCCTTTGCGGTATCCATAGAAGAACCGCCGCCGATTGCAACGATGCAGTCCGCGCCGCAAGCCTTGAATTCCTCAACGCCGTGCTGAACATTTTCGATGGTCGGGTTAGCTTTAATATCGGTATAAAGCTTATATTCTATTCCCGCGTTATCGAGAATATCGGTAACCTTCTGTGCAACACCGAATTTTACAAGATCGGGATCGGAAGCGACAAAGGCTTTTTTAAAGCCGCGGCTTTTAATCTCGTCCGGAATGGCGTTAATTGCGCCCGCGCCGTGATAAGAGGTCTCGTTTAACATAAATTTGTTCATAAGGAGTCACCTTTCCTTTAAAATTTTACCATTTAATTATACAGCAATTTTTTTGTTAAATCAATAACAAATTCGTAAACAATATATTATTTTTTTATATAACAATTATTAAATCAGGTCTCAAGAGTCGCTTTTAAGCTTTTCAAGAAGCTTATTTGCGCTCTCATAAGCCTTGGCGGCATCCTTTTTGTTTTCCATTGTAGTTTCACTTATTATGCGGCACGAAATTTGCAATCCCTCAGGTAATTTTCCAAATTCTTCGGTTTCGGTCGCTGTGTAAAAATCGTCTCCGAATTTAAAGGGCTCGCCTTCCAAAAGAGCGCCGCTCTCTGAAATTTCGTTCAGATACTGATACGAGTCGTTGTCGGTAATATACAGTATTGCGTTTTCATCGCCTGCTATCATCGTCTGAAGCTTTGAAAGCATAGTATATCTATACTGTGAATCACCTGTTGTTTTTGAAAAGCTTACATTCACAACCTGAACATTTATCTCGCCGTCGCCGTTTGTATCCTCGGCATATTTTTTAAGATAATCGGCAACCTTCTCTGTTTGAGCGTCAAGCGCGGTAGTATATGTGAAGTAGACCGCTTGAAGGTCATATTTTGTCCTTGTGGCGCATTGGGTTATCAAAACCGCCAAAACCGCGGCAACCGCAACTATTGCCACCACATACCACTTATACTGAAACCAGAAGTTATCCCATTTTTCCTTGGGTGTTTTAGGAACAATCGCAACCTCGCTGGGTTTAGGCGGAGCTTTCATTTCCCCGTTCTGCATTTTTTTTAGCTCTAAAAATTCCTGACGGGCTTTTCTTTGTTCCTCTAATATTTCATTGGTTTTCTTTTCAGACATCTGCTCACCCTCCGTACTGTATATTAATATATCATTTTACGGGGCGGTTTTCAAGCATACTATCCGTTATTTCTGTAAATATTTTTTTAACATATCTTGTCCGTTTCTCATATACTGTACTGCGAAATAAGGTTTTCAGAAAAAAACAGTCCCCGCCGAAAGCGAGGACTGCCGAATTTAGATAACGATTAGATTTCAGCGAAATACTTAATGGTGCGAACCATCTGGCTTGTATAGCTGTTCTCGTTGTCATACCAGGAAACAACCTGTACTTCATAAAGGTCGTCAGAAATCTTAGAAACCATTGTCTGAGTTGCATCGAAGAGTGAACCGTAACGCATACCGATAACATCGGAGGAAACGATCTGATCCTCGTTGTAACCGAAGGATTCAGAAGCAGCAGCCTTCATAGCAGCGTTGATGCCTTCCTTAGTTACATCTGCACCCTTAACAACAGCGGTAAGAATGGTGGTAGAACCTGTCGGAACAGGAACACCGTGAGCAGAACCGATAAGCTTGCCGTTGAGCTCAGGAATTACAAGGCCGATAGCCTTAGCGGCGCCTGTAGAGTTCGGAACGATGTTTGCAGCGCCGGCGCGTGCACGGCGAAGGTCACCCTTTCTGTGAGGACCGTCAAGAATCATCTGGTCGCCGGTGTAAGCGTGGATGGTGCTCATGATACCGCTCTGGATAGGAGCATAATCGTTAAGAGCCTTAGCCATAGGAGCTAAGCAGTTGGTTGTGCAGGAAGCAGCGGAAATGATGTTGTCTTCCTTAGTAAGGGTCTTCTCGTTAACGCTGTAAACGATTGTGGGAAGATCGTTGCCTGCAGGAGCAGAAATAACAACCTTCTTAGCACCGGCATCAATGTGAGCCTGTGACTTTTCTTTAGAGCAGTAGAAGCCTGTGCACTCAAGAACAACATCTACGCCGATTTCGCCCCAAGGAAGATCCTTAGCGTCCTTCTCAGCATAAATCTTAAGAGTCTTTCCGTCAACAGTAATGGTGCCTGCCTCATCATCAGCAGAAACAGTGTGAAGATTCTCACCGATAGCACCGCAGTAACCGCCCTGTGCTGTATCATACTTTAAAAGATTAGCAAGCATAGAGGGCTTTGTAAGGTCGTTGATAGCTACTACATCATAGCCCTCAGCACCAAACATCTGACGAAATGCGAGACGACCGATACGGCCGAATCCGTTAATTGCAACTTTAACCATTGGAATTACCTCCTTTATTTTTACATTTTCTATTTTAACCTATTTTGCCGTTATTTTCAAGTGCTTTGTTTAAAGTTTAACAATTTTTTTAATTTTTATATATTTTGGCATAATAACCTCGTATGCGGAGGTCACATTATGATATATTTGCCAAAAACATTTGAACGGTATTTGTCCGCACTCAGGCTTTATGTTCAAATGTCGGTTCTGAAGGATAGCGGAGTAAAGCAGCTCTCACAGCTTAAGCTGATAAATCTCGCCGAAGCTTTTTACTATAAGAAAGAAAAAACACCTACAGATATAATAAAGCTTTCAAACTCACTGCTCGGAGCGGCGGTTATTATGCTTATGCAAAGGGGAATACGGCTGTTCACCTCGTTTTCTGGCGACGGGGTACAGCTTATAAGCAAGCGGCTTTATACCGCGTTTTTGTCAGAGCTTATTTATCTCAGCCATGACGGTTCTGAAATTAAAGTAAGCACAGAATATGGAAATGTTATAATTAAAGCCACAGGAGTCGGTACTTCCGACATTCTCCTGCGGCTTATTAATGCTTTAGAAGGCTTTTTTCTTTTTGAAAGGGTAAGCGGCAAATGGCTTATAGCTATTCCGAGCGAACCTACCGAACTTAAAGCAGATGCGGTAGAAAATGAATGGTGCTACATTTTAGACCGTTTTTCACCTATTAATATCTGGCTTTTAAATACAAAAAAGGACAATAATTCTTAACCCTGTAATCCCGCGAGGAGCGCCTCTGCGGTTTTTAAGCCGTCTGTTGCGGCGGACATTATTCCGCCGGCATAGCCTGCACCCTCGCCGCAGGGATAAATTCCGCTGTGACTCAGGCTCTGCCCGTCCTCTCCCCTTACTATTCTCACAGGAGACGAACTTCTTGTTTCGGGTGCGGTAAGCACAGCCGACTCGTCTGCAAAACCTTTTATCTTTTTATCAAACAGCAAAATTCCCTCTTTCAGACTTTCACAAATAAATTGAGGGAAAATCTTTTCAAAATCAGCATATGCAAAGCACGGTTTTACGGTGGGCTTAACCTTTGTGATTTCAAAGGGCTTGCTGAAAACAAAGCTTCCAACCGTGTTTACGGGTACCGCACCGCCGAAAAGTGTATATGCCGCCTGTTCGGTTTTTCTTTGCAAGGCACAGCCTGCCAGCACATCATCACCCGCCAAGTCGTTCGGTTCAACGCTTACAAGCAGAGCGCTATTGGCATTTATACCGTCTCTCTTGCTCCTGCTCATACCGTTAACCGCAATACCGCCCGCCTCGCTCGAAGCGTTAATCACCTCGCCGCCGGGGCACATACAAAAGGTATATACTCCTCTGCCGTTTTTAAGATGTACCGCCAGTTTATAGTCGGCAGCCGAAAGGGCGGGGTGAAAAGCAAAATCACCGTACAGAGCCTTATTAATATCGCTTTGCAGGTGTTCTATTCTAACACCCATAGAAAACGGCTTTCTTATCATATTAATGCCATTATTTTTCAGCATTAAAAATGTATCTCTTGCGGAATGACCCGTAGCTAAAATAAGGTTTTTGCACGGTATCTCTTCATTATCGGTAACGGCTGAAACAAGCTTTCCGTCACTAAAACGCAAATCGCAAAGCTTTGTTCCGAATCGAACCTCACCGCCCAAGGAAATAATTTCTTTTCTTATGTTCTTTACAACATTTACAAGTATATCAGTTCCGATATGCGGTTTTGCATCGGTCAAAATACTTTGCGGAGCACCGTGGTTGCAAAACTCCTCTAATACCGCGCGGCAACGGAAATCTTTAATGCCGGTGTTCAGCTTGCCGTCTGAAAAAGTACCGGCGCCGCCCTCGCCAAACTGAACATTTGATTCGGCATTAAGCTTGCCTCCCGCAAAAAAACGGTTTACATCGGCAGTTCTTGTATCTGCATCCTGCCCTCGCTCAAAAACAATAGGGTTTAGTCCCGCTCTGGCAAGAAATAATGCCGCAAACATTCCGGCAGGGCCGAAGCCTACTATAACAGGTCGGGTTTCGGGACATTTTGAGGCTTTTTGCCAAGCATATTCCCGCGGCAAATATACCGAAGCGTTTTTGGCTTTTTTTAATACGGAATTTTCATTTATATTTAACTCAGCAAGGAGAGAACAGCAAAAATGCAGCTCATTTTTCCTTCTTGCATCAACCGATTTTCTGAAAAGCCGCGCCGATTTTACAGCAGAAGTATCTATTTTAAGCGCCTTTGCGGCATAGGGCTTTAAGTCGCTGAAATCGGTATCAAGCGGTACATTTACATTATTTACAAGCAGCATTTTTTCACTTCCTTTTTTCTTAACAAACAAGCAGTCGCCTATAAGCGACTGCCCGTCCTACATTTAATATTGAAAAACCCGTTATTAATTTTCCTTGTTGTTGAAGAAGCTGATAACATCGGTGTAGCTCTCGTCATCATCGGAAGCATTGCCGATAAGGGAAGCCAAATCGTCCTTCTTGTCGTCCTTCTTATCATCGCCGAGGCCTGTAGCAACAACGGTTACGCGGATAGTATCCTCAAGGGTATCATCAAGCTGAGCACCCCAGATGATGGTTGCATCGGGATGAGCCATATCCGTAATGATAGAGGAAGCAAGCTCAACCTCTTCAAGACCGATATCGTCAGAGCCTGTGATGCTGATGATAATGCCGCGTGCATTCTCCATAGAGGTCTCGATAAGCGGACTGCTGATAGCCGCGCGAGCCGCCTGTTCTGCCTTGTCACGACCTGTAGCAACACCAACACCCATATGAGCATAGCCTGCATCTGCCATAATCGACTTAACATCGGCAAAGTCAAGGTTTACAAGAGCTGTTACATTGATAAGCTCAGAAATGCTCTGAACACCCTGACGGAGAACATCGTCCGCAATGTAAAAAGCATTTTTAAAGGTAATCTTCTGTTCCGAAACGAACTTAAGGCGCTCATTGGGGATAACAACAAGGCTGTCCACCTGCTCACGAAGAGCGGCAATGCCCGACTCAGCCTGAGTCATACGCCTCTTACCCTCGAAGCCGAAGGGCTTTGTAACGATACCTACAGTAAGTATGCCGAGCTCCTTTGCAATAGAAGCAACAACAGGAGCGGCACCTGTACCTGTTCCGCCGCCCATACCTGCGGTAATGAAAATCATATCAGCAGTACGTATAGCTGCGGTAATCTCATCACGGGATTCCTCAGCCGCCGCACGGCCGTTATCAGGGTTGCCGCCGGCACCCATACCTGCGGTAGTCTTGTCACCAATCTGAATTTTCTGATTAGCTTTAGACTGAAGTAAAGCTGCTTTATCGGTATTGATTGCTATAAACTCAACGCCGCGTACGCCGGCCTCAACCATACGGTTAACAGCGTTTCCGCCGCCGCCGCCGACACCGACAACCTTAATCTGTACAACATTCTCTTGTTCTTCTGCTACTTCAAATGGCATTTTAATTTCCTCCGTCTTTATGTAAAATAGATATTATTTGCATAATTATATAATGATATTAACATATCCTTTTTTAAATTTCAACACTTTTCATTACATTTTTGTAATTTTTTTTATTTTGCCGAAAACACGACTGTTTTTTTATGCTTTTAATATGTAATTTTTTGCTATTCGATACTGCTCTCAACAAAAGTTCCCTCCGTATTTTCCTTTGTCCACATACTCAAATTGATTTTGCCGGTTTTGGTTTCCTCTATATTCTTAATCATTCCCGAAAGATGGGCAAATTTATTACTTAGGAAGTTAGATGTGCCGAAATCAACAATAAATCTGTTCTCCGCCTTCACGCTGACGGCAAGCTCATTGCTGACATCTACGCTGTTAAGCTTTATAGCGTATTCCTCTGCCAAAGTTGTGATTTCGGATATGAGCTCCTCCGTTTTTTCGGAAGAAAATACGATTTCCTTACCGATAGTGCATTTTACGCCGCCTGCCCGTATTTCAAAAAGCGAATCGGGCTTTTCTTCGCTGCTTTCAAGCACATAGCCTGCGCGGCTTACCGTGTAATACATTCCGTCCGAATAATAACAGGCATATGGTTCTGCGTCCTTTACGGTAATCGTAATACTGTCAGGCAATGTCCGTTTGAGTTTAACGCTTTCTATAAAAGGAAGCTTTTCCCTTAATTTTTCGGTATTTACGGAAGAAACAAACAAATTATCTCCCGTCTTTATACCGCTTGAAGAAATTATCTGTTCAGCTGTGTATTTTTCACTACCCTTAGCAGTAATATTATTTATCGGAAAAAGCACAGTCAGCGACAGAATTACACCAACCGCGGCAAGCACAACAATTAACAGCGAAAATCCAATAATCATTCGCCGTTTTCTTATCCTGCGCTGACGCGCTTTTCTCTTTTTCAAAAACTCGTCGTTTTCCGCTGTCCTTTTCAAGCTATCAATCCTTACTGTATTTTATATCAGCTCCAAGCGCCCCTAAAACCGATACAATATCGTCATAGCCGCGCTCGATATGATGTATCTCACCTATTTTAGATTCACCGACTGCCGCAAGCGCCGCAATAACAAGCGCTGCACCGCCGCGCAAATCGGTGGCCTTGCAGTCCGCGGCGGAAAGCTCCTTTACACCCTCGGTTACTGCGATTTTACCCTCTGTTTTAATTTTAGCGCCGAAACGCTTAAGCTCATCAACATAACGGAAACGGTTTTCAAATATATTCTCAACAAAAACCGATGTACCGTCCGCAACAGTCAGCATTGCCACAGCAATGGGTCCTGCATCTGTAGGAAAGCCCGGGTAAACAAGACTTCTTACAGTCGGTACTCTTTTAAGATGTTCGGGAGCTGATAAGGTAATGCTTTTACCCGAAAGCTCCACCTCACAGCCTGCCTCCCTGAAAACCCAAAGAGTAGACACCATATGCGATGGCATAAGGTTGCAAAGGGTGATCTTTCCGCCCGTAACTGCGGCGCATGCCATATATGTTGCCGCCGCTATTCGGTCGGGAATTATTGTATGCTCAGTACCGCCGAGCTTTTCGACTCCGTAAATCCTGATACTGTCCGACCCACAACCGTATATACGAGCCCCTGCGCTGTTAAGGAAATCGGCAAGGTCGCTGATTTCGGGCTCCTTTGCCGCACCGTGAATTACTGTCATACCCTTTGCTGTTGCCGCCGCAAGTATAATATTTTCGGTAGCGCCAACGCTCGGAAAGCCAAGACTGATTTCGGCACCGTGAAGCCCGTTTTCGGCGGTACAGATTAAATATCCGTGTTCCTTTGTTACGGTAACGCCCATACGTTCAAGAGCCGAAAGGTGCAAATCAATGGGACGGGGGCCTAATTCACAGCCGCCCGGAGTGCTTATCACAGCCTTTTTGCATCTACCTATAACCGCACCTAAAAAAACTACAGATGAACGCATTTCCCGCATAAGATTATCGGGGATTTCGCAAGCGTTTATTCCCTTACTGTCAACCGTTACGGTATCCCCGTCCGTTCCACATTCACAGCCGAGTGCCCTTAGAATCTTAAGGGAAGTATCCACATCTGAAAGTGCGGGGCAGTTATGTATTACACATTCCTTTTCACACAAAACGGTCGCCGCAAGCACAGGAAGAACGCTGTTTTTCGCCCCTTGAACGGATATGCCTCCGTAAAGCTTTTTACCGCCGTTTATTATAATTTCGGACATTGACCGCACCCTCTCACAGTAAAACTTTTCTCACAGTTCATACTATGCGAAAGTACGGAAATTGTCACGCTCCCGTATATAATTGCATTAAAACATCGTAAATTCTTTTATTTGAGTCCAAAATCGCGTGTTTATGTGCGGCATCTCTCATCTTCGCCAAGAGAGGTTTATTTTCAATTATTTTTGAAACGGTATTAATAAGCGTTTCTCCGTTTAAATCCTTTTCCTCAAGGATTTCAGCCGCACCCGCCTTTTTAAGGGTCATAGCGTTATGGTACTGGTGATTTTCCGCAACATACGGCGAAGGAATAAGTACCGACGGCTTTCCGCAGCAACAAAGCTCACTTAAGGTAATGGCGCCCGCGCGGCATATTACAAGGTCTGCCGCCGCCATACAAATGTCCATATCATTAATGTATTCTCTGACATCGATAAGCGGTGACAGCTCTACACCCTCAAGTGAATTCATCATAGCCTCATATCCCGTCTTGCCCGTACCGTGGATATGATAAAATTTCTCCGTGCCGTTATGCCATTTGATAAGCTCTGTCACGGCCTCGTTAATATGTCTGGCTCCCAGAGAGCCGCCGAAAGATAGTATTAAAGGACGGTTATCAAGACCTAATTTAGACCTTGCTTCCTCGCGCGTAATGCTTAAAAGCTCGCTCCTTACCGGATTTCCGGTTATAATAGGCGGCTTTTTAAGATTTAAACGGCTTTCAGCCTCAGGCATTGCAAGCATTACCCTGTCCGCCTTATCGGCAAGCATTTTTGTTGTAACACCGGGGTATGCGTTTTGTTCGTGTATAGCGGTCTTAATACCCAACTTATGCGCCTCGCGCAGTACCGGACCGCTTACATAGCCGCCCGTACCGACTACTATATCGGGAGCTATTTCCTTTAAAAGCTTTTTTGATGTAATCGACGAGGATATTGCCTTTCCGACCGCCTCAACATTTTTAACTATACTTTTAAGGCTTAAGCTTCGTTTAAATCCCGCAACATCTATTGTGTAAAAATCGTAGCCCTTCGCAGGAACAAGCTTTGCTTCAAGCTTATCCGCCGTACCGATATAAGAAATTTCCGCATCGGGGTGGCGCTCTTTAATATAACCCGCTATCGCAAGTGCGGGATTAATATGCCCTGCCGTGCCGCCGCCCGCAAAAAGAATTTTCATTACTTTATCACCCTGCCCTAAGATTTTTCAATATTTGCTCCCCTTGATACCGAAAGCACAATGCCCATTTCTGCAAGAAGTATTAAGAGCGAAGTTCCGCCGTAGCTGAAAAACGGAAGACTGATTCCCGTATTGGGAATGGTATTGGTTACAACCCAGATATTAAGCATTGCCTGAAGACCTACCTGAAAGGTAAGACCGAGGGCTAAAAGCGAGCCGAATTTATCCTGCGCACGCATAGCTATTGTAAAACCTCGCCAAACAAGCAGACAAAAAAGCAAAATAATAACAAGCGCGCCTACAAGTCCCAATTCCTCGCATACTATTGCAAAAATAAAATCGTTGTGAGGTTCGGGCAGCCACAAATATTTTTGTCTTGACTGGCCTATTCCCCTGCCTAATATTCCGCCTGAACCAATAGCCAACAGCGACTGAATGGTTTGAAAGCCTTTACCCATAGCATCTGCCCACGGGTCAAGCCAATATTTTATACGGTCAGAGCCGTAGCCAATAATGCCGGTCACCACCGCCAAAACACCGAGTCCCACACCCGCGCCTACTCCCCCTAAAATATAGCGTTTAGGAAGTCCTCCTACAATGAGCAGTACTATACCGATTGCAAAAATCAGAACCGTAGCCGAAAGGTGCGGCTCCATTACTACAAGGACACACTGCAGACCCAGCAAAGCAACTAAAAAGGCAATAAACTTGAAGCTTTTCATCTGCTTATGATTAGCCGCAATAAGTGAGGAAAACAGAAGAATTATTGCAAATTTCGCAATCTCAGACGGCTGAAAATTTATCGGTCCTATTACAATCCAGCGTTTAACATCCTTACCCTCTACCATTGGCGGCAGTATCAGAAGTACAATAAGCATCACGGTTGACAGAGCATATAATACCCAAGCAAATTTACGCCAAAAATGATAATCTATCCTCGAAACGACAAGCATTACCACAACACCGACAGCCGCGAACAGTGCCTGTCTTGTGATGAATTTATAGCTGTTGCCGTACTGGTTATAGGAAAAGGCATAGCTTGACGAATAAAGCATAACAAGACCTACGGTAAGCAGAATAAGCACAAAGGACAAAAAGGTTATATCAAACTTTCCGGCGGTATTTACGCTTTTTCTCCTTTTAAGCTTTGTCATATCCTCTTACCTCCGACATTTATATTACCAATTAAACATTATAGGCAGCAGAGCTATCAGACAACCGACAGCTGTCACTCCTGAGAAAACCAAAACAATTTTCTGTTCCGACCAACCGCTCATTTCAAAATGATGGTGTAACGGAGCCATTTTAAATAGGCGTTTTTTAGTGCGCTTATAGTATGCCACCTGGATAATATCCGAAAGCGCCTCAAGCAGGTATGTTATTCCTGCAAATATAAGCAATATGGGTCTTCTTATTCCAAAGGAAATTGCAACTACCATTCCCCCTAAAAACATAGAACCTGTATCGCCCATAAATACCTTTGCAGGCTTTGCGTTCCAGACAATAAAACCGACGCACGCTCCCGCAAGTGCGGCAGACATGGCATTAAAGCCCATATTATAAATAAATCCCGAAGCGAGCATAAATGCGCAGGCAACCACAAGTGTTACAGTCGATGCCAAACCGTCTATTCCGTCAGTAAGGTTTACGGCATTCGTAAAACCGTAGATAAAAATAAGCGCAACAGGCCAGAAAAGAAGACCGAATCCGCTTGTTATATTGACATCGCCTATAAAGGGAACATAGGTTGTCTTCATACCTGAAACGGAAAGCGTAGCGAGATATGCCGCAGCTACCAACAGCTGTAAAAAGGTTTTTTGCTTTGCAGTTAACCCTAAATTGCGTTTTTTAACGACCTTTATATAGTCATCCATAAAGCCGATTGCCGCCATACAAAACGCCATTATTATACCCGCCAAAAAAACCGACAAACGGTGCGGCACTTTCATTTCCGCGGCAAATCGACCGCCGGCAATAGCTGAATAGGCATAAGCAATCGCGAGGGACAAAATCACACCTGCAATCATCATAACACCGCCCATTGTCGGTGTCCCCTCTTTACCCTTATGCCATTTAGGGCCTATATCCAATATAGTCTGCCCGAATTTAAGATGTTTTAAATAAGGAATTACAATATATCCGAGTCCCGCAGTTGCCGCAAATGCCACCAAGGCGGCTATCAAAGGTGTTAAATCTTTCATTTTTTTGTTCGCTCCTTTTAGGGTCAATAGATTATTTCAAATCTGCAAGCGCCTCTGAAACAACCTCGCGCTCGTCAAGATGAATAGTGCCCGTATTTAAAATTTGATAGGTTTCGTGTCCCTTACCTGCAAGTACTATTATATCATCTTTCTGTGCGATTGAAACGGCAAATTTTATTGCTTCTATTCTGTTCTCAATTACCTTAACGGGTATGGCCGCGCCCTTCATTCCCTCTAAAATATCCTTGATAATAGCGCTCGGGTTCTCTGTCCTCGGGTTATCGCTTGTTACTATGGCGTAATCCGAAAAGTGCGCCGCGATATTTCCCATTATGGGGCGCTTGGTTTTATCCCTGTCTCCGCCGCAGCCGAAAACCGCGATAAGGCGGTTTTTCTTACATTCACGAAAAGTAGAAAGTATATTCTTAAGTCCGTCAGGTGTGTGAGCGTAATCTATAATCACAGTAAAATCTCTGCCCGTCGGTACAACCTCTGCTCTTCCCTTTACGCCCTTAAGCTCTGAAAGTGCCGAAGCTACAGTTGAAAGCGGAATCCCGATTTCCACAGCACAGGCGGCTGTGCAGAGTGAATTGTAAACCGTAAATCTTCCGCCGGTGTTCACCTTGATATGACCTATCTCGCTGTCGCTTACGAATTCATAATCAACACTTGCGGGGCGGTAATTTACCCCCTTTGCGCTGTAGGTGGAAGAATCCCCTAAGGAGTAGGTAACCACCTTACAATCAAGACCCTTTATAAGCTCAGCGGAATATGGGTCGTCACTGTTAACTATTGCGGTTTTGCACATACTAAACAGCTTTTTCTTGGCCGCAAGATAGTTTTCCATTGTAATATGATAATCGAGGTGGTCCTGAGTAAGGTTTGTAAACATAGCCGCCTCGAAGTCGAGTCTGTAAACCCTCGACTGGTCGAGCGCGTGTGAGGAAACCTCCATAATAACATATGAGCATCCCTTTGCCTTCATCAGCGCGAAGAGTGAATTCAGCTCATAAGCGTTGGGTGTAGTATTATGGGCGGCGATAATCTCGTCCCCTATCATATTCTGTATTGTACCTATAAGTCCTACCTTATATCCCGCTTTTTCAAGTATTTTTTTCATCATATAGGTGACAGAGGTTTTTCCGTTAGTACCTGTAACGCCCAAAAGCTTTAAGCTGTCTGCAGGATTGCCGAACCACTTGGCACACATATCGGCATATGCGGCGTGGGTATCGGGAACTACAATTTGATTGGAAATCCCCAAATCCCGTTCGGCAACAATTACAGCCGCACCGTTTTCAAGTGCCTTTTGGGCATAATCGTGACCGTCCGATTTTGCACCGTTTATGCAAATAAACGCAAAACCCGACTTCACCTGTCTTGAATCACAGGTTATTCCCGTAATCTCGGTCTCTGCTAAGCCCTCTTTACATTCAATTAAATCAAACAGTTTCATTTTTTCTCCTTTTAAAACCAATGGTATTTTAACCGTCAACAGCACTATCGTCTCTGAAATAAACCGTAATTACCGTGCCGGCATCAACCGACTGACCCGCTTCAACACTCTGCTTATAGGACTTAAGTCCTCCCGATGAGGTGTTGCCCGAAAATTCTACATTAATATTGGAACTTGCGGCAGTCTTGTTAACCTCGGTAGCGGTAAGCCCCACAAGGTTCGGAACGGTGACCTTTTCAGAATCGCCTTCCTCTGTATATACTATTACCACACCGCCCGAAAGCACCTTGCTTCCCGCCTCAGGCAGCTGGCGCACAACCTTCTCTCCCGAGCCTACAATCTTACATTGAAGCTTCGCAGCGGATATCTTAGATTTTGCGTCGTTTGTACTTGCTCCCACCGTATCGGGTACGGTAAGGGTAAGACTCTTAAGCTCTTCCTCCGAATAGCTCGGCTCATATCCGAGATACGGCAGAACATCTGCCATAATCTGCGAGTTGACAGGTGCTGAAATTACACCGCCGTAGTATTTATCTCCCTTCGGCTCATCAAGCATTACAAAAACGGCTATTTCAGGATTTTCTATAGGAGCCACGGTAATACAAGAGCCGATATACAGGTAATGGTCGCCTGTCTGGAGAATTTTTGAAACCTTTTGCGATGTACCGGTTTTAGCACCGATATTGTATCCTGAAACAAGTGAATTTTTAGCGCCGTTTTCCGAAACATACTGCATAAGCTCACGCATTGTTGCCGATGTAGTTTCGGAAATAACCTGTCTTTTATATGAGGTTGACACCGTTTCTACAACCTTGCCGTTTTCATCAAGCTTTTTTTCAACTAAATGCGGCTGAACAAGATATCCGCCGTTAACTGCGGCAGATACCGCGGCAATCAGCTGCATAGGTGTAACATTAAAGGTTTGACCGAAAGAAGAGGATGCAAGCTCAACAGGACCCATTTTTTCCTCTTTATGGTAGGTCGATGTCGCTTCACCGGGCAAATCGATACCTGTTTTTTCGGTGAGTCCGAAGGCTTTAAAATACTTCGAAAAGGTCTCTACCCCGATAAACTGACCTATCGTTATAAATGCCGGGTTACAGGAGTTTGAAATTGCCTGTAAAAGATTTTGTGAGCCGTGACCGGTTTTTTTGTGACAGCTGTAATGCTGTCCGGCAACAGTAGCATTACCGTTGCAGTAAAAGCTCGAATTTTTGTTTATAAGATTTTCCTCAAGCGCTATCGCGGCTGTTACAACCTTGAAAACAGAGCCCGGCTCGTAGGTGTCGGAAACCGCCTTATTTCGCCATTGACGGTTAAGAAGCTCTGTTTTGAGAGATTTTTTCTCCTCCTCGTCGGTTACGGTGTCCACCTTTTCCTGATCTGCGGCGGAAAGCGTAAACGGCTCGTTGGGGTCGAAATCACCCTTTACAGCCATTGCAATTATAGCGCCCGTATTTACATTCATAACCACAGCCGCGCCGCGCTCGGCAATTTGGTTTGCTTCAATGGCGTTTTCCAAATATTTTTCCGCTGTGTACTGCACATAAGAATCAAGCGTCAGCACAAGAGATTTTCCCTGTGTAGCCTCCTCAACCTTTTCGTAGGAGAAAGGCATATTCGTTCCTGCGGCATTCTTTGCCGCAACAACGCGCCCGGCAATGCCGGTTAAATCGTTATCGTAATAGCTTTCTATTCCTGCCAGTCCCTGATCGTCCGAACCTACAAAGCCCAATACAACCGAAGCTAAATTTTCATTGGGGTAATATCTTTTTGTCGTCTCGTCAAGGCCGACATACTGCGTAAGCTCCAAATCCTTATTATCTATCAAAAACTGCCTTACCTCATCGGCAACCGTTTTTTCAATCTTTTTCTTAACTATAACATAATATGAGTTCTTTTCACAGTAGCCGTATACCGTTTCATAATCAAGCTCCAGTATTTCGGAAAGCCCTTCGGCTATTTTTTTCTTGACCGCTTCAGCCTCTTTATCATCAAGTTTTTTAATCCCGTTAGGCGTTATGTAAACCGTCCAAGCAGGCGAGCTTGTTGCCAGCTTTTGCATATTGCGGTCATAAATATCCCCCCGCGGAGCAGTTACAAGGCTGTCGTAAAGCTGCTGTTCGGAAGCATCGTTCTGATATTTTTCGCCGTTTATTATCATTATGTTTACAAGGCTTGCTCCCGAAACAATAGAAAGCGCAAGTATAAGCGCGGTCATAACCACGATTGTTCTTGTAACCATCATTTTCCCCGGTTTTACAGACACGGCTTTGCTTCCTTTCTAAACCCGAATACGAGAGTCGGAAAACAACTCTCGTATCTTGTTATTACATTATGACAGCTTTTCTGCCACACAGATAATATATTATTAATACTTGTACTATTATTACTCTGCCACCACGGTATCCCCGTTTGCAGTTACCGCTTTATCCTTATCGTTTACCCTTATATACTTTACATTATCCTTTTCCATTTTTCTCATTCCGAGCTGTGTTGCCTCAAGTTCTAAATTAGAATAAGAAATCCTGCGCTGCATTTCAACCTCAAGGCTTGTTTTTTCGCTGTCAAGCTCGGTTATGGCGGCCTTTACTTCGTTAATTTCGGAATTAACCTCGTTTATCTTAATCCTAAGCGCGATATTTCCGCAAAGTCCCGCAAGAATGAAAACGGCTGTCATAATAAAGAGCATCGGTGAAGACAGTCTTTTAGCAGCCGCGCGGGTACGCTTTTTTGTGCGCTCGGCGGCTTTGGGCATTACAACAATATTATCGCGTGTTTTATCGCGCTCGGCAGTTTTGGGCATAAACATTTCAAAATCATATGCCAAGCTGTCGTTATAATACTTTATATTATTCATAACCGTACTCCTTAATTCTTTATTATTACCCTTAATTTTGCACTTCTGCTTCTCGGGTTTTCGTTTAATTCTTTATCGGAAGCTTCTATAGGCTTTTTGAATGCCAAATGCCCTTCAGGTGTTCTTCCGCACACGCAAACAGGAAGTTCCGGCGGGCATATACAGCCCGTGCAATACTCCTTGAATTTTTGCTTTACAATCCTATCCTCAAGCGAGTGGAAGGTTATGACCGCAAGCACGCCGTCCTTTTTAAGAAGCCCGAACGCGCTGTCGAGTGCACCGCCTAAAATATCAAGCTCGCCGTTTACGGCTATCCTTATAGCCTGAAAGCATTTCCGTGCGGGGTGACCGTCGCGTCTTGCGGCGGCGGGCACAGACGCGGATATTATATCAGCCAATCTCACCGTATTAATAATAGGCTCTTTCTCGCGTTCGTTTACTATTCTGTTTGCTATTTTATAGGCGAATTTCTCCTCGCCGTAATTTCTGAAAATATCGGTAAGCTCCTGTACGGAATAAGTATTGACAATATCCGCGGCGGATAATCCGCTTTTGCTCATTCTCATATCAAGCGGAGCGTCCGCACGGTAGGAAAAACCGCGCTCGGCGCTGTCAAGCTGAAAGGAAGAAACTCCAAGGTCTAAGAGTACGCCGTCAACACCGCTTACTCCCTCATCTGCTAAGACCGATGCCATGTCACAAAAATTGCTTTCAATCACCTTTGCCGGGTAATCTTTCAGCCGCTCCGACGCTGTTTTTACCGCGTCGGGGTCGCGGTCAAGAGCATACAAAAATCCGCTTGTAAGCCTTTTCGCTATTTCCGACGAGTGTCCCGCACCGCCGGCAGTACCGTCAACATAAATTCCGTCTGACTTTATATTCAGTGCCGCTATCGTTTCACTGAGCAGTACCGACTTATGTACAAACTCCATCAGAAGTTAAGCTCTTCCATAATATCGGCAATAGATTCGGGAGTATACTTTGCGTTCTCCTCGTTCCAAAGCTCGGTATTCCAGATTTCAAGGTTGGTATCCATTCCTATGATGTGGGCTTCGCCCTCAAGCTGTGCATATTCGCGCAAAACGGGCGGAATAAGTATTCTGCCCTGAGAATCGAAATCAACATTGAACGCACCGTCATACAAAAAGCGCTTAACCGCGCTTGATTTTGTGCTCGGAAGGGTGCCGATTTTTTCAACAAGCTTGTCCCATTGCTCTGCCGAATAAACGCACAAGCAGCGTTTTCCGTAAATTCCGCGGCAAATCATAAAGCCGCTGCCAAGCTCTTCACGAAGCTTTGCGGGAATAAAAACCCTGCCCTTTTTATCAATATTATGCTGATATCCACCAAAAAGCACGGTTTTCACTCCTTTCTGCTCCACTTTAATACACATTTGTGGTTTTTTACTCCACTTCTCACCACTATGTTTGTATTATAAGCCCCACAAACAGAAAAATCAAGTATTTTTTTAAGTTTACATAATTTTTTTTAACTGATTTTTGTGAAGACGCATATATTGTGTTTTTTTAATCTGCGAATACACAAAAAGAAACGGCAATTCTCTTGCGAAAACTGCCGTTTCTCTGTTTTTCAAATTTTTAATTTTCTTCCGCTTTAAAAAGCTTTTTATAGTCGGTCGGGTCGTAATTATTTAAAAATTGCTCCCATTGTTCGTCCGAAATATCGTTTCCGTTTTGCCGATATAGTTTATAAAGATTATCCGTAACCTTTTTATACTGCTTTTCGGTTTTAATCCTCGCCCTGACGGCGATAACGGTTGTAAATATCATCAGAATAACAAGAAGTGCCAGCGGTGCAAAATGCCGCCAATAAAACGAAGCTTTAAATCCTAAAAAACCGAGACTGTCACTTAAAGCTATGCCGAAAACAGGTATAAGGAAAATTTCGGGAACTATGCTTATTATTCCCGCCGCAAGCTTAAACCGAAAAAAGCTTAAGACAAAGCCAACGGCTATAAGTGCCGTGCATATGGATACCGTGACAATACTGTTTACCACATTTTTGAAATTATCCGTTCCGAGATATACATAAGTCATACCCGCAATATAAAGCAAATTTACCGCCGTTGTGTATGCAAATAAAATGATATAAAAAACTCTTAAAGTTTTATACAGCCTTCCGTCTGTTTTGGCATATTTAATTCCGTTCTTTTCCTCAACCGCTCTTACGCGCCGCAAGATGCTTTCCTGCATTTTCATAAAAAACTCCTATTTATTAAAATGTATTTTATAATTTTCTATAGCCGTGGCTATTATCTCCAAAGCGTCTTTCCTACCCTTTACATCATCAACAGCGGTCTTTTTATGCTCAAGATTTTTATAAACCTCAAAAAAATGGCGCATTTCATCGAAAATATGCTTCGGCAGGTCATCAATATCCTTATACTCGTTATAAGACGGGTCGTTAAAGGGTATGGCTATTATCTTTTCATCGTTGCTGTCGCCGTCTATCATTGTGATTACCCCGATAGGATAGGCGCGCACAAGGCTTAACGGCTCCAAATTCTCAGCGCAAAGGAGTAATACATCAAGCGGGTCGTTATCGTCCCCGTAGGTGCGCGGAATAAATCCGTAATTCGCGGGATAATGGGTAGAGGTATAAAGAATACGGTCAAGAATTATAAGTCCTGTTTCCTTGTCAAGCTCATATTTCTTTTTGCTTCCCTTTGGAATTTCGATTACGCAGATAAAATCCTCGGGCGTTATCCGAGAGGGGGAAATATCGTGCCAAATATTATTCATTACAAAACCCGCTTTCCTTATTATTATAAATATATTATAATACAAATTTCCCTGCTTGACAACCTTAATTTGATAACAGTATAATAAAAATAAAAAACGGTGATAAGAATGCCTAAAATTAATATTGTAATGGTCGAGCCCGAAATTCCCCAAAACACGGGCAATGTAGCCCGCACCTGTGCCGCTACGGGAGCGAGACTTCATATAGTCAAGCCTATGGGCTTTAATATTGACGATAAAAAGCTCAAGCGCGCAGGGCTTGACTACTGGCACTATCTCGACATAACCTATTATGACGGCTTAGAGGATTTCTTTTCAAAAAACGACGGTGCGTTTTTCTATTTCACAACAAAAGGCAGGAAAGCACATTCTGAGGTTTCCTACCCCGATAACTGCTATCTGCTTTTCGGCAAGGAAACAAAAGGTCTGCCCGAGGAGCTGCTTATTAAAAACCCCGAACGGTGCGTGAGAATACCTATGCAGGGCGAAATCAGAAGCCTGAACCTCTCAAACTCGGTCGCGATAGCGGTTTACGAGGCTTTAAGGCAATGGAATTACCCCGCTCTCGAAAATTTCGGTCAACTGCACAATTACAAATGGGAAGATATTTGCTAATTTTTACGCGGTAATTCAAAATAAATATTGAAAAAATAATAATTTGTGGTAAAATAGTATTGTAAAAAAATTAACAATGTTGAAAGGATGTATCTCAATGAACGCTCTTAACAAAAAGACCGTTGACGACATTAATGTTAAAGGTCAAAAGGTTCTCGTTCGCTGTGACTTTAACGTACCGCTTAAAAACGGCGTTATCACCGACGAAAACCGCATCATCGCAGCTCTCCCCACAATTAAAAAGCTTATTGCCGACGGCGGCAAGGTTATTCTCTGCTCACACCTCGGCAAGCCGAAGGGCGAACCCAAGCCCGAGCTTTCTTTAGCTCCCGTTGCAAAGCGCCTTTCAGAGCTTTTAGGCAAAGAGGTTGTTTTTGCGGCTGACGCTAATGTTGTCGGCGAAAACGCTAAAAAGGCTGTTGCCGCTATGCAGGACGGCGATGTTGTTCTTCTTGAAAACACCCGTTACCGCGCCGAAGAGACCAAGAACGGCGAAGCTTTCTCGGCTGAGCTCGGCTCCCTTGCTGATATTTTCGTAAACGATGCGTTCGGCACCGCTCACAGAGCGCACTGCTCCACCGTAGGCGTTGTTTCCTATGTTAAAGAGGCTGTCGCAGGCTACCTTATCGGTAAAGAGCTTAAATACCTCGGAAACGCGGTTGATACCCCCGTTCGTCCTTTCGTTACCATTTTGGGCGGTGCAAAGGTTGCAGACAAGCTCACCGTTATTGAAAACCTTCTCAACAAGGCTGATACACTTATTATCGGCGGCGGTATGGCTTACACCTTCCTTGCCGCTAAGGGCTACAGCGTAGGCCAGTCACTCCTTGATACCGAGAAGATTGACTACTGCAAGGATATGCTTAAAAAGGCAGAGGAAAAGGGCGTTAAGATTCTTCTTCCGATTGACTGCACAATAGCTAAGAGCTTCCCCGATCCGATTGACGGACCGATTGAGGTTGAGGTTGTTGATGCCGACAAGATTCCCGACGATTATCAGGGACTTGATATCGGACCTAAAACCGCCGAGCTTTTCGCAGACGCTGTTAAGTCTGCAAAGACCGTTGTTTGGAACGGACCTATGGGCGTATTTGAGAACCCGACCCTTGCAAAGGGCACTATTGCCGTTGCAAAAAGTCTTGCAGAGACCGACGCTGTTACGGTTATCGGCGGCGGTGATTCCGCGGCGGCTGTTAACACCTTAGGCTACGGCGACAAGATGACCCACATTTCCACAGGCGGCGGCGCTTCTCTTGAATTCTTAGAGGGCAAGGAGCTTCCCGGCATCGCCGCGCTTAACGATAAGTAATTAAATTTTAAAGGGCTGTCACATTAAAGTTTTATGCGCAACCATGTGCCTCCCTCTGACGAGGGAGGTGTCACGGCATTGCCGTGACGGAGGGAGAGAAAGAGTAATAATACTTAAAAACGCTGGTTTTTCTCTCCCTCAGTCTCGCTACGCTCGACAGCTCCCTCGTCAGAGGGAGCCTTGACTCAGCACAGCATTTTTATTTGTGCAATATAACCTTAATGCTACAGCCCGATTGCATATTTTAAAAAAAGGAGTTTTTACAATGAATAAAGCTAAAAGAGCCGCCGTAATCGCAGGCAACTGGAAAATGAACAAAACCCCGTCCGAAACGACCGCGCTTATTAACGAAATGAAGCCGCTTGTAGCGGGCGCTGACTGCAAGGTAGTGCTTTGCGTTCCCTTTATCGACATTCCCGCAGCTGTTGCCGCCGCCGAGGGTTCAAACATTGAAATCGGCGCTGAAAATGTACATTTTAAGGAGAGCGGCGCTTACACAGGCGAAGTTTCCGCACAGATGCTCGTTGAATCGGGCGTTAAGTATGTGGTTATCGGTCACAGCGAGAGAAGACAGTACTTCGGCGAGACCGACCAGACCGTAAATCTTCGCACACTTGCCGCTTTGAATGCGGGTCTTACAGCTATAGTTTGCGTTGGCGAAACCCTCGAGCAGAGAGAGCTCGGCTACACCGAAACTCTGCTTAAGTACCAGACCAAGATGGCGCTTACAAATGTTCCCGCCGAGAAGCTTTCAAATGTTATTATCGCTTACGAGCCCGTTTGGGCAATCGGCACAGGCGTTACCGCTACCGCCGAGCAGGCTGACGAGGGCAACGGCTATGTCCGTGCCGCTATTGCAGAAGTCTACGGCGCAGATGTAGCAGAGACCGTTACAATCCAGTACGGCGGTTCTATGAACGCTAAGAATGCCGACGAGTTGGTTGCAAAGGTTAATGTTGACGGCGGACTTATCGGCGGCGCTTCCCTTAAGGCTGAGGATTTCTCGGTTATCGTTAAAGCTGCAAGCAAATAATTTCAAGGTGATATAATAATGAAAAAACCTGTTGTTTTATGTATTATGGACGGTTTCGGCATAAGAAATTCCGATGAAGGTAATGCGATTCATGCCGCTAAAACCCCCAATCTCACTAAATTTTTTAGTGAAAACCCATTCACTACCATTGGTGCTTCAGGGCTTGATGTAGGACTCCCCGACGGACAGATGGGCAACAGTGAGGTAGGTCACACCAACATCGGAGCCGGCCGTGTTGTTTATCAAATGCTCGTTAAAATCACAAAATCTATTGAGGACGGCGACTTCTTTGATATTGAAGCTTTAAAGAATGCCGTTCAAAACTGCAAGGATAACAACTCGGCTCTTCATCTTATCGGACTTCTTTCCGACGGCGGAGTTCACAGCCATATTGAGCACCTCTATGGGCTTTTAGAGCTTGCGAAAAGAAACGGACTTGAAAAGGTTTTCGTTCACTGCCTTATGGACGGCAGAGATGTTTCCACCACCTCGGGTGTCGGCTTTATAAAGGACCTTCAGGCTAAAATGAAGGAGCTCGGTGTCGGTAAAATTGCTACTATAGCAGGCCGTTATTATGCAATGGACAGAGACTTTGCTTGGGACAGAGTTGAAAAAGCTTATTCCGCTTTCGTTTACGGCGAAGGCATACAAAATCCAGATCCCGTAAAGGCAATGGAAGAATCATATGCAAACGGTGTTACCGACGAATTTATTGTTCCTACAGTTGTTGATAAAGAGGGTACCATTAAAGCAAATGACAGCGTTATTTCCTTTAATTTCCGTCCTGACAGAGCACGACAGTTTACCCGTACATTTGTTGACCCTGATTTTGACGGTTTTGAACGCAAAAACGGCTTCTTCCCCTTAAGCTATGTTTGTATGACTCAATATGACGAAACTATGCCTAATGTTTCGGTTGCTTTCCCGCCCGAAGAGCTTAAAATGACCTTCGGCGAATATTTAGCAAGCAAAAATATGACTCAATTAAGAATTGCCGAAACTCAGAAGTACGCTCATGTTACCTTCTTCTTCAACGGCGGCGAGGAAAAGACCTTTGAGGGCGAGGACAGAATCCTTATTCAGTCCCCCGATGTTCCAACCTTCGATTTAAAGCCTGAAATGAGCGCATACCCTGTTTGCGATGCCGTTTGCGAGCAGATAGAATCGGGCAAATACGATGCGGTTGTTCTCAACTTCGCCAACTGCGATATGGTAGGTCACACAGGCGTGTTTGACGCGGCTGTAAAGGCGGTTGAAGCGGTTGACGAATGTGTGGGCAGGGTTGTTGATTCCACCCTTAAAATGGGCGGCTCGGTTATTATAACCGCCGACCACGGAAATGCCGACTGTATGGTTGGAGAGGACGGTCAACCCTTCACTCCCCACACCACAAATCCCGTTCCCTTCTGCGTTGTAGGTTATCCCTGTGAATTAAGGGAGGGCGGCAGACTTGCCGACATCGTGCCTTCAATTCTTAAAATTATGGGACTTCCCCAGCCCCCCGAAATGACGGGCGAATCACTTATTAAATAAGCTTCTTATACTGAAAACATCGGTTTCGCTTTTGCAAAACCGATGTTTTTTATTAAATATATTTCCTTTTTGCGTCACACACGGCGGTGATAAAGGCGTTGTCAAGCTCGGTCAGCTTATATCCGTTACGGTAGATAAGCACATCCATATATACCTTTTCAGTATCGGCGCACTCTCTTGAAACAAGCCCGTATTTCTCACACAAATCCTCAGGAATAGGCGACACCCACATAAATGAGTTTTCAACCTCTTGAAGGATTTCAAACTGGCTTCCCCGCTCAAACACATAAATATGCTTGTCCACATACTTTGAAAGCTCTTCCCTCTTGACATCAATAAGGGGGAGTGACGGAACATAAGGGTCTGCGTGAGTAATCTCGATATACGGGGCTAAATCCTTGCAGTAAATTTCCTGTTTTTCCGCTAACGGGTGATTTTGGGACATTAAAAGCACATATTTAAAATCGGTGATAATTTCGGCATTTAAACGCTTTTCCTCGAACTGTGTTTTAAAATAGCGTTCAAAGGTGTTTTGAAAACGAACTATCCCTAAATTATATTCGCCTTTTACCACATTACCGATTGTTCTTGAGGAATTTGTTTCCTTATAAAAAATATCGGCAGGGATATCTGTTTTAATGCTTTTCGCAAACTCGGCAAAGGCATAGGAAATATAGCTTGCCCTCGGCACGCAGACAGAAAAATTCTGCTTCGGTCTGCGGCCGTTTTTATACATTTCCTCAACCTCGTCAACCTGATTGACAATACGCCTTGCGTACTGCAAAAACTCCTCACCCTCGGGAGTTACGGTTATTCCTTTGGGAGTGCGGTAAAAAATGGTTATATTAAGGCTTTCTTCAAGCTCCTTAATAGCTCTCGACAAATTCGGCTGACCCATATATAAATTTTCCGCCGCGCGGCTTATAGACTTTGTGTTTGCAATTTCAACAGCATATTTCAAATGGAGTATATTCACTGTATCACCTCACGCATAATAGCTATATAAATATTGTATAGTAAAATAATATTTTGTCAACCCGACCGACCTTGTTTGGTAAAAATTTACACATATTAATTAAATAAATTTACCTTATTCGCAGATAATAACAGCGGTGATATAATGATTATAACAATAACGCGCACGGTTATACTCTATATATTCGTTACAGTCGGTATCAGGCTTATGGGAAAACGGCAGGTCGGCGAAATGCAGCCTAACGAGCTTGTTGTCACCCTGCTTATATCCGAGATTGCCGCCATTCCGCTTCAGGACACCTCTCAACCGATTTTAGACGGCGTTGTCGCAATATTTATGCTGGTTATTTTGGAGATAATCGTCTCGGTGCTGGCTATGAAAAGTATGACGGTCAGAAAGCTTATGAACGGAAAATCGGCGGTGATAATCAAAAACGGCGTTGTTGACCAGAACGCTATGCGTCAGGTGCGTATGACGGTGCTTGACTTAGTCGAGCTTTTGCGCGGGCAAAATGTATTTGACATTTCAACCGTTGCCTTTGCGGTGCTTGAGGTAAACGGCAACCTAAGCGTACTTTTAAAATCCTCCGAACAGACCGTAACCGCGGGCGACCTTAACATAGAAAAGGATAAAGCCGCCCTTCCCCTGCCCGTTATAAGCGACGGCAAAATAATTAAAGAATCGCTGAACGCCCTTGAAACCGATGAGACTGCAATCAGAAAAAAGGTTGCCGCTAACAACACCGAGGTAGGTCAAGTATTTTTAATGACTATGGACAGGTACGGAAATTTCAGCCTTATAAAAATGAGGGATAAACAATGAAAAGACTGATTGCGGCGGGGATACTGTTAGCGGCGGTCATGGCGGCGTATATTTCGAGTCTTATGTATATCACTAAAACCTGCGATAAAACAAAAGAATTAATACTCCGCTGTGAAGAGGCATACAGCGAGGGCGAAGCCTATAAATACGCCGAGGAGCTAAGCAGTCTTTGGGATGAAAAGGAAAAAGCACTCTCATTTTTTATGAATCACAACCGAATTGACGATATTGAGCTTGAAATCTCATCGCTTTTACTTTACAGCGAAACCGAGGACGAAATTCTCTTTTACGAGCATATCGAAACCCTTAAAATGCTCCTTCATCAGGTCAAAGAAGATACGAGAATAAGCGTTCACAGTATTTTCTAATGAATAAATATTCATCTTATATAAAAGGCTACAGCGGCTCCCCTTGTCAGGGGAGCTGTCGCCAAAGGCGACTGAGGGGTAGTTGAAAACAGCTTTATTTAGGGCTTTTCTCTCCCTCCGTCTCGACTGTGTCGAGCCACCTCCCTCGTCAGAGGGAGGCAATTACGGCTTTTCGGAATATTCATAGTATTCATTAAATTGAACAATATGAATATTTATTCATTATAAATATGCATTTTGAATGTTTCAGCTCATAATATGCACAAAATCGAAAAATATTCAAAAAAATATCATAAATATGCAAATAAAGTATTGACAAATAAGCCTTGCGGTGATATAATCCCTATATACTTAAAATTTAACTTTTAAAAGGGGATTTTCCAAATGAAAAAAATCACAAAAATCTTAAGCGTTTTAGCCGCTTTGGCTATCGCTGTTCTCTGCTGCGGCTGCGGCAGTAAGTCTATGACCGCACAAGAAGGCAAGCTTATTATGGCTACCAATGCCGAATTCCCGCCCTATGAGTACAAGGAGGGAGACAAAATCGTAGGTATCGACGCAGAGGTAGCACAGCTTATCGCCGACAAATTAGACCTTAAGCTTGAAATCGCCGATGTTGATTTCGACTCCATTATCCCCGGCGTTCAGTCCGGCAAGTACGATATGGGTATGGCGGGTATGACCGTTACCGATGAGAGAAAGGAAAAGGTTAACTTCTCCGACTCATATGCTACAGGCGTTCAGGTTGTAATCGTTAAGGAAGACAGCGATATTAAAACAATCGACGATTTAGATGGCAAGAAAATCGGCGCTCAGCAAGGCACAACAGGTTATATCTACGCTTCCGACACACCCGAAAACGGCGGCTACGGCGAAGAAAATGTAACAGGCTATCAGAACGGCGCGCTTGCAGTTGAGGCTTTAAAGGGCGGCAAGGTTGATTGCGTTATCATCGATAACGAGCCCGCAAAGGCTTATGTTGCCGCAAACGAGGGTCTAAAAATTCTTGACACCGAATATGTAACCGAGGATTATGCAATCTGCTTTGCAAAGGAAAACACCGAGCTTCAGGAAAAGGTTAACGAAGCGCTTAAGGCACTTATCGAAGACGGCTCTGTTAAAAAGGTTGTTGACAAATACATTAAAGCTGACTAATTCAAAAATAATTAGGGGCGGTTTCCAACCGCCCTGTTTTTTAGTATAGAAAGGAGTTTATGCATTGGCAAACATAATTAACGCTGTTTCGGGCTGGTTGGGCTCCATTGCGGACGAGTTTAAATTCGTTTTTATTGATGGGAACCGCTATGAGCAGCTGATAACGGGCTTTCTAAACACCCTGAAAATCACCTTCGGCGCTTTGCTTATTGGTATTGCAATAGGTATAATCGTTGCCGCCGTGCGCTCTACATACGATAAAAACCGTGACAAAATGCGCCGGCACAAGGGTATAGGATATTTTATACTGGCATTTTTAAACGCTGTTTGCAAGCTTTATTTAACGGTTATCAGAGGAACTCCTGTTGTCGTTCAGCTTATGATTTCGTATTTCCTGATTTTCGTCTCGGTAAGGGACGGCGTTCCGATAGGCATTTTCGCTTTCGGTATAAATTCGGGCGCATATGTGGCGGAAATCTTCCGCGGCGGAATTATGGCGGTGGATAACGGACAGTTTGAGGCGGGTCGCAGTCTTGGACTTAACTATGTTCAGACTATGATACATATTGTAATTCCCCAGATGTTTAAAACCGTTCTGCCCACCCTCTGCAATGAGTTTATCGCTCTTTTAAAGGAAACCTCGGTCGCGGGCTATGTGGGCGTTGTAGACCTTACCAAAGCGGGCAATTCGATTGCGGGGCGCACCTATTCCTATTTTCTGCCCCTTATCACCGTGGCGGCTATCTATCTTGTAATAGTTATGGTTTTAACCTGGCTTGTAGGAAAGCTTGAAAGGAGGCTGCGTACCAGTGACCACTAACGAGGTGCTAATCAAAACCGATAATTTGCAAAAATCCTTCGGCAAAATTGAGGTTTTAAAGGGTATTGATACCGAAATAAAAAAGGGCGAGGTTGTGGTTATTATAGGACCTTCCGGCTCGGGAAAATCCACCTTTTTGCGTACCCTTAATCTCCTTGAAGAGCCGACGGGCGGGCATATTTATTTTGAGGGAACTGATATTACCGACCCTAAAGTAAACATAAATATTCACCGCCAGAAGATGGGAATGGTTTTCCAGCAGTTCAATCTTTTCCCGAATATGACGGTGCTTAAAAATATGACAATAGCGCCTGTAAAGCTTAAAAAAGCCACCAAGGCCGAGGCGGAGGAGCGTGCGCTCGCCCTGCTTGACCGCGTAGGACTTAGGGACAGGGCTAACGCCTACCCCTCCCAGCTTTCGGGAGGACAAAAGCAGAGGGTTGCGATAGTCCGCGCCCTTTGTATGCAGCCCGATGTAATGCTGTTTGACGAGCCGACCTCCGCCCTCGACCCCGAAATGGTCGGCGAGGTGCTGGATGTTATGAAGGCGCTCGCCAATGACGGTATGACAATGGCGGTTGTAACCCACGAAATGGGCTTTGCAAGAGAAGTTGCAGACCGAGTGCTCTTTATCGACCAAGGTATTATTATGGAAGAAGGCACACCCGAGGAAGTATTCGGCAATCCAAAAAGTCCGAGACTTAAGGACTTTTTAAGCAAGGTTATCTAAATTAAAAATCTGTTGATTTAAAGACAGATAAATATAAAAAAGGCTCCCTTGTGTAAAGGGAGCTGTCAGCGAAGCTGACTGAGGGATTGTGAGAAAAGGCTTACTAAAGCTTTTTCAATCCCTCCGCCTCGTTCCTCGGCACCTCCCTTTACACAAGGGAGGCTTTTTCGTGCAAATTACTTTCAACATTACAGCTTTTTCACATTTTAAGCAGTTTTTTCACCCTTGGATGAATTCGGTACATATAGGTTCCCGAAAGTCTTGAGACCGTAATATCATAAAGAACAAACACCGCGTTTGCAAGTCCCAAAAAGATATATGCGCCGTATTTTCCGAGGACGCCGAAATCTTCGATGGAAACGCCGAACATTTCAGCAAACACCGCGTAAATAAGTAAGACGGCGGCATTGAATACCGCAAGCTTTAAAAGCCACTCGATTACAGGCTTGTTTATTCTTTCAATCAGCGCCTTTACTATCGGATAATATCCGAACAAGCAAATATACATAAGCTTGCTTTCAGGCTCGGCAAAAATAAACACAAGCACCGAGGCGGCCAGATACGCTGCAAACGCCCATTTTACATTTATTTCAATAACCAGCATCATTGTAAGAAGCCCCGTTATTGCGGGAACAGCATAGGTGAAATAAGGAAAATAGGATAGCAGCATAAAAACCACCGAAAGCGCAACCGTTATTCCGCACAATGTAATTTTAACATTTTGTTTCAAGTTATCGCTTCCCTTTTATTAACAGCAGGGTATAAGGTCTCCGCCCATACATTCACAGCAACAGTCCGCACAGATAAGGCTTGAACAAATATCACATCCGTCACAGCCGCCTGTACCCCCTCCGTAGGTGCGGTAGGGATTGTGCTGTCTTCCCTGCTGTCGTTGTGCGTTGTTAACCGCATTGCGGTATTCCATATTGGTCGGATCCATTCTCGAAGCAGTAGCAAAGCTTGTAAAGGCTTGGTCGAACCAACCGCGGCGGTAAAGTACTGTACCGTTAAGGAAGTACCACTCCGCGTTGCGGGACTGGGGCGGAACGCCGTCCAATATCTCCTGCGCCTGTTCAAGTCTGCCCTGATTAATAAGGTTCCTAACCTCGGGGAAAGACGAGGAGGCATTGGTATCAAAGCCACCGCCCGAGTAGCTGTTGCTATGCTTGCCCGAACGGCGGGAGTTCATAATTTGGTCGTATGCCTCGTTAATCTCCTTCATCTTTTCGCCCGCCAGGTCGGAAAGCGGATTATCGGTGTAATTATCGGGATGATACTTGCGCGCAAGCTCCCTGTAAGCGTTTTTGATTTCTTCATCGCTGGCGTTCTTTGAAACGCCTAATACCGCGTACGGATCTTTCATACATTTAGCTCCTTTTTGAAGGTATCCTCAAGTCCCAAATAAATTATGTTGCCGAGAATTGTCCTGTATTTTTTTATATCCAGCAGTTCAAATGCCCTGCCCGCCTCGTTTAAGCAGAAATAAAGCTGTGGAGTTGCCCTGTCTTTAGCGTATTTTTGAGGGTCTCCCTCAAGTGAAGCCTTTAAGCAGTTATATGAGCCGCTCTTAATATCCTCAGGCAGGTCGCACGCCGCGTCCAAAATATAAATATATCTTCCGAGGCAGTAGCCCAAACGGTCAAGCACCCGTTTTTGTGTTAAGTCCTCACTGCAAAGCTGTAAAAGCGCGGAAAGGGCTTTGGCTGTAGGGTCGGCGGCTCTGTCAAGCTCGGCACAGTTTTCGTTTTCAAGAGCGGATTGCTCCGAAATATATTCGCTTATAATCTCCTCAACTTGTGGATAAATCCGCGCCGCCTTTTTGTGGGCGTGGGAAAAAAGCGGTTTAAGGGTAATATACCCTAATTTTTTTATGCCCTTTTCGTCCTCAATATTATCGAGAAGCTTATAATAAACCATTATCATAGCCGCTGCCGCGGGCATTTTTATCTTTTCATCACTTTTACAATAATTGCATTTTTTCAGCGGATTGCAAGTGCATCTCTTCCGCTCAACCGCATCGCACCCGTCCGACAAAGACATATTAAGAAGTGCTAAAAAGGTGAAATCATAGCTTAGGGTAAATCGAGTCCAAATTCCGTACTCCTTACCTAAAGTTCGGCAAAGGGTGCAGTAGACCGCCTTGTAGGTCTCGTACTCCTTAATTTTAAGCTCGGGCTTTGCAATTCTGATATATCCGAACACCTTTTAGCCTCACCTCGTTTACATTTTACATATATTTTATGACAAATGGTGAATAATGTGTAAATTATATTAAGCACAGCGAATTTACCTATTATTAAGTGTAAAATATCGTATAAAACATTGACAAAAGCAACTTAAAAAAATATAATATACAGGTCGTAAAAATCCACGGAGGAATTAAATTGAAAAAATTTTTAGAATTTTTCTTATTACATAAAGCAATATTGATATCGGCATTAGTCTCTGCTATTGTCATTGCTTCTATTACAGCAGTTGTTTTTACTAAAAACAATCACAATCAAGAAAAAACTATGTCGCCTATACCAAGTGACACCGAAACGGTATCATCTGATATCAACTCCGATTCTGGCGCCGTGTCGGAAATTGAGGAGATTTCATCGGTTGTAAGTGAGGATATTAACAGTATACCCAAAGAAAAAACAGAAATTAAACCTTCAACGGGAAGTGTTCTTACCGCACCCGAATTTAGTTATAAGCCCGAAGAGGATACCTCAAACGAGGAGGTTAACCCTGATAAATTTGCCCCACAAAAGCCTTCCGTTTCCAATACCGTCAATCCGGATGTTAAAAAAGTAGAAGCCACCGATAACGATGTTAATGTGAGAGTCGATGCAGGAACGAGCTTCAATTCGATAGGCAAGGTTAAAAAAGGTGAGGTATTTGATTATTTAGGAGAAAAAATCGGTACTGACAATATGATTTGGTATAATATCAGCGGCAATATAGGCGGAAAGCATAAAAGCGGTTATATCCGTTCGGATTATGCAAAGTATGTAGAAGAAGCTGCCGAAGCTCCGTCTCCTGCCGATAATTATAGATTTGAACAAAGGGACGGTAAAACCTATTGCTACAAAAATGACCAACTTTTGAAAGGCTATGCCGATGTTAACGGACTCAGATATTATTTTAATAAGCAAACGGGTGCTAAAGAGTCTTACACTTGCATAGATGTTTCAAGATATCAAAAAAACATTAATTGGAGCAATGTTAAAGCGGCAGGCATTGAGTACGCTATCATAAGAGTAGGCTTCAGAGGATATGAAACCGGCAGATTAAATATTGATCCTTATTTTGAACAAAATATTATAGGGGCAAAAGCAGCGGGAATAAAATGCGGAGTTTATTTTTATTCGGTTGCCAAAGACATAGCGGAAGCGATTGAGGAAGCAAACTTTGTGCTAAATGCCATTAAAGATTACGACCTTGATTTACCCATCGCCATTGATATTGAGCACTACAGTGATAGAGTAATAAATCTTACTGCCGTTCAAAGAACGGATAATGCCATAGCCTTTATGGAAACAATAAAGCAGGCCGGCCGCAAAACAATGCTTTATACCTACTATAATTTTTATAATAATCATCTTCAAAAATCAAGACTTTTGAATTATACCCTTTGGATGGCATATTACACCGATAACAATAGTTTATTAAGCGATATAGTTTATGACGGTTGGCAATATGCAAGCGATGGCAATGTTCACGGCGTTGACGGCAGATGCGATATGAATCTCATATTTAAATCTATGATAAGCGGAAACAAACAGGATAATCCTCTTTTAAAGAAAGAAGAAAAGCCTCCCGAAACAAGCAACGCTGACACTTCATCAACAGACAGCGAAGATTCTTCATCAACAGACAGCGAGAATGCATCCTCGTCAAGCAGTGAAACAACATCAGAAAACAGCAGTGTGACATCATCCTCGTCAAGCAGCGAAGTCACATCTTCGGAAAACAGTGAAACCTCAAGCGAAAACAACGGTGTAACATCATCTGAAAACACTGTTACAACTCCACAAAACAATTAAAACCGCCTTAGGCGGTTTTAATTTTACAGCAATTTCTTAAGAAATTTTCCCGTGTAGGACTTTTCACAAGCGGCAATTTTCTCGGGTGTACCTGTGCAGACCACCGTACCTCCCTTATCTCCCCCTTCGGGACCTAAGTCTATAATATGGTCGGCGGTTTTAATAACATCGAGGTTATGCTCAATTACAAGCACGGTATTACCTGCGTCCACAAACCGCTGTAAAACCTCTATAAGCTTGTGAACATCGGCTGTGTGAAGTCCCGTTGTAGGCTCATCTAAAATATAAATCGTCTTGCCCGTGCCCCGCTTTGAAAGCTCGGCTGCAAGCTTTACACGCTGTGCCTCGCCGCCCGAAAGGGTTGTGGCGGGCTGACCGATTTTAATATAACCGAGTCCCACATCAAATAGGGTTTTAAGCTTGCGGTGGATTTTCGGTATGCTTTCAAAAAAGGTCATACCCTCCTCAACCGTCATTTCCAGCACATCGTAAATGCTCTTTCCCTTGTACTTTACATTAAGGGTCTCGCGGTTGTAGCGCTTGCCGCCGCAAACCTCACAGGGTACATAAATATCGGGAAGAAAGTGCATTTCAATCTTTAAAATACCGTCGCCCTGACACGCCTCGCACCGTCCGCCCTTAACATTAAAGGAGAAACGCCCAGCGGTATAGCCCTGCATTTTCGCGTCCTTTGTAGAGGCGAAAAGCTCGCGTATATCCCCGAAAACCCCAGTATAGGTCGCGGGGTTGGAGCGCGGAGTTCTGCCTATGGGCGCTTGGTCAATATTTATAACCTTGTCAAGATTTTCTATGCCCTCAAAGGATTTATACGCACCGGGCACGGTTTTCGCCTTGTTAAGCTTGTTCGCCAGCACCTTATATACAATATCGTTTACAAAGGATGACTTACCGCTCCCCGATACCCCCGTCACACAGACAAAGGTGCCGAGCGGTATTTTAACATTTATTTTTTTAAGATTATTTTCCGCCGCGCCCTTAATTTCAAGAAATGTCCCGTTTCCCTTACGCCTGTTTTCAGGTACGGGGATTTTTTTTCTTCCGGTTAAATAGTCCGAGGTTATGGACTCAGTGCACTCACAAAGCTCGGGCACACTTCCCGAAAATACTATATTTCCGCCGTGTATGCCCGCCCCCGGGCCAACATCTACAATATAATCGGCGGCGCGCATTGTGTCCTCATCGTGCTCAACCACAATAACGGTATTACCAAGGTCGCGCAAGCGCTTTAGGGTGGCGATAAGGCGGTCGTTATCCCGCTGGTGAAGACCTATGCTGGGCTCGTCAAGAATATAAAGTACACCCATTAGCGAAGAGCCAATCTGCGTAGCAAGCCGTATTCTCTGGCTCTCGCCGCCCGACAGCGTACCCGATGAGCGGGATAGGTTAAGGTATTCAAGTCCCACGCTTTTAAGGAAGGTTAAGCGCTCGCGGATTTCCTTTATAATCGGTTTGGATATCATACTGTCCCTTGCTCCGAATTCAAGGGAGTTTATAAATTCAAGCTCGTCCGTGACCGACATATCGCAGAATTCCATAATATTTTTGCCGCCCACAGTGACTGCTAAATACTCGGGTTTAAGTCTTCTGCCGTGGCAGTCGGGACAGGGGCGCTCGGTCATATAGCTTTCAATCTCGGCGCGGGCGTAGTCGCTTGAGGTTTCCTTATAACGGCGCTCAAGGTTATTAATAATCCCCTCAAACGGTGCTTCATAACTGCCGCCGCCTAAGGTATTGCCCCTTTTAAGCTTAAGCTTAGTACTGCCCGTTCCGTAGAGAACGGCGTGCTTAACCTCATCGGATAAATCCTTGTAGGGGGTGTTAATATCAAAGCCGTAATGCTCGGCAAGTCCGTTATAATACATTGTAGCTATTGTTCCCGCGTCGGGGTAAAACCAGGAGTTAACACCCCAGCCCGAGGCTCTTATAGCGCCGTCTACAAGTGACTTGCTTTCATCGTTAATCACAAGCCTTGGGTCAACCTTCATAAAAATACCGAGCCCCGTACAGGTAGGGCAAGCGCCGAATGGGCTGTTAAAGGAAAACATTGTCGGTGTAAGCTCGGGTATGCTTATGCCGTGCTCGTCACAGGCAAAGCTTTGGGAGAACTGCAACTCCTCCCCGCCTATGACATCAACCGCGATAAGACCGCCCGAAATGCCCGCGGCGGTCTCTATACTGCCCGCAAGGCGGGAGCGAATTTCGTCCTTAACCACAAGGCGGTCAACGACAATTTCAATCATATGCTTTTTATTTTTTTCGAGCTTTATTTCTTCTGACAGGTCATACATATTGCCGTCTATCCGAACGCGAACATAGCCCTGCTTTCTCGCGTGCTCAAGCTCCTTTGTGTGCTCGCCCTTTCTGCCCTTTACAACCGGGGACAAAACCTGAATTTTACTGCCCTCGGGAAGCGCCATAACCCTGTCCACAATCTGGTCGGTGGTCTGCTGGCTTATTTCCTTACCGCAGACAGGGCAATGAGGAACGCCTACCCTCGCGTAAAGCAGGCGCAGATAATCGTATATTTCTGTGACAGTTCCAACTGTAGAACGCGGATTTTTCGAGGTGGTTTTCTGGTCAATGGAAATAGCGGGAGAAAGTCCCTCTATTGTCTCAACATTCGGCTTTTCCATCTGACCTAAAAACTGCCTTGCGTAGGAGGAAAGGGACTCCACATACCGTCTTTGCCCCTCGGCGTATATCGTATCAAACGCAAGGGAGGATTTTCCGCTTCCCGAAAGACCCGTGAAAACTATAAGCTTGTCTCTCGGTATTTCAACATCAACATTTTTTAAATTATGCTCGCACGCGCCCTTGATTATTATTTTATCGTTAGCCATTATTTACCTTCTCTGAGTTTATTGATTTTATCACGCAGATAAGCCGCGTGTTCAAATTCAAGTATCTTCGCCGCCTGCTTCATTTCGTTAGTAAGGCGTTTTATCTCCGCCTCGCGCTCTAATTTCGACATCTTTGAAACAGGCTTGTCATTTTTAACCTTTGTGCCGATTTCAATAATATCACGGATATCCTTAATAACCGTTTTAGGTGTGATTCCGTGCTCCTCGTTATAGCGGTTCTGTATCGCTCTGCGGCGCTCGGTTTCGGTAATCGCGCGTTCCATTGAGGGCGTTATACTGTCGGCATACATTATAACCTCGCCATCGGCATTTCTTGCGGCTCTGCCTACGGTCTGCACAAGTGAGGTCTCGCTTCTTAAGAAGCCCTCCTTGTCGGCGTCCAGTATAGCAACCAGCGATACCTCGGGAATATCCAGACCCTCGCGCAAAAGGTTAATTCCCACAAGTACATCAAATTCACCCAAGCGCAAATCGCGGATAATCTCCATTCGCTCCATTGTGTCAATATCGTAGTGCATATACCGCACCTTTATCGACAGGTCGTTTAAATAATCGGTCAAATCCTCCGCCATTTTCTTTGTAAGGGTGGTGATAAGCACCCTTTCCTTACGGGCGACTCGGATATTGATTTCGGACACCAAATCATCAATCTGCCCGTCACTTGGTCGAACGGTAATTTTCGGGTCCAGAAGCCCTGTCGGGCGGATAACCTGCTCGACAATCTGCGCCGCGTGGTCTTTTTCAAATTCACCCGGTGTTGCCGAAACGAAAACCGCCTGATTTACATGGTTGTAAAACTCCTCAAAATTTAGAGGGCGGTTATCGAAGGCAGAGGGAAGCCTGAAGCCGTACTGCACAAGATTTTCCTTTCTGGCTCGGTCGCCGCCGTACATACCCCGCACCTGCGGAAGCGTTACATGAGACTCGTCCACAAAAAGCAGATAATCATCGGGAAAATAGTCAAGCAAGGTAGACGGGACACTCCCGGGCTTTCTGCGTGAGAGTACGCGTGAATAGTTTTCAACCCCTTTGCAGGTGCCTATCTCCTTTAGCATTTCCATATCGTACTCGGTACGCTGTCTTATTCTCTGCGCCTCAATAAGCTGTCCGTTTTCGGTAAAAAATTTTACCCGTTCTTCAAGCTCGTCCTTAATTTCTTTGAGCGCGTCTTCAAGCTTTTCGTTAGATACAATATAGTGTGATGCGGGATAAATCGCCGCGTGGGACAAATGTGCCTTGACCTCGCCCGTCACGGTGTTGATTTCACTTATTCTGTCAATTTCGTCCCCGAAAAACTCCACCCTTATTGCGTTTTCATAAGAATTTGCGGGGTAAATCTCGACCGTATCTCCCCTGACTCTGAATTTATTACGCACAAAATTAATATCGTTGCGCTCATACTGCAAATCAACAAGCTTGTGCAAAAGGTCATCACGTTTTTTCTCCATTCCGACCCTGAGAGAAATCACCATATTTTTATAATCAATAGGGTTACCTAACGAATAAATACAGGAAACCGACGCTACGATAATAACATCCCGCCGCTCCGAAAGCGCACAGGTGGCGGAATGGCGAAGCTTATCTATCTCGTCATTAATAGCGGAATCCTTTTCAATATAGGTATCGCTCCCGGGGATATAAGCCTCGGGTTGGTAATAGTCGTAGTAGGAAACAAAATATTCAACCGCGTTTTCGGGGAAGAATTCTCTGAACTCACTGCAAAGTTGTGCGGCGAGGGTTTTGTTGTGGGCTAAAACGAGGGTCGGGCGGTTGACATTAGCGATAATATTCGCCATTGTAAAGGTCTTGCCCGAACCCGTAACACCCAGTAAAACCTGCTCTGTTAAGCCATTTTCGACCCCTTCGGTCAATCTTGCTATAGCCTCAGGCTGGTCGCCTGTGGGCTTGTAATTGGAATGTAAAATAAACTTATCAGGCACATTCTCATCTCCCTCAATATGATTAATATAGGCCGGACCCGCAGTAAAAATTCGTGTAATAATTTCTTTAAAATAACTAAAAAAATGTGTCCTATATGGAATTACACGAATTTAGGTCACAAATTTATTATTTCAGAGAAAAATAAAACTCCGTAACACATCGTAAAAAGCCATAAAGAATTACAATATATTATAACACCAAAAGCTTAAAATGTAAACACTTAATGGGCAGCGTTCAACACACTGCCCATTAATATATCTTTATGCTGTTAAACTGCAAAACACGGCGGTTATATCAACATCACTATGGTCGAATACCTTTTCCGTCTCATTAAAATTAACCGGCTTTTCCGGTATCACTTCTTCCATATATTCTTTCAGCTCGGCAACTCCGTCCGTAATGATTTCCCGGTTATCAACATAAATATCTGCCGTAACGATTTCTTTTGCGTGACCGAGTATTTTTGAAATTGCCTTTAAGTTGAAATCGTTTTTCATAAGAAGCGTTGCATAACTGTGTCGCAAATCGTGCCATCTTATATTAGGCAAACCGCTTTTTTTCAGAACTTCTTTAAAAGGTTCAAAATGATATTGCATACTGCGCGGTCGACCGTAGCTCGAACAGCATATATAATTCAGGTCTTGAAATTTTTTGCTTCTTCTGTTTTTATTTTTCTCATATTGGTTTCGGGACCTTAATATCTCCTCAAAAACAAAATCCGGTATATCAAGCACTCTGTCGCTGGATTGTGTTTTCAGTTTAATCTCCTGTTTAGTCTTTGTTTTAGGAGCAAATATAACATCATCTGAATTTGCCGCTCTGCCCAATTGCCTTGCAACATGAAGCTTTTGTCGCACAAAATCAACATCGCTGTATTTCAGCCCATTAATTTCACCTCTTCTCAAGCCCATAAGCACCGCGAAAAGCACCTGCATATAAATCCCGGTACCTCGGCTTGCATTTATCAGTATAACGATTTGCTCTAAATTCAGCGTGTTGCTTTCCTTTATCAATCTTGTATGATAAGCATTTTTCGCCACATTTTTAGGCAATGGGATGTCCGCCGCAGGGCTTTCGGAAATCAACCCTTTGTTTACTGCATATCTCATAGATGTGTTCATTATATTTTTGACGATTTGTGCCATCCTGTGCGACTTTTCCGCAATAGCAATATACATATTTTTTATGTGTACTCGCATAAGGTCTGTCAAGTACATTTTGCCTAAAATCGGCAGAATATGATTTTTTATTGCATTTTTATAGGAAGAATAGGTGTTGGCTGTTGTCCTAGGCTTTATATCTGTTTCAAGCCATTCCGTTAGAAAGCTTGATACCGATTGCTTTTTCTGAACGAT
Source organism: Acutalibacteraceae bacterium (assembly GCA_045133355.1). Taxonomy (GTDB): domain Bacteria; phylum Bacillota; class Clostridia; order Oscillospirales; family Acutalibacteraceae; genus UBA737. The sequence goes on from JBGUUB010000087.1 coordinate 49,488, forward strand.
AAATGTCTTCGTAACAAGCTGTGCGATTATCTTTTCTTTTTCGCTGTTTGCGTCTTTTTTAGAGTCAAAGCCTGAAAACTGCCGTATTTCTTCTGTCCCGTCATCAAAACGCAACAACACTCGAAAACCATACTTGTTTTTAACCTTTATTATATTATAGACATTATGTTCGGCTATGTTTTTCATCTCCATCAGTCAGCTTCCTCCTCGGGAATAAATGTGTTATCCATGAACGCTTTAATGTTATTGCTTTCATCGGATATGTCGCAATAGTATTCAAAGGTCGTGTTTATTGAACTATGCCCCAATAATGCAGATATTTTTGATAGGCTCGCACCATTTTCAATCAGTATAGTAGCATACATATGTCGCAATCCATGAACTGTTATCGAAGGAAGAGCGGATTTTTTGCAGAGTTTATTCAACGCAATATTAAAAGCACTCATACTGTGCGGATTTCCGTTTTCCTGGCAGCTTATATAATCAAAATCATTATACTTGTCCTTAAACTTCGCCTTGTTATTTTCTATCCGTTCTTTTCGGTATTTCAGCTCGTCGATGATCACTTTCGGGACTCGTAGCTTACGAAGACTGTTAGGAGTTTTCGGAGGTCTTTCGGTCAATTCATATTTCAAGATTTTACTTCCGCTGCCGGAAGGGATTATCGGATTTGCGGTAAGCTGACGTTTGATTGTAACTGTTTCATCTTCTAAATTAAAATCCTCAAACCTTAATCCTAAAATTTCACCTTTTCTAAGTCCGCAAAACAGCGCCAGCAAAATTTCCAAATACCATGAATTATCTTTGGCATACAGTAGGAATTGCTTAACCTGCGCCTTGTTATATATAGTGATATTCGGCTTGTTTCGCTTATAAGGTTTTGTTGAGGGCATCGGATTAGATTTAATATATCCCTCTACAAGCGCATGATTAAAAGCAATACTTAATACTTCGCGGCATTTGTTGCCGGCTGTCGGCGAACTAAGGGAGCACTGACGCAGTAGAGCGTCCAGATAATCAACATTTACAAGCGTAAGCTTTATCTCATTTTGAATGTTTGGCAGAATAATATCATATATCATATGCGCCATAACCATTCTTGTTGTGTTTTGAACATTCGGAGAAAATTCATCTTCAAACCAAACTTTTAGATAATCGCCAAGAGTAATCGTACCAGAGTTTTTAACTTCTCTTGACATACGGCTTTTTTCAAATGCTTCAAGGCATTTCCAATAGTTTTCCTCAGCTTCTTTTTGCGAGGCAAATCCGCCTTTCTTGCCATATTTTATTTTACCTGTATCATCAAGCGTTTTTGTCCGGTGATACCATGAACCGCGTTCAAAAAAAGCCACGCTGTGCTTCTTGGGTTTGCGATTGGAAATGCTTTCTTTAAGTTTGTAATTCTCATAAGACTTCATATATCTTCACCTCTTCCGTTTAACCAATTGTCAAAAGATACTTTCGGTACTCGAATCACTTTTCCAAATTTCAGCACCCTAAAAGGTTTTCGTTCCTTATATACTTTGTCAAGAAAAGAATAGGTGCTGTTTCTTCCGAGTGACAACATCATTTGAATATCTTCGACATTATAGACCATTTTTTCGGTTTCACTATTTAACGAAGCCTCTTCGTTGAACACATTCATCTTATTACACCCCACCCTTTTCTTCAATTATGTGATTTTTTAATTCGCACACTTGACAAATCATTTTCTTCTATCTCATAATCATAACCAAGCCGAACCTGACAATAACAACAGGGTTCTTTTGTAATTTGAGAATAGTTGGCTCGCCGAACTTTTATATGAGATTTATTGCTAAAATCGCTTAAACATTTATAACATAGCGTCAACATCATATTGATTTTTCATTCCTTTCAACAGTTCTCTATATAACGTCAAAAATTCCGTGTTTTATGCATAGTTTTCTGATAATTTTCTTGATTTTATTTTCGGCACCGGATATTGACCGTGAAACTGTGCTTTGACAAACGCCTTCCTCCTTTGCAATATCCTCTTCCTTTTTACCGTCAATATAGTGACTTAAGAATCTTCTTAATTGAATGTCTGAAAGTTCCTCCCGCGCTATGCGCAAAATGAGTTGAGCACTCATTATTTCCATCTTGAAAATATCTTCTTCACTTATCGACCGAACAAACTCCGTTTCTGCCGACTCGACCGATACAAGCTGCGTTTCTTCTATATCGCTGATCGAAACATTCATACGAGTGATTTCGTTGGATTTTCTGTCTTCCTCCTTATAAAGCTCGTCCGACAGTGATTTCCAATAATCAAAGTCTGCTTCAGTCATATTTGGATTCTCCTGTAAAAACCCTTCCATGGTGATTTCGTAATTACCTTCTGCCCCTTTGTATACAATTCCTTTTCTGTACTTATTTATTGCATAGTGTTCTTTTGTGTAGTTTTTAGACATAATTGTAATCTCCTTAAAATTGAATTTTTGAATATGGTTCGAAATCAAAAATTCGGAGATTACGGGTATCGTGCAACGGCTTCATTCCATTTCATTTGTTTGCTTCCTTTCCGGCAGCAGACAAAAAAATAACCGGACATGAATTATAACAAGACGCTTCTGTCTTGCTAAATCCACGTCCGGCCATTTGGTGACTCGATAGGCAATCCTACGGTCCCGTTGCTCGGTACTCTGGGTTATTATTTTGTTTTAACTGCTATATTCTTATTGTGCTTTTCTGTATTTGATAACTCTTCTTAGTGATAGATCTATCGTAACAATATTACTGCAATGAGGACATTTTATTTCAATTGTTCCTGTAGCAGGAGTAAGTTTATCAAAAATCCTTTTCCTACAATTAGGACATATTTTTACTATTCGTATTTCATCTTTCGTTGTCATGTTTTTCTCCCACAATTTCTATTATTCCGTCCGGATTATTCAAATAATTGTTATTTAGTAATCCGAGTTGTTTCATTCTGATTGCTAAAGCTTGCCTTGATACTCCCAAATATTGAGCTAATCCGCTGAATTGCTCGTAGACTTTGTGAAAATAGATTTTGTTTAATACCTCTATCTTGTCCCCGAGTGAAAACCGGAACATCCCTTTTTCAACCAATTCCCTTGGTAGCAGAATTGCTGATGCCAAAGCATTAGCTTGCCACTCTTCCCAGTCGGTAATTGTTTTTTTATGCTCGTTATTGACTTTGTTAAAATGAACAGGTGATCGTTCTCTTGACGGTATTCCGTAATCATTCGGAAAAAGCATTTTATATATTTGGTGAGACGCTTCGTGCATAAGACTGAAATTATATCTTCCGACTTTTGTTATGTCATCTTTCAAAGATTTTTCGACTAAAATTGTTTTCCCATCAAGAAAGTATATAAAAGGTTCGTCTGCTTCATCATATACTTCAACTCCCATTTCACGAAATGTAGTGAGACCAAGAGTATCACCGGAAAGCGATAAATGTTCTATCCCTATGTTTAATCCCAATACTTCCAAAATCAGTTTTTCAGGTTCAACCCGGTAGCATTCGCTGTTTTTGATGTCCGGTAACGCTTTATAAGCCTTGAATACTCTATTTGCAATGATTTCTATATTATCTCGTGATAAACGCTTCATTCAATTCCTCCTGTTCCTATTATTGATTCTTCGCTTCAAAAAACCAAAGTCCTTAATCCTCCCATAATTGAGCCCCTTTCCAATTCGATAACTTGTAAATTCGTTATTACGATTATAACAGAACATTTGTTCTTTGTCAATTCTTTTTGTAAATGCAAAAAATGAGTTGGGCGTTTTTTTACCCAACTCATTCATATGCTTTTCCTTTTGCTTTCTATTTTAATGCACTTTCAAGCATCTCACGATATTTCAACCCTACCGAATCCGGTAAGGAATCGGGAGAGAATATTGATTTCTTTCATTCAATCTACCTATTATGTAGGAAATAAGCAAGTACTCATTTCCTCCACACCATTTTATTTACAACCCCTGTGTAGGATTGGATTATTTTTACCACCTTGGTGCTGACATTTTCCTCAACATAATCGGGTACCGGTATGCCAAAGTCACCGTTTTTATTCATTTCAACAGCGGTTTCGACCGACTGTAAAAGTCCCTTTTCGTCAATGCCCGACAATATAAAGCAGGCCTTGTCCAGCGCCTCGGGGCGTTCGGTAGAGGTGCGTATGCAAACCGCAGGAAACGGCTTTCCTATGCTTGTAAAGTATGAGCTTTCCTCCGGCAGAGTTCCGCTGTCGGACACTACGCAAAAGGCGTTCATCTGCAGGCAGTTGTAATCGTGAAAGCCGAGCGGTTCGTGGCGAATAACCCTTTTATCAAGCTTAAAGCCGCTTTGCTCCAGTCTTTTTTTAGAGCGCGGATGGCAGGAATAAAGTATCGGCATATTGTACTTTTCTGCCATTTTGTTTATTGCGGTAAAGAGTGATAAAAAGTTTTTCTCGGTATCTATGTTTTCCTCTCTATGAGCGGAAAGCAGAATGTATTTGCCCTTTTGCAAGCCTAATTTTTCGTGAATATCGCTTGCCTCTATCTCAGCAAGGTTTTGGTGTAATACCTCTGCCATAGGCGACCCTGTAACATAGGTGCGCTCCTTTGGCAGTCCGCACTCGGCAAGATAACGGCGAGCGTGTTCGGAGTATGCCATATTAACGTCCGAAATAATATCAACTATACGGCGGTTGGTTTCTTCGGGCAGACACTCATCCTTACAGCGGTTGCCCGCTTCCATATGAAAAATCGGGATATGCAGTCGCTTTGCCGCTATTGCAGAAAGACAAGAGTTGGTGTCTCCCAAAATAAGCAGAGCGTCGGGCTTAATTTGGCTCATTAGCTTATACGAACAATTAATAATATTACCAACGGTAGCCCCCAAATCGTCGCCGACAGCGTCCATATATACTTCGGGGTTCTCTAATTTCAAGTCTTTAAAGAATACACCGTTTAGGTTATAGTCATAGTTTTGCCCCGTATGCGCTAATATCACATCAAAATACTGCCTTGTTTTGTTAATAACTGCCGCAAGGCGTATAATTTCGGGACGGGTGCCTACTATTATTAACAGCTTTAATTTGCCGTTGTCCTTAAATTTTATATCGCTGTAATCGGTTTTAATTTCCATTGTTACACTTCCTCATAAAATGTATCGGGTTTATTCGGGTCAAACTGCTCATTCGCCCACATAACCGTCACTAACTTTTCGGTTTCGGATAGATTTATAATATTGTGGGTATAACCCGGGAGCATATGTATCGCCTCTATTTTGTCACCGCTGACCTCAAAGCGCAGTACCTCGTCGCTCCCGATTTTGCGCTCTTCTATCAGTCCGTGACCCGAAACGACTATAAAAAACTCCCACTTTGAGTTATGCCAATGCTGACCCTTTGTGATACCCGGTTTTGAGATATTTACCGAAAACTGACCGCAGTTTTGGGTTTTTAAAAGCTCGGTAAACGAACCTCTGTTGTCCACATTCATTTTAAACGGAAAGGCTACCTTTTCTTTTGGCAGATAGGAAAGATAGGTTGAATAAAGTTTTTTCGCAAAGGAATTTTCGGGTATTTCGGGCATTAAGAGGGTTTCGGGCTGTGCTTTAAAGTTTTCTAATAAATCCGCGATTTCGCCGAGGGTCACTTTGTGGGTAACAGGTGCGGCGCAGTATTTGCCATTTTCTTTTAATACTGTCTTTACACCTTCAAACTCGCAATGATGTTCTTTTCCCTCCAAAGCGTCAAGCATTTCGGTTACTAAATCATCTATATATAAAAGCTCAAGCTCAGTATTTCTGTCATTTACCGTAATCGGCAAATCGTTTGCAGTATTGTAGCAAAAGGTCGCAACCGCGCTGTTGTAATTAGGTCTGCACCACTTGCCGAAAAGGTTGGGAAAGCGGTAAACAAGCACCTTGGTTCCTGTTTCGGCGGCGTAATTAAAAAACAGTTCCTCCCCCACTTTTTTGCTTCTGCCGTAGTCGCTGTCATACCTGCCGATAAGGGTCGCCTGAATAGAGCTTGCAAGCATTACAGGGCATTTATTGTTGTACCTTTTAAGGGTGTCAAGCAATTCTTCCGCAAAGCCGAAATTACCCTTAATAAATTCGGAACTATCCTTAGGTCGGTTCACACCCGCAAGGTTAAAGACGAAATCCGCCTTTTCACAGGCAGTCTCCAATTCCTTTTTAGAGGAATCAATATCGTAGAGATAAATTTCTTCTATTTTTAAATCAGGTCTTGTTCTGTCCTTTCCGTCCCGTATATTTTTAAGCGCTTCGGTAAGGTTTTTTCCTACAAAGCCCTTTGCGCCGGTTATCAATACATTCATTATAATCACTTTCCATTGTTATCTGTTTCAAATAGATGAAGTCTGTCATATACACTTTTGCGCTTATTAGCTTCAGGAACAAGCTTAGCTAGTGATAATCTTTCGCCTTTCGCTGTTTTCACAAGATAGAGTATCGCGCGGTAGCAATCAAGGAACGGATATAACAGCTGACATTTTTTAACTATGGGAAACATTGTCGGTGTTGAGTGATGTAGCGTCCAGAACAAATTTGAAAGCTTACCGCGGCTTGTGCCACTTTTACCATGTTCGGAAATCATCATACCGCTTTTGGCTCTGGCACTGTCCTTTCTGCCGAAGTTTCCGCCTGTCAAAACATCGTTCATAACATCGTGGCAAAGTTCTTCGTCCGCACCTTCCGCCCATTTAGGACAATTTATATGGAAATACATTGCAGAAATTTTAGAAACGACCTTGGCATATGTTAAAATGCCGATTTTTTCGAATAAATCAAGTAACTCATTCCAAAAAAGCTTATCTTCCGTTTTTTGAAGATAGCACGCCCAGTCGCATATATGTCGAAGTCCCAGACCCTCTCCTAACATATGATGCTGCATATGCAAAAGGATTATCAGTCCATGATAAATATCCTCCGGTGCAGGAAAACTCCAACCGTCAAATTCGGCGGTTACGGAGTGTCTAACAGCATAGGTCATAAAATCTCTTACAATCTCCCCTGCCTTGCCGTAAGGAATACCCGCGATTTCAAAGTGCATTTCAAGATGTGCATTACCCTTTTTGAAAACCACATGGCAGATGTGATCTCTGTCCCAATTTTTATACCCATTTTTGCTTAGCAGTTCTTCAATTTCTTCTCTGTGTGACGGGTCAATCAAAAAATCTATATCGCCGAGGCTTCTAAGCTTTGGGTTGGGGTAATATGAAGCCGCCGCCATTCCTTTTAAAATAAGAAAAGGGCGGTCTCTCATAATATTATTCAGCAGTTGTTCTTCAAATGCGGTACGGACATTTAGTGTATGAGTGGCGGCGGCAATATTTTCCCATTCGGAGTAATTCGAAATATATTTGCGGTACTTAACCGCAGTCTCCACTATCATTAAAGGCACAGCCTGAGCTTTTGCCTCTTTAAGCACCTCTGCCCAATCTGCGGTTTTTAGCTCTGCTTCGCAAAGCTCAGATTTCCCGCTTATTTCCCCTGCTAAAAGCTCTATTAATACTCTCTGTTCAAGAGTCGGCATAATTAATACTTCCTCAGCTTTCCTTTTGTTTATTTAATTCGTCTCGAATATATTGCAAGGACAAAAGCTTTTCTTTTACCTGCTCAACATTCAATAGCTCGGTGTTTTTAGAATCAAATTCCGTAAGCGGATTACGGTTTTCATCGCCCTTATTAAAATATTTATCATAATTAAGTCCGCGCTTGTCCGCTGGGACGCGGTAAAAATTACCCATATCAACCGCATTCGCACATTCTTCATTAGTAAGCAGGGTTTCATACATCTTTTCGCCGTGACGAATGCCAATCGTTTTAATGCTGTTTTTATCGCCGCCGAACAGCTCGCAGACCGCCTCCGCCTGTGTTCTTATAGTGCAGGCGGGAGCTTTTTGAACAAGTATATCTCCGCTCTCGCCGTGTTCAAAGGCAAAGAGTACAAGGTCAACCGCCTCGTCAAGGGACATAATAAAACGGGTCATAGAGCCGTCGGTAACAGTAATCGGCTTACCGCTTCTTATCTGCTCTATCCACAGCGGAATAACGCTTCCTCTTGAACACATTACATTTCCGTAACGGGTACAGCAAATTTTTGTTTTATCCGTAGTACGGGATTTTGCAACTATAACCTTTTCCATCATTGCCTTTGATGTACCCATCGCATTGACGGGATAAGCCGCCTTATCCGTAGAAAGGCAGATTACGGTTTCAACCCCCTCATCAATAGCGGCGGTAAGCACATTTTCGGTACCTAATACATTAGTTTTAACCGCCTCAATCGGGAAAAACTCGCAGGATGGGACCTGCTTTAAAGCCGCTGCGTGGAATATGTAATCCACCCCGTGCATAGCGTTTTTAACGCTTGCCAGGTCGCGGACATCTCCAATGTAGAATTTTATCTTCTCAGCAACCTCAGGCATCTTAGCCTGGAACTCGTGACGCATATCGTCCTGCTTTTTTTCATCACGGGAAAATATTCGTATCTCGCCTATATCGGTCTTAAGAAACCGGTTTAAGACGGCGTTTCCGAAACTGCCAGTTCCGCCAGTGATCATTAAGGTTTTGTTTTTGAATAAAGACATAATGGTTACCTCATTATCCTAACTAATGTATTCCTTATAGGATTTTTTGAAATCAATTATTTCGATATTATGCACTGTAATCTGTTTTTCTTCAGGTGGTAAGGACATATAATCACCATAGATGTGACTTAAATACTGATCATATTTTATAGGTGCGTTCAATTCCATATTTTCAAAAATCACCTTGCATCCAACACCAAACCATTCTTCAGGTATTTCTTCTTTTCCTGGATAAGCACCGCATTTATTGACCAGTATATTGCTTTTAGGACTGGACGCATAAATTCTATCTATCCTCTTAACAGCATCTTGCAAATTAGGAAATCTAATTCTAAGTAATTTTAAGAATACATTTCTAAGCGCTTTCTTTATAAGAGATCGCTCACGTTTATCTTCAAAAAATTGTTCCTCCCCAATCCTCATATTTATTAAGGAAATGCTAAAGGCTTGTGCTTTTCTTTTAAAATTGTCCTGCTCATAATAATCTAAAGGGAAAATATCTATCCATACGCCTTGGTTCATTTTACTGTACTTGCTTCTCTTTTCAATGTAAGTAGTATTCGAATTTCTCAATTTTGAAAAAGGAAAAATCATATAACTATCTGTTCTATAATTCTGTAAGAAAAAGGGATCGCTGAATAACTCACCAGCTTTTTCAACAAAAATTTCGTAATCATGCCGTGGCATCCCTATATCAATATCATCATCCCAAGGAATAAACCCTTGATGCCGTATTGCACCGAGCAATGTTCCTCCAATTAAATAGTACTGTAGATTCAGTTTTTCACATATTTTGACGAATTCTCTCAGCATATCAACCTCTATCTTTTTTATCTCAGCCATTTGTATTTCATTAAGTATCATCGTTGCACCTTCTTCTACCTTTTATATTGAATGAATTGCTTTCTTAAATTGCTTCTCTCATCGTTAGTTAACCCAAAGATAAAAACGAATATCATATAGATCACACATATTGCTATACCGAAAACAACCAAACTCAGCCATGACCAATTTATTATATATCTCCGAATGAATAAGCAAATTATGATAGAAATAATAATCGGTACACTCATCTTTAAATAGCAGGCTTTCATAAATGCGCCAATATTTATATTCATCTTCGTGTAATGAAGCCAATTCATTAACACCGCTCTTACCATATACGCAATAAATATTGAGGTGCAAGCTCCTATAATGCCAAATTTTTTCGACAACACTACAGAAAAAACCACATTGATTACGCCGGAAATAATCGCAACTATCGCCGATAAACGTATCTTATTTCGTACTGCTATAGCTGTGTTCGCTATTTGGAGAGAATTATAAAACAAGCCAGGAACAATTACTAAAATAATGCCATAATAAGCCTCGATATAATCTGGACCCATCCATAAATTTATGAATTGTTTTCCAATTATAATAAACGCAACAATAATCAAACCATTCAATCCGAATTGAAACCGCCCAACCTTGATCATAAGTGGTAAAAGTTTCTCTTCATGACTATCGGCATATATTTTCGATATGCGAGGCATAAACATTCCGTTTATCGCGCTTGTAATCAAATACACATATCCTTCTATTGTCGTAACAATGCCGAATATTGCTATGGACGAAGTATTGGAGACTGCCCCTAAAATTGAAGGTGTGATATTAAATATTAATCTATTAGCCAATGCAGACACGGTCGTCCATAAAGAGAACATAAATATGCGCTTGTATTCCCCTTTTTCCGCATGACGAAAATCAACACGGACATCTGTTGTCATATTTATAATGATCAATTTATAAATTATGATCACAATGCTTGCTATACCATTTACTGTAACAACAGCATATAACCCCATCCCAACATATAAGGCGCCGGACATCAGAATCAATAGCAAAAATCTGTATAATAAATCAGAAGCTTTAAGCTGAACAAATTTTTCATATGCATTTAATACACCATTAAGTGTCACAAAAGGAAAGGTTAGTATACTGGTTGATGCTACAATTACATAAACAACTTTAAATTTTTCTAACTCTGATGGTGATAAAGTAACATAAATTGTATCGATCAGAAAAAAAATCACGATGAAAATCGTCAAAATGACCATATCAACTGCTAAATACAATTTATATACAATTCCAAGAAAAATATTAACCTTGTCTTCTCTACCCTCAGCGTGGTATTGTGAAACAAATTTAGATGCCGCCGCACTCAACCCAAAATCCACAGTAAATAATGTGATTAGAGAACTGGCAAGAGTGTATAGAGCATATTGATTCTGACCGATTGTTTTTATCAGCCAAGGAGTAAATAAGAAGCCATATAGTACATTCACGGCAATACTCACATAGGAAATCACGGCTCCTATTTTTATCTGCTTTGAATTATCCATAGTCAACCTCATCTGTTAATCACTTTACGAAGCCAAATAACCGCCTTTGCTGAAATTCGGTATAACAAATATGAATTATAATATACGGAGAGCATTATTCTTCTTCCAAGCGAGATTGTTTTCAACTGCTTAATAGTTTCCTTGTTATCTTCCATAAATTTCCGAACATCATCAACTCCCTCGGGGATAAATCCAGAAGAACTGTCTAAAGAACAGTTAATTACACTCATTCCATTAATAACTACCGATTTTAAACAATCTTTTGAAATATGAGGATAATACTGCTTTGCGTATTCATAATGATCTGTCAATCCTAAATAAATGTGATACGCTTTATGGGGGCTTGCAGATAGAGAAATTCCCTCATTATTATGCAAATAGTTATACAATGCATCCGGTATAAAACAAATTCCATGCTCTGCTTTCTCAAAAACTTTATATGTTGTGGAAATATCTTCGTATAATCTTCCCTTGGGGAATTTTATTCCATTCCAGCAATTCCTATTATAAACCCTAAGCCATACCTGACTGCTAATCGTATCTTTCAAAATTCCTTCTGTGGCTATACGAGCTGACAATAATATTTCTTGAGGAAACGGTATAAATTCTTGTCTGATAACAAAATCATTCTCAACTATATTTGCAGAAAAGGATACAATATCTACTGAGTATTCCTGCATTTTTCCGATGGCAATTTCAATCAAATTATTTTCAATCCAATCATCACTGTCTACAAACGCAACATACTCCCCTGTGCATATATCAAGTGCGTTATTTCTTGCAACAGATAGCCCCGCATTTTTTTGGTGAATAACTTTTATTCTATTATCAATACTCGCATAATTATCACAAATTTTCGGACAATTATCCGGTGAGCCGTCATCAACAAGAATAATCTCAATTTTTTTATATGTTTGGTTTGTTATTGACATTATGCACCTATCTATATACTTTTCCACCTTATAAATAGGCACAATTATTGATACTAAAGGTTGTTCCATAATTAATCTCTGCCTTTATTCACTTATCATCGTTTTGCAAACCACTTATCATCAATGACCGATGCTCTGCTACACACCTGATCGCATGAAAATGAAGCGTTATTTTTCCCGTCAATAATGTCCTGAGCTAATGAAAGAAAATTCTTTGCTGCTTGCTCAGCATTCCATCTGAATATGATTGTATTATATGCGTTTTGGGCAAGCTGCTTACGAAAGTGATCGTTTTCTAAAAGTAATTTTGTACTTTCATAAAGTGCATCAATATCATTTTCATCATATAACAATCCGTTTTGCTGATGTTGAACAAGAAACGGTGCTGATCCGATTCTGGCGTTAGCCACCACAGCACATGCCGAATTCATCGCCTCATTTAGTACGGCTCCCCATCCTTCATTATGATTAGAAGTAAACAGGAATATCTCACTTTCTTCCATATATCCTCTTACCTCACTTTGCTTTACAGCACCAAGGAGATGGACATTATCATCAAGACTATAGGATGAAATCAATTCTTTAATCTCCTGTGTTTTCTCGCCGTTCCCTATTAGATTCATTTGAAAGGAGAATCCGTCATCGCGCAATCTTTTAGCCACTTGAATCGCATGCTCCGGATGTTTTAAATCGATCATTCTTGCAACCCAAAGAATACTTTTTTTCTTCTTGGAATCAATTAGCGCTTTAACTTCATTATAGTGATATGTAAAAGGAAAATATCCCCACTTATAAGCTTTGCCTTTAAACAGGAAAAATTTTGAATAATCATATGCAGAAAATGCACTTGCACATAAAAGATAAGTTTTTTGTGTATGCCTATTTTGATTATGCCACTTAAAAAATCTTATTATATACTTTAACCAATACTTGCTCCTGTTTTTTATCGGACGTTCTGAATAGCGAAAGATAATCCTTCTTGATTTCAGTGCTTTCTTCAACAAAAATTCCGGTGCCGACCCGATAATTATTACATCTGCAGAATCTATTAATTCTTGACATTTTTTCATTTGACTTTCATTTTCATAATAATAACGAACATATTCAGGAACTTCTATATCTGCCCAGCCCAAATTTATTCTTTCTTGACTCATACGGGCCGTTTCAATAAAAGAATAGTCGGCTCCCAATATGGAAAAAAAGCTATCCGAAATCGGCTTTTGATGATGATTAAAATAATTTGATATAAAAACTAATTTCATTTAATTTCCTCATATAAGTGCATATATGCACTGAACTTTTCCTCTTTATCAAAAACACTTGCGAACCTACTGCAGTCTTTACTATCCTTTTCCGTCAGCTTTGCTATTGCTTTGATAATATCATCTATGTTTTCCGTGTATATGACTTGTCCGCAATTACTGTTTAAAATCATTTCAGGACTTCCGCCTGTATTAAAAGTGATTACCGGTGTTCCGCAAGCAATGGCTTCCATATTAACCGTTGGATAATTATCCTCCCTTGTTGGGTTCAAAAAAACATCTGCAGCGGTATATATCTCAGCAAGCTCATTTTGATTCGTTGTTCTGTGAATAGTTAGTATGCTATCGGGAAGTTCGGCATCGATGGTATCATTTGTTCCTACAAGTATAATCTTGTAGGAATCGCTGATTTTTTTTGAAAGCTCTATGAATATATCAAGTCCTTTTCTATACCCCCAATCAAAAGCAACACCTAAAATTATTTTTTTGTTACGAAGATGCATTCTTTCTTTAAAATTGTTGGATATAGGTTTAAATATACTCAAGTCTATACCATTATTAATTATTGTTAACGGATATTCTTTCAAAAAAGACTCTTTTACCAAATCGGCTAACCATTGCGAAGGTGTGACAACATTCAACGACTTGACATTTGAAAACCATCGTTTTTTATGCTTCCACATCCATTTTGAATGATCAACAAAGCTATACGGATATTCGCGGTATGAAGGGCATTGATAGCACCCGGTTTTCCACTTATCGCATTTTTTTGCAGTAAAATACGGACAGTGGCCGGTAAATGCCCAGCAATCGTGAAGTGTCCAAATCACTTTGATATTCTTTCTTTTAATATATGAAAAGAGCATCGGTATATTAATATAGGAATTATGAAGATTATGCAGGTGTATAATATCAGGATCAATCTGATCCAATTTTTTTAAAAATCTAATTGTAGCAATTGATGAAAAGCATCCCTGCAGCCCCGTTATCCTACCCAATGCGATATGTAAATATTCAGCTATTTGAGAACCGATCCAAATGATATGATTATATTTGCTCTCTATATTATGTCGCCCTCTGGGTATTGCTATCCAGCAGGTATATCCCTGTTTATTTGCAGTTTCTGCTATTTGCATCATGATTTTACCCGTGCTTCCATAATCACAAGTATTAATCTCTAATATCTTCATTTACTAATTTGTCCTCTCGGCTGAATCTGATATAGCTATTGCAAATTCCGTGAATAAAAAGAAATGTATAAAACAAAATTGGAAAACCTTCAATGACCGGTTCCAAAAACATTTGTATAATAATCGCAATATATAACCCTGCTAACAGGTGATTGCACGATACATCTTTGCCTTTCTTAACTACAAGTATAATGTTTCGTATAGCTTCAATATAAATAACAAGTGTAATAAAAAACGGTATAACTCCATACATATCGTAAATTTCCAAGAGTATATTATGGGCATAGTTATGAATTTCTTGTCTTGCAAAGCCACCGCCAAACGGATACTGTAACATATAGGAAATAAATTGTTTAGCAATTTCTATTCGTCCCGTTTGAACTCCTTCTTCACCAAATCTTTCAAACAACGCGGAATTAAGCCAAAATGTCTTTATACCAAACCAATCATGTTGATAACATATTATTGCAATGATAGCTATTCCGAGCAAAACAAAAGCAAATTTAATTTTGACTGATAAATGTACATTTTTAAAAAATGCTAAAATTAAAAATAAATATACAATTGCAAATAATAAAAACGGAGTTCTTGTTGCAGTAAGAATATTAATCATTGCTGTAATTATTAATGTGATAAAGGAGTATATTATCAATACTATATTTTTACTGCAAAAAAAAGCATAAAATGAATATCCTATAACTACCGATGATAGAAGAGCAATCAGAGTAACCGAAATCAAACCGTCATTCCAAACAGCATATAGTGTTCGTGTCGATGGTTGACCCTTGTAAATATTATAAATAAACACAAAAATTATTTGGCATGAGTATCCGGCAAAAATTGAAAATAAGCAATTTTTGATTAGCTTGACTTTATTATATGCTTTTGAAATTATAGAATACCCAATAATATATGCGCCGCAATAATTAATACATTTAACAGTGGCATTAGTTCCAAAATAAAATAAAGATACTAAAGCACATATTACGGATAACAGGGTACATAGCAAATAATTATTTGGATCTACAGGTACTTCTAATCCCAACTTAATTATTGTATATACACATAAGAATATAAATATCAAACTTCCCCATTCATTTATATTTAAACACGAAAGAAAAAGAAGTATAAAGAAAGTTTTTGAACTTTCTACACTTTTAACACCCATTATATCTTTAACTCCCCTTATTTATAATTATTGCATCATTTAACCATTCCTTTATCTTTAAATGATTTCTTGTTGAGTTGTGATTTTTATTTGCTACTGTCCTCGCAGATTTAATAATTGTGTCCCTTAATTCTGTATTTGTAAACAATTCAATCAAGCCATTTTCCAATTCTTCTTTTTTGGATACCACATATGCTGCCTGATTTTCTCGAACATATTCAACAGATCCCACTTCTTCAGGTCCATAAACAAATAAACAAGGACCATACATTAACGATTCAGCAATTTTCGTTGAAATGGAGTACTTTACCCGCTGTCGAAATATGTCATCAAATGATTCTGTGTGAATTACAGCAATACACTCAGCAAGGATTTTTAACATTTCATTTTGAGATACAGCATTGTGTAGAGTAATTCCAGGAGCATGTGACATCCGTTTTAATACCTCTGACCGTTTTTCAGCAGTATACACATCTACAGTATGAATTCCCGTACTGTCGGCGGTATTAATAACCGCTTGTCCTATATCAATTAATTGCATATCTCGATTTACACCTAATGAACCAAAGTATGCGAATTTTTGAGGTTTTAATGAAAAATTTATCGTTTTATTCTCTGACGTTGTATATATAACATGACACTTCTTATTAAACAATTTACTATAATCAGATGCCATCTTATCACATATCGTTATAATTGAATCCGCTAATCCTATTGTTTTATATACAGTTTTCATAAACAAACGCTGACGCACTTTTCCTAATAAACGCTTCCAATTTGCATTAAAAAGGAAAAAGTCATCAACACAATAAACAATTAACGGAATCTTTAGATATTTTGCAATTTTATAAGCGATTTTATAGCTAAAGCTATAATCTCCTGCTGCGTAAAACAGTACATCAGGCTTATTTTCCAACAGCCATAACTTTAAATCTTCGGAGAACCAATTGCTTAGTGACCATATAAAATCCCTTGCAAGATATATAAGCGGAGTTCTTTTTCTTCCTTTTTGATATATTTTAGCAACCGCCCCTGTATCAATACGAGAGGTGTTTAAATCTTTTTGAACTTGACTTTTATCAAATTTTGTTCCATGCATCGTCCTTGTAACAATGCTTTTTAATGCATCTCTATCGGTAATTCTGAAATAGTTTCCACAGATGCCATCTACTGTTGGGACCTCGGAGTGAAAATACAATTGGCAAATATCATCTTCATCAAATCCGGAGAAAAGATTAAGCAATGTTTTTCCCATATTTTCACTGTCACTGAATACATTATGACTTATAATCAATATTCTCATATACTACCCTCACATTGCCTATCGTATAAAAGTCTAATCAGCTTACTAAACATGAATTACTAACATTGATATTTTATCACCTTTGCAGTATGCATCGAACCTTACTAAAAATGGCATCATCTAATTTCGGGCTAATAGCTCCGGTTTCAAATTTAATTTTAGGAGTGAGTAAACTATCTTTAGGCAACGCTATATCAAATAAACACGAATCATTATCGTCAATCCATTTAACATATTGACCCAATTCTTCATACGAATCCAATTTTACCGAACGTATGCCATAAGCTTTTGCAATATCACTGAAATTTGGTACTGTATATCCGCCGCTTTCAGCTGTAGCATTAAATCTATCACCATGATAAAAATGTTGGGTTTCGCTAATTTTACCAAGGACTCTATTATTCAATATAAAGATTTTAATAGGGAGATTTTCTCTTTTAACGGTTTCCATTTCTTGAATATTCATTTGGAAACCTCCATCGCCGCAAATACAGAATACTTTTCCGCCATTCATAGAAACAGACGAGCCAATAGCATATGGAAGACCGCATCCCATAGCTCCGAATCCGCCACCAATATGAATCCTTCCTTTGCGACCCTTCAGATGCAGTGACTGCGCTGCCCAACATTGATTCATACCAACATCAACTGCTACTACCGGATTTTCCGGTAATAGTTCAGAGATTTTTTGAATAGCCCTATTACCAGGTTGAATATCATAATCTTTCAAAAAATCTTTAGCTTCTAAGCACTGTTTTTTCCAAGCAGAAAAATCTTTTACATTCTCGCTTAATAATATTCTCATAAAATCGCGAGCATCTGTATGATATTTTTTCTCATTCGGCTTAATATCTCTGCTTAATTCATATTCATCAATATCAGCACGAACCAGTTTAGCTTTCGGCGCAAATCCATGTGGATTTCTCCCCACTTGTCTTATTCCAAGGCGAGCCCCAATTGAAACTACTAAATCACACTCGTTGAGTATCATATTAGCAACTCTGTTACCGTGTGTGCCAATAAATCCAATATGTATATTATCCTGAGCCAAGTCAACACCATTCAATGTGGTTAGAACCGGAATATTTGTTCTGTCAACGAATTCGTGAACCATATCCACAGCTCCTGAAGATCTAACGCCATTACCTATTAACAATATTGGTTTGTTGTATGTCGAGTGGAAAATCAATGATCACCCCTCCTTTTCTTCCTAATGTTGCCATATTATAAGCTCTTTTAACAATATCGGGAAACCCTTCACTTGTATTTGCTGTAACAGAATACTTTGTTATGTTTCGGGTCATAGAAACCAAATCCATCTCTTGAAACCCATTCTGTCTAATACCGGAGAAACCTTTCATTTCATTAGTCGGCACATTTCCGCAAATGCCCATAACCGGAAAACTGTCAAACCATGCATCCGCTAATCCGCTTAATCCATTTACTGCTCCGGGTCCGGAGGTTGTAAAATATACCCCTATTTTTCCGCTCGTACGGGCAAAACCCACCGCGGCAAATGCACATCCTTGCTCGTTATAACAGACATGTGTTTTTATTTCATCTTTTCGTTTGTATAAAGCATCCATGAATGGCACTATATATCCACCGGCATATCCGAACACATCCGTAACCCCATGTTCAATTAAAAAATCAACCAAATATTCAGAACAATTCATTTATAACACCCATTAAAATATTATTTACTGTTTGTTTTCTAACAATAATATGTGTTCCTGATTTATACTCTTTGTTCACCGCTTTTGAAACAACCTTTGCAAAATCTTCCGGATCCAATAAAGTTGTTTGCTCCTCATCAGGATACAAATTCTTTCGCATTTTTGTTTTTGTTCGCGCCGGTGATATTGCAACCGCATATAGCCCATCCTCAGCCCAACACTTTGTAGCCATTACAACAGCAGCTTTTGTTGCACAGTACTCACTCCATGTAGCATGTGGTTCTACTGCTGCTGCCGAAGTAATGTTGACAATATTAAGATTCGGATTATATTTAAGCCCTATTGATGTACAATAAAATGTACCTGAAAGATTAATATCAATGTGTTTCTTTATATTTTCAAGGTCGGCTTCTTTAACCGACTTTGGAATAACATATCCGGCATTATTTATCAAAGTATCAGGTTTATAGTATTTAATAGCCTTTTCGATACTATCCCAATTTGTTACATCCATCTCTTGTCTTGAAGGTGCATACACATCTAAGCCTTCACAAAGCAATTGTCTCTCTATGGCCTTTGCAATATCGCCGTTTCCCCCCGTTATAAGCACTTTTTTCATATTACTTTGTCTCCTTCAGTTGTTTTTGATAAATAGATTCAATGATTTCAAGATCTCCGGGGTATGTGACCTTAAAAAGATTTGAATCGGTCTCAATAAAATGCGGCTTAATTCCATGAAACTCAAACATAGTCCTTGTTTCATCAGTCATATCATTAAAGATACCACTTTCATATGCCTCTAACAATAGCTTATAATCAAATGCCTGAGGAGTCAAAAGATCATAGAGTTCATTACGATTAAGATACCTGCCATCTCTATAAATCACAGTATTTACCAACGGTCTTACAAATGATGTGGAAGGATATTTATCTTCAAGCAGTTCCAAAATTTGTGTTTTAGTCAACATGGGTCTTGCAGCTTCAATTATAATAACCCTATCAGTATCATCAGGCAATGCCTTTAATCCATTAATAACCGAACCTGTTCTTGTCTCTCCGCCTTGAATATCTTTACCAACGACTACTACTCGCTCTCTTGGTATTACACTCAAAGTTGTTTCATATGTATAATTCCATAACGGTTTCCCGTGGAAAATTATATCTTGTTTTTTTGCCTTATATCGATTTCCCTGACCCGCAGCTAAAATAATTGCCGAATAACTCATATCTACACTCCAATCATTCAAAATAAGATTTATTATAATCCAATGTTATATAGTCATGCGCAGACTTTCTTTTATTTTCAGGAGGAAGTTTTCTCCAATCACCATAAATAGCAGTTAAGTATTCATCAAAGAATTGCGGTCCGTATATTTTTTCTCCTTCAAATTCATAAAGTGTAGGATGACCAAATATATTTTTCTCCACAATTTCTTTATAACGATATGTTCCGTTGAGATTTGCCCAGTAAATTGCGGAGTCATCATTCATACTGTTTGCAAGCTTATCAAGGCTTATTGACAACTCCTTTTCTTTAACCAAGAATGAGGGAATTGCTCTTGCTGCAATTATAGAAAGATTCTTATACCATTCACGTTCACTTTTTATGGCGCAAGTACGCATCATTAAAAACATATTTTTCCTATCAAATTTTTTTAATTTGGAAAACGCTTCTTCCTTACTGTTTCCAATACCATCCAATGGAAATACATCAATATAAATACCTCTCTTACAATCGTTCCTTGTATGTTCAACCAAAGTTGAATTTATGTCATAAAGTTTTGAAAAAGTGTATAAAAAGTCTTCTTTACCTGCATATGGTGACTCAAGATAATATCCATCAATTGGTTTATTAAATGTATTAATTAGCCGATTATAATCCTTTCTGGGGATTCCAACATCAATATCGTCATCCCAAGGAATAAATCCATGATGTCTTGCAGCACCTAACATGGTTCCACCTACAGCATAATAAGCAATATCGTTGTCAACACAATACTTGTGAAACCAACACAACATTTTATATAATCTATTTTGTAATTCGTTCATAAATTTCCTCAATATAAATTAATTCTACAAAGCCCCAAAAGAGAGCCAAAACCGTAGCAAATGTGAAATAGGGGATAAAGCCAAATATTTATGATTCCGTATATTGGCTTTGTTTTAATAAAAGAATAATAAAGATCGAGTAAAAAGTAACATCCGATCTCAATAGAAAATAGCCATCTAAACCACTCAAACCATATACATAGCAAAGGCAAAAATAATAATGACATCAAAAAAATAAAAGGAATAAAATGCCTTACACTCATTGCTTTGGGATTTTCTTTTATTGTCCGGAATAATGCATTCCCATTTTGTAATCCCATCTTTAAAACATCTTTAATAGTATCTCTACAATAGTATTTAAAACAAATATCTTCTGCAAGCCATATTTTACCGCCGTTTTGACGAATTCTTGAATTCATGTCATTATCTTCGCTGCGAATCAGTTTTGTATTAAACAAGCCTATTTTTTCAAAAACTTCTCGCCTGAATGCGCCAAAAGGAACTGTATCAACATATCGATTCCCTTCACCGATTCTAAAATCCGAACCGCCAACACCAAACTTTGTAGAAAGCATTTTAGCAATTGCTTGACCCATAAAACCCGAGGCTTCTGTCTTTGCTATCCCGCCCACATTATCTGCGTCTGTTGTATCAAGATAATGTACGCACATTTCAATATAATTCGGATAGAAATATGAATGTGCATCCATACGGATAATATACTTTCCGCTTGCCTTCGGAATAGCCATATTAAGTGCATAAGGAGTTTTTTTATTATCATTGTGCAGCAATATTATTGGATATAAGCCTGTTTTCATGTAACTCTCAATTATTTCTACTGTCTTATCAGTTGAGTTACCATCAATAAATATCCATTCCATTTTACTTGCAGGATATGTTTGTTTAATAAGCGAATCTATGCAACCCTGAATATATTTTTCCTCATTATATATTGGTAGTATTACTGATACAGTTATATCTTTCATACCTTAATTTCCTCGCTAATCTGTTCTTCGACAATCTGTGATGCTACTCCCTCGTAATCACCCTTATAATCTTTTCCAAGCACGGCAAACACCGTCATAAACATTACCCTGATATCTGCCCAAAAGCTAAAATGTTCAATCCCTTTCAGGTTATAGTACATCTTTTCGGGGAGTATCTTTTCTATGTAAATTTTATCGGTATCATCCGCGTCATCAAGCAGCTTCGCTTCGTCCTTGTAATATATACTTGCAAGACTTGTTACGCCTGCAGGAAGCAACAGAGTAGCCATCATTTCATTGGTGTATTCAGCAACGAAACGAGGACTTTCCGGTCTCACACCAACCAGAGTAAGTTTTCCGGAAATAGTATCATAAAGCTGTGCAATTTCATCCAACCGACAGCGGCGAATAAATCGACCGATCCTTGTGACACGGTTATCATTGTTTACCGTCACTTGGGAACCTTTGTCTGCATTCTGTACCATTGTACGAAACTTATGGATTCGGAACTTCCTTCCGTATTGAGTGACACGCTCCTGCCGATAAAATACTGGACCCGGTGAATCAATCTTTATGGCAATCGCTAAAATCAAGAATACGGGGGACAGAACAACAAGCATAATTAGAGATGCAACAAGATCAAATGCTCTCTTAAAAAACAAACTTGCTTTCCTATTTTTCAGAATATCATAATACTTTCTGACTTCCTCTGTCTGCATTTCCGAAGGCAGCTGTTCCCAATTGATGATCTTCACTTATATGTACTCCTTCACAACTTCTGCATATTGCTTGATCACATACTCCACATCCTCATCTGTCAGGCAGGTATGAAGCGGGAGGGAAATCTCATTTTTGTAGTGAGCATATGCATTGGGATAATCTTTAATATCAAAGCCCAAGTTTCTGTATGCCGTATGCATAGGCAACGGCTTATAATGAACATTGGAAGCAACTCCCCGTTCCGCCATTTTGAAAATTATTTCATTGCGCTGCTCAAGCGTGATACTGGGAATTCGTGTCAGATACAAATGACCCGAAGATTCCCACTCGTCGGTATAATGGTCAAGCGTTTCAACGCCAAGTTGATTAAACGCCGCATCGTACTTTTCAATAATCTCTTTTCTGCGCTTCAGCATATCGGGGTATCGCTCGAATTGCTTGAGTCCGATTGCAGCCACAACATCAGTCATATTGCACTTGTAATATGTACCAACAATATCGTACTCCCAGGCACCCAGTTTTGTCTTGGCAAGAGCATCTTTCGACTGACCGTGCAAGCTGAGCAATTGCAACTTTTTATAAATATCCTCATTACTGATTCCCGGAATCGTTCTCCATGTCAGAGCACCGCCTTCTGCTGTAGTAATGTTCTTGACCGCATGGAAGCTGAAGCTGGAAAAATCAGCAACAGAACCAATCATCTTATCGTGCCATTTAGCACCAAAGGCATGAGCCGTGTCAGCCATAATTGCCACTCTACCAAGCGCAGATTGAATTTCATTGCTTGGCTTGAATAACTGTTTCTTGCGCTCAACAATTTCAAATATTCTGTCATACTCGCATGGGATACCTGCCAGATCAATGGGAATGATAGCTTTTGTATTTTCGTTGATTGCCGCTTCAAGGGCATCATAGTCCATTTCAAGACCATCTTTCTGCGTATCAATCAGCACGATTTTTGCACCGACATGAGCAATTACTGAAGCAGAAGCTGTGTAAGTGTATGCACAAGTGATAACTTCGTCACCTGCCCCAATACCCATAACACGGAGCGCCATTTCAGCGCAGGCAGTCTGGGAATTAAGACATACACATTTGTCCGTGCCTACCCATTCGGCAATATTCTTTTCAAGTTGCTTTGTTCTCGGCCCCGTTGTAATCCATCCGGATTTTAGAGCTTCAATCACTTCAGCGATTTCAAGCTCGCTGATGTCCGGGGGACTAAACGGAATCATTCTTTTATTTTCCGTCATTGTGCTATTTCCTCTTCGCAAGCGTGTATATTTTAGAAAAAGCTCGGTTCAGAACCGTTTAATGCCTTGTGTTCCTTGACCCAATCAGCATCCATATCTGTAACGGGCGGTTGCCAAGCCTGTAATTCAAGAACAAGTGAGCTGTCCTTTGATTTGATAGAGGTGACCACATATTTTTTATAAAGATCACTATCCTTAAATTCATCTTTGGATGCAAATCCATACTGCTTACCATCGGCAATACAAATAAAATTTCCACAAACAACCTTTATAACATCTTCAAATCTCATCATCATTCTTATCTCACCTTTAAGTTATTTGTTTAAGGATAATAAGAACTAATCCCATATCATATTAATTGCGTCTAATTTATCAATCTGCTGTGGAGTTAATTTTTCCTTGTTTTTTCGCTGACCTCTTATCCATACTCCGAGCATAAATCCGTTTTCACATTTGAATGCAGCAGGTACCATTAAATTTCCGTATTCATTCAGATAATTATTTGCTAATGAAAAAGCGTTTTCCCATGCTCGCTGCTTAGGCAATAACCAATCGATTTTCAACTCGTTGAGCAGAGCTGTTTTTTCGGGGCTGAGTTTTCCGTCCCTAAAAGCGCATTTCTGACTTTCTAACCAAGCAAATAAATCCTGTCCGTCGCTCGTTTTGTACGCACGCGGCATAGAGGAAATATCATTATTCTTTTTATAATATTTTTTGGCTTCTTCGAAATTCTGATACCATTTAGCGTCTGCAATGCTCCAAATCATCCTGATTGAGTTCAAACGGTCAATTTTATCTTGCGACAATTTTCTCTGTTTGTCCTTTGTGATTAAATTAGTCCGTTGATTGGTTAACCACGCGCCCAATTTATACCCATCCGGACAAATGTATCTTATCGGTACGAGAAGATTACCGAATGAATCATAATATTCCTTTGCATGGCGAAATCCAATTTCCCAAGGCGGCTCGTTATCCCATACAATACCCAATTCATTTAATTTATCGGTTTTTTCTCGGCTGAGCTTACCCTTGCGCTTGTTTTCCTTCTGATGCTCAAGCCAAATATGAATGTTTTTACCGTTTTTCGATAGAAGATTTTTCGGAACATTTAAATTGCCATGCTCCGAATAGTATTTTTTCGCTTCTGAATACTGTTCTTCCCAAGCAATATCAAGCCTCGACTTGTTTTTAACAACGCCTACGGATTTAAGCATTTTAGACTGTTCGGCTGTTAATTCTTTACCCTTAACTTTTCCGTTAAAACGCGCAATTTGCTCTGAGAGCCATCTTGCCACCCATACGCCCTCATCGACATAATCCGCAGGCATATTAATATTCCCGAATTTATCGTAGTACTTTTTCACAAGCTTGAATTTTTGTTCCCAAGAATCTTCTGACCGCCATATCATTCCTATAGCTTCAAGCCTTTTAATTTTTTCTTTTGAGAGCGAGTTCGGATATTTATCGCGCTGATTATGTATCCACCGTCCTAATCTACAGCCCGTATCCGTAATAAATCCTGCAGGAACCTTAAGATTTCCCTTCGTTTTATAATACCTGCAGGCTTCTTGATAGAATTTTTCCCAATTCAACTCAGTTTTTCCATCCCAAAGCATTCCGAGCTCATCCAATTTTGCAATCTGCAAATTTGTAAGCTCTGCCCTTTTGGTATTTTTATTTTTTCTTGCCGATCGAAGCGCAGAAATCCAAGCACCTAATTTAATTCCGCTTTTATCCACATAGTAAGACGGTACATCTAAATTCCCGTGTTCCCTATGATATAAAACTGCGGAATTATAGTATTTTTCCCAAAGATAATCGGGGACATCCCAAATCATACCTATCTTATCCAAATCTGAGATTCTTTCCGGCGTTAGTGTCGCGGTATGAGTCCCGTTCTTCCTGTAATTGCGCAGCTGAGAAATCCATCTGGCAAGATTTACGCCGTCATATTCCTCTTCAGTAACAGGAACGCGCAAATTCCCGTGTTCTTCATAGTACTTTTGTGCGGCTTTGTAATAGGTATTCCATTTAATATCATTCATATTTTCCCAACGCATACCTATTGCTTCTAATTTTTGAATTTGTGCGTCGGACAGATTTCCTTTTACTCTTCCCGAATACACCGATCTTTGCGTATTGAGCCAAGAACCGAGGGTGTAACCGTCAGAAGTTATATATCGTTTCGGAACATTTAAATTACCGTTTTCACGGTAATATTCCTCTGCGCAGGTATACATAATGTCCCAAGAAGACGACAGTACCCCTTCAAGCTTATCAAAGAGCTTTTTACATTCCTTGACCTCGTCTATTATTTTGAAATGCTCGTTAACAACCGCATTATCGTCGCCGTGAAAACGGTAATAGGCGGTTGCAACCTGCATTTCCTCCTCTATTGCGTCAACGCTGTAAAGATTTTCAATGTTAAGCACAATATCAAAGATAACCGCATCATTATCCTTGCTTGCAGACAAAGCACGCCCGATTTGCTGTTTGTAAATAATCGGGGAGACGGTGGGGCGCAGTAAAATAACCCCGCTAACATTTTCAATATGTATTCCTTCATTTAGCATATCAATGCAATATAACAGCTTTAAATGCTCGCTGTTATCCGCCTTGAAATCACTAAATTCTCTGCTTGTTTCGGGATCGTTTGAATATGCAGAATAAATATGAGGATTTTGATCTATTCTTTTAAACCAGTCGGAGGAAAGCTCAATCATTTCACGCATATGATCAATATTAGAGCAGAAGACAATATATTTTCCCGCGCGGTCCGGTATATGCTTATGAAAAATTTCGTCAATACCCTCCGCTTTTTCCAAGGCGCGCTTTAACGCCTCAAGATACTTTTCTCCAGCATCCCGCGCCGCCTTGCTTTTAGCCTTGCTTATTCGCTTCTGATATTTTTCGAGACCGTTTTGATACGAAAAAACCGAAAGTACATATTTAGGCGGATTTAATATTCCTCTTACTATCGCCTCGCCGAGGGTCATTTCGGAAGCTACATTGCCGTCAAACAGCTCGTCTGCCATATCCCGCCT
Organism: Acutalibacteraceae bacterium; assembly: GCA_045133355.1. Lineage (GTDB taxonomy): Bacteria > Bacillota > Clostridia > Oscillospirales > Acutalibacteraceae > UBA737. The sequence goes on from JBGUUB010000087.1 coordinate 76,044, forward strand.
ATTATCAAGATAACGGATATTAGTGGCGGTAAGCCCCAAAACGGGAACGGAGGAATATACGGCTAAAAGCCTCTGCACTCCCTCTCCCCACATTTCAGCTCCGCAGCGGTGAAATTCGTCGAGAATTATAAAGTTGGGCTTAATTTCCGCTATTTCTTCCCCGCTCATATTCATAAGCTTTGCGTATGTAAAAAATTTTATGTTGCGAGGCTCGTATCCGTCCGAAGCCTTTTTTAGATTTTCAAGCTGCGTTTTAAAAATATAGTCAGAGGGCGACAGCCAGCAAACGGTCTTATCTGGGAAATTTTCGCATAATTTAAAACCGATAAAGGATTTACCCGTACCGGTTGGATGTATCACGGCAGCCTTGCCCTTCGTATTCAGCATTTTAAGGGCAGAATTATAGGCGTCTTCATTATGCTTATACAAATTAACAGCCATATAATCTCTCCCCTACTCTTTCTTAGATTTGTAAAATCTAAGCTATTATACCAGCATAACAATCATCTCATATATAGAGATTTTACCACAGAAATTATATAATGTCAACCAAAAAGGCGCGCGTAAAGCCAAATATTAATTACAAAAAATGGCAAATAAGTCCGAAAAAAGCGGGCTTAATTTTTTTGCCGTTTTTTTGCGCCGTCAATTATTCCGTCAATTTACGCCATAAAAGCTTATAATTAAACCAAAAAAGGATGGTAAAAATGTCAAGACGCGGAGAAAATATCTACAAAAGAAAGGACGGACGCTGGGAGGGACGGTATAAGCCTGACGGCTTTTCGGAAAAATACAAATATGTATACGCACACACCTATAAGGAAGTTAAAGAAAAACTAGCTGAGATTAAAACAAAGCAGTTTTCAAAAAACAGCAAAAGAATTTTAGTATCAAGTCTTTCCGAGGAATGGCTTGAATTTAAAAAGCAAGATATAAAGGAATCCACATACATAAAATACCGAAATATAATTTTAAAGCACATAAAACCAATTATCGGACACCTTTATATAAACAGTCTGCAAGATGAGGATATTCAAAAATTCACGCTTTTATTAAAAAACAAGAGCTTATCTAATAAAAGTGTAAGAGATATTTTATCGGTAGTATCTTCAATTTTTAATTATTCGCAAAAAATCGGAGTTTACACCGATAAAATAAATATCGAAGATTTGTATCCAAAAGCCGAAAAAAGAGAAATCAGGATTTTGCCCGATGATGAAAGAATACGCCTTGAAGGCTATTTGTTAAAATTGAACGACCCCGCAAAATTCGGAATACTGTTAGCCCTTTACAGCGGTATGCGAATAGGCGAAATCTGCGCCCTTAAATGGAGTAATATTAACCTTGAAGCAGAAACAATATCTGTTGTTCAAACTCTGCAAAGATTACAGGACAGCGAGAATAAAGGAAAAACCAAAATACTTATTTCCGAGCCGAAAAGCCAAAGCTCCAAAAGAATAATACCGATTCCCACCTTTTTAACAGAGCTTTTAAGAAAAATAAAACCGCAAATTCCCGACGCGTTTTTGCTTTCGGGAAATAAAAATCCGATTGAACCAAAAACGCTTCAAAATAAGTATAAAAGTTGCTTAAAGGATTGTAATATACCATATATTAATTTTCATACACTTCGCCACACATTCGCCACCCGTTGTGTCGAGGTTGGCTTTGATATAAAATCACTTTCGGAAATTTTAGGTCATTCGAACGTTGGAACAACCTTAAATTTATATGCCCATCCGACACTTGAATATAAGCGCAGTAATATGAACAAGCTTGCCTTCCTTGAATAAGCCGTCAAAAAAGCGGTCAAAAGCCGACGGAAGACCCTGAAAATAGGGCTTTTCCGTCGGCTTTCTTAGATTTTACAACTCTGCGAAAATGTAGGGTTGTTTTTTATTGTGTCAGTTCAGCAATTTTGTTGTCAATATACTTTTTAGTGTCGGCATTATAGGTGCAGTTAATTGTTACGCCCTCGGTATCTGTAAAGATTGTCATGTTTGGAGATACGCTTGTCAGACCTTCAACAGAACCATCAGAATTAGCAGTAACAGTTTTGCAATTATACGGCTCATATTCATTTGGTGTTTTGCTTGTTTCAAGCATAACTGAATCTAAATCAATATAAATTGGCTTACTTGTATCTTCTTTATAAAAATATATCTCTTTTAAATACTGATTTTCATCGGAAAAATACAATTTTACGGTTTTCCATTCGTTTGATGTTTCTGCGCTTACATAATACATACTTGAACCTGTATCGTTTTTGGTATATTGCAAAAAGCTCTGAGTATAACCCATAGGATTACAAGTTCTCAACTGTAAGCCGTATAATTTTACAGAAGTCGGTAAAGTATATCTAATAAAATCCATGTATCCAATTTTTAAACATCTTCTTCCATTTAACTCTGTTATCTCGCATTTTTGGGGATTATTCTCGATAATATCATTTGCAATCTGTTCTATATCAATAAAATTATTTCCGTATCTGCTAACTCTCACACTGCTAAAATCCGTAATAATTTCACTTGATAAATTAATCTTTAACTCGTGTTCAATCGGTGAAGCATCATTGATTTTAAGTACAATTCCGCTTTTATTCATTCTTAATGCATTCGCAAAAGCAGTATTTGCGTATGCAATCGAAACCTCTCCGCTATCTCCCTTTTCGCCCTTTAGGGCGGCTAACTGCTCAGGCGTAAAATCGGAGTAGGTAAACGAGTCGCCCTTGTCGCCTTTATCCCCTTTTTCGCCTTTCTCACCCTGAATACCTTGAATTCCCTGTGCGCCTTTATCTCCTTTTTCTCCTTGTATTCCTTGAGAGCCTGTATCGCCTTTATCTCCTTTTTCGCCTTTAAGTGCAGCTAACTGTTCAGTGGTAAAGTCATCGTATGTAAAAGCTTCACCCTTTTCGCCCTGCGGACCCGTATCGCCTTTGTCTCCCTTAAAAGCTCCGCTATCCGCATCATCGCGTACTGAATTGGCAATCTGCTTTGTTTCTGCCGCAATATTTAAAAGCTGTTCGTATTCGGTAGGGCTCGGATTTGTGGGAAAATCTCCTTTGGTGTACCCGCTTTCTGTCACTTTAATAGTCGCTTCTGCCGAAGTAACCCTTGAATCTCCCGAAACGCCGAAAACAGAAACCGTAAACTGCGGCGCTTTTATCACTTCGTGCGGTATAAAGCATTCATCCTCACCTGTACATATCGTTTTATCCGCATTAAGAAATACGCCCACTGTCTTTTCACCGTTTTTAAAGAGAGCCTTTTTCACATATCCGTTCCAGCTATCGGGAAAATTAAAGTGTATTTTCTCACTTCTGGCACTATCGGTAATGGTAGTACCGTACACAACAACTTGGCCGTTATTTTCTATATCTACATTTATCAAAATAATTCCTCCATAATTAATTGTATATCAAAACAAGCGCTATAAACCCTCCTTTCGCGCTTTCAATTATTTTGATATCATTAATATAAAGAATTATTCCTTCAATTTGTAAACATATAAATTTTAGAATTTTAAATAATATCTTTCCACAAGGACTTGTTCTTCTCCTGAAGAAGCTCGGTAAGGCACTCTTTTTGCTCTTCATTAAATTTGTACTCATCTACAATTTCGCCCATAGTCTTATGCAAAACGGTTACATATAAGTATGTTTTTGTTAAAGTAGTATAGGTCTGTACGATATTGCCGTTGCCGTCGTCCGTTTCGGTTACGACATTTTCAGTTTTTGTCTCAGTACTATGGGTTATTTCATTCATTGCCCAAAAAATATCTGTTAATACCAGCTTTTTGTTCTCGTCCATAGAAAGCACTTCCTGCGGATCATTTGGATCTCCGGCAATTTTTACAGCATAAACAGATAAGACTTCCGGCCATACCACGCTCCCTGACATTTCAAGAACATCATAGGTATTGCTGTTTTTTATTTCAGTTATCTTAGCCTCATATTCTTTATTGATTTCGGATATTACAGTCTGCAACGTTATATCGCCTCCCGTATCTTCACCAATAAAAAATATTCCGAAACAGGAGCCTGCAATCAAAGCGATAATACAAATTATAATGATAATAACAACCGATACAAAACCGCCTGCGGCAATAGCTACGGCTAATGCTTTTATTCCTGCAATAGCCGATTTGACGACGGCAGCTACAGCTTTTGCCGTAACCACCGTCGCCTTATATGCCGCCTGCGCAGCTTGCCTTGCAGCCTGAGCCGCCATTTTTGAAGATTTGGCGGTTGCTTCGGCAGTTTTCTTTGCCGCTTTTGCAGTCTGCTGTGCAGTTTTAACCGTAGTTTTTGTTGTGTGCTGAGCCGTTTTGATACTTTGCCGACTGCTCTTTATACTCTTATGAAGCGTTTTAGCCGCAGACCTTGCGGTTTCAGCCTCCTTTCGTGTACGCTTAATTTCCTTATACAAACGATTGCCGCCGTCATAGATATTATTGACGGTTTGCTTTGCCGATTTCCCGGTATCCTCCGCAACCGTTTCTGCCATATACTTGACCTTATCCTCGGCATACTCACCGGGAGTTATCCGGGCGTCATCGGATAAGTTTTGCACCTGTTGCTTTGTATGGACAGTTGCGTTTTTCGTGACCTTCGCAAGCCCCGCCGCTTTATCAAGAACCTTAATATCCTTTATGCTTTCCTTGGTTTTGATATCTTTCATAAGGATATACCCTCTCAGTTTTCACCGAATTTTGTGGTCATGAGAGAATATAACTGCGTATTCTTCGGGAATTTATTGACGAACGGTACGAGCGCCGAGCCGACTTTCATAAGCCCGCGTCCTGCTTCAACATTGGTGATATACGAAAGCTGTGTATCTGATATATTCAAGAGCTCTGCAAGCTTAATTCTGTCTGTTGACGCCTGATTGAGCATGATAACAAACTCCGAGTTTGCAAGCATTGTTCTTGCTGTATGGCTCTGCAACAGGTCATCCACATTCTGCGTAATACCGGTACAGAACGCACCGTACTTTCTGACACGTTTCCAAAGGGTAAACAGGAAGTTTGCCGAATACTCATGCTGGAACAAAAGATAGATTTCGTCGATGATAATAAAGGTGTTTTTG
>JBGUUB010000088.1:0-37776 GCA_045133355.1 Acutalibacteraceae bacterium
CTCTGACGAGGGAGGTGGCACGGCTTTGCCGTGACGGAGGGAGAGAAGGTGTAAAGCTACAAGAAAATGCAACTTTTTCTCTCCCTCAGTCTCGCTGCGCTCGCCAGCTCCCTCGTCAGAGGGAGCCAAATGAGACCCCAACTTTTGCAAAAGAACCAGTAAAAAAACCGAGTATGTCGCAGATGCTGACATGCTCGGCTTTTAAATTTTTATGATTTATTTGTCAAGATATATAAAGTTATAGCTTTTTAGAATCTCGAAATATTTAACCAGCCGCTCATATAACGGATTAGCCTTATCACCGAATTCGCTTTCTACGGCTTTGCCGATTTCCAAAACGGTTTTTTCGCCGTCTAACATAGGCCATATAAAGCTTCCCATTTCGTCAAGATGGATATAGCTTATCTTCGGCTTTTTAAGGAGCTTTTGAAAAAGTCTGTTCCAAAGACCCTTATTTTCGATTTCCAGAGTGATTTTTCCGTTATCCTCCGACCAGGGATACTTTCCATTCCTAATCGGCTTTAAATCAAGAAAATTTTCCGTCTGAGTTTTTTTCATACTTATTTTCTCTTTTTCCACAGGGAGAATTTTAAGAGGGTAAGAATGATAATTCCGAATAATACAAGACCGCCGATATTTGAAACCGCCGCAGGTATTGCCAATTTTGCGGAAAGGTCAATCGCAGAGCCGACGCCGACTACCGCCAAAAGCGCCAGGAGGATTCCTACGAGGCCTTCGCCTGCTATCATACCCGAGCAGAAGAGAATACCGTCATTAATTATGGCATCCTTTTCTTCCTTGTTGCGCTTCAGCTTATCAAGACCGAGACGCACAAGACCGCCCACCATAATGCAGGCATTAAGTTGAACAGGCAGATATACACCGATTGCAAAGGGAAGCACAGGTATACCGACGATTTCAACAAGTACAGCGATAAATGCGCCTATAAACACAAGCGCCCACGGAAGATTTCCTTCCATAACACCTTCTGTAATAAGCTTCATCAAGGTTGCCTGAGGTGCCGCAAGCTCCTCCGAGCCAAAGCCCCATGCGCTGTCAAGCAGATAAAGTGTTCCGCCGATTGCCAAAGCCGCCGCAATAACACCGATAATCTCGCCGATTTGCTGTTTTTTAGGTGTGGCGCCTAAAAGGAAGCCTGTTTTCAAATCCTGAGAAGTATCGCCGGCAATGGCTGAAACAATACAGATAATAGAGCCGATTGCAATCGCACTGCACATACCGTCAATACCGGAAGCACCCGTAACCTTTAAAATAAGTGTAGCTATAAGAAGTGTAGCAATCGCCATACCCGAAACAGGGTTGTTACTGCTGCCTACCAAGCCTACCATACGGGAGGATACAGTAGCAAAGAAAAAGCCGAATACAACGATAATTGCTGCGCCGAGAAGGCTTACGGGAACTGCGGGAATAAGCCATACAAGCAGGGTTAAAACTGCGATTGCTATTAAAACAAATTTCATTGAAAGGTCTTTTGATGTACGCTCCTGTGCGTTTGCTTTAGCACCTGACATTCCCTTTACTGCACCGCCGAAGGTTTTTACGATAAGGGGCAAGGATTTCACAAGGCTTATGATACCGCCTGCCGCCAATGCACCGGCACCGATATAGCGAATATAAGTGCTCCAGATTGCACCGGCCCCGCCTGCGGCAAAAATCTCACCTATAGGCTGTGTTCCGGGGTAAAGAACCATATCCGCACCGAAAAGCACGATAAGCGGAATAATAACAAGCCAGCTTAATATACCGCCCGCAAACATATAAGACGAAATTCTCGCGCCGCAAATATAGCCAACGCTCATAACAGCGGGATAAATCTGCGTGCCTATCTGTCCCGCAAAGCCTTTAACGCTTACCGAGATTTCCCCTGCAACCAGCTTTAATCCGTCGATAATAAACTTGAATAACGCCGCGAAGCCCATTCCCGCAAAAACGGTCGATGCCTTAGCACCGCCCTCTTCACCTGCTAAAAGTACCTCTGAACAGGCGGTTCCCTCAGGGTAGGGAAGCACACCGTGCTCTTTTACAATAAGCGCGTTGCGAAGCGGTACCATAAAGAATACACCGAGCAAGCCGCCGATAAGGGCGATTGCGGTGATTTCAAGTATACCCGGCTTTTCCATTTTGCCCTCTGCCGCCCAAAGGAAAAGTGCGGGCAGGGTAAAGATAGCGCCTGCCGCCAAGGATTCACCCGCGGAGCCGATTGTCTGTACCATATTGCTTTCAAGAATAGAATTTTTGCGCATAAGCACACGAATAACGCCCATTGCAATGACCGCCGCGGGTATAGATGCCGAAACGGTCATACCGACTCTCAGCCCCAAGTAAGCATTTGCCGCGCCGAAGATTACGGCGAGCAATACACCCATAACGATAGAGGTTACCGTTATTTCAGAAGTGATTTTTTCCGCCGGAACATACGGCTTAAACTCTTTGTTTTCCATAGTTTTCTGTTTCCTCTCCAATATTTATTTACATTTTTTGAGCACATCGCAGAGCAGTTCAAAAATTTCCGAAGCGGAAGAAATGCTCAGTCTTTCGTTCACTGTGTGAACATCAAACATATCAGGGCCTATCGAAATACAATCAAGATTCTTGATTTTTTGGGTAAAAACCGCACACTCAAGACCTGCGTGTATCGCCGCAATTTTTGGCTTATGCCCGAAGCTTTCGCAAAAAGCGGCAGTATATAATTCCCTAAGGGGGGAGTCCTTTTTAAATTCCCACGGTTCATAACGGCAGGTGATTTGAGACTCACAGGCGTTATAAGAGGCAAAAGCCGTCATTCTGTCCTCAAGAAAGGTAAGTGCGGACGCTTTGTTACTTCTAAGGGCGTATTGCATATGAATACCGTCTGCCTGAGTTTCCAAAATTCCTAAGTTTAAGGAGGTTTCAACCAAGCCCTTTATTTCAGCACTCATATCAACAACACCGTTCGGTGTTGTGAGCAACATATAAATAAGCTTGTCCCTTACTGCAGGAGTCAGGGCTTCAAAGTCACCGTGCTCTTTAATCGTCAAACGGGCAAAAAAATCTTCTTCTCTGTCGCTGATTTCATTCTTTAAGACAGAAATATAGTCATTCATTATGCCTATGAAGCTTTCGGCGTCTTTTACCACAAGCTCCGCAGTACAGCAAAAGGGAATAGCGTTTCCCTTTGTTCCGCCGTTTATGCCGATAATATTAAAGCTTTGCGTTTTTTTGGCGTAATTTAAAATTCTTCCCGTTAAAACAGCCGCGTTAATACGGCATTTATCGATGTCAGCACCGGAATGTCCGCCCTTTAAGCCGCCTATTTCAAGCAATATTTCAGTACCGTGTACGGTTGTTTTTTCGGTCGGCAAAAAAGCCTTAAAATCACTTCCGCCTGCGCAGGATACGGTTAAAACATCGGCTTCTTCCGAGTCGAGATTAATCATTTTTTCAGCCGTTAAAACGGAAAAATCAAGCTCTTTAGCTCCGACCATTCCGATTTCTTCATCGGTTGTAAAAACGGCCTCGATAGGCGGGTGCGGTAAATCGTGACTTGCAAGAATTGCCATAATCATAGCTACAGCAATGCCGTTATCCGCACCAAGAGTTGTGCCCTTAGCTTTTATAAAATCACCGTCTGTAAAGGCTTTGATTCCGTCTTTTTCAAAATCAACAGCCGTGTCGGCGTTCCTTTGGCACACCATATCAAGGTGACCTTGAAGAATAATCGGCTCGGAATTTTCATACCCTTTTGTGCCCGATTTATAAATTATGACATTTTTCGCCCCGTCTGTTAATGACCGCAATCCGTTCTCCTGTGCAAAACGAACGCAGTAAGCGGAGATAGCGTCCATATTGCCTGAGCCGTGCGGTATCGCGCATATTTCTTTAAAGTACCGAAATACCTCTGCGGTTTCCTTAACTGTATTTTTCATTATTTACCTCTTATGCTTTTTTAAAACAGTATACCATATCGCCATATAAAAATCAATCAATCTTTGCATAGAAAAGATATCCTGTTTTAGACTCTCGTCTGCCTAATCAAAAAATTCCGCTCCTACACCGGAGAAAACCGCAAAAAAGAAAAGCCCGATACGCATCTGCCTACCGAAGCTCCCTTCCTACTCGATTACTTTAATAGAGCGAATGCAAGTGAAATTTGTCGAAATAAAAAAAATAATTTGAGTTTATTGACCCTATATAACGGTAATAATTCTATTAGGAATTACGGAGGTGCCGTTATGTATAACAACAAGGTAATTATATGCGGGGTTGATACCTCAAAGCTGCCGCTTCTTAAGGAAAAAGAAAAGGAGGAGCTTTTAAAAAGAGTAAAATCGGGTGATGATACGGCACGGGATAAGCTGATAAACGGTAATTTGCGGCTTGTTTTAAGTGTTATTCAGCGCTTTACGGGCAGGGGTGAAAATCTTGACGACTTATTTCAGGTTGGCTGTATCGGGCTTATTAAATCAATAGATAATTTTGATATAACCCAAAATGTCCGCTTTTCAACCTACGCCGTTCCAACGGTTATAGAGTGTCGAAATACAAGGAAGGATTTTAAAAACTATGACCCGAAAAACCGCATTACAAAAGGCAATTTCGCAACTTTCAAGGGACCAAAAGAATACCGAGATTTGCGAAAAACTAAGCGACATTTTAGAGGATATGCCGCTTACCAACTGGACCGACAAGACGATTCGCGACCGAATCGAGCAGTTCTATGAGGACGAGGGGCGTTACCCCACAACCACCGATTTTAAGCAAAAAGGTATGCCGCCCCACCCCGTTTTTAAGCACAGGTACAAAACGACCTTGTCAAGGTGGCTTAAAGAAAATTACCCCACACCTAAAATTACATACGAACAACGCAAAGAAAAACACACCAAAGCATTTGTTGAAGAATATTTAAGACTTATGCCCAAAAGCAGTGATGACTTTGACCGCCGCAGACAAAAAGGCATTATCAGCTGGCGAGGTCTGGCACCGTATTACAATGTTACAAGTTGGCATAGTTTGCTTCAAGCCCTCAATCTGCCACTCCCTCAGACGGAACAAAAGAAAAGGGTAAAACAAAAATTCAAAGTGAATGTATATACCGACCTCGACTTTGAAGCCATGCTCGAACCGAGACGGAAGTATTACTGATAAAAAAGTGAGAATGGTATAGAAAGAGGAACTTATATGAAAATTTTCAAAATAATTGTGATGCTTCTCTTAATTTTGATTACACTGCGGACAGGTTATCTAGCCCTTTTATATAAGGTCGCAATAACAACAGGTTCTTTTCTTATATGTCTGGGAATAACCCTGCTTGTCGCATGTGACGGCGGTCTTGAAAGCAAGTCAAATTGAACATTTGCCCATTAACGGCTCTTTATCTTACCCAAAGTGCGATAAGCAAAACGAATAAATGGCAAACGATCCGGATAGTGGAAAGTAAATATTTATTGATACTATAACACCCCCACTCTTGCGATTTGCAAAGGCGGGGGGGTGGATTTTTACAATAAGGAAATCCGTTCAATGCTGCTTTTGGATGATAATTCCGTAACCCTTTCAAGTGTAAGCTCGGCAGCACTTTCCAAACGTGAAAGTGCATATATGGAACCCGAAGATAACGATGAATAACATAAGAGGAAGGTGCTTTCGTGCATCTTCCTCTTTGAATTAATGCCTTTAGGCTGGTTTGCTCTTTGAGCAAACCAGTCTAAAAGCTTTAAAACAAGCAGCTGCGTAATAGCAACTGCTTGCAATATAATTTTTATTTTGACGCTTATCAATAGAATGCTTCACCTAATCTAACAAATATTAACTCATCCGTTTCCTGAATATATCCTTTTTCGGGATAACAGGGCATGGGAGAATCTTTAAAAAACCGGTCATATAATGCCAAATTATTTTCATAATTATCTGTTTGAACATTTATATCAAATCCATGAAAGGCAAATAGGTTTTCAAGCATTGTACTATTTCCAAAAGCATCTGCTGACCAACTTATAACCGAATTCACATTAGTTACGGGGAATTTTAAGGAAGGATTAATGGCGTTCTCAAATTTAGAAGTTATATCAGTAACCACAGTGTTGGTTTTTTTTGCTATTTTATATCCAATCGAGTTCTCATTAACTCTGACTTTTTCGGTAATATTATCACTCAGTTTAAACTTACCCACGAAAACCACAGGTTTGTCGGCAGGATAATTGTTTTTAAGTGTATATCCGATTTGTTCAATCGCCGCTTTTTCTTCCTGATAGCGAATATGATTTAATGTAAATACATAGTTAAGGTAGGATGCTTGTGAAATACATACCAATGCTAAAGCAAGCGGAACTATGCTCTTAAATTTAAACCTATTGGCGATCATCATAAAAGTAAAGGCACAAAGGATAGCAAAGACTTGACATGCACGATAAGGTGATGCCGAACCTTGTATAATCGAAAGAAGCTCGCTTGAAAGAAGCATACCGAAAAGCAAAAGTGCAGAAAAAATCTTTTTCTTAACTAACAAATAGATTAATATGCCAAGCATTATTATTACGCATACAATAAACACAGTTAAAGGAAAATACAGCAGAGAGCATAAGATATGACTAAATGATATGGAAGCAATTAGATTTATAGCTGTGGTTATAGGATTGCCGTTTAACCAAAGAATTTCCGTAGCACCGTTACTTGCCGCCTCAACATTAAGAACAGTCAATAAAACCTTGTGGGTAATTAGCCTTAATATAATACCGCATATTATTGCAGCAAGGTAAATAAGCCCCTGAATTAAATATTTTTTTGGATTGGGTTCGACCTTTTGTTTTAAGAATAATGTAGCAAAAACCGCAAAAACAAAAACGCAAATTAATGACTCATATCCCGAACATACAATCGTCATAAAAAAGCAAACCGCTAAACTTGATAATATATTAAATTTTCCCTTTTCTAATTGATCGTAAATTAACAGTAATGAAAAAGATATGAATAAAAATCCGCCGCAAACCGCTAAATTTGCTCCATAATATTCCCATATTTCGTTCATAAGCGGATATGAAACAAGAGAGGCGGCGAAGACTGTGTATGAAGGCATAGAAAGCGTGTTGTTTGAGGCACGTTTAAAAAGAATACAGAAATTAATTGCTGACCAAATGAGGAAAAACAGCCCTAATATGCCTGTTAAATAACTGTTTTCAACAAGATGTGCGGTGTTTTTAAAAAAAAGATTCCAAAATTGCAAACCGAACCTGCCGGATGCTATCATCTGCCCATTAGCACTATTGTAAATATCACCTGCCAAGGAATCGATATTAATTGTAAGGTTAGAAATATCAAAACCAAAGCCTAAAACTGTGACAAGCAGTACAAAGGTAATGAAATACCATTTTTTAACAAAAAATTCAATTTCCTTGATGTATAATTTCATTTTACAGAGTTCCCTTGTTAAGAATTTCTTTAATGCCGTCCTTAAAAGCTTTGGTGGGTACCCAGCCTGTGTCGCCCGTGAGCTCGGAAATATCGGCTTTAAGGTACATAACTTGATTTTCGGGATAGGGGTTAGCACCTAACAACAACTCGCCGTCGGGAGAAACAACATCCCGTATATCCTTAATATAATCCGCTAAGGGGCGGGCATTACCGCCTCCTAAAACATAGGTTTTGGAGTCAACGCCTTTTTCCCCGATTGCCCAAAAGGCTTTTGCGGCATCGCCGCTATAAAGATAATCCCATATTTGTTCGCCTTTAGTGAGCCTTGGCGCTTCACCTTGAAGCAATTTGTTAATTGTAAACATAACAAGTGAATTTTCCCCGTCGTTTGGTCCGTAAACGCTTAGAATTCTGACCCAGATATGGCGAAGCCCTAACTGATGGGCGTACATCCTTGTCATTTCACCTGCACAGAGCTTTGCCATTCCGTATCCTGTTTCGGGAAAGGCGGGAGTTTCAGGTGAAAGGTCGGTTTCGCTTCTGCCGTATTCTGCTTGAGAACCTGCTCCGATAAATTCGGTGCAACCGAATCGTTTTGCCGCACCGACTGCATCCAAAGCATATTTGACATTGAGATTTTGCAGATACATATCATTTCTGCCGGCACCTGTTGTGGCGCCCCATGCAAAATGATAGAAGACATCATATTCTTTTCCTGTATCATTTTGAATATCTGCTAATTCCTCTAAAGAGCAGTATTTCACGGTAACAAGAGGGGAAAAAGGTATTTTACTGTTTCTTGAAGATCCCTCTCGCACAAAAACCAAAACCTCAATATTGTTTTTGATTAACTCATTAATCAGTGCAGTACCGATGGCACCGGTAGCGCCGGTTATTATTGCTCGTTTCATTACTACTCCTGCTTTTCTGATAATCGGCGAGGGTTATTCGTCAATTAAAGGAATGAACATTATTTTCTCTAATTCTTCTCTGGGTAAGAAGGGTGCTAAATCCTCAAGAGGGGGGCTGACTAAGGTGCCGTCTTCCAAACGCTTGGTACTGCTCTTAGGCTCCCAGACCTGTTCGGTATCTGTAAAAATTTCACAGAATACGGGACCGCTTGTATTTAGAGTATCCTGAACTGCTTTTTGCATTTCGGCATTGCTTGATGCGGAAAAATACGGATAACCGAAAGCCTCTGCTATCTTTTTAAATTGAGGGAAGGATAGGTCGCCGGATTCCTCACCGATACCGACTTTGCAGTGATTGGAGAAGAGGTTGGTTTGTGTTATTCGGATTGAATGATAACCGTTATTATTGATTAAAAAAATCTTAATCGGCAATTTATTTGTTAAAACGGTCTGCAATTCCTGCAAATTCATCATAATGCTGCCATCGCCCTCAAGGCAGATTGTATCTTTTCTTCCTCCGCCGATACAAGTTCCTATTGCTGCAGGTAAGCCGTAACCCATACTTGCAACGGCACTATTATTGGCAAAGCGAGAGCCTTTTTTTATAACATACGCTTGGCTGCCCACAACACAGCAGGCACCGTTTGAAACGGCAGTAAGTGTATTTTCAGGCAACTGACTGCTCAAATAATCAATAAAGGCATAAACATTAGCCGTCTTGCCGTTTTCCTGACGGTGGCGCTCTAAAACAACCGGATATTTCTTTTTCCAGGCTTGACAGGTATTTAACCAATCTTGGTTGTTATTTACCTTTTCATTAACCGAACTGTTAATCTTATTAAGAAAATCTTTAGCATCAGCCCAGATAGGCATATCCACATGTATTGTGTGCTTTTTCATTTCGGCCGGATCTATATCAACCATAATAACTTCGGCTTCTCGCGCCCAGGTTTTCCAATTATAACCTACCTGTCTTATGGAAATTCTTGTGCCTACCGCCAAAATCAAATCGGCATTTTGTATAGCAAAGTTACCGGGTCGATCACCCATATTTCCGGCTCTGCCGCAATACAGAGGATTATCGGTTTCGATTAGGTCAATAGCATTCCAATATGTGACAACCGGAATGTTGAGCTTTTCTGCAACCTCTTTAAATACCTCGTATCCGCCTGATAGGCGTATACCGTAACCTGCATGGAAAACAGGTCTTTTTGCATTTTTTATCTTTTCTAATACCGTTTTAATTACTTCATCTGAAATTTTATTTGGAAGTTGTTTGTCATCTTCGGCAGGGTCATAACCTACAAGCTCGTCAGTCTCAATAAAACCGCCCTGAAAATTAACCGGAATATCAACCCAAACAGGCCCCGGTCTGCCTGTAGTAGCTAAATGCCAGGCCTTTTCAAGAACATAACGAATGTCGCTGGGATTTTCAAGCATTACAGCATATTTAGTCATATGCTCTACCGATTTTACAATATCGTATTCCTGATCTCCAACAGCACGAAGCGGTAATCCGTCAGTAAACTGTGAGGTATATCTTGCGGTAGTGTCATAGCGCACCTGACCGCTTAACACAAACATAGGTATACTGTCGAGCCAACCGCCTAAAACACCGGTAATGGCATTAGTGCCTCCGGGGCCTGTTGTTACGCACAAAGCCGCTATTTTATTGTCTAATCTGGCATATGCCTCAGCCGCTATTGCCGAAGCTTGCTCATGGTGATTATAAGTAACCTTTAAGCCTTCCTTGTGACCTAATGCATCATTTAGGTGCATAGCTCCGCCGCCTACAACCGAAAAACAATCGCTCACACCGTGGTTTACCAAAAAATCGGCAACATAATCCGCAAGTCTCTGTTTCATAAATACCTCCTGTTATTTTTTAGCTAAATATTCAAAGAAAAAACTATTATCGGTTTTTGCTACAAAGTTGATTTGTGTTTCATCCTTCATTAAATCAAAGGAGCCTGCATCTATAGCTCCGCTACAGGTATTTCTAATGCTTCTAAACGCCTCGTTAATGGGTGTTCTGGCACCAATAATAAGCGCGATTGCCAATGGAATTAAAATAATACGCTTCTTTTCCTTAAAAGAGCGTTGCAATGCTTCGGTTACATAAATATAAAGCAGAACCAAAGAGGGAATTGACGCTCTCATACAGAAGTCATAGCTATTACCCATTTTTATAAGCGGGACTACAAGTAGGGTTGCACCTATAACATAGAAAATGGGTTGCTTTTTATAGTAGGGATAAATTATTACAAAATAAATCAAAAATTCAAATGTAACGAAGAGCAAGTAATTCATTATAAAGGTTTTTGTTACATCAAAGTCATTGCCCACAAAGGAAAACAGGGGGGCTGATTCCAAATCCTTTGAGCGTGAGCTGCTGAATATATAAAGAAAAGAAATAATACCCGTTGAACCGCCGGCAAAAATATTCTGAAGCGTAAAAGTATCCTTAAACCAATACTGCCACCGTTTTACTTTAGTGTCAGCGCCATCATATTTTCTGTTAAACACTAACAATACAACAATGGGAAGCATTCCTATAAAAGGAATAGGAGAGCTTAAAAGTGTAAGTGAAATTAAGAAAACAATGTTTCGGTTGTTCTTCTGCAGGAGTACAAGCATTGTAATAATCCAAGCCGGAACAGCCTGATTAAACACCCAAAACAACTGGGTGGTAAATGAAGAATATTGGAAAGCAGAAAACGACCATTCAATATGAGATACAGAAGGTTCTCCTTTACCGATTAAAAACCAAAGAAGAATGTCAAGTCCGCTAAAAGAAAAAAACAATACTAAAGGCCAAACCTTGAACTTTTTGACAAATGAACAGAAAAGAGAGTAGAATATTGCTATACCCAAAACAGTCCATAATGCCATAAAGCAGTAGCCTGCAAATTTGCCAAAAAGCTTTCCGACTATGGCAGACGGCAGCCAAAAGCTGATATAATAAACAAGGGTGACATCATTTCCTTTATTGCTTACGGCATATACCGGCCACGAATTATCGCAAAGTGCTTCAAAAATTGAATTGCGCCAGTAATGATCTGAATTTTGGTAGGAAAGCATACCTACACCCGACAGATATACAATAAAAAATACTATGGCTATTGATATAACGGCAGTTTTTGTCGTCGTATGGTTTTTTTGCGGGCACCATACAGAAGGCGCTTCTTTTATCAGCATAAATAAACCAAAGGCAAACAGCAAAACGGCAGGTAATGCGATATACCATCTTAACCATGCGGCCAAGAATATACCTATGGGAATAGAAATATATAAATAGGCAGCTATTACATTTATTTTTTTAGTGTTTTCCAAACAATCCTCTCCAATAATAACGCTTCATAAAAACGGCAGACGACGGTATAAAACTGTAATTATGAGGCGAATAGTGTTATTATACGGCGAAAACTTATACAAAAGAGCTCCTATATTATTTCCATAATTATTTAACAGCCGCAATTATAACCTTTGCCATATAATCAATCATTTCATCGGTCATACCGGGGTATACACCAACCCAAAAAGTATTATTCATAATGAAATCTGTGTTATCAAGATTTCCGACAACTCTATATGCATCGGTTCCTCTTATTTGGTCAAAGCAAGGATGCTTGATTAAGTTACCGCTGAATAATAGTCTGGTTTGCACATTATGGTCTTCAATGTACTTTGTAACCTCATTACGGTTAAGACCGCTGTTTTCTTTGACGCTAATAAGGAATCCAAACCAAGAGGGCTCGCTGTTTTCGGCAGGTGTAGGCAATATGAGCCTATCGCTGACACACTCAAGCGCCTTGCGGAGTCTATCCCAATTATGACGCCTGCGTTCAATAAATGAAGGGAATTTTTTAAGCTGTTCACAACCGATAGCCGCCTGCATATCCGTAACCTTTAAATTGTAACCAAAGTGGCTGTAAACATATTTGTGGTCATATCCGTAGGGCAATTCACCGTATTGACCTTCAAAGCGATGCTTACAAAAGTTATCCATACCCGAAGGGCAAATACAGTCTCTGCCCCAATCTCTGAAGGAGAGAATAAGACGATTTAGCAGGGGATTGTTAGTATATACGCAACCGCCTTCGCCCATTGTCATATGGTGAGGGGGATAAAAGCTGCTGGTGCCTATATCGCCCCAAGTTCCGCTAAAGCGTGTCTCACCGTCTATAGTGTATTTTGTTCCAAGCGCATCACAGTTATCCTCAATAAGCCACAAATTATTCTTATCGCAAAACTCTTTAACAGCTTTTAAATTAAACGGATTACCCAAGGTATGGGCAGCCATAACTGCCTTTGTTTTAGGTGATAATGCTTTTTCAAGCATCGTGACATCAATATTATACTGAGGCACTGTAACATCAACAAAAACAGGGACTGCACCGTACTGGAGCATAGGTGTAACAGTTGTCGGGAAACCGCAGGAAACAGTAATAACCTCATCACCGCGCTTGATTTGACGCTCTCCAAGCTCAGGAGCGGTAAGGGCCATAAACGCTATAAGGTTAGCCGATGAGCCGCTGTTCACAAGATGGGCAAACCTGACACCGATCCACTCTGCAAATTCCTTTTCAAATTGGTCGGAAAAGCGACCTGTTGTAAGCCAAAAATCCAGTGTTGCATCTGTAAGAGCACACATTTCTTTTTCGTCAAAAACTCGTGCCGCATAGGTGATACGGTCGCCTTCGGAATAGGGCTCCTTCTTTTCTTTAAAGTCGTGATAATACTGGCTGACCAGTTCTTTAATTTTTTCTCTTGCTTCTGCTTCGTTTTTCCAAATTCCCATTGTTCTATCTCGCTTTTCTTAATTATTTGTTAAAAAATCATTTATTTGATTTTTCATACATTCTTCAATATTGCCGTTTGAATGCCAACATTTTGTCCACTCAACAACTTTTTCAATCGCAGTATCTAAATTCCAACGAGGCTTCCAGCCAAAAGAGGATTTAAGCTTTGAACAGTCGAGCTTAAGAAAATTTGCCTCATGAGGCCCGCCGTCATAACGGTTGATCCATTTCAGGTCGTCACCCCATTTTTTAACAAACAAATCAACTAAAGCACCCGTCTTAAAACAGTCAACATCATCCGGACCTACATTATAGTAGCCGGCAAATTTCGGGTCTTCATATTGCTTTGCGGCAATCATAAGATATGCATAAAGAGGTTCTAAAACATGCTGATATGGGCGGGTAGAGAAAGGATTTCGCACGACAATATCCTGCTTGACCAAAGCGGCTCTGACACAGTCGGGGATGATTCTGTCCTCGGCGAAATCGCCTCCGCCGATAACATTACCGGCTCTCGCAGTAGAAATTGCAGGCCCGTCAGCAAAAAAGCTGTTTTTATAGCTGTGTGTCACAAGCTCTGAACAGGATTTTGAGTTAGAATATGGGTCATAACCGTCAAGCTCTTCATTCTCTCGGTATCCCCATTCCCATTCTTTATTAAGATAAACCTTATCGGTTGTAACATTTAAAAAAGACTTCACGCAATCGGAATTTCGTACACACTCAAGAATGTTAACAGTTCCCATTACATTAGTTTCGTATGTATAGGCGGGATTTTTGTAGCTTTCCCTAACTATGGGCTGTGCAGCCAAGTGAAGGACAATTTCAGGATTTGCCTTATCAAAGGTTTCCTTAAGCCTGTTATAATCCCTTATGTCTCCGATAACGGAATTCACCTTTTTATCTATTCCTGCTATATAAAAAAGTGATGGTTCTGTTGGCGGCTCTAATGAGTAACCGGTAACCTCTGCGCCTAACTCTACAAGCATTTTGCAAAGCCAAGAGCCTTTAAATCCCGTATGTCCGGTTACGAAGACCTTTTTGCCTTTGTAAAAAGATAAATCGAACATAAACTACTCCTTTTTTATATAATAATAAAACTCTGTATCTTTATACTTTAAAACATTCTCTTTATTATAATTTTCATAAAATTCATCAGAAATATCTCTGCCATCCATCCAAACCATTGCGCTATCCGCAAGAAGGATTTTATCGCTATTTAAAATAAGCCGCTCCAGCTGATTTTTACCTTCTTCAGTTGCTATAGCTATGTCTGAAAAATCCAAGCCGTAATACCCATTATCCCAACCAAGGTCGGCATATACGATATCCGCACCGGAACCTAACGCCACTGTGTCCTTTGGAATGGTTTGTTTGAATTGGTTTAAAAAAGAAGTATAAGCCGAACGATCCTTATAAACCGAATTATTAATTACAAAAGAAATTGCAAACTTAACACTTGCTGAATACGAAAGAAACAGAAGAACCACTATAGTCAGAGCTTTTAATTTATTAAAGAAAAATTGAAACTGTATGTCTCTCCCTTTGATATAGCACCTTATATCGCCATAACACAATATAAGTAATATGACAACATTTGGAATAATGGAATAAAGATTTCCGTATACTGCGCGGTTTATATAATAAAGCATTTGAACAACCGAAATTGCAGTGAATGCTCCGTATAGACAAGCTTTTGGATTAAGATTTTCCTTTTTACAGATTTTAGTTTGAAAAATTGTAAAGCAAATCAGTGTAATAAAGAACGCTATCGCCAACATATAAGCAGAAACTTCGGCAATTAAATCTATATTAATGCTATTAACATACGATGTGCCGACAAAAGCGAATAAAAAGCCTTTTATAGTTAATATTTCGCCGCCAACCGCCACATTATATAAGCTAACAATTATAAATGCGCAAATTATAGGAGCTATAATCATTAACAAAGTCTTTAAAACACTTAAGATTAAGGATTTACAATCAAATTCCGACTGTAAAACCCTAACCAAACTATAAACTGCAATTCCGGCTATACAAGCAATACCGGACTCGAAATTCCACAAAACAGCAAAAACCGAAATAATAAAGAATAATGCAGTTTGTAGGTGATGACTTATTTTGTGCTTATAATCATACACCATAAATGCTCCTAAAACAGCACAGAAAATCAACCTATGCGGATAATGCTGAATATAAATTCCCGAGGTGCTGGTAAAGCCTGTTATCATAACGATAACAGCTATGACTTTAAGCCAAATAAGTTTTGTAAGAGAATTAATGATATAAGCATTAAGTAATATAAATAAGGCTGAAATAATTGAAAAAACAAAAACCGTAGCAAGGCTTGTACCACCAAGCAATTTTATAATCGGTGCCACTAAAATACCGTAGAATCCGTAAATTCCGGAATTAATTTCACTATAAGGTTGCAAATGCATAACCCGATATATTGATTGAAAATACGCACTAAAATGGTGCACGGAATAATAATTCGACATAATATCAGGTTGAAAAAAATTATATGCCGCAAATACAGATAAAGCTATATAAAACACCCAAATTACACGAGTATTATCAAATTTGGCTGTGATGGAATTAATGCTGTTAAAAAGCGTGTTTCCCTTAATTAAAATAAAAATTCCAATAAAAATTATCAGTATTTCAAATGACTTTGAAGAATGCCAAGGCATATAGAAGCTAGCGGCATCATTCTCTGAATTTTCATTAAGAAATACCAAAGAAATAAAATACACTAAAAGACAAATAGCAATTTGAGAAATAATATCATTTTTTGAAACAATTCTATTATAGGCAACTGGACGGCTTAAAAACCTGCGGCTAAAGAAGAAGAGCACAAAAAACAAAAGCAAACTTAAAAAATAAATACTTATATAGTAAAGGAGATTTTTATTTAAATTATCTGAAATAAAAAGTTTTTCAAAGCTGTCGCCGCATAAAAACCAATAGGAAAAAGCCGTGTCAATCAGTAAAACACACGGTACGGCTATACCAAACGCAAAAAGGTTTTTTTGATTATTGCTCATAAAATACCTTCAAATAATTATTTGTTTCTAAATGCCCATAATTTATTAAGAATAAAGTTCAGCGGAATTGTCACAAGTAAACTGACAATCGGTCCTAACAATTCAGGCAAATGCAAAAGCTCTACCCAAATAACCAATAATATATTAGCTAAAACCAAGCCTGTTGCGGCATAGGAAAGAAATGTTTTAACATAGGACGCTAATATTGACCTATGCTTACCGTTTTCTTGCTTGAAAACATATTTATTATTCCAATAAAAAGAGTTGGTAACGCTCACAACGAAACCGACAACACTTCCTAAAATATAATTCCAGCCCAAGAGTACAAATGCGGCATAAATCAAATAGGATATTAATGTATTTGACAGCCCCACAACACAAAACTGAACGAACTGCACGAATTTTAAGGCATGGTTTTTCGGAATACGGAAAAACAGAAGAATTTTTAGCAGTAAATTAGAAAAAAACTCAATTATCGCATTCATTTCTATCCTCGAAATTCAAGCGTTCCTCTTCAATAACCAGAGGGCGGTTCATAAGGCGTTGGTTAATACTTAAGATGTATTCGCCAATCATACCCATAAAGAATAGGACGATTGCGCCTAAAAAGAGCATACCAATCAAAATAGGAGCAGTACCTGCGGAAAAGCTATCCCACCAAACAAACTTCAATATTAAGTAAAGCACCGCTAAAATAAGGCTGATCACTCCGCAGATAATACCTATAAATGTGCAAAATCTTAAACCGAATTTGGTGTATGAGGTAATGCTAAGCATTGCCGCATCATAAAGTGTCATAAGGTTGTTTTTGGTTTTGCCTGCACGCCTTTTAGGCTGCTCATAGCTGATTTCCTTGCGTTTAAAGCCCAACTCACCAACTATACCTCGCAAAAAGGGCGTGGGGTCCTTTAAATCACGAAGAACCTGAACAAAATCCTTATCGTAAAGACCCGAACCCGTAAAATGCTCGATTTGCTCAGCACTTGAAAGCTTTTTAACAAGCTTGTAATAAACGGAACGCAAAAAATACATGACAGGATTTTCTTTACTGCTGGTCTTTATACCGATAACGATTTTGTAGCCCTTTTCCCATTCGGCAACATACTGCGGAATAAGCTCTACCGGATCCTGAAAATCACACACCATTGAAACCGTGCAGTCGCCGGTTGTTTGCATAATTCCATAATACGGAGAGTTGAACTGACCGAAATTTTTAGCGTTGAAAATAGCCTTAACCTTTGGATTTTGACAGCAAATTTCTCTTAAAATCGGTCTGGTATTATCCTTGGAATCATTATCTATAAATAAAATTTCATAATCATAATTGGGCAAATCCTTGGTAAACATATCCGTCAAGGCGTCTGTCATAGGTTTTACATTGTCTTCCTCGTTATAACATGGTATTAATACACTGATTTTTTTCATTTATTACCATACTTTCCAAGGCGCCTTGTTTTGGCTCCATAATTTTTCTAACATTTCCATTTCACGCTTAGTGTCCATACATTGCCAAAAGCCTCTGTGTACATACGACATAAGCTCATCATTTTGGGCGACGGCTTCTAACGGCTGCCTTTCAAATACAGTATCGTCACCCTCGATTAAATCAAAAATCTCAGGGTTTAATACCATATAGCCCGCGTTGATAAAAATATCGTCAGCGGAGCTTTTTTCTCTAAAGGAACGAACGGCATAATCTCCGCCGATATTAAGCACGCCCTTAGACTGTTCCTGAATAACAGCGGTTAGGGTGGCAATCTTGCCATGACTTTGGTGGTACTTTAACAGTTCTGAAATATTTACATCGCAAACCGCATCACCATATGTCATCATAAAGGTCTCGTTGCCGACATAGGGTTGAATACGTTTAATTCTTCCGCCGGTCATAGTGTTAAGTCCGGTATCGACAACGGTAACCTTCCAAGGTTCAATATGCTTTTGATGAACTATTATTTTATTGTCATTCGTAAAATCAAAGGTAATATCCGATGTGTGCAGAAAATAATCTGCAAACCATTCTTTAATAACATGTTGCTTATAACCCGCACAAATAACAAACTCATTAAACCCGTAAAAAGAATACTGTTTCATTATATGCCATAAAATGGGCATTCCGCCAATTTCAATCATTGGCTTCGGCTTGAATTGAGATTCCTCGGAAATACGGGTGCCATAGCCGCCGGCAAGTAAAACAACCTTCATATAAATTCTCCTAAACTTTACAAGTCTGTATATATTTAAATGAAATCTCCCATACAATAATATCAATATTCTTGCAATCTGTCAAGCACTATTACGCGTTTGGTGCGTACTCAAGGCGCTTCTTTTTTTATACTTTTCTTCCTATTGACAGATGAGCTTACCTCTGCACCCTGCCCGAGCCGTCGCCGCCGGCGAGCTTTTCTACCTCGGCTACCGATACACGGTTGTAGTCGCCTTCAACAGAGTGCTTGAGCGCCGATGCCGCGACCGCAAATTCAATAGCGTCTTTAGAGGATTTACCTGTGAGGAGAGAATAAATAAGTCCGCCGCCGAAGGAGTCGCCGCCGCCTACGCGGTCAACGATATGTAGGTGATATTCCTTTGAGAAATAATAATCCTCGCCGTCATACAGCATACCCGCCCAGTCATTGTCGCTGGCGGAAATTGAGGAACGAAGTGTAATAGCGACCTTTTCAAAGCCGAATTTATCGGCTAACTGCTTTGCTACAGACTTGTAGCCCTCTTTATCAAGCTTACCGCCGTAAATATCGGTGTTTTCAGCCTCAATGCCGAAAACATCCTTGGCGTCTTCCTCGTTAGAGATACAAACATCAACATATTTGCAAAGCTCGGTCATAGCCTTTCTTGCTTCTTCCCTTGTCCAGAGCTTTCCTCTGTAATTTAAATCGCAGGAAATTTTTACGCCCCTTGCCTTTGCGGCGATACAAGCCTGCTTGCAGATTTCAACAAGGTTTTCGCCTAAAGCCGGAGTAATGCCCGTAAAGTGGAACCAATCCGCACCCTCAAAAATGCTGTCCCAGTCAAAATCCTTTACATCCGCTTGCTGAATTGCAGAATATTTACGGTCATAAATACAAACCGAACCTCTTTGAGAAGCACCCTTTTCGAGGTAGTAAATTCCTACTCTCTCGCCGCCGCGTACAATTTTTGATGTATCTACACCGAAATAGCGGAGTGAATCAACCGCCGCTTGACCTATAGCGTGTTTAGGCAGCTTTGTTACATAAACGCTGTCAAGACCGTAATTAGCAAGGCTTACCGCCACATTGGCTTCTCCTCCTCCAAAAGTTGCCTGCATTTGATCATTCTGAAAAAATCTGTAATATCCGTTAGGGGCAAGTCTTAACATTAATTCGCCGAAAGTTACTACCTTAGCCATTTTATTTATCTCCCATCTTTTCAAGTGCTTCTTTCACAAAGAAGCTGCCGCCGATTGCCGCTATTTTATCGAAAGCTAAAAACTCATCTATATTACTGCGGTCAACCCCACCCGTCGGGATAAACTTAACCTGCGGGAAGGGAGCGGAAAGTGCCTTTAATGCTTTAAGTCCGCCGTAAACATTAGCGGGGAAAAACTTAACGGTAGTAATACCTAAATCAAGCGCCTGCATAATCTCGGTAGGAGTAACACAGCCGGGGTAATAGGGTATATTCCTTTCCTTGCAGAGCTTTGCAACCTCAACCGATAATCCGGGAGATACAATAAATTCGCAACCGAGGTCTAAGGCTTGTTTGCATTGTTCGGCGTTAATAACCGTACCCGCGCCTATCGACATTTCGGGATAATTTTTAATTGCATACTCTATTGCCTCTTTAGCACAGGAAGTCCTGAATGTTATTTCGGCACAGTTAATGCCGTTATTTTTTAGTGCAGTTAATATTTTGTCTGTTTCGGATAATTCTTTAATAACTACTACGGGTACAAATTTTTCCAATTTTCGTTCCTCCTTATATTTCTACCATCTTACCTGCCATCTCGGCAGATATGACGTATTTCCGCTTTTTTCCAAATCGGCGGCGCAGCTCTTCGAAGACTTTGCTTTTTCGGCAAGCAACTTGTCAAAAAGTTCATCGTCAAAAGGCAAAGTGATCTCTATGTTTCCCTGCCACTCGGAAAGATATGCGGCATTAGATAATGTGAGTTCGTTTATACCGTCACATCCGGGGGCAATAAGTTCTTCACCGAATAATATAGCATTGGCGAAATTCTGCAAAATGCCTTTGTGCGCAGTCTCGGGCATTTCCTGCTTGATTTCGTCATAATCGTAATCGATTTGCGCAAAGCACTGCTTAGAATTTGCTATAATCCCGCCTATCTGTCCTCTAAGATTGTACCACTTCAAAGCTCCGTTGTCTAGTACTATTTTGCTCAAATCGCCCGATATTTCAAAGCGGTTAGTCCCCGGGTATTCATCTGTTGAGGTAATAAAAACGCATGTTGCGCCGTTTTTGCAGCGTGTAAATATAGTCGCGTCGTCCTTGACCTCAATATCGTGCTATTTTCCGAAATGGAGGTGAGATTCCACTTAACGGACATACCGCATATCCACTGCAACAAATCAAGCTGATGCAGACACTGATTCAAAAGCACTCCGCCGACAAAGTCGTATTTGCAGTATGGTTTTAAGGATTACTCGGTATTCTACCGCGCCTATAAAAAAGTACGGAATTTCGCCGAGTGCGTTTACTAACGAATATTAAATTTATTTGTAGCACAGCTTTGTTCTTTGTTTGGTGCGGCGCAAATTTTGACTTAAACGAGGTGCTATTCTAAGTTATAATAATCTTATAAAAACAATCGCACCTCGCGTGAAAGCGAGAGGCGGACGGTTTGTATATTCTGCGGAAATTACTTCCGACCACATAACAGACCATTTACCGTTTCGGAGTACTGGGAGGCAGTGGATATAAGATTGCTGAAGAGCAAGGCTTTCCGAGCGGAAAGGGGCGGAAAAAGCTATTTTACACGGAAAGTGCCGTTGCAGGCGCGTTCACACGCAGTAGGCTGTATGTTTGGCAGATATTCACTATATAAAGAAGGCATTGCATATGCAGGCGGAGAGTTTAGTGGTCAGTGGGTAGTGGTTAGTGGTCAGTTTTATTTAAGAAAGGTCGTTGAAAAGCTTGTCATTGACGAATTACAAAGAGTTAATAGTATGGCAGAAATCTATGAGTTTAGTTACGGAGATTTATCAGCTGGTGAAGTTTCTTCCGAAAGAGGAAACATATGCTCTGTCAGACCAGATGAGACGAGCGGCAGTTTCAATTCCGTCAAATATTGCAGAGGGACAAGCACGAAACTCTACGAGGGAATTCGTGAACTTTCTTTCGATAGCAAGAGGGTCGAAAGCCGAGCTGGAAACACAGCTTATGATTTGTGTTCGCCTGAAATACTTAAGTGGTCTTGCAGTTCTTGGAGAAATCAGTATTGCAGGCACATTGATTAAGGTTGATGAACTTGCAAATTGCTTGCAGGTGTGCTTGGACAGCGGTGCAAAAAAAGTGCTGCTTCCGATTACTTCTGCGGCAGACCTTTCAACAGTTCCGGCAGAGCTAATTGGTTGTTTCAATTTGATTTTCTATTCAAGTGCGTAAGATGCCGTATATAAGGCGTTGGGCGTTGAGTAATTATATATGAAACGGAACAGATAATCAAAAAAGATGTTTTAATCATTGGCAAAATTTACAAGTGCTGTTATGAACACTATCGTTTGCAACGGATATAGAGTGTCGAAATCCATAGGAGGTAGTGTCAATTACTTTTGGGTTTGTTCTTTTGAGATTGTCATGTGCCAGAATACGGCGCATCTTATCCGAATCGGCGGCAACAATGCAGATAATCTTATCTGTGTTCACGAATGCCTTGTTTCCTATGTTTAAAAAACTTTTCTTCATCGCTTTTTACCTCATTCAATTTTTCATAGATTATTGCTAACTCCTCATCCGGAATACCGTATTCAAGAATTTTAAGCAGTACATCTTCTTGGTTTTCGTCAGCAAAATTGGGTGAAAGATTTGTAGACGCTTTTACTGAATTTTCGTTCACAGATTTATTGGCTGGGGCTGTAATTTCGCCGAACACAGAAGCGAATGCTTTATTGACAGTAGCTTCTGTGTTTAGGTGATACAGATTATAGTCACCGTGATTTCTATCCATCGACTTGTAGCATTCAAGAACGGCATTAGAAAAATCTTTAAATGCGAGTTCATAAAATGCATTAAGTTTATCGAATCGGTAGGGTATACCCCTGCTTTCAAATCTTTTGTTTTTTATGGCTTTTATAAAGCGGTCAATCGCCATGGATAAGTATTTAATGTTAAGTTCAAAAGGTGCCGGAGGCAGAGTTTTGTTTACTTGAATGTGGCGGCGTATGATTTTAACTAATGTCGCCTTGTATTCGCCCTTAGGGATTTTAGATAGGAAGTCCAGTGCCGCTTTGTTTCTGAAAATAAGTCGGCATCTTAGAGGTTCCGCCGCATTTGTGGACGAAAATTTATAAGGAATCCGTGCCGTCTGACCTTTGCTTTAGGCAACAACAATTTCGTTCACAGTTTTGTTGACTGTTCGGGGCGGCAGGGATTTCATCCAACGGATAACATCGGATTCAGTTTTTGGCTCAAGTTTTACAAATAAAATTCTTTCATTCATTGTTTTTGTTCCTTTCTTCGCTCGTGATATTTTTCATTGCATAAAATGCGTTCATCCATTCTTTTTCGATGAGCCGACTTCTTTCGCTACCTGTGTCCAAAGAATTTTTCTTCTCGGCTACACGGTTGGTAACTTGACCGAATATGGCTTTAACCCTTGCAGACGAAAAATATTTGTCCGGTTGCGGATTAAGATTTTTCATAATACACTTTTTGATTTCCGATTTGATGGCGGTGGTGAGGTTACCTTTCTTACATCCGAACTTCTTGCAGAACCTCTGCACCAAATCTTCCGGCAGAGAAATTTTGGTATGCACATCTTGGATGACCGGTTCGATTTCAAAGCTCATCGGAATTGTGGCAACCTTATCTTTCAACGATTCGAGCATAATAATTGCCACCTCCTTGCTTAAGTTTCCTTTGGGCAGAGATTTTTTGAATGCGATTATTTCGGGTTCATCAGGTGTTAGCACAATGTGATATTTCTTTTTCATTATTACTTCCTTCTTTCTTGATTTTTTTGTTGCACTAGAAATTTATTTGCCGGCTCAAATAAATTTCATTAGCATATAAAATGTTCATAAACTTTTTTCGTTTTTCAAGAAAACATTAACGGCCTGCCTCGGTTGGGGACAGGTCGTTGTTTTACGGGAATAATTTTTATATGCGTGTCTCTTTTTTATGACTATGATTTACGCTTTGCAATGACAAGATGATACTCATTTTGAAATGACAGTCACAGATTATTTGTAGAATAATTGAAGATTTATTTTAGGCAAAACTGTCGTTTTGAAATGAGTAACCGACCTCTCATTTTGAAATGATTTTGTCGCTGTCGTTTCGGTATGATTTTATGCCTTTCATTTTGAAATGAGTGATGGATTTACTTTTCGATATGACAACAGATTTCTAACCCTCTTGTCAACCTCAAAATGTAAATAATCTTTTTGTCATAAAAAACTGAAAATGTCACGCTCAAGAGAGTCATAAAAAAGAGATAATAATTTCAAATTTTGAGCGCAACTTTTTTGCTTGAAATGACCGTAATTTCAAAAAGAATTTCTCACGCAAAAAAGCTCTCAAAACTCTTATCACTTCAAAGAGACAGTCAATCTCTATAGATTTTTTATTATTGTGCATTAGGAAGCGAGAATCAGCGTTAGACTTCGTGTACTGCCAAAAAAGATACATTTGTGGTCAGTTTAGTGTCATTCATAGTCATTTGAGTGCGATTATCATACAATTACAATAATTACCCTATAAGGGGGACGCTGTAATTCATAAACGTCGTTTTGATGAAAAACCAAAAAAATGATTAAAAACTTCTTTATTTTGACACCCCATATTCCACCCCATGTTTTAAAACCATTGACACCCCATATTCCACCCCATCTTTTACCCCATAATGGAAAGATTAGTAGGACAAAGTAATTCTATAAGTTAATCTTTTTTGAAATGCACTTCTTTGCTAAATTAAGAATATCTCGAAGAAATCAGAATTAGCAGATGGTATCATTCGGTTTTTATATTGAGCAATAGATTATGGTATCATTAAGTTTTTATATAGGCTTATAAATTTGGGTATCATCAGTTTGTTATATATACCGATAACAGGCGGTATCATACACTTGTTGCATACAGGATTAAATTTTAGGGACATCGTATTTTTATATTCTAATATTTTCACCTTCAGCACTTATCTTCGGATAGGTGCTGTTTTCTTTCCGTTAATGTTTTCTTGAAAATTGAAAAAATCCTTCCTCAATACTTTCATACATATCTTTAATATGCATTCAAAATGAAGAAGGAGTAATTCAAATGGTAAAGGTATGAATATGAAAGGTTATGAACAAAATTTTTGGGTTCCGCAGTTTGTGTATTAAACACATCCGATTTTGTCCATAATTATTTCGGAAAGGAAGGTAGCACACTTTGAAATTTAAAATGCGGTTTTTTATGGGCGATAAAGAAGTCACCCGAGAGGAACTCATGAAATACGCAATCCGAAGCAACACCGTTGACCGTATTGTAAACAGCGTTGTTGATCGGGCAATCGTGACGGAGGATGGCGAAGTGATTTTTGCCGAACCCGAATCCAAGAAAGACCCCGCCTAATCTAAAAGGCAAAAAATGCGGAACTCTCCCGATGCATTTGCATCGGTTACATAAAAGTATTTCGACTTCAATTGGTAATTTATGAAATCGCTTGATTTGGGCGAAAAAGTGTGCTACAATTTTTTAGAAAGGGGTGCTATCTATGGGTTGGCTGAAAAATAATTTCAAGGTAGATAAATGGACCGAGATATTATTTGATAATGACAAAATCGAAAGGGATATTGACGGCAACTATCTTATAAATGTTGCCTACCGCCGTGTTTCAACCGACAAACAGGCAGAGGAAGGATACGGTCTTGATGTTCAGCGTAATGATATAATCCGCCATTGCGAATATACTCGGGTAAACAACTGTATTCTGTTTACCGATGACGGTGTAACGGGCACAACCATGGACCGCCCCGGACTTAATCACTTTGTCGAGCTTGTGGAGATGTTTAACAGCGGTCGCTCAAAAATTAAAGTTAACAGTTTTATTGTGCCGAAGATTGACCGTCTCTCCCGTTCGCTGCTCGGAACGCTACAATTTATACAGGATTATATTGTCGAGAGCAAGGACAGTAAAAACAGCACCGTCAACGGAAATACATACGACATCAACTTTGTAAGCATAGGCGAGCCGTTTGTAAGTGTTGACCGCAACAATCCCACTTCAAAGCTTATGCTCGTTTTATTTGCCGGTCTTGCGGAATATGACCGTGATCAAATTGTGTTTAAAATGCAACGGGGACGGGAAGAACGCATTAAGTCGGGCAAGCCGATGGGCGGCGGCAATCAGCCCTACGGCTATAGGTATAACCGTGAAACGGGCAACTATGATGTAGTGCCCGAGGAAAAGGAAAAGGTGCAGGAAATTTTTCGGTTATATGTTGAGGAAAAAATGCCACCCGCGAAAATTGCGGATTTATTAGGCTTCAAAGGTGAACGCATTGTAGTGCAGATTTTAAAGCGCCGAACCTCCCTCGGCTATCTCACCTTCAAGGGTAAAGAATACGCAGGAAATCACGAACCCCTTATCAGTGAAAAAATCTTCTATGAAGCACAAGAGGAGATGCAGCGGCGAAGTGTGTCCTTCGGTCATTCCCAGTATCTTTTAAGCGGTCTTTTGGTGTGCGGTGACTGCGGCGCAAAAATGCGTTATCAAAAATGGGGCAAGAATGTAAAAATTGTTTGCTACTCCCAGCAGACAACCAAAAAATATCTTATAAAGGACCCCGACTGTCAAAATCAAAAGTATTTTGCCGAGGACGTAGAGGACGCCGTTGTAGAGGAGCTTTTCCGTATGGCATATCTCAACGACAACAAGGTGAAAAAGACGGTTTCGCAGTATGAGATATTGGATAATCTTAAACTGAAAATTCGCCGTAAGCAGGAAGAAATTAAGCGGCTATACAATGTCTATGCTGAAAAGGGAACCGAACAACTGCTTGAGGTAATTACCGACCGTGAAAAAGAGATTGAGCGGCTACAACAGACATTAGAGGAGGAAAATAAAAAATCCTCTATCACGCTTAGGGTTGAGCGTTCAAGAGAAATGCTCCGTGACCTGCAAAAGTCCTGGCAAGGTATGAGTATGGAAGACAAAAAGAACATTTGCAACCATCTGATTGATAAGGTTGTAATAAGCGGTGCGAATGGCAGTCCGATTATTACGGTACACTTTAACCTGCAGGAGTTTCTTTTGGAGGATTTAACAAAAGCATAATTTTACTCAAATCACGATTTACTAAATCGTGATTTGGTATTATATACTGTGTTTTATTGTTGTTCCTTTTGTTAGAAAATCGCCAAAGGTGCAATTAATTGACTGCAAAACGCCCTAAAAGGTGCAATTAATTCATAATAACCTTGAAAAGAGTTTTTATAATTTATAAAAGTATGATTGACAGTGCATAATAATTATGATAATATAAAGTATAGTTTAGATTATCCTAAAAACGAGGTGTTTGCCGTGGCATATATTAAAAGAGAATTAGAAAGAAAATTTATTAAAATGAGTGGTTTTTTTAAGGCGGTGCTTGTTACCGGGGCAAGACAGGTTGGGAAAACCACAATGATGAAGCATTTGGCAGAGGGTACGGGAAGAACCTATGTGACCCTCGATAACGCCTTGGCGAGAGAACTTGCACAAAGAGATCCTGTATTATTCTTTCAAACCTATAAACCGCCTATTTTAATTGATGAGGTACAGAAAGCACCCGAGCTCTTTGAACAGATTAAGATAATGTGTGATGAGAGTGATGAAAAGGGCTTGTTTTGGCTTACCGGCTCACAACAGTATAAGATGATGAAGAAAATCAGAGAAACCCTTGCCGGCCGTCTCGGTATTCTTGAACTGTATAGTCTCTCTCAGAGGGAAAAAAGCGGAATATCCTTTGATACCGAACTCGATTTTTCACTTGATGCGCTCAAAGCTCGCCAACAGCAAATGCCGAAAAATGACATCCAAACTGTTTTTCAGCATATATGGGAGGGCGGTATGCCGCAAACAGTCGGTGCAGACGATGAGCTTCGCTTTGAGTATTACAATTCGTATATTGAAACATATCTTATGAGAGATATTGCAGAGGAAGCCAACATTACCGATTATGTACGGTTTAGAAAATTTTTAAACGCCTGTGCGGCATTAACCTCCGAGCAGGTGAATTATTCCAATCTGGCGGAGGCGGCAGATATATCTCAACCCACCGCAAAGGAATGGGTTGCCGTATTGCAGGGATTGGGTATTATATATCTTTTGCAGCCCTATTCCAACAATGCGCTGAAACGGCTTACCAAAACGCCGAAATTGTATTTTTGTGATACGGGGCTTTGTGCATACCTTTCTATGTGGCTCACTCCCGCAACCCTTATGAACGGTGCGGTCAGCGGTCATTTTTACGAAAATTATGTGGTAATGGAATTGGTAAAAAACTTTGCCTATTCAAAATCAAAGGCGAATATCACCTATTACCGTGATTCTAATGCAAAGGAAATCGACCTTTTTGTTGAGGAAAACGATATTATTCATCCGTTAGAAATAAAGAAATCCGCCAACCCCAATAACCGCGAGGTTAAGAAATACGAGGTTCTTGATAAAGCACAGCTTAACCGCGGAAAGGGCGGTATCATTTGTATGTGCGAGGAGCCGATACCTATTGATGCAGATAACTGTCTTATACCGAGCAATCTTATATAATTACAGTTATTACCTGTTGACCTAAAGCCAAATAAAAAGTATAATTAAATAAGGCATTAAGAGGATGGATAAAAGTTCATCCTCTATGTATATTCTATTTTCGCCGTTCTATAACCGTTCCGATGATAATAGGAGAAATAAGGCGGTATTTAAGAGATAATAATTCGGTACGGGTCAGCCGTTCAATCAAGGACACAGCGTACAAGGCAATGCAGGTAAAGGAACGCCTTACAAGCAAAAACCAAAAAGAGCCTACGGTGCAGGAAATCGCAAAGGAGCTGGAAATTCCCGTTGAAGATGTAGTTATAGCCCTTGAGAGCATTGTAAGTCCTATTTCGCTTTATGACCCCGTTTACTCCGACGGCGGCGACACGATATATGTATTAGACCAGGTGGGGGACAATAATGATGACCGCAACTGGCTTGATGAGATTGCTTTGAAAGAGGCAATAAAAAATTTAAGCGAGCGGGAAAAGCATATTTTGTCCCTGCGCTTTATGCAGGGCAAAACCCAGATGGAGGTATCCGAGGAAATAGGTATATCTCAGGCACAGGTATCAAGACTTGAAAAAAACGCTTTGCAAAGGATAAGGCAGTAGCGTATTTATCTGCTACTGTATTATATAACAAAGAGCCGCCTACGGGGCAGCTCTTTTTCGTTTTATTGATTTGTCAGCCTACTGTACCGCCGAGACCGAAGCTTACCGAGAGCGCCTTGTCTACAAGCCCCATAGAGCTTGTATCGAGACAGCCCATTTTTTCCTTTAGTCTCTGCTTGTCTATGGTGCGTACCTGCTCAAGCAGTACAATAGAATCCTTTGCAAGACCGCACCCATCGGCGTTAACCGAAATATGCGTAGGAAGATTTGTTTTGTCGCGCTGGCTGGTTATCGCGGCGGCTATAACGGTGGGGCTGTATTTATTGCCTACATCGTTCTGGACTATAAGTACGGGTCTAATGCCGCCCTGCTCAGAGCCTACCACCGGACTTAAATCGGCATAGTAAATTTCTCCTCGCTTGATATTCATTCCTGTTTCACACTCCGCTTGTAATTATGGGTGACGGAAATTATTTGTCCGTCAGGCTAATTATATTTTTGCCTGTCTTTCCATAAATTAATCAAAATAATTTCAACACTATATAATATGTCATGATTTTGCGGAGTGTGAAAGGGGAGGGTGCCGATATTACAGCGATAAAAAAGGCTTCCTGTGTAGGAAACCTTTTCTTGAATTTGATTTACTTATTCGGCTTGTAATGTTAAATCGGAAGAACAATCGATTGATTGGCTTTCTTCCGATGAACTGCTTTCGTCCGCTGTATCAAACGAAGAGCTTTCGCTGATAGTGCTGTCGCTCGGAGTCGATGAACTTTCGACCGGAGCCGGAGCAGCAGGAATTGCCGCAAGCTTTATATTTACCGTGTTCTTACTGTTGTTTGCGGTCGTAAGAGTTATGGATTTTTCGGTGCTGTCTGCGGTGTAGCCTGCGGGGACGGTAAAGCTTAGAGTGTAGTCGCCGTAAGAGAGACCTTCATTAGTAAGTACATTGCCGTTAGAAGTGCCTAAATCAATTTTCGCCCCCGATTTGCTGTTTTTGAGAGAAACCGATGCTCCCGAAACAGGTTTTCCGTTTTCATCCGTGACCGAGACCTCAAGCATAGCCGACATTCTTATGTTTGAGGGAGGAGTAATTACCGCAAGCGGCCATTGCGGGTCCGGACCGAAATGCAAGCGTTCAATAGCACAAAATTCAGGGCCGTTTTTGTTGCCTACATGGAAAATCCAGTTGTAATTGTTTTTGTATCCCGCATAAATTGAAACATGAGTTCCGTAATCGTTCTTATTTCTTGCATCGCAGCACACAATTATTGAGCCGATGGGTATACTTTCAGACGGCTTAAAGTTTATGAATCCCGCCGAGGTTTTAGAGGCGGTAAAGGGAATTTTTCTTG
Organism: Acutalibacteraceae bacterium; assembly: GCA_045133355.1. Classification (GTDB taxonomy): domain Bacteria; phylum Bacillota; class Clostridia; order Oscillospirales; family Acutalibacteraceae; genus UBA737. The sequence goes on from JBGUUB010000088.1 coordinate 30,066, forward strand.
AATATCCCTTGTTTAGCCATTGCTTTGCGGCTAAATACCAATCGTTGGCAGAGGTGGAACGCGTGGGCTTAGGTAACGAGGAGGTGTCTATCCCTGCAACATTGGGAAGATAATTGAAGTAAACATATGTAACATATGATGCGCATACAAGCCCGTGCTTTTCAAAATACTTTATATCCGGTTTGCCGCCCGAGGTTTCATAGCCGCTTGAACCGCCGGCATAAGAGATTTTTGAAAGGTAGCCAAGCCCTCTTTTATTCGCCGCAAGAATATATTGCCACATTCTTCCGTCTGCCCGATGCTTTTCGATATTGTAGCCGGTGTAAATTAGCGCATCTAAAAATACATTATCTTCAATATTGTTGTTTGAGTTGTACTTATAATCCCCCGTACTTGTTGGTTTAGAAACACTTACGGTTTGTTCTTTTTTAGATTCGTTTTTTTTAGGTGTCGAAGATGCGGGCTTACTGCTTTCCGATATTGCGCTTGAAACCGATTCTTCGCTTGATGTCTCTGTAGGCTCGCTTACTTCAGAGACATCGTAAACACTTTCGACAACTGCGCTTACCGAGGAAGTGCTTTCGGTTTGAGAAGCAGCTTCAGGCTTTTTTTGAAGAGCGACAACCGATCCGACCGATGCCACAATACAAAGTACTGTTGCCGCCGCAACAGTACAAATAATTATTTTATGCCCTGCCCAAAGCCCCTTAAGCTTTGAGAACAGAGCAGAAATATGTCCTTTAATTCCTTGGCTTTCCATCAAATCCCTACCGTCTTTTATTGTTTTATATCCGCAAATTTATTTTTCAGCGCTTTTCGGTGATTTCCGTTTTGCCGCCCATATAAGGCTGAAGAGCTTTGGGAATTACAACGCTGTAATGCTCGCCGTCAAAACGAAGATTGTTTTCAAGGAATGCAATAAGCATTCTCGGAGGGGCTACAACCGTGTTGTTAAGTGTGTGGGCAAGGTATTTTTTGCCGTCTGCGCCTTTTACCTTAATGCCGAGTCTTCTTGCCTGTGCGTCGCCTAAATTAGAGCAGGAGCAAACCTCAAAGTACTTCTGCTGTTTGGGACTCCACGCCTCAACATCATATGACTTAACCTTCAAGTCCGCAAGGTCGCCTGTGCAGCACTCAAGTGTGCGTACAGGAATGTCCATACTGCGGAAAAGCTCGACTGAATAGCTCCACATCTTGTTGAACCATTCCATACTTTCTTCAGGTCTGCAGATAACTATCATTTCCTGCTTTTCGAACTGGTGAATTCTGTAAATTCCGCGCTCCTCAATGCCGTGCGCGCCCTTTTCCTTGCGGAAGCAGGGGGAATAGCTTGTAAGGGTAAGCGGCAGCTTTTCCTCGGGGGTGATTGTGTCTATAAACTTACCTATCATAGAGTGCTCGGAAGTACCGATAAGATAGAGATCCTCGCCCTCTATCTTGTACATCATCGCGTCCATTTCCTCAAAGCTCATAACGCCCGTTACAACCTTGCTTCTTATCATATAGGGCGGTATGCAGTAGGTGAAACCCTTGTCTATCATAAAATCGCGCGCATAGGCAAGTACTGCCGAGTGAAGACGGGCAATGTCCCCCATAAGATAGTAGAAGCCTTCGCCCGCGACTCTGCCCGCGGCGTCCTTATCAATACCGTCAAACAACTGCATAATATCGGTATGATAGGGAATTTCAAAATCGGGATGGGTCTGCTCGCCGTACTGTTTGACTTCAACATTTTCGCTGTCGTCCTTGCCTACGGGAACACTTTCATCTACAATGTTCGGTATCTTCATTTGAATTTCAAGCACTTTTTTGGAAAGCTCGTCCTCTTTTTCTTCAAGTGCCTTTAATTCCTCAGCCTGTTCATTTACAAGCTTTTTCATTTCTTCGGCTTCCTCGCGCTTGCCCTGTCCCATAAGCATACCTATCTGTTTGCTTACTTTATTACGGTTGGCACGAAGCTCGTTGGCGCGGTTGTTGGCATTGCATTTTTCGGTGTAAAGGGAAATAACCTCGTCTACAAGCGGAAGCTTGTTATCCTTAAATTTTTTCTTAATATTTTCTTTAACAAGTTCGGGATTTTCGCAAATAAATTTAATATCCAGCATTATTATTCCTCCGATATGTCCTTAAAATCGTTCTTATTAGTATATCACATATAATTATTTATGTCAAACGGTTAGGCGCATTTTTTCGGGCATACTGTAAAAGGGGTGAAAATATGTTTGAAAAAAAGGAAAAAAAGCGACTTCCTGTTGATGATATTTCGTCGGAGCCCTTCGGCGGAATGCCCGAAACCGCCTTTGAGATGGTTAACCGTTACGGCACCTACGAAATTCAGGCGACCTCGGATACCGAAAATATGTATCCCGCTATTGCACAGGGGTTTAATAAGGAAATAATTAAAACCGACCGCGATAATCCAACCGAAAAAAATCGAAAAAAGTAAAAACCTTCACATATAACAATACAAAAACTTGACAAATCTCCGTTTAAGCCGTATAATTTCATTAGAGTAAAACCATTTGGAGGAATAGAAATTTATGATTAGTGCCGGCGATTTCAGAAACGGAGTGACCTTTGAGGAGGACGGGAATGTTCTTCAGGTTGTTGAATTTCAGCATGTAAAACCGGGAAAGGGAGCAGCCTTTGTCAGAACAAAGGTTAAAAATGTTATAACAGGATCGGTTGTTGAAAAGAGCTATAACCCGACCGCAAAGTTCCCGACCGCTTATGTTGAGCGTAAGGATATGGAGTATTCCTATTCAGACGGCGACCTTTATTATTTTATGGATCAGGAAACCTATGAGCTTGTTCCGATTAACGGCAGCGAATTAGGCGACAACTTCAAGTTCGTTAAGGAAAATATGGTTTGCAAGATTTTGTCCTACAAGGGCAAGGTTTTCGGTGTTGAGCCTCCTACATTTGTAGAGCTTCAGGTAACTCAGACCGACCCCGGATTTAAGGGTGATACAGCTACTAACGCTACAAAACCTGCTACACTTGAAACAGGTGCGGAAATCCGTGTTCCGCTTTTCATTGACGAGGGCGAAATGATTAGAATTGATACCCGCACAGGCGAGTATATGGAGCGCGCTTAATATTTTTGGAGGTATACTTTAATGGATATTTGTGAAAAAATTGCTTACATTAAAGGTCTTGCAGAGGGCTTAAGCCTTGATGAAACCACAAAAGAGGGCAAGATTCTTGCTGCAGTTATCGACCTTTTAGGTGATATCACCGATGAAATCTGCGAAATCGAGGACGGCTGTGACGAGCTTATGGAGCAGATAGATGCCGTTGATGAGGACCTCTCCACCGTTGAGGATATAATCTACGGTGACGATGAGGACGACTGCTGTGACTGTGACGATTGTTGCGACTGCGACGATGAGGTTTACGAAATCGAGTGTCCTGCTTGCCACGATACAATTTATCTTGACGAGGATATGCTCGAAGAAGAGGGTATGGTTTGCCCGAACTGCGGCACAGAGCTGGAGTTCGATTTTGATTGCGATTGCGATTGTGACGATTGCTGTGACGATTGCGATGACGGTGACAAGGAATAATTTTCCGAAGAATTGCCGCGTTTCGTTCCTTTGCGGGGCGGGCGCGGCTTTTTTAATTAAATTTTACGGCAGGGGAAAAGTATGGCACTTACTGAATTAAAGCTTGAATACGCTGTATGCGATAATGAAGAATCGGGAATACCCGTAATAATTGCGGCGGCGGGTGCATCAAGCCGTATGGAGGGGATAAATAAGCAGACCGCCTTGCTCAGCGGTGTACCCGTGCTTGCAAGAACGCTTATGACCTTTGAGCGTTCGGATGTTATTTCCTCTATCATACTTATTGTAAGACCTGAGGATGTTTTCAGTATGCAGATGCTGGCGGAAAAATACGGTATAGATAAGCTTACCGATATTGTCTGCGGCGGAGTAACCAGACAGGAATCGGTTTTAAACGGCTTCAGCCGACTTGATAAAAATACCGAGGCGGTGCTTATTCATGACGGCGCGCGTCCGTTTGCGGATAATACTGTTATCCGTGCAGTTGCCGATGCGCTTAAGGATCACTCTGCTGTAACCTGTGCCGTACCTGTTAAGGATACAATTAAAGTGCTGGATAGGGACGGCAAGGTTTTGTCTACCCCCGACCGTTCTACGCTTGCCGCGGTGCAGACTCCTCAGGGCGTGAGGGTTGCTGACTACCGTGCGGCAATCGAAAAAATAGGAGATGTTTCAAAATTCACCGATGATATGTCGGTTATGGAAGCGGCGGGCTTCCCTGTGTATACAGTAAAAGGCAGTTATCGAAATATTAAAATCACCACGCCCGAGGATTTGAGGCTGGCGGAGTATTTGTTAGGCTGACTCTCGTCAGCCTGAGAGGGGAGGCAGAAGAATGAGAATAGGTCACGGCTATGATGTTCACAGATTGGTTGAGGAAAGAGCGCTTGTATTGGGCGGAGTGAAAATTCCCTTTGAATTAGGGCTTTTAGGTCATTCCGACGCGGATGTTTTGTTGCACGCCGTATGTGATGCGCTTTTAGGTGCGGCGGCTCTTGGCGATATCGGCAAGCATTTTCCCGACAGTGCCGAGGAGTTTCACAATATTGACAGCAGAATACTGCTCAGAAAAACCGTAGAATTACTCGGCAAAAAGGGATATAAAATTGTTAATATAGATGCTACGGTTATTGCCCAAAAGCCGAAGCTTGCCCCGTTTATAGAAAATATGCGTGAAAATATCGCACTTGACTGTAATATTCCCGCTGATTGTGTTAATGTGAAGGCGACTACCGAGGAGGGTCTCGGTTTTACGGGAAATTTAAGCGGAATTTCCGCACATGCGGTCTGCATTATAGAATAAATACAGCTTTTGCCTCATATCATTTGTATGAGGTAGATAACAATGAAGCTTTTTATTACATTATCAAAAAAATCACTTTGTATTATCTTTGCCGCACTAATAATTTCGCTTATAATCATAGGACAGCTTTTTACCATTAAGGCGGGCGGAACCTCAGGCTCTACAAATGCACTTAGGGTTGAGTATCTGTCAGGGCTTGGCTATACGGTTGACGAAACGGCAATTTCGGTAAAGGAAATAGTTATTCCTGAAAAATTCTCGGATGTATATAATGAATACAACCGTCTTCAGCAAACCGCGGGCTTTGATTTATCACGCTATAGGGGCAATAAGGCGGTGGTTTATACATACCGACTGTCGGATAGCGAGGATACGGTTATAAATCTTATCATCTCTGATAATAATATTATAGGCGGTGACATTTCGTCTGTCAGAATAGACGGGGAAATGAAGGCTTTGGAAAGGAAGTAAAATGCCTAACACAAGACTTGATAAGCTTATCGCTTCACAACTGAATATTTCAAGAAAGGATGCCCGTATCGGTATCCGCAGGGGACAGGCAGCCGTAAACAGCGAGACGGTAAAAAATCCCGAATTTTCTGTTGACCCCGAAAGGGACTATGTATTATATAACGGACAGGCTGTTTGTTATAAGCAGTATATATACATTGTTATGAATAAGCCTGCGGGGGTACTTTCTGCGTCGGCAGATAAGTCACGGGAAACGGTTGTTGACCTTGTGCCGGAAAAATTACAGAGAAGGGGGCTTTTTCCCGTCGGCAGACTCGATAAGGACACTACGGGATTGCTTATAATTACTGATGACGGTGATTTTGCCCACAGGGTGCTTTCACCGCAGAAAAATATATTTAAAACTTATATTGCAGAACTTGACGGGGATATCACCGAACAAACGCTTGATATTTTTTCGAGAGAAATAACCCTTGCGGACGGTACTGTTTGCCGCAGGGCTTATTTCAAAAAGCTTGACACCAGAACTGCGGAAATCAAAATTTGCGAGGGAAAGTACCACCAGATAAAGCGAATGTTAGGCGTTGCGGGGCTTGGCGTAAACGCGCTTGAACGCAAGGCGATAGGCGGTTATGCTCTGCCTGACTTTTTAAATGAAGGCGAATGTGCCGAGGTGTCAAAAAATGAGCTTATTGCTATATTTTCCAATAATGATAGTAAGACCGATAATCGCCAACCAAAATAACGCATATTAAACAAAATATTACTTTTAATATTGGACATATTTTGTATAGCAATTTAAAAAACAATTTGTTATAATTACTTATATAAAATGTTAAAGTTTTCAGGAGGCTTCATCAATGGCAAGTTTGTCTTTGCGTAATGTTTACAAAAGGTATCCGGGCGGAGTTACCGCTGTTACGGATTTCAACCTTGAAATCAAGGATAAGGAATTTATTATTCTCGTAGGTCCTTCGGGCTGCGGTAAATCTACAACACTCAGAATGGTTGCGGGACTTGAGGAAATTTCCGACGGTGAAATTTATATCGGCGATAAGCTTGTAAATGATGTTGCTCCGAAAGACCGCGATATCGCAATGGTTTTCCAAAACTATGCACTTTATCCGCATATGACAGTTTTTGACAATATGGCTTTCGGTCTTAAGCTTCGTAAAACTCCGAAGGATGAGATTAAGCGTCGTGTTGAAGAGGCTGCGCGTATTCTTGATATTGAGCATTTGTTAGAGCGTAAGCCTAAGGCTTTGTCGGGCGGTCAGCGTCAGCGTGTTGCATTAGGTCGTGCTATCGTGCGTGAGCCTAAGGTATTCTTACTTGACGAGCCGCTCTCCAACTTGGATGCAAAGCTCCGTGCACAGATGCGTACCGAGATTTCCAAGCTTCATCAGCGTCTCGGCACAACCTTTATTTATGTTACCCACGACCAGACCGAAGCTATGACAATGGGTACCCGTATCGTTGTTATGAAGAGCGGTCTTATTCAGCAGGTTGATACACCTAATAACCTTTATCTCCGTCCCTGCAACCTCTTTGTTGCCGGATTTATCGGTTCTCCGCAGATGAACTTCATCGAGTGTAAGCTCCTTAAAGAGGGCGAGGATTACTTGGTAGAGTTCGGCTCTGAGGACACCAAGACTCGCGCAGGTGTTAAGTACAAGATTAAGCTTCCTGCTTCTAAGAATACCGATAACTGCCTTGAAGCTTATGTCGGCAAGGAAGTTATTATGGGTATCCGTCCTGAAAATGTACACAACGAGGAAGAACTTCTCGAGCAGAATAAGGATGGCATTATTGAGGCAAATGTTGAAGTTACTGAGCTTATGGGTGCTGAGACTTACCTCTATATGAATTGTGAGGGTCAGGCAATTAATGCACGCGTTAGCCCGACCAACACCGCCCGTCCCGGAGATAAAATCAAAATCGCTCTTGAAACTGCAAAGATTCACCTCTTTGATAAGGACACCGAAATCACAATCTGTAACTAAAATAAGCGATAGCGTGAAAAATCACGCTGAAAATATAAAGACGCCTGTTTCTCGCTTTTGTTGCCAAAGGCAACCGAAAAAGATACGATATAATAACCACCGTTTTGGTGATTTTACATCGCATTTTGTATCTCGCAAAGAAATGGTGATAATTATGATGGCCGCGCTTAATGCGCGGTCATTTTTTATCTGGTTCTATTCCTAATGTTGGGGTTTCAACAATTCTCGCCTCCCTCTGACGAGGGAGGTGGCACGGCTTTGCCGTGACGGAGGGAGAGAAGGTGTAAAGCTACAAGAAAATGCAACTTTTTCTCTCCCTCAGTCTCGCTACGCTCGCCAGCTCCCTCGTCAGAGGGAGCCAAATGAGA
>JBGUUB010000089.1:0-2848 GCA_045133355.1 Acutalibacteraceae bacterium
TTGCCTACCGCTCTTAAAACTCTTGCCTTCATCGTGTCCATTATTATAAATCCCCTTTCAAAATCGTTTCAAAGGTTTCCAAATCCTCGATTGTTGTAATTTTAAGGTTTCTTTCGCTGCCTTTAACCATACGGATTTCCATTCCGTGGCGGTAAGCGATTTCGCTGCTGCCTGCGGTAGCGCCGATTTCTTCATCGGTAACCTCGTTATGTATCTGATAGTACTTTTTAAACTTAAAGCTTTCCGGAGCCTGTCCGGCAAAAAGCTCGCTTCTTTTAAGCAGGCGGTCAATTTTTGAACCGTCCGCGCTCTGATAAACCGTGTCCTTTACGGTGATTACAGGCATTGCGCCGTCATAATCGGTCGCGCCCTGAATACAGTCGTCGATAATTTGGTCGGATACAAGAGGACGCGCGGCGTCGTGCACAATAACAATGTCCGTATCCGCGGCGTTTTCGGCAATACATTTAAGTCCGTTATAAATTGAGTGCTGTCTTGTTTTTCCAGCCGGAGCGTAGCCTCGGATTTTGTCCACGCCGTACTTTGCGGCGTACTCCTCAACAAAGCCCTGCCACTGTTCGCTTACCACAACAACGATATTGTCAATTTTGCCGTGCTTTTGAAATATATCAAAGCAATAGGAGATTATCGGCTTGTCCTGAACCATCAAAAACTGCTTGGGACGGTCAACGCCCATTCTGCTTCCTACTCCGCCTGCAAGTATAATCGCGGTATTCATAATAAACCTCCGTATCTTTTCCCAGTGAAATCCGCCCGTAATTTTAGGCGGAGTGCCGTGATTTTATCAATAGATTTTTTAACCGTATTTTATTAATAATACCATATTTTCTGCTTATTTGTCAATATAACGCAAGTTATTGTGTGTTGTCAAAAGCACCAAAGATTTATAGTTATTAGTCAAAATTATTCCTCAAGAACAGCAACAGCTCTGCGGATTCCCTCCGCAAGGTCAACCTTAGGCGTCCATCCGATCGCGCGAAGCCTCGTGTTATCAAGAATCTCGGGCACCGGTGTAAGAGGTGTTAAAAGAGGCTCCGGCTCCCTTTCATCCTCAGGATTAGCAAAGCTCAGGCTTATGTTCCTTTCGGGAAACGCCCTGCACGCCGTTTGAGCAAAGCCTCTTATGGTAGTGTCTGATTTTTCGTTTGAAATATTGTACGGCGTAACGCTTTCTCCCGAAAGCAAAATATACAGGAGCGCGGTTACGGTGTCGGTAACATAACAAAACGAACGGTTTGCCGCTCCGTTTGATTTAAGCAATATATTTTGCCTTCTGACTACATTCGCGATAAACTGCGCCCAAACTCTGTCGTCATCAAGAGAAGCCGCGCCGTAAATATATGAAGGCCGCGCAATTTTTATATTCATACCGTATTCTCTGCTGTAGCTTGCGGCAAGCGTTTCGGAAGCGCGCTTACCCATTGCGTAGCAGTTTTTGTATGAGGTTATATCTATATAACCGCTGTCCTCTTCCCTGATTTTCTTTTGGGAACCGTAAATTGTTCCGTAAACCTTTAAGCTTGAAACAATCAAAACCGCTTTGCTTTTGCATTCCCTCGCGTAATCGAGCACACTCGCGGTACCCAAAAGGTTTGCGTTAATTGTTCCGACCGGGTCTGTTTCAAACTGAATATTACTTGCCTGACTTGCCGCGTGAACTACATAATCCGCGGGCTCAACCGATATTTTTTCCGAAACATCCTGAACGCAAAGCGAAATATCGGCGCGGTCAAGCAAGCCGCCGTATTTTTTCTTCGCCTTTTCTTCGTTGCGGACAAGCGCGATCACCTTTATATTATCGTTATTCAAATCGTTTCTGAGCAAAAGCGAAGCGCAAAGATAAAAGCCGATAAAGCCTCCCGCGCCCGTAACAAGCACCGTGGCGTTTTTCAGCTTTTCCCAGCCGGGATTTGAGGACGCGATTTCAAGCAAATCGGAATAAACGCTTTGCTTAGTGTTATCCTTAACTTTATATTCCATACTTTAATTCTTCTTTCGCGAATTTTTTAAAGCTTTCGTAATAAAACTGCGACCGCAGTGTAATTAAGTCCTCGGGAGTCGTGACCTTGATGTTAAACCTTTCCCCCCTGAATATATGAACCTTTTCGCCCAATTCGATTAAAAGCTCGCTCGATGAAACCGGGTTTAAGATTCCGCGCTTATACGCCTCGTTATGAGCCCATAGAATTTTTTCCATTGTGTATCCCTGAGGAGCCTGGGTAATGTACATAGTGCCGCGGTCATAACTTTTTTGACAGGTTTCGCCGTCAGTACTGTAAAGAAGCGAGTCGATGCTCGGAGTGACGGGAACAGCCGAGCTGTACTTTTTTGTGTGCTCGATACAATTTGTAATAAGCTCCCGGGAAAGCATCGGGCGCACGCCGTCGCAAATCAAAATTATATCGTCCGGTTCCTTTGAAAACTCGGCAGTAGCCATAACGCCGTTATGGATTGAGTCAAACCCGGTTTTGCCGCCGGGGACAACCGCTTTAACCTTTCGAACCCTGAACTGCTCAATCAGCTTTATCAGGTAATCGATCCAATCCTCCTTGCAGGCAATCACAATGCCGTCAACCCATGGGTGACTCGCAAAATGCTCGGCTGTGTGTATAATTATTGGCTTTCCCCCCACCTCCAAAAACTGTTTTGGCAGGTCTGAGGACTGCATTCTAACGCCGCTGCCGCCCGCGAAAAGCATAGCAGTAATCATATGGCATACTCCTCGTATTATAATATAAGTTTACATTACCACCAAAGCGCGTGTTTGTCAATTTACAGTCTTGTAATGCTTAGGCAACACCGCACACCTGAATTATGCGGTATTGCC
>JBGUUB010000090.1:0-1999 GCA_045133355.1 Acutalibacteraceae bacterium
TTTGCGGTAAAAAGATCATCATAATTATTCATACATCATCTCTCCTTAGATTTTTTCTTTTTTGGCGGAGCTTTGTGCTCTGCGGTTTTGTTCGGGCTGTTTTTGGATTTGCCTTTCGTTTTTTTCTCTCTGTCCATTTCCTCGCGGATTTCTTTTAGTTCCTTCCGCACAGACGGACGGCGTTCCGCTAATGTGCGTTCATCCGCCGAACGGTCCTTTGAATCTGGACTGTTCTTTGAAGAAGGCACGGACTGACTTGGTTTCGCAGTCCGTGCCTCTGTGGGGTTTACGGTATGCGGTTCCTCCTTTGTGGGGTTGGGTTTTGCCATAACCTCATCGAGAAACTTATCCGCTTCGCTTTTTTCTTTTGAAGCACGCTCGGGAGCGTCCTTCTCTTGTACTTTTTCAGGATATACATCGGCAACATTTTCGGGGACAAGACCTAACTTTTCAAAAATGCGGTCAACCTTTGCTTTGTCCTCCGCTTTTACCATTACCTCCGTAATACCGTCGTTTTTATTTCTGTCCTTAAGCACAGTATAGAGCATACCGTATTTCTTTGCCTGCTCGCAGAACCGTTTCAGGTTTGCATCCGACACCTGATAAATGTCCAGCTTCTTGCCGGACTTCACAAGGTTGGAAAGCCGCATCTGACCTTTGGTTTTCTTGGATTGCTTAGACAAATCCTTTAGGGCTTTGAAAAGTAGCTTTGCAACTTCTTTTGCTCCGGAGCCTGTAATTTTTAACGCGGCTTCGGCTCCGTTAAGTGACATTCTCACTACTTGATCTGCCGCTTCTGCTGATGTGTTCATTCTTCAACCTATCCTTTCCTCTGAATTTTTCACTTTCGATACGGGTCAGCTTTTCCCGTACCGAGTCCATGCGCTCTAAAACTCCGTCGCAAGCGCCTATCTCACGGCGTAGCTTTTTGAGCTGCCTTGTGTAAATGTCAATGTTGTACTTTGTCTTGCTTATCATGGCTTCGTCGCCGGCACGAATAGCCCGCTTTAAGGCATTTCTCATATCCTGCCTGAGTTTTATTACTTCCGGGATTTGTGCCGTCGCTTCCGCACGAAAGCTGAGCAACTGTTCGCGGTTTTCAATTTTATGCTCGGTAAGCATCAAAAGCTGGTCGGAATAGCTTCGCATTTTGCCCTGATCCTCACGAACAAGAAAGCACATCTTTTTATTCGTCTGCGGTCTTTCTGTCGTGATTCTCAGAGCCGTAACAAAGCAATGGTAAACCGCCGTGTAATTCATAGACGCAACCGGTCGATCCTGTCCTTCAAAAATCTGTTGCGGAGACTCCTGCGGCGGAACTTCGGGGAACTCGGGATAATCGTTATACCGTATGCGTTCGATGATTTCTTCGGGGGAATAACCGGGACCGAGCGAACTGAAACGCACAAAACGTTCTCCGCCGACGTGCTTGATTTTCGGATATTTACCGCTTTGGTCGATGATAAAGCCCATCTGATCCATTGCATCAAGAAATTCCAGCCTACTACCGGAGCCGCTGACAGCAATATCGATTGCTTCACGAATCGTTCCTCGCACAGTCGGTCTGCCTTCAAATTCCGCTTTCCACTCGGCATAGCTTTTGCCTTTTGCTTTCGGATTCCTGATAACAGAAAGACCGTACTCCTTGCAGAGCCGGTCGCTGACTTCTCTCATTTGGTAGTAATCTTTGTTAGAGCGAAAGAACTTCTTTCCGTCGAGATACGAAACGGTATTGATTACAAAATGATTATGGATATGAGAGTCCTTATCCAAATGAGTTGTGATAAGAACCTGATACCGATTTCCCCACAGTTCCTTGGCAAGAGCTTTGCCGATTTCGTGAGCCTTATCCGGTGTCACTTCACCTTCGGCAAAAGACTGATACCCATGATAGGCGATTACGCCGTCCGTCTTTTCAAACTTTCGTTTCACCGCCATCATATCTTGAACCGCAGTGTCCTTATGGCATTTGATTCCGTAAACGAGAGATTTAAGATTT
>JBGUUB010000091.1:0-1766 GCA_045133355.1 Acutalibacteraceae bacterium
CTGCATCGCAGACTGAGGGAGAGACTTTTTAAGAGTCATAGGCGACTGAGGGTAGTCAAAAAAGGCTTTATTAATGCTTTTGTCCCTTTTTTCTCTCCCTCCGCCTCGTCCCTCGGCACCTCCCTCGTCAGAGGGAGGCGAAAACTGTTGAAACCCCAACATTAGGAATAGAACCAAAATAAAATGGGGTTGTCCTAATGCGACAGCTCCATTTTTCATTATTCACTATTACTTATTACTTGCCAAAAAACCGAATGCGCGGACGAGTGAAAAGTGAAGAGGTAATAAGTAAGAATCCCGACTGCTTCCGCAATCGGGATTCTTGGCAGGGGCAGAAGGGATCGAACCCTCGGCACTCGGTTTTGGAGACCGATGCTCTACCAGCTGAGCTATACCCCTAAATGCTTATTTGGTGGGGCATCACGGACTCGAACCGCGGACCGACCGGTTATGAGCCGGTTGCTCTAACCAACTGAGCTAATGCCCCAAACAAGCAAGAATTATTATAACATAAAATACGGATTTGTCAATAGCGGATTTTAATTTTTTTGGCTTTTCGGGAAAATATGTTAATTGCCTTTACAAATATTATATGTTTAAATGCCGATTATGTTAATACTGAATTTCAAGATGAAAATAGTTAAAAAAAGGTTACAAACGCACTAAAAGGTTGACATTAAGGGGTTATTTTTGATAAAATAATATGAAATACTATATATTTTTTGGAAGTGAAAATGATGGTAAGAAGTATGACCGGTTTCGGCAGAGCAAAGTACTCAGAAAACGGACTTAACATAACGGTCGAATTCAAATCGGTCAACCACAGGTATTTTGAGTTCACCTCAAGACTGCCTAAGGGGTATATGTTTCTTGATGAAAAGCTGAAAAGCTTTTGTCAGCAGAATATCTCCCGCGGAAAGGTAGAGGCGGCGGTTATAATTGAGGACAACAGCGAGGGTGCGGCCTCTGTTGAACTTAACACGGCGTATGCGGGGGCGTATCTTGCGGCTGTTAAGGATATGTCGCGGCGGTACGGTATAAAAAATGATGTGAAAATGTCATCTCTTGTAGCTAATCCCGAGCTTTTCACGGTAAAAAAACAGGCTCTTCCCGAGGAAACGGTCACGGCGGCGGTGCTTAAAACCGCCGAAGAAGCGATGCAAAGCTTTATTTCAATGCGTGAGGCAGAGGGCGAGCGGCTTAAAAAAGATGTCAAATCCAGAACGGATTTTATTTTGGAAAAGGTCGCCTTTGTTGAGGAGCGTTCACCCGAAACCGTAAAGGCATACCGCGAGAAATTGGAACAGAAAATAAGGGAGCTTATAGGCGATGTTCAGGTTGACGAGCAGCGGCTTTTAACCGAGACCGCGATATTCGCCGACAAGGTAGCGGTAGCCGAGGAAACAGTAAGGCTTAAAAGCCATATAAAGCAGTTTTGCAGTCTGCTGGACTCCGATGAGCCGATAGGCAGAAAGCTTGATTTTATCGTGCAGGAAATGAACCGAGAGGCGAACACCATAGGCTCAAAGGCACAGGATATTGAAATCGCTCACACGGTGGTTGATATAAAATCTGAAATCGAGAAAATCAGAGAGCAGATACAAAATATCGAATAAAGGACGCGGTAGCGTGAAAAATCACGCTAATCACAATATAGGGACGGCGTTCCGCTCGCCTTTTATAAAATAAAAGGCAACCGCAGAACATGCCGGTTTAATCACCATTCGCCGCTAAGGGAGATTTCATAACCTATTTGTGCTTACGCT
>JBGUUB010000092.1:0-12870 GCA_045133355.1 Acutalibacteraceae bacterium
TCCGACGGGGGGGCTGTATCTTTCAAACCATTCATCGATATATTGCAGTTTGCTTTCGTCCGTCGCTTGTGCTCTTGCTTTGCAGACTTCTTTCGGCGTGTCAATAAATATAAGTTTGTCTGCGCCTACCATGTTCTGCAAACGTTCTCTTTCGCCCTGTAAAGGATAGCCGCCGATTATATACGCATTGTTCCATCTGCCGCGCCGTACTCTTACATTGTCTATTAAAGTATCTCTGACGGCGAACACGCTTGACTTAATGCTGTTGGGCTTTTCATTCCCTGTGCATCTGTCCGCGCGTATCGCCGCCCATATCTTTTCAATATCGATTATCAAATCATTGTTGCTTGCGTTCTCTCTAACAAAAGTACGCTTGCCGGCGCATGGTGCACCATATACGATGAAAACATTCTGCGTTTGTCTGCCGTTATATCCGAAACGTTCATGCACTTCGTTATGACATTTGAAATGCAATAGCTGTATATTGTCGGGATTTAAAGCTATCATTACATCATCGACATTATCGTCTGTCAATTCTGTTATATGATGCCCTATGCAGTCATACGCTTTTAGTATAGGCTTGCCGCATTTCTCGCATATAATATAACCGTCCGCGTTTGTTCTCTCTGATCTTAGGTTTGCTATAAACGTTTCCCATTTATGCGATTTATAAAACGCCTGTAACTTTGGTGTACTCATGTTACCAATTATTTTCCTCTAGTGCTTTCTTTTTCATTTCCAGTTCTTCACGTTTGAAGTCGTCTGCACGTGGGTCATTACTCCAGTTCTCTTTATCGTAGTTCTTCAAACATAGATTCAATGCCGCTACATCGGGCGCGGCGTATTTCTTCTTACGTTCTTTCTTTGTTGTAATTAACGTGTTGATCTCTTTGTCCAGTTCCTTTACTTCCGTTTCCTCGTAGTAATGAAAACCCATAGCACGATTTACCAGTGCGCCGCGTAACTCTATAACCAGTTTTTCACGACCGTTTTTCAAAAGTTCCGAAAATTCCTGTACTTCCGCTTTGTATTTGTTAAAGGTGCTATAAGCTACGTTAAGATTTGACGCTATTTGTTTTTCTGTCGCGCCACTCTGCAACCACTTTGTAATATCGTCAAATCGGGGCTTTATGCTTGTTTCATATGCGTTTTTGCGTCCTATCTTTGCCACAATTTCACCACCATTTCAAAAACGGAATTAACTGTTTTTCACTATTGTTTTTATGGCTCTCTATCGGATTTGAACCGATATTCTCTATGCCTATAACATAGCGTGTTTAGCCTTTTACACTAAGAGAACCGCGCCCATATTTTCGGGCTTTTGCAAGAGTTTATTAAACTTACCTTGCATCACCGCTTTTCTTGCGTCGATTTACCTTTAAGGTAGCGGAGTAACGTGTTATCGAGAACGTTATACCGTCTTTTCGATAAAAACGGAATTAACTGTTTTTCAATGGCTTTTTGCCTTTGATATGTGCCGCAATCGCTGTAATATCGGAAACGTCTATCTTACCATCGCCATTTACATCACCGCGCATAAACTCCGTGCTTGTAGCGGGCTTTGCATCCTGCTTCTTTGTATCGGGTTTCTTTTCCGCGGTCTTTGGCTTTTCCTCTGCCTTTTTGGCGGGCTTCGGAAAACCATTAAATCCGTTATCCTTGATTATCTTCGGGAAATCCCTGTAACAATAGTTGTGGTCAATGTTTCCGCTTGTACCGTTCACTCTAAATGTGCTTGTATTCTGCCACATATCGAACCCGCCGCCATAATTACACTTGCTGTTGTACTCCGCTATCCATAGCGTGTACTTGCTTGCCGTGTTTGCGGTTATATACTGCTGTAAAGGTGATCTGCTGATATACAGTCCTGCGAAATATCCCGCCTTTTCCAGTACGCCGTTAAATATCTCTGTTATTCTGCTACAATACGCCGCGCCCCTGTTAAACTGTGTTTTTTCTTCAAGGTCGAAATACAGCGGCATTTCAAAGGTCTTACCCTTTATTGCTTGCTTAAATACTTCCGCTTCTTGCCTTGCGTCTGCTTCGCCCTGTGCATTTGACATTTTAGGGTCAGAACCCGCGTAACTATACCAGTATGCGCCGACATTCAGACCCGCCGCTTTTGCTCTTTTGTAGTTGCCCTCAAAAGTTGGGTCTTTTTGCGAAATATACTTACCAAAGCCCGCACGGAGAATTACGAAATTTATTCCTGCCGCCTTGACTTTGTTAAAATCAATATTATACCCTTGCCACTGGGAAAAGTCACACCCTTGCGTTGCCATTATATCCACCCGCTTTCCTGCATAGCCTTTTTCTTTTCCTCGATTGCTTTTGTGTCGTTGAGTGCTTCTTTTATCACGCTTGCGCTTATCTGCATAACTGTTTCAATTTCTTCAATGCTATGCCCGTATATGTGCGCCTTTATGATCTCGCTTTTTACTTCGTTGTTAATCTCTGTTATCATGCTTTTTCACTCCCTTTTAATTTTGCTGTTATTCTGTTCGTATTTCGTGCCGAAATAAAACGATATTACAACCGTGAAAACTGTCAAGAACTTATCCCCGCTAATATCGCCCGTTATTGATAAAAAGCAAAATACAGCGGTCAAAGCTAATGTTACAATGCTTTTCACGGTTAACAGTCCGTATAGTTTATTTTTCATTTCTTTTCAATCCTCATGATGTGATTCAAGATCGCTTATCCGATGATTTGCAACCGCTATCTTTTCTTCAAGTATCGGGATACGCTCTGCAAAGTTGTTATGGCGCTCCACGCGCTTTTCTAGCTGTTCAATGCGATAGCTTGTAAGCTTCAAGCCGCCAAAACTCCCACAAAATGTTCCAAGTGCAGATAAAACCGCAACTAATATATTACCGTCCATATAATCACCACATATCAAAACCCATATATCCGCGCCATTTACTGCGCCTTACACCGTTTTAAGCGGGCAGTCACTAAAACTACCCGCCCACGGTAATGAGGTTTATATCATGCTTGCCCGCTAAAATGGCAAAATCACGGGCTGTTATGCCTTGACGTGGCATGCTGTCGTTAAGCGTGTCAAAGTCTGTTAGTTTCCGCTGTTGGATTTGAACCAACGTTCACAGCTTCAAAGGCTGTTGTCCTACCCGCTGAACGAAACGGAATTATGTGCTGTATACAAAAAGGCGGGTAATAAGATTATAAAAAATCCACTACCCGCCTTTCTGCAAATCTTCAAGGAGTATCAATGAATGAAAAAAACAAGTGCCAACATCTTTTGCTTTTGTGCTTCTCTCACTATACGCATTATATCACATATTCGCCTGTTTGTCAATACCATTTATGCAATTTGTGCATATTGCTGTATTCTGTATCGTTTTTTACTTCAATTTATACAGTATTAGCTTTTGTTTTGCCTTGCTTTGTTCTCTGTATCAGCTTATTGTGTTTTATTCTCCCTGTATGCCCTCAAATTTGCACTGTGTGGCGTTTTAAACGCTTCACAGTCAAATTATACTCTGAATTTTAAAACGCTTTAAAAGTGCCTTATATTTCGTTGTGCGTTATTTCCATGCTGTACCCGCTTTTCTTCTGTCCTGCCCTATCATTTCAACGGGGTGTCCGATATCCCAAACCCTTGACATTATGCGAATAATACGCGGGTCTGTTGGGTTAATTGTTTCCTCGGTCGTCATATTGCTAGTAAATATCATCGGTTTCCTTGCATTGTAGCGGTCATTTATGATATTATACAAAACTTCGTACATATAGTCGCTTTTTCTCTCGCTTGCAAAATCATCAAGGATTAACAGATCATAGTCAAGCAGTTTCTTATATACCGCTGTTTTGTCTTGCGCCGCAAATAGTTCCGCTTCAAAATCTGCACCCGTCCCCATTTTTGCGGTATAGCCTTTGTCTATGATCGCATTTGCTATGCAAGCCGCGTAAAAACTTTTACCCGTGCCAAAACCGCCATAAATAAAAAGCCACTTTTTCACCCTGTCGTCGTTAACACTTAGTTTGATTTTCTCAAAGTTGTTTACATATCGCCTTACAAGTGCGCTTGTTTTCGTTTTCGGGCTGTCGTCCTTATCAAATATCATATCTTGCATAGCTTTTGATTTAAAGCACTCTGCACGAATTACGGGTGCTTCACTCTGCTTTGCTAGCATCTGCATTTCCTTGTGTGCTTTTTCTATCTTTTCTTTATCGCATAGACAAACGCAGTTTACTTTCATGCCGTCCATATGTTTCAGCGCGGGTGAATTAAAATGTAAGATCGTTTCTAGCTTTTTCCCACATACTTTGCAACGCCTTAAACCGTCGTCACTGATATACGTGTAGTTTCCGTCGTGAATGTTGCCCGCCTTTGCGCTTGTTTCTGCAAATACATCATATATAGCACCGTTCATATCCATTTTGTATCACTCCCCCTTAAAACGGTAAATTGTCAAGATCAATTTCAAAATGCGGCTTTCTTTCTTCTTGATGTGCGGGCTTTGAATATCCATTGTTCTGCTGACCGTTCTTGTTATCGTAATTGCCGTCAAGAACTTTACAGAAATTTCCGTCTTTCATAAGCCAATCAAAGTTAGCACTCCAATTGTTGTTGTTACGTCCTTTGAGAAAATCGCTGTTTTCAGCTTTTTCAAAAACTTCCTTTATCACATCAACGCCGTGTGTTCTTATTCTTGCGTTAATAGCTTTGCGCCTGTTCTCTGACATTGCCCTAACTTTCGGATAGCTTTTGCAGATATCATGAAAAAGCTTTACTATTTCAGCGGGCTTTGTTTTCGGTTCGTCAACGCTAGTTGACGTATAACACGTAGTGTTATTATTTTCTTTATCTATCTCTTTCTCTATCTCTATCTCTTTCTCTATCTCTGTAGCGACAATGTCACAATTTTTCTGTGACATTTCCTGTGACATTGCTGTGACATTGTCACACATTGATAACGCTTTTTGCTGTTTGCTTCTGTGTATTCTCTGCCTTTCTGCGGCTTTTGTTTCACTGCCTATCATGCTATCATATCCCGCTATGCTCAAAACATTGTTATCATCTTGATAGATAAGACCAAGCTTTTTAAACAGTTCTAAAGCCACTGTCACGGTATCAAAATCAAAGTATTTTGTATCGCGCACGATCTTATCAACATTGTACGGTATTATCATTTCACCGATTTTTGTTGATAACTGCCCGTTACTGTTTGCCGTCTGCAAACACAACATTTGATACAGTACGATATATTCACAACCGTTCTTTTGCGATAGTAAAAAGTCAATTGTTTCTTGATTGAAAAAGTCAGTTTTCAACTTTATCCAATAAAATCTCTTTTCGCCCATGATCTCAAATCCTTTCGGTAAATAAAAAACCTCTGTATTCGGCATGGTAGAGGATAGCCAAATACAAAGGTTTATAGCGTTATAATGTTGTATGGTCTAGTGTCACAGTGACCTCTACTTCACTATAACGCCGATTTGTGTTAACATATATAGTTTATCACATTTGCACGTTTTTGTCAATGGTCTTTTTCACCTATTTTTCAGCGTCATTTTATAGCGTTTTATACACTTTCGCTGTCAATTTCTGTAATATTATCAAGCGACGTATATATAACGCCGTTTTTGGTCTGCAACTCTGCCTGATAGTAATAACGCCCCTTTTCGTCCTTGCGAAATACCGCGCCCGACAAAATAAAATCGCCGTCAATATGTAGGCTTTCGCTGTTATAATGCACCTTTTTGTTGAGATTATCTTTTATTTCTGTTGGCTTCATTCGTTATTTGCCCCCCTCGTCATATTGCGCCCGATTCTTCCCATGCCTTGTAAATTTTCAAGCCTTGTATTGCTATCCAATCTGTCAGTTCTTCATTTCTTGACCACGTTGTTACATCGTTTGAACTATCCCAAAGCCCGCTTTCGTAGAAAAAAGCGTGTACTATCTCATGTCTAAGTATCCCCTTAATCATTGATATGTTTGGTTCAAAGTCATAGTCAGAACGGATAACGATTAGTTTTGCGTGAGGGTCACAATAACCGCTCAATCCGTCAAGTTCCTTGTCGTCCTTGCTGTTTCTCTGTGCAATGTGGTACATTGTACCTAGTATACTAACTTGATTTTTCATTTTCGTTTACCTCTTTCATTTCTTCACTTAATCGGTTCTGCTTCAATGGTTGGCGCGCTTTTGAGAATTTCTTCCGTATCAGAATACGCACTGCATTTCTGTTCTCTATCCTCGCAGTATGCTCGATTTGGGCAATTTTCGCAGAATGTATTTAATATTGCGTCAGCGTCAACTAATCGCATTCTTTCGCCCCCTCGATTATCAGCGTGCAACCGTATTCTTTGCCGTTATAATCAAAACGATCTGTAAATCCTGCTATATAATCATTGTTATCGTTTATCAGTTTGCCCGCCTTTTGCAGTGCATCAAGTATAAACTTTTTGCCCGCCGCGACGTTGTCTTTGTCACGCCTTTTGTTTGCTTCATGCCATATAAAACTTATATGTACGGGCTTTTCTATCTTTGATAACGGTGCAAGTTGTGGTATAATCGCCGCTTCTGTGTTTGCTTTCATCTTTGCGCCGCAATGCGGGTTACGTCTGCAAGCTTCGATATATTCGTTTAAGCTGGGTAATTTGCCGCATATCTTCACAGTGATAAACGGGTCAGCGGGCTTTGATCTCTCCCGCTTTCGGCTCTCTGCCTTTGCTAGTCCTTGCAAATATCCCGCCCGCCATGCCTGTTCTATTTCGTCTACGGGTTTAAAATCCGTTGGTTTAACTGTTGGTTTCATTTTTCGCCGCCTTTTTCTCTTTCTCAATTCTGTCAAGCTGTCTTTGTAGCTTGTATTCAAACTGATCGTATATCATATTTTTTGAAACATCGTTAAACAATGACATAGTGATTTGCTGTAACATTATACGCACGTCAACCAACTCCCCGACCAAATCAAGCGTTTTTTCAACAATGCTTTGCATTTCGCCGCTTTCTTGCGCCCTCTCTAGCTTTGTTACTGCCTGTATAAGTTCTGCACATTCTTCAACTAACTGCCGCCGCTGTTTCTGATCTCCGTAATGATTAAGGATTTCAAGTGCTTTTTCGGTCTGCTTTTCTGTCATGTTCATTTTATACACCCTCTTTTTCGCCTATTCCACACATTTTCAACCGCCTTTTCCGTCTTGTATTCCTTATGTGTACCCGCGCCACAACTGCACGCCACGCGGTAAAATCTGTTTGTGATCTCGCCGCGCCAATCTTTAACACACCGCTTCTTTATTGTGACGTATCGCCCGCAAAACGGACATGGTAAAAGTTTTTTGCTTTCCATGTTATATTCCCCTTACTTCTTCATTACTGACTTACGCATAACGCCGTATTTATCGCGGTATTCTATCGGTTTAAGTCCCTTACTGTCAAGAACTCTTTCCGCGTCCGCTTGCGCTCTTGCGTATTCGGCGGTACTCTTGTAAAACTTGCAACCCTCGCACTGTTTCACCATCAGCGCCGCACATAAATTGTCGTATTCATCGAAATAACATCTAGGTTTATTGTTTGTGTTTTCCATTTTAAAACGTCCTTTCAATCTTCGTCATTCTCTCGATTAACATAAAAGCCTGTTATTGCTTCAACCTTGTATGTGATTTCGCGCTTTATTATCGTATTTGGATATCGTAACATTAACGAAAACTTTAGCGCTTTATCGTAACTGTCAAACCATATAAGCGGCTTTTTGCCACTGTCTTTCATTATGCCGTAACTAATTTCATTCTTTAGCGCGTCCATCTTTTCCCCTCTTGTTTTCGCCGTTGTTGTATATTTCTTCGTCAAGTCGTTCAAGATGATATCCCACGGGCTTTCTGTTTTCAAGCGAACAAGAACCAAAAAATCCGCGTCGATCTTTAAAAATGCAGTCATTACAACATATGCTTCGGCAATACTTTTTAAGAGTGTGTGCCGCGTCAAGTGCTTTCTTTTTTGTCATTTTTGCTCCCTCTTAAACTCATGTAGGAAACGTGCGCGGTATCTATTTCCGCGCTTGCGTTCTCTATCTGTCATTTCGTCCGCGTATGTAATAACGCCCGCTATCAGTGTAGCAAAAAGCCATACTACAAACGCGCCTGTAAATAAGCATACGCCCGTTATTATTACCCATGATGTCAGCAATAAGCCGCATTTGCCCTCGTTATCCATGCTTGTTTACCCCCTTAAAACGGAACTGAACCATCATCACTCAATACATCTTCAAACTCGGATAGATCACCCACGCTCTGCGCGTCGCCGTTAAATCCGTTGTTTGTCTGCTGTGGTGTCTGCTGATACTGATTAGCAAAACCGCCGCCATTATTCTGATTGAAGCCGTTGTTTTGATTATAGCTGTTATTCTGATAATTGCCGCCGTCTGATTTCTCGCCCGTAAAGTTTGCGTTTTCGACAATCAGTTCAGTTATATAGTGCTTCGTGCCGTTCTTATCTTCATAAGTGCGCGTTTGTAAACGTCCGTCAATTGCTATCATTCTACCTTTGCAAAACCACTTAGATATGAACTCCGCGGCGTTTCTCCACGCTACACAGTTTATAAAATCGGTCTGCTTTTCGCCGCCGTCTTTTGAATAGTTACGATCTACCGCGACCGTGAATTGTAAAACCGCTGTGCCGCTTTGGGTCTGTCTTACCTCTAAATCGTGGGTTATGCGTCCCATAACTATTGCTTTTGCTAGTCCCATTTACAACAATCCTTTCTTATATTGATATTTTCGTAAAGTCCCTCATAGCCCTTTATATCTTTCCACACTTCCACGTGTTTATATCCCGCCTTTCGCTACAATTATCGTTGTTATCATCTGAACCGCCCATAAACCGAAAAATATTATCATGCCTATCTTTTCGACCTTATCAGCCTTTTTATTTTTCATGGTTTGCACCGTCCTTTCATGTTATTATTATATCACAAATTGCTACATTTTGCAATAGTTTTGAGAAAATTCATGCTTGAATATTGCACAAACTTTTCAATATGATATTGTTTACTTTGTGTACTCTGCAACCGCGTTCATAATAAACCGCGTTAAACTTTCCCCATTTTCCTCTGCTCTTGCTTTCCATTCATTTTTCAAACCCTTTGGAATCGCTAACAGTATACGATCATATGCTTTCGCATTATAGCGGTTTTTTACCGCGCTTGACGTTTTACCCATTGTTTTCACCCTCTTTCATTCAATCCTATATAATATATATAAATCCTGTGCTATCAGTTTTATATATCTTTCTTTGCTGATTTCCTCAAAGCCCTCGTTTATAAGCTTTGCGGCGTATTGTTCGGTTTCTGCTCTGCCTATTGCGTCAAGTACGCCGTTTTTTGTTTTCTTGAAATATCTAACTTTCATGTTATACCGTCCTTTCGATTCGCGGGCGGCATTTGCGCCGCCCCTTGTTTCGTTTACTTTACAACAAATTTTCCTATTGTTACCCATTTGCCGCCTTTGTACTCTTGAAGTGTGTCAACTCCGAATACATCACCGCTTTTTACCTTGTTTATCAGTTCTTCTTTGCTATCGCCGTAAACGGTTCTTGCCATCATGCCGCTAAGTCTGAATTTCTTTTCAGCCTTGATATGTTCGTTATTTTCAAATTTCATTCCTGTGCTGTGTACTTTCATTTTGATTACCTCTTTCAGATTTTATACAGTAAGTTTCGTTTCCCTTACTGTATCTATATTATAGCATACTTTCACAAGTATGTCAATAGTTTTGGAAATTTTAATTGTAAACTGTTTGTGAATAATAAAAGCGGGTATTAAACCCGCTTTTCGTTTAATTGCTTTCTTTGCTTTTCACAAACTCTTTGTATTTTCTCATGTATTCATAGCTTTTACCGAATATGTTGTTAACCGCTTTATACAACTGCGGTTCATGTTCTTTGATGATCTGCAACTCTTTTTCAAAATCTCGACCAAACGGACAACCCGCACAGCCTGTGCGCTTCATACCGTATTCGGTATAACATTTTGAATGGGTAACATCGAAAAAATTTTCATATTCCTGTCGGTCAACATCTTTATACCAAAATAACGGGCGGTATTCGCTACACTCTGATTTATCTGTATTGTCAGTAAAGCAACTTGGTATACTCGATCTTGCGCCGCCCTCTGCTTTCCTCACTCCGACAATTGACAAAGCTATGTCATTTTGCTTTTTAAATTTTTTTGCAACGTCTTTCTTTGCGCCTTTACAGCATTTATTTGATATTTTAAATTCGGGTGGGTTCTCTATCATAAATTCTTTGAGGTATTTGTTATAATTTATATTAAACTTGCTCTTTTCTCCCCATTTGTTACACCACCAACGCAAAGCAACCTTACACTTTGGGTATTTTTTGTATAATGTTTCAAAGTCCTCGTTTTCCCATTTAAAGCCGTGCGCCTGTAAACGCTCAATGTATTCGCTAACTTGCTTTGAGATAAACGGCAAGCCATATTTTTTACAACCAAGCGGCACGGGCGTTTTTGCATTTTCTATTTCAATTTTAATATCGTACTTTGATTCAAGCATTTTTAAATGTTGCTTTGTCGCCGCGTATTCAATGCCCGTATCAAAAAATACATAGTGAATTTTATCTTTTCTGATCTTTCTTGTTAAATCTATCATGATATCACTATCCGCGCCGCCGCTAATTGATATCATGATATTTTTATCTCTAAAATAACGATTTAATTTATCGTCGCAAACAACAAAACTTTCATATATCTTTGCATTGTCTGGCAAATTTCCAAAATCTATATCATACATTAACAATCATTCCTTTCACTTAATTATGCCTGTTTTTATAACTTTGTTTTTATATATTTCGGCGTATTCGCCACCGCTTAACTTTTTGCCTGTTGCAAGTTCAATTTTTAACTGTGCGTCAAATCTGTTTTCGCCTGTTGCAAAATATTCTTTTCCGTTCTTTGTAAATCTGTATTTCATGTTCATATCAATACCGCCTTTCAGATCTTCAAGGGCTTTTTTACTTCCCTTGTTCTGATATTATTATAGCATACTTTTGTAAGTATGTCAACAATTTTATTGTAAAATATTGCACAAACTTTGCGCCGCGTTTTATCCAATTTTGCACAAAATAAAAAGCGGGTATTAAACCCGCTTCACAAATAGTTTTTGCCGAAAACCTCTATAAACTTTTCGACCGTCCATTTATTTTCTTTCATAGCCTTTTCTTGCCCGTATTTATGCAAATAGTCGGCTATTTCAGCGTTTTGGTGCGCGCTGTACTCTCCGTTCCTGTGACAACGATCACCGCATAAATAAACGACTAGCCCATATTTTTCCGATAACGGGCGGCGCGCCCCGCCATAAATGTGGTGGCGCTCCAATCTATCCCCGCGCCCATTTCTGCCGCATATAAAGCATTTTTTAACCGTCATTTATTTGATTTCACGCCTTTCGCACAATATCGGCTCTGCCGTTTCCCTCTCCAACTCCGCATATAATAGCGGTTCTGTTTCCTCGCCGTGCGGCGTTATTATATCGCGCCTTTTCAATTTCCAATTATCACGCAAATATATGTTTACTTCATTATCAAAAAACATATTATCTTTAGCGGGGTGTATAACTGTTATTATCTGTTTTACTGGCATTGGTATATTTATTAACGCGGGCATTTCTGGCGTTTCCGCGGGCTTTGGTATCTTCAACATTGTTTTCACTCCCTTTCAAGGTCTACGCCCACGCTATAAGCGCGGGTATTCCATGCCGCCGCCGCCTGTTCGGGCGTGTCATACGGTGCGGAAAATGTTTTGCATTTCTTGCAATTCGCATAGTATTTGCTTAAATATAAATGGATTTTCGCCTTGCCGCCGCAAAACGGGCATTTCTCCAATTTAACGTCATTTACTAGCATTTTTACCGCCTTTCCATAAATCGCCGCATTATCATGTTGTTAATGCTTTTGCCGTCAACGTTTAACGACGGGTTATCTTTCGCCCACTTCGTTTCATTTTTCGGGTCGTCGTCTAACTCATACGCCGACGTTTTGTCAATTGTCTTTGTTGGCTTATCAATTATATTAACCTTGCATTTTACCGCCTTACCGTCAAGCAATTCTTTTATCACAACCGCTTGATATAATGGCGCGGGCGCGTTTGTAGTCGTTCCGATAAATTCAGCGACGTTCTCATACTCTGCAAGCTTGATATATCGCAAATCTGACATATTCGGCTCAATGCCCGCCCGCTTTAAGCCCTCGCAGTTACTTTTGAGGGCTTTTGCTAGTTCTCTATCCGTCAATCTCTCCACTGTTCAAACCCCCTGTTTTCCCTTTCAAGCACTCTCGCAGTATATTTAATTATCATTGTATTTGATACAGCGTCATACAGTTCAGAACGGTTAAAAAGCCCGCTGTTTATGATCTCATGCCCTATACCACGCGCCGCGCGGTCTTTTTCCCATTCATCATAATGCTGTTGCTTCATAACATCTTCGGGCGTGCTTATTGTAACGCACACTTGCTTGTGTGTATATCCTGTCTTTGTCAGCGTGATTTCACGCGGCTTTACGTCGTCGGGGTCAATGCTGCCTAGCTTCTTTACTATCCACTTTGTAAATTTATTCATGGTTTTACCTCGATTTCTGCCGAAAACTCCGCGGCTAAATCTATGCCGTATTTTTCTTTGATGATCGCCAAACATTCAAGCCCGCTAAATTTGTGATGTAAATATGACGGGTTATCCATCAAATCTTTTGTTTCGTGTAGCAAGTCGGCAAATTTACGTAAACGACCCGCGCCCCAATTAAGATTTGTTGCAAGCGTCCAAAATACAGTACCTAACAATTGCGCGGTTATATCGTTTGCACACTCTGTAAATATCTGTTCTCTGTATTCTGACAC
>JBGUUB010000093.1:0-1545 GCA_045133355.1 Acutalibacteraceae bacterium
TAACATGGTACAGGGTAATGACAACCGGTGATGGCTAGCACTAATTTTCCGTACTGCGGACAAATAGGGTACAGGTCTTTATTATCTCCGGTTATTGTTCTGAAAGTGTTAATTAAATTTTGTGACCCATGATCTGAACAACTTAAAAAATCATGTTTATTCATCGGATTAAGCGTGTAACAATTACCAGCTACCCACAACGGATTAATAACGCTCCCGGATTTGTCAAAAACAAAGCTGTTTATTTTTGCATAATCATAATCGGATAATTCCCCTGGTTTATCATCCTTCCACATGCCTTTGACCTCTACCCATATATGGTCTAGCATTTTAGGCTCGTATGTGTCGTAATGGCATTTATCCCGGTTCTCGTCCCATATTTCCACATTGTAGATCTTAAAATCCGGCAAATATTTTAAGCCGTTTCCCAGGTCAAACCCCTGGGGCTCATAGTCCCATTTCACCCCTAAACAGTCCAGGAAAACGGCAAAACGGGCCTCCGCTTTTGACCTGAAATAATGTCCCCTATAAAGTGTTTCAATCGGTTTTATTGTCATTGCTTTTCCTCCTCAACTCCAAACGGCTTAAAATCTTCTGTGTAATGCTCCTGCCATTCATAGTCATTAAATAAAGCGTCAAGGGTGTAACCCTGAGGCCCTATATAGATATATGTAACCGTCCGGCCCTCATGCTGTTCATGCTGGTAGCCATTCAGAATTAAATAACGCTCATATCCTACCGCGCCCTTTTGCCTGAATTTAATCGGCCGCCCGACTGTGAATATGTCGGTAAACTCCATAAAGGTATACGGTCTATACTGCTCTTCTTTTGGCTTTAGCAAACATTCAGGAATGAAATGCTGGTGATAAGTATTATCCTCGCGTCGGTGAAACGGACCAGCTTGATCGTCGCAGGCATCGGTTAAAGTACCATAATAGCAGGACTGTAAATCAGTAAAGCAATACAGGTCGCCGGCAAAATATCCTTTTTCGCCTAAAAATTCCTTTGCTCTTTCAATATCAAAGCAAGTCAAAATATCCGATAATGCTTTAATTCTTTTATCTAATTCCATTTTTACCCCTTATTTTTTCCTTTTTTCTCTTAGCCGGCTCCGGATCTTTGCCAGCGTAATGACAGCCCTCAAGGCGTCCGGATCGACGTTCCCTTTTTCTATAAGCGCGCCGCGTAAATTTGTATATGCAACATACTCCGCGCCGCTTAACTTGATCAAATTATCCCGGCCAAGGTTCTGCGGGTTACCGTCGGCATATATGATCCGGTCGGTTTTCTGCACCGGATCCTCCGGGTGATGCTTGTTCCAAAGGAACCGCCCCGCCGATTTCCAGCGGGCATTATACGGCCCGTTATCCTGAACCTTAATCATGCATCCGCTTTTAGCTGTATAGCGGATCGATCCTACCGGCAGATAGTTTGCCGCCTGCTGGCCTTTTTTGAACTGCGTTTTTTGCATGTTTGCCAGCTTCCGCGGATCGTCGGTACTATAACCCTTAACACCCTTATTCGGCGGAACGTATCCGGGCTTAA
>JBGUUB010000094.1:0-1500 GCA_045133355.1 Acutalibacteraceae bacterium
CGACGCCAAACCTTATCATAATTGATTAAGGTGATCTTTGACGCTAAACGTTGGCGCAGCGGGCTCAATTTATCTAAATCCCGCTTCCAACTCCCCAGCGTCGATAGCGGGGCGACGATTAAACAATTCTCAATGTCCCCAGCGATTAATAAATTCGTCACATGGATCAGTGCGGGGATCGTTTTTCCGGTTCCTTGCTCCATGAATAAGGCAAACGCGTTATGATCGGCTAATAAATCAAGGGCGCGCTCCTGGTGTTTATAGAGTTTCATCGGACTTACCTCTCAAGGTTGTAAAAATATAGGCGATTACATCCACGGTCCACCCGTTTCCTATCGCGTGCTTTCTGTCTTTTAATGACACACCCTCGGTGTAATCAACCGGTAGTGTTTGTAATTTTTCTAACTCATGGATGGTAAAATTGCGTACCATCCCGTTATGGTAAACGGACCCCGCGCAAGAACAATCCAACGTGTTAGATTTTTCTTTAATAACGCGCCCGCGGCGCGTTTTCGATGTTGGGAATGATAGATTGATTCCATCCCCATTTACCGCATCAATATAGCCTAGTTTTGTCGCCTGTTTGACTCTAATCCCCGTCTCACAAAGGGATACCAACTCTCTCGCCGCTTTAGGGATCGCGGGGTCGAATGAGATGTCATTCACCCTCTCACACGTTAAATTCACGTCATCCAGGATGTCGATTAAACGAATCCCTTTATCATCGGGTGGGGTGAGGGGTAAGTTGGTCCAATACAAGCGGGGGCGATTTTGTGCACTCATAGATTTACTATTAATGTCTACCGGTTGAACCCCTAAATGATCACTAATAATATCTCGATACTCTTTCTTCATGTGGACGTTCTCTAATAGAAAGATAATATCGGGGTTGTTATGTTCTTTCAAATAGCGCAAAATTCGCACGTATTCAAAGAACAATTTACTTCTAGGATCTTCAAAATTAAGAGATTTTCCGTTTCGACTAAACCCTTGACACGGGCTACCCCCGATTAACAAATCAATTTTAGGTAGTTGTTTCAACTTTTCCGCCGTCAATTCTTCCACACGTCCTAACTGGACGGTGTTTGGATAATTCCGTTGGGTAATGGTAATCGCGGGAATGTCTATTTCACTCGCATAATAATTCGCCACCTCAATTCCCGCGCGTTCTAGTGCGATTTGACCGCATGAGATTCCATCAAACAGACTTAATACATTCATGGACCCGACCCCCTATTCTTCGTTTGAACGATCCTCTTTTCCGGCTAAATAGCGGACTTCTTTTTCTAACTCATTCGCGATACGCAACGCATCATCCGGCGTGTTCACCTCTTTTAATTGTAGGATCAACCCGTTAATGTTCGCGATCACTTCATTGCGGCGATATTTTTCGGCCATCAAATACTGAACGCCGTCGGCCATTTCTTCCAGTGCCATATCACACCAATCGTACGGTAATCCCGGATGCAACCCGTGACCGTATTTGTCTAACCCTTTACG
>JBGUUB010000095.1:0-45000 GCA_045133355.1 Acutalibacteraceae bacterium
TGAAGATGATTATCACAGATTGCAGGAAAGGCTCTATCGAATGTTTGGAACGGAAAGTACAGAAGATTTGTATTTTTCTGTTTCGGCTGGTCAGCTTGGAAACGGTCTCGATGAACAGCTTACAAGGTTTATGGCTGAACATCCCGATACAAAACTGATCATCATAGACACGCTTCAAAAGGTGCGAGAGGTCGGCGGAGATAGTTACAGCTATGCAAACGATTATGAAATTATCACAAGGCTCAAAAAGTTTGCGGACAGCTGCGGGATATGTCTGTTGCTTGTTCACCACACACGCAAGCAGAATGCCGATGATAAATTTGATATGATTTCAGGCACTAACGGATTGCTCGGCGCCGCTGACGGAGGTTTTATTCTTCGGAAAGAAAAGCGTACAAGCAATGCCGCCACGCTTGAAGTATCAGGCAGAGACCAGCCCGACCAGAAAATTTATCTGAACCGTAATCCCGAAACACTTGTATGGGAACTTGAGAAAACAGAAACAGAGCTGTGGAAACAACCGCCTGATCCGTTGCTTGAAAACATCTCTGATAAAATCACAAAAGAAAATTCAGAATGGCAAGGCACACCCACTGAACTTGTAGAATTTCTCGGCGTTGAAATGAAAGCAAACGCTTTGACGATGAAGCTGAATATCAATGCAGGGCGTTTGTTCGATGAGTATGGAATCCGTTATCAGAACAAACGCTGTCTCGCTGGGCGCAGGGTAAGTCTTGCATTTGAACTGCGTGACGATGCGTGACGGTCGTGTCGGTGTTTTAGGCGATACCCAAAACATCGTCACCATCGTCACAGACCGACACGGTTAAAGTTTTTGCAGGGTGCAGGTGGCTTTTTTCAAAAAGCCGCTCCTGGTCTCGCCTGCCGGCTCGGTCGGTGCTTCTGCCGACTAAAGCCGGCAGAGGTCGCCACTGGCGACCCGCACCCCCTCGGAGAGCGCAAAACCTGCTTGCAGGTTGCATTTTTGATAGGCTCACCTGTCAAAAGTGCTTTTGCGTTACTCTTGGCAAGAGTAACAGAACCCCGGCTACGCCGGATAAGGAAAGGATGTGAGATTTTATGAAAAGAACGATAAGCGCAATGGTCGGTAAAGGCTCTGTAAATCATAACAGCCGCAAGTTCAAAGCTGAAAATGTTGACGGCAGCCGAACACATCTCAATATCGACTACTGCAATGAAAACATCAAAAAAGTCTATCACGAATTGTTCGACGAAGCTCTTGAAAGATATAACTATAAGCAGACAAGAGCCGACCGTAAGATAGAAAACTATTATGAAAAAATCAGAAATTCCAAGCAAGAAAAACCGTTTCACGAACTCATTTTGCAGATCGGTGATAAAGAAAATATGAGCGCTGAAAGCGAAAACGGAGAGCTTGCAAGACAAATTTTAGATGAATATTACAGTGGATTTCAAGAGAGAAACCCCAACTTAAAAGTGTTCTCGGCTCATCTGCATATGGACGAAGCAACACCACATTTGCATATTGATTTTGTTCCGTTCACCACCGGAAGCAAGCGTGGACTTGATACAAGAGTATCACTCAAGCAGGCGCTTGCCGCACAAGGATTTAAGGGCGGAACCCGTGGAGATACCGAGTGGAATCAATGGGTAAGTGCAGAAAAATCCACACTTGCATTTGTTATGGAACGCTACGGAATTGAGTGGGAACACAAGGGTACTCACGAAAAACATCTGTCTGTTCTTGATTACAAAAAGCAGGAACGTGAAAAAGAAATCGCTGTATTGGACAACCAACTTGCCGAGAAAAAAGACGAGTTTCAAACGGTGCAAAGTCGTATTCAAAACTATGATAACGGTACACAGGTTATTGAAGAATTGGAGAAACGTATTGAAACCGACAGCGAATTTCAGTTGCCCGATCCACCTGCTTTAATGTCGGCAAAGTCCTATAAACAGAAATTCGTTGACACGCTGATAAAGAAGCTGAAAGAGATAATCAAAGAGGTATTTTACCGTTATTATCACGCTCTTGACAGCTATCACCGACTTAATAATACCAATGCGAATCTTTATCGTGAGAACGAGCGTTTGAGCAACATCAACGACCGTTTGACTGATGAAAACACTACTCTTCGTGCAGAAAATAAAGATTATAAATTGCTCCGCAAGGTATTCGGGAGTCAGCAAATCGATGCGCTGATCTCACAGGCAAAGGAGCAAGAACGACAGCGAAAGCACACAAAACAACCGTCTAATCAGCGCACAAAGCGCATTAGAAATAATGATTTTGAAAGGTAGGAAAACAAAATGGCAAAGACGATTTTTGAAGAAATGGGCGGCACTTACACGCAGGTTGGAGATTATTTTCTCCCCAATTTGAAACTGCCCGAGGAAGAAACGCAAGCGAATATCGGCGTATGGGGTATGAGGCATAAACGGTTTTTGAAAGAAAATCATCGTGTACTTTATTCTAACCTAATGACTTCGGGCAAGCTTGTCACATACCTTGATGACATTGAGCAACAGGCAACCTCTATGTTCCTCTGGCTGGTAAAAGAACTGGTCGAAAAAGAAAATTTAAACGAAGAACTCAAAGCAACTGACCAAATGGTGTGGGTACAAAAGATGAACAATATCCGTAACCGTGCAACGGAAATTGTAAATTCAGAATTGATTTACACAGTATAAACACAACGGCGGCAGGGAGAAATCTCTGCCGCTATTTGCCGGTTGTTGCTTAAAAACAGTTGACTTATTTGCGGACTTAATATATACTTAAAATATGAAATTGTAAACTGCGATATTTATACTTTGATAGAGGTTGCAATATGATTACAGCTAAAATTGGAAATAGAATACGTGAACTGAGAACCCAAACAGGATTAAGTCAAGAAAAATTTGCTCAAAAAATAGGTATGGACAGAACGTATTTTGCAAGTGTTGAGCTTGGAAAACGAAACATTTCTATTGTTAACATCGAAAAAATAGCGAACGGTTTGGAAATATCGCTTTCTGAGTTGTTTAAAGATATTTAATCTGAGTCCGGTTTACCGGACGGAATGTTTTGTATAGTAAAGTTAGAATGATTGTCGGAGGAGTTGCAATGAGTGTATCTGAAAAGACATATAAAACCTCATTGATTAATAATAGACGTTACTTAGGTAATAAATATAAGCTGCTTTCATTTATTATCGGTGTTGTAAACGAAGAATGTGCTGACATCGAAACAGTTGCGGATATTTTTGCAGGAACTGGTGCTGTTTCCTCTGCTTTTGCAGATAAGGTACTTATTACTAATGACTTGATGTATAGTAATTATATTTGCAATTATGCGTGGTTTGGCGCTGAAAGCTATGACCAACAAAAAATAATTGATTATGTTGTTAGGTACAATGCAAAAACAAATTGCGGTGAAAATTATATGACACGCAATTTTGCCGATACCTATTTTAGTAAAAAAGATTGTGCAAAAATAGGATATGTTCGTGAGGATATAGAAAGAAATTATAAAAAAGGAAATTTAAACAAGCGAGAAAGAGCAATTTTAATTACATCATTGCTATATGCAATGGATAAAATTGCTGTAACCTGCGGACATTATGATGCATACAGAAAAGGCGCAAAATTTGAGGGCTCATTAGAACTTTATGTTCCTCTGGCAGAGGGTAAAAATAATCCGAAAAATCAATGCTTTAATGAGGATGCTAATAATCTTGTTAAGAGAATAGAGGCTGACCTTGTTTATATAGACCCGCCGTATAATTCAAGACAATATTGTGACTCATATCATTTGCTGGAAAATGTTGCACGCTGGGAGAAACCCGAGGTTTTCGGTGTGGCTAAAAAGATGGATAGAAGCGGTATGAAGAGTAAATATTGTACAATCGGAGCAACAAAAGCATTTGAAACACTTATAAATGATATAAAGGCTAGATACATTTTGCTTTCGTATAACAATATGGCTGAAAAAGGCAACTGCCGTTCTAATGCCAAAATTTCCGATCATGACATTATGAGAATACTTAGCCGAAAAGGAACTGTAAAGGTTTTTGAGGAAAGCTACAAAGCGTTTACAACCGGAAAATCAGACATACCAGAAAACGCCGAAAGATTATTTTTGTGTATTTGCTTTGATGAGGAGTAAATCAATATGATACAATCACCGCTTAATTATACCGGTGGCAAGTATAAGTTGTTACCTCAAATATTGCCGCTGTTCCCTAAAGATATAGATGTATTTGTCGACTTGTTCTGCGGTGGCTGTAATGTCGGTATCAATATTGATTGCAACCGAGTTATATATAATGACTTGAATGAAAACTTGCTGTATTTATATAATACTTTCAAAAACCTTGATAAAGAATCTGTTTTGGAATGGATTTATGAAATTATAGAAAAATATGGCTTATCCCTTGTAAGTAAAAACGGCTATGATTATTACGATTGTGAAAGCAGCAAAGGACTTGGAGATTATAACAGAGAAGGCTATTTGAAACTGCGTGCGGATTTTAATCATAAACACGCAAATGGTAATTTTGATTATTACTACTATGTTATGCTTTATGTGATAATCGTATATGCTTTTAATAATCAAATTAGATTTAACTCTAACGGTGAATTCAATTTACCGGTCGGTAAAAGGGATTTCAATAAGAAAATGGAGCAAAAGCTTGTTGACTTTATTGACAGAATTCAAGAGCAAAACTGCATTTTTACCTGCTGTGACTTTAGAAAGTTTGATACATCCGCATTAACATCGCAAGATTTTGTATATGTAGATCCCCCATATTTAATTACTTGTGCTACATATAACGAGCAAGGTGGCTGGGATGAAACTGCCGAAAAAGATTTACTTGCCTTTTTGGATGACCTGAATGGGAGAAACATCCGATTTGCTTTATCCAATGTACTGAGAAGCAAAGGTAAGGAAAACAACATACTAATTGAATGGCTTGATAGAAATGCTGACAGATACAAGATTGTACGACTTAATTACAACTATTCAAATTCAAATTATCAAACAAAAGATAAAACTTCTTCTTCAGAAGAGGTACTGATAATAAATTATTGAGGGGAATATGGCTATGCCAAATGTAATTCCATATAAAAGTTTTTGTTGGAGTTTGGGAACCACCAGTTTCAGAACAAAAAACTTTAATAAAACCATTGAAGAACAACTTGCTCTGTTAGATGAGTTTTGGACGCTCGAAGAGAACAAAGGCCAAAGTTGGTCGGGGAACAAAGAGTTGCAAACTCGTTATTACGATTTTATGAAAACGAAAGGGTTTGTTGAAGGTGAAGCCGGGAACAAACCAAAGGACGCTCGTGAAAAAACATCAGGGTTAGTTGATATTGGCTTGATTGATGACGGAAGAAAATTGAGTGATGTCGGAAAGGCGTTGCTTAAAATAAGTACTGAAAATGATTTTTCTTCTGACAATCAATTTCAAATAGATAAGGATAGTTTTATATATCTTAAACAGCTTTTGAAAACATATTACAATATTGACGGTCGTATCGTTCGTCCTTTTTTGGTGTTGTTGCATTTGCTTAGCAATTTTGATTACTTAACACTTGATGAGTATACATATCTTTTGCCGCTATGTATAGGAGAGAATGAAACAGCTGAAATCATTAACGGCATTTCACGATTGCGTTCCAATGCTACATCTATTGATCAAATTATTATAAACCGATTGATGGGAATGTCTAACTACAAAACGGCATTAGATTATTTTTTAGAAAACGAAGTTACAGAAGAATTAGTATGTGAAATAGGTCTCAACAGAAAAAGTCGACAGTATGACAAACCATATCTCAAGTTATATCAAGCTCTGTATAAAGTCTTTGTATTGAACGATGTTGATGGTTTGATCTCTGTTTACAGTGCAACCAGAGATATAAAAATAGGCAAATGGTGGCGTAATTATTTATTTGACACTACATCTGAAAAATCCATTAGTAATCATCCTGCAGCTCATTTGAAAACTACACTATTCAGCGAAGTTGACAGTGAAACCGCTTTTAGAGTTGCATTTTTCAAAATAATGCACTTGTTTAAAGCAAAGGCTACACTTTCGGATTATCTGGATCTCAATCGAAGATATATTAAAACGACAGATATTGTTTTGTTTGAAGATGACACAATAAAGTTTGATATTGTTCCGAAGCATTTCTTCAAAACAATAGCAGACGATTTGTATAAAGACACATTTACTGTTTCTGAGTTGTTGTATGAAAACTGTGATATGGCTGGAATATCCGATTGCCTTGTAGTTGATGATAGTGCTATTGTTGCCGGAATTAACGAAGAACTCGGAATAAATGTTACGGATATGCAATCTGCAAGAACTGCCTTGGAAGATACACGATACCAGAGATTGCAGCACCTTATTGATACTAAATTTACCGATGACAAGATATTGTCGCTTTTGGATTGCTTTGAAAGCAGAAATGATGACGAAATCAGGAGTATGGTTACCGATAACGCCGACATACCAACTATATTTGAATAT
Organism: Acutalibacteraceae bacterium; assembly: GCA_045133355.1. Taxonomy (GTDB): domain Bacteria; phylum Bacillota; class Clostridia; order Oscillospirales; family Acutalibacteraceae; genus UBA737. The sequence goes on from JBGUUB010000095.1 coordinate 6,501, forward strand.
GTGCTTGGTATCTTATGGTATAAAACAAGCGAGCGACGCGGCAAAATTCTGGACTTTATGAAACTTTCACTTGACGCAGACCTATTGCCGAAAACTCACGCAGCAGGCGGCGAAGCTGATATAGTTTACGAATATGAAGCTACTGATTGTTATCCGGAGCACACACTTTTGCTTGAAGCAACACTTGCGGACAGCACAAATCAACGCAGAATGGAAATGGAGCCGGTATCAAGACATTTGGGTATGCATTTAATACGCACTGGTAATATGAATTCTTATTGCGTGTTTGCTACAAATTATCTTAATATAAATGTAATTTCTGACTTCCGTAGCAGAAAGACAACTCCGTTTTACGATCCGCAAGATTATTCAAAGTCCGTAAACGGAATGAAAATTATTCCTCTTCAAACATCAGAACTGAAAAAGATTGTATCAAACAGCAAGACTTATAAGGAGTTGTATCCGATATTTGAGGAGGCGTTTAATTCAACATTGCCTCCACACGAGTGGTATAATGCAAGCATTAACAACCTATTTGATAATTGAATGTATATATAATAGCGATTTAGGAGGTGTGTGATATGTTCTATTCTCCATTAAGATATCCTGGCGGAAAAGGAAAACTCGAGCCATTAATGGAATTACTGATCAAACAAACTGGGCATTATGGCGGTACATATATTGAGCCGTTTGCGGGCGGTGCAGGAATTGCATTAGAGTTATTAGAAAAAAATGTGGTTAAAGATATTGTTATTAACGATTTAGACAAGGGGATATATTCGTTTTGGAGAGCGATTCTTACAGAAACAGACAGATTTATAAATGATGTTCAAACAGTAGATTTAACCATACAAGAGTGGCAAAATCAGAGAGCAATCATTGAGAAATGTCGCAAATATAGTTATGAACTTGGATTCGCAACATTTTATTTAAATAGAACAAATAGGTCAGGAATTATAAAAGGTGGCGTAATAGGCGGCGTAGAACAAAGCGGTCCTTGGCGAATGAATGCGAGATTCAATAGAGAGGATTTGGCAAAACGTATCCGGAAAATTGCAAATAAAAAAGATCACATTCATCTATATAATAAAGATATCGATTCTTTTATAAAAAACTACTTACCGAAGTATCAACAAAATGCTTTTGTATATTTTGATCCACCATATTTCGGAAAAGGCAAACAATTATATCTCAATTTCTTTTCTTATGATGACCATATTAGAATAGAAAGAATTATAAACAGTCGGGTTAATTGTGATTGGGTTATAACTTATGACGATGTTAAAGAAATTGCAAACATCTATCAAAACCATACTTTAATGAGATTCGATTTAAATTATAGTGCGGGTGTTAAACGCAAAGCAAGTGAAATTATCATATTTAAAAACCACAGTATGATACCAACAGCAGAGCAATTAGTGCAAAATGGAATTTTGGTAAACTTACGATAAGGGAAATAACAAATGTATAAGATATTGAAATTAAATAATTTTAGACAATTCAATAATATGGACATTTATTTGGGTCGAAGGTTAACTGTGGTTGCTGGTCGAAATTCTACTGGAAAATCTACAATTTTAGGCATTTTGGCCAATAGTGGGGAATTAAAAAAGAAAGACGGAACAACATACACCGAAGGACAGTTTAGAGCTGAATTTAGTGAGATTTTTCACGGTAGTAAAAAATACGATGCTTCTGGATCTGACAGAATTCAAATCGACATAGTTGATGAAAACGATAATTTATTAGATTACAGGAAGTTTAGAACAGCGTGGCAAAATGATAATGGCAAAGATCGATTTAGAGTTATTCCGTCAAAAATACTTGAAGATGGCAAAAAAACTGAAGCTAAAATGCAGATACCTGTAATTTATTTGGGACTATCTAGACTTTTTCCTATAGGCGAAGCTAATGAAGATAAAATAACAGCGAACAGCATTAATTTTATAGATGAAAAACAAAAGAAATGGTTTATTGATAAATACACGAAGATATTGTCACTATATGATGATATCTCCGATGTAAACAACTTTTCAATTGGAGAAACTGATAAGAAGAAGGGCGTCGGAATTGAGACAGATAAATATGATTATCTGACCAATTCATCAGGACAGGATAATTTAGGCCAAATATTGATGGCAATTCTTTCTTTTCAAAAACTTAGGAAGGTTCGAAACGAGTGGACGGGTGGTCTTCTGCTGATAGATGAAATTGATGCGACACTTCATCCGGCAGCCCAAAAAAGACTTATTGATTTACTTATAAAAGAAGCAAAAGAAAATAAAATACAGGTTGTTGTGACAACCCATAGTTCTGATTTGCTTAAGCATATTTGTAGCAAGACTATGCATAATAATATTAGTGTGAATAGTGATATTGAATTATATTATTTCACGAATGCTAATAGACATTTAGAAATGAAGCGCAATCCAGACTATTCAACAATAGAAAACGATTTGTTGGTGGAGTCTATGTTACAAAATTCAAATAAAGTAAAAGTATATTCGGAAGATTCGGAAAACAGATGGTTTATAAGAAAACTAATACCAGAATATCTGCCGTATGTTGAACTTTTGGATGTTAAAATAGGATGTGATCAACTATTAAGTTTATATAAAGGCGATATATCCTACTTTGGAAATGTACTTATTGTACTTGACGGCGATGTGCCGGATAAAGATTTAGAAATAATTCCAGAACAATTAATAAGACGTTTGAAAAATATAATAAAATTGCCTGGAAGTACTAGACCAGAAGAGGTTATATATAAATATATTATTGGCTTGGATTCAGAACATCCTTATTGGGAAAATGCAAGTAAAGTAGATATGAGTTGGACATACTTCAAAGAAAATGGTCCTGATTCATCAAGATATAATCAAGAAAAAGAACGCGAAAGGTATAAAAAATGGTTTGAAGACCATCAGGCAATTTTTGACTCAACAAAATTGTTCGAATTTTGGGCTGATGATAATAAAGAAATGGTTGAAGTTTTTAAAAATGATTTTAAGAAAGCTTACAATGCAATAGCTGGTAGAATTTTTTCTATAACAATTAAAGATTGATTTGCAAAGATACTAAAAAAATTCTTTTTAGCTTACAGCATTGCTTTTCGTTAAGCAATTATATTATGAATGTTTAGTTGATAGCATCCAAGTGATAGCTATTTGATAGCAAAAGCAGAAATACCTCATAGAATTGAGATAATCTGTACCAAATTGAGACATATCAAGTCAAAATCCCTAAGCAAAATCAGTTAAAGTCTGTTTTGTACTTAGGAGTGGGAATAATCACAGAAAGTCTAAAAGCCCAGTAATATCAAGGATTTTCGGACTTTGCCCACCCATTTTGATAACGATTTGATAACATCATTTGAAGTGACTATTATTCTATACCCCAAGTGGCTTGTAGGTTATCAGAATAATTCTCAAATGGCTGTTACCAAGAAATAAATCTGTATTATACGATTAAAAAGCCCTTAACTGTGGATTTGTACCGCAGTTAAGGGCTTTTTGTCGTCTTTTTTCTTAGTCGGGTTTCAGGCGATCTTTGAAGGTGTCTAACATTACATCGTTCAGTTCCCCCGAAGGAACCTTTACCCAGCCGCCCGTCGTGTCGAACTTAGGATAGTGGTAACGCCAATGGTCGTAGGTATCTTTATCAATCTCACCTGCATCGAGTTTGGCTTTTTGCTCTTTCCAAGCGGTAAGCATACGAATAATCTCTGCGGCATCCTTGCCCTTCTCAGAGTTGACTTTAAGACAGACTTCCCCGTCTGCTTCGCTGACGGTAATGCCGTAAATGTCCTCAAGGGCAAACAGCGTGTGCATCAGACCTATGTAACTGTCAATATCGGGCACATTCAACGCTTCCGGTGCTACATCCAAAACTTGTGCCAACGCTGCGGTAATATCCGCTTTTGGAGTACGGGAACCTGTTTCATACTGTGCCATACGAACATCAGCAGATTTATCGGGAAAACCAAGTTGTAAACCGAGATATTTCTGTGTCATTCCACGCAGATTGCGGAAAAAGTGAATTCTTTCGCTAATAGCCATAGCAATTACGCTCCTTGCTTATATACTGTGCAATCAGTATAAGAACCTGTCAAGCATCGGGTAGTATTTTCTGCGAAAATCTCCACCCTAACTTGCTTGACAGAACCTTGTATTGGGTGCAATTTCATTGTACACCCAGTATAGCATAAATGTTTAGTACTGTCAAGAAGATTCCAAACAAAAAAGTTTAGTATTTTCTCGCAAACCACTTGACAAAAGCAAATATGCTTAGTATAATAATATAGAACTAAGCATTTGCGCTTAGTAAAAATGAATGACCGTCTAAGTGGGATATGATTTTGCCAAGACCTCCGAGTGGCGACGGAGCGAGCGAGACAACGCCGCTGAAAAAGCAGGGGTAGGAACGGCACTTGGGTAGAACGGCACCCCATTATACTAACCGAAGAAAGGAGGAAACTTATGGGACAACAGTTTATGCGAGTGGAAGAAGTCGCTGAGATTCTCGATGTTTCAACCTCGTATGCCTACAAAGTCATACGAGAGCTGAATGAGGAACTAAAGCGTAAAGGCTTTATTACCATCTCGGGAAGAGTCAACAAAGAGTATTTTAATGAAAGGCTGTACCAAGCCAGAAAGGAGAACAAAAATGCCTGTTTATAAAAATGAAGATAACGGCACTTGGTATGTTTTAACACGATATGTAGATTGGAAAGGCGAGCGCAAACAGAAATGCAAGCGAGGCTTTGAAACCAAACGAGAGGCGCAGGAGTGGGAGCGAGTATTTAAGCAGCAAAGTGCTGCCGATATGGATATGAACTTTTCCGCCTTTGTTGAGCTTTATATAAAGGACATAAAACCCCGCTTAAAAGAAAACACTTGGCTTACCAAAAAGCATATCATTGAAACCAAGATTTTACCCTATTTTGAAAAGAAAAATGTCAGTGAGATTACCACAAAGGATGTAATCGCTTGGCAGAATGAACTGCTCGCTTTTCGTGATGAAAAGAAGAAGCCGTATTCACAGACCTATCTCAAAACCGTCCACAATCAGCTTAGTGCCATCTTTAACCACGCTGTAAGACATTATGACCTTCGTTCCAATCCCGCCGCAAAAGCCGGGAATATGGGCACAGAGGAACGCAAGGAAATGAAGTTTTGGACGAAAGAAGAGTACAAGAAGTTTGCCGATGAAATGATGGACAAGCCCGTATCCTACTACGCATTTGAAATGCTTTACTGGTGTGGCATCCGTGAGGGCGAGTTACTCGCTCTGACTGCGGGGGACTTCGACTTTGCAAAAGGCACAGTTACAATCAGCAAATCTTATCAGCGTTTGCACGGCGAAGATGTCATTACCACACCGAAAACAAGGAAAAGCAACCGCACAATTAAAATGCCGCAGTTTCTCTGTGAGGAAATGCAGGATTATATCGGTATGCTGTACGGCTACAAAAAGAAAGACCGTATATTCCCCATTTCAAAGAATTATCTGCACCGAGAAATGGATCGTGGCTCAAGAGCCGCAGGGGTGAAGCGTATCCGCATTCACGACTTGCGCCATAGCCATATTTCCCTGCTCATAGATATGGGCTTTTCTGCGGTGGCAATTGCCGACCGTGTCGGTCACGAAAGCATTGAGATCACATATCGCTATGCACACCTATTCCCGTCAAAGCAGACGGAAATGGCAAAGAAACTTGAATATGAAAGGATGGATATTGAAAATGTCCGCTAAAAATCTTGACCGCCACAACCGTTGGAGGAGCAAAACAATCGCTTTTCGTATGTCACCACAGGAGGCTGATGTTTTGGACAGTAATGTCAGAATATCGGGACTGACAAAGCAGGATTATCTTTGTGCCCGTGCCCTGCAGCAGCAAATAACGGTGGTTGGCAATCCGAGAGTCTATAAGGCTCTTCGAAACGAGCTTGCCGCCGTCCTCGATGAACTTAAACGCATCGAAGCCGGCGCAGGAGTTCACGACGACTTGCTCGACCGTATTGAGCAGATTAACACCACGCTATATGGAATGAAGGAGCGAAAGGATGGCATATAAAACCGAAAAGACTGTTCTCAATGTATCTGTTGGCGCAGATACGGAACAGTCTTCTCAAAAATGTACTGCAAATATTATAACTTATGACTCCTCCAATTTCAATAGTTTTGAGAAAAATTGAAAGGAGGCAACGCCTATGGCGGAATTAAAAATCATCAGTATGGATGAAGTGCCCGTCGAAGAAGTGGAATGGCTGTGGTATCCCTATATCCCATACGGTAAGTTGACAATCATTCACGGCGACGGCGGTGAGGGTAAAACCACTTTGATACTGCGTTTGGCGGCTCTGTTGTCAAGGGGAGAAAAACTACCCTGCGACGACACCGAGCGCGAGCCTATCAAGGTAATATATCAAACCGCAGAGGATGGGCTTGGGGATACCATCAAGCCCCGTCTTCTTGCCGGTAATGCAGACTGCTCACAAATCAAGGTAATCGACGAATCGGAAGCTGCGCTGACAATGCTCGATGAGCGTGTGGAAAAGGCTATTGCAGAAACGGGCGCAAGGGTAATGATTTTAGATCCAATGCAAGCCTATATCGGCGCAAAGGTAGATATGAACCGAGCAAATGAAGTCCGTACCATTCTCTCTCAGCTTGGCAGGATCGCTGAGAAATACCGTTGTGCGATTATACTTGTGGGACACTTAAACAAGGCACAGGGTAACAAATCCAATTATAGAGGTCTTGGTTCCATAGACTTTCAAGCAACAGCAAGAAGCGTCCTTGTGGTCGGCAGAGTAAAGGACAAGCCGGAGGTGCGTGTGGCGGCTCATCAAAAGTCCTCATTTGCACCGGAGGGCAAGTCTATCGCCTTTGAACTGAGTGAAGCCAACGGATTTAAGTGGCTCGGTTACTATGATATTTCCATCGACGATCTTCTCAGCGGTGTCAGTCGTGAGAAGAAATCCGATATGGCTGAAAGCCTTATCGTTGACTGCCTATCTGGCGGGAAGTACCCGCAACAGACCTTGCTACAAAAGGCGCAGAGTTTAGATATCTCCAAACGAGTGCTCGATGAAGCAAAGAAAACTCTGCGTGTGCGATCTGTTAAGGAAGGCAGTGTGTGGTATTGGCAACTACCCGAAGAAAAAGAGAGCGGCGACCAGTAAGGTTGCAACATTGCAAAGGTGCGGGACTTTCGCAATCTTGCAATGTTCTTTTTCGGCAGGTATGCCAATACGAAGTTTAGGCGGGGTGCAGGGTGCCCTTTTCAAAGGCAACACATCCGACCGCCGCCGGTGGCGGATACAGGGAGGATTTGTTGGCGCAGCGGTCGAAATTCTGCGATGCGGATAGCAAGCAAAGAATTTCGGGCACCGCAAGAGGATCTGCTCTGCTGGGGAGTTGTCCGCAGACAACGGGGCAAAGCCCCTGTCTCGCCTGCCGGCTCGGTCGGTGCTTCTGCCGACTTAAGCCGGCAGAGGTCGCCACCGGCGACCCGCACCCCCTCGGAGAGCGCAAAACCTGCTTGCAGGTTGCATTTTTGATAGGCTCGCCTGTCAAAAGTGCTTTTGCGTTACTCTTGACAAGAGTAACAGAACCCCGGCTACGCCGGATAAGGAAAGGATGTGAGATTATATGAAAAGAACGATAAGCGCAATGGTCGGTAAAGGTTCGGTTAATCACAACAGCCGCAAGTTCAAAGCTGAAAATGTTGACGGCAGCCGAACACATCTCAATATCGACTACTGCAATGAAAATATCAAGAAAGTCTATCACGAATTGTTTGATGAAGCTCTTGAAAGATATAATTCCAAGCAGACAAGAGCCGACCGCAAGATAGAAGACTATTATGAAAAAATCAGAAATTCCAAGCAAGAAAAGCCGTTTCACGAACTGATTTTACAGATAGGCGATAAAGAAAATATGAGCGCAGAAAGCGAAAACGGAGAGCTTGCCCGACAGATTTTAGATGAATACTATCGTGGGTTTCAAGAAAGAAATCCTCAGTTAAAGGTGTTCTCGGCTCATCTTCATATGGACGAAGCAACACCTCACCTGCACATTGATTTTGTACCGTTTACCACGGGTAGCAAGCGTGGACTTGAAACAAGAGTATCTCTAAAACAGGCTCTTGCCGCCCAAGGTTTTAAGGGTAGAACCCGTGGAGACACCGAGTGGAATCAATGGGTAAGCGCAGAAAAATCTGCACTCGCATTTGTTATGGAACGCCACGGAATCGAGTGGGAACACAAGGGTACTCACGAAAAACATCTGTCTGTTCTCGACTACAAAAAGCAGGAACGAGAAAAGGAAATCGCTGTATTGGACAACCAACTTGCCGAGAAAAAAGATGAGTTTCGTGTTATGGCTGACCGTATTGAAAACTTTGATAACGGCGAAAAAGCCTTGCAAAAACTTGATGAAAGCATAATGAGTGAGCCTGAATATCAGTTGCCTGAACCGCCTGCAATGATGTCGGCGAGAACTTATAAGGCAAAGTTTGTTGAGCCGCTTATAGCCCGATTTAAGTCTTTAATAAGCACCTTATTTGCACGATATTTCAAAGCTTTGGACAGTTACCACAGATTGAACATCACAAACGGAAACCTATATCGTGAAAACGAAAAGTTATCGAAAGTTAATGGAAAATTATCACGAGAGAATGAAAATCTGCGTGCGGAAAACAGGGATTACAAACTTCTCCGCAAAGTATTTGGTCATAAACAAATTGATGACTTGCTTGATAGAGCAAAGTCGGAAAAGCAGTCTAAACAGCGTGAAAAACGCATTAGAAATTATAAAGATGAAAGGTAGGACAACACAATGAAACAGCATTTCAAAGACGAAAAAACGGGAATCCTCTATACCTTGCAGGGAGATTATTATCTGCCCGACCTTGCGTTACCCGCTGAAGAACAACAGCCAATCGGCATATGGGGACAACGACATTTGCGACACATCAAGCAAAATCGAAGGGTGCTATACACCAATTTGCTGACAAGCGGCAAGTTAAACAGTTACCTTGCTGATATTAACCGACAGGCGGAAGATATGTTTTTCCGGCTTGTAAAACAGATGGCAGAACATGAGGGTGTGACCGAACAACTCAAAGCGGACAATCAAATGGAGTGGGTTGCTCGGATGAACAACATCCGCAGCACAGCCATAGAAATCGTGAATAATGATTTGATTTACACATAACGAGTAAACGGCGGCAGGGAGAAATCCTTGCCGCCGTTGTGTTTAAGTTCAAATGCACATTGTGAGAAGCTTCAAAATACTCATATAATTTTAAAAAATAAATTTTGAAATACTACTTTTCTGAGCATCGCTGAGATTTTCAATTTTTTCGTTAAATATTATTTCCCTCTGATCTATGCTATCTACACAAGGCTTTAGCCATTCAATCTCTTCAAAAGAAAAACCATATCGTAGCATCCAAATCTCAGTTGGGTCTTCTGTCCCGTATTTAATCAACTTTGCAAGCCTTTCGGCACGATCATCTTGGTATTCGATAAAATACTGATGAAAAATTGCGTAAAACAAATCGCTCAACTTAAATCCAATTAGTTTATCAAGAAAATCATATGTATCATAGACAATACGGTCGTAGTCTACATCCTTTCCCTTAGTATCAGCAGGAAATAGTGGAAAGGCTCGCAATTCTTTATCTGGAATATCACTGAACCCAGCAATATATCGAACTGTCAGATTATATAAATAAGGTCTATACTGTTTTTATGTGTCTTTTCAAGCAATTTCAGCGAAGATAGGTTGTCACCCTCTATAAGAAAATTCATCTGTCCGCCGTTATCGATGAAAAGATCTCTGTTCTCGGTCAAAACCGGAGTATGAGTATCAAGCACCTCGTCAATATCCTCACGGTGTTCCTCAAAAACCAGTCCATATTTCTTGCCGTTCACATCTTTCTCAAGGTCAGAAAGATAAGAAAGCAGATTACCTGTATTCTCGTCCTGCGGTGCAGCAGAAATAAAGGTTCGGATTTCTTTAATTTTATTCAGCAAGTCCTCACGCTTTTGTTTTGATATATTTGTACTCATAATGTATTTCTCCTCATTTCTTCCATTCGCCATTCGCAGCAGACCATTTTTCGTTAAATCCTTTGTCTCTGACCGTCGCAGTAAACGGTTTTGTTAAAAACGTCTTTATTGTTTTCAGAACGGTACCGTAATCATCCGTTTTAGTATCAATTTTACGGACAAAGGCTTTCCATTTTTTCTGCATTGCGCCGTCCCTGTCAAAACCCATTACCTGCTCAAACTGTTCAACAGTAAAGCTATGCCCACGATTTTCAAAGGTCTTTTTAAGTGCTTTCGTCAGCGTAGCTCCGTCAAAATCAAATTTATTGGCAAGATAGTAAATATCGTAGTAATCCTTCATTCTGCTGGAAAATTCCATTAGACTTAAGATTGCATCTAACTTCTCGGCAATAGTAGTTTCAAGGGAATATGTATTTACTGTCGGGGCGTCAAAGTCGGAAAGCTGTGTCGGGATTTTTCGTTTTTCCTGTTTCGGTACGATGACATCCCCCACACCGAAATCAATACTGAACGGTGTTTTGGTGTTTTTAATGCGGGCGACCACCGATGCGCCGATTCCTGCATACTTTTTGGCAACAGCGATAGGGGCAACATCTTTAATCTCAAAAGTGATAAAGTCGTTTCCGGTAGGTGTTGCAATAATTTCCTCCAACACGGTTTTTAACTGCTCCGGCGTATTTGGCATTTGGCGGAGCAAAAAGTCCACATCAACCGTCACTCGGCTGTCAAAGTCGGTAAGGGAATAGATAAATAATCCGCCTTTCAGCACAAGATTTTCTGCATATTTGGATTTTTCCAAACGGCGCAGAAATTCCTCTTGGCAAAAGAGCTGCAGACAAAGCTGATAACTTCTTCCGCTTTCGGCAGCCTTATTTTTCAGTCGTGCAAGCACGGATGCAGCAATATCAGCCATTAAGCAGTACCTCCATCAGTTCGGTGACCTTTTTGTATACCCGAAGCTTTTTTGCGTATGCAGAAAGGTTGTTCAGGTTTTTCTTGGTATCGTTAGCGTAAGCGTTGAGCGCTTTATTAAAAATCTCGTTGTCGAGCTTTGAACGGTATTTGAAACAATCGCAGATGGTGCGTTCACGGTCATATACAGGCAGGGTAACGCCATCGAAATCATCTGTAGTTTTTCCCAAATCGTACAGTTCCGCCTGAACATAGTAAGGCTGCAGAGCGAGAACATCCACATTCAGTTTTGTTCTCGACATAGAACGAGGGATTGCGATTGACCACTTGCGTGGAGCAAAGTCACTGTATCCGTAATGAAAAAGAGCGGATTCAACGCAAACAATTCCTTTCGGAACGAGGGTTGCAAGAAGCTGTTCCTCGGAAACCGCACTTTTTTCAGCAAGTTCATAATAACCGTGACGTACACGATTAAGAAAGCCGGCGTTGCACAGATTTACAACATCGACCGCTCTGATTCCGGCAGCGACAAAATCAGCAGATTTTGCAATGCCGCCTTTATTGATAATGACCTCTTTTACTTGCTCTCGGATATCCATTCGCTCACCTTCTTTCAATTGTAAAATTTACGCACACAAAAACAGTATATGTGTTCGGAATTATTATAGCACGAAAAGAAAAAGATTGCAATAAAAATTACGCACAAAATTCTGAAGTTTGTGTGCAAAATTAAAATTTGCTATTGCAAAAAGAAAAAATATACGCTATAATATCAACATACCACTTACATATTATCCACGGTGAAATTATTCTTGTTATCAACCACGATAACAAAATGATAACAAGGGCATTTTAGCAAAGGATAATACAGATAAATCGTAAAATCAAAATAGAGAGACTAACGAAAAGCAAAATTGCATAAACAGAATTGTTTAGTCCTCGTCGAGTGGGAATGATTTAATAATATTGATACAATTAACAACGGCGGCAGGGAGAAATCCCTGTCGCTAATTTGTTATATCGAACTTGACGTTGACGTAATTTTATGATATACTTATTACATAACAATTTAGGAGGCAGATTATGGATTCTACAAGATTGTTAGAATGGCTTATGACCGAAAAGAAAATGAGCATTCGCTCCGCAAAAGATGTGATTTCTCGTTGCGGTAGGATTTATAGGATGTTAGATATTGGCGCTATAGAAGAGGACACTATGGATACTCTTCAGAATAACGAGGAATTTAAGGCAAGTTCTATGTTTATAAAATCACAACTCAAACGAACGGTAACTCTATGTCTGGAATTCATGAATAGTATAGAGAAGGATTAAAGAATGCAAACACAAATTACAGTAGGCAGTATGTTTGCCGGAATCGGTGGAATATGCTTGGCTTTTAAGCAAAATAATTGTAAATTAATTTGGGCAAATGAAATCGATAAGTATGCTTGTAAAACATATAGATTAAATTTTGGCGACGAATACTTAGTTGAAGGCGATATTCAAAAAATAGATACAAAAGATATTCCCAAATTTGATGTTTTAACTGCAGGATTTCCTTGTCAAGCATTTTCATCCGTTGGGTTATTGGAAGGCTTTAACGATCCACGAGGGAACCTATTCTTTGAGACAGCAAGAGTTATTAATGCTGTAAAACCAAAAGTAGTATTTCTTGAAAATGTGGCTAACCTTGTAAAACACGATGAAGGAAAAACATTTGATGTTATACTTAAAACACTTGAAAATTTAGGATACTATATTGTTTACAAGATTATGAACGCAAAAGAATATGGGAATATCCCACAGCAAAGAAATAGAATATATATAGTCGCTTTTAAATATAAGAAACATCTAAATAAATTCAAGTTTCCCAATATGATTCCGTTAACACAAACAGCATTCGATTTGTTTGATAAAGATAAGCAGGACGACAAGTATTATATGGATGGGCATCGTATGTGGGATCGAATGATGGAATATATGGATGATCGAAAAAGAGTTTACCGATTTACAGATTGGGGGCTTTCAAGAGGAATGGAGGGCATTTGCCCAACACTTTTAGCTGCTATGGGAAGTCGTTTTGAAAGAATTCCTTTTTTCTACGACGATTATTCTGTAAGACTTATGACACCTCGTGAGTGTGCAAGATTACAAGGATTTCCAGAGAGTTTCATTTTACCTAAAGAAAACGAAAAACAGGTATATAAACAAATCGGAAATTCTGTGTGTGTTCCTGTAGTTTATAGAATAGCCAAAAATATTGTTGAAGCGTTAGGTTAGAGGGAAATGGAAATGAGACAATATAATATAATAGATTTGTTTGCCGGCGTAGGTGGAATGAGCTATGGATTTTCAAAACTTCCTCAATTTAATATTGTAGCGGCAAATGAAATTGAAAAAGATATTTCTATCGCCTATACATTGAATCATCCGAATGTTGAAATGCTAAATTGCGATATAAACGATTTAACTGAAGACATTTTGGAAAAGGCATTAAAGGGACAAAAAGTTGATGTTGTAGTCGGAGGCCCTCCATGCCAGTCATATTCAACTCTTGGTAAAAGGCAAAATGATGAAAGAGCTAATTTATTTATGCAGTATAAAAGAGTTTTAAAAATCTTACAACCAAAAGCATTTGTCTTTGAAAATGTTGTGGGTATGCTTAGTATGAATAAAGGAAATCTTTTTAAGCAAATTCAAGCTGAATTCGAAGAACTTGGTTATACTTTGCAACATAAGGTGTTAGATGCTGTAGAATTCGGCGTTCCACAACATCGAGAGAGAGTTATTTTGGTGGGATTTAAGGGAAAGAATAACTTTGTTTTTCCGACTCCAACGCATGGTGATGGAGTAAAACCATATGTAACGCTTAAAGATGCTATCGGTGATTTGCCTTTTTTAAAAAGTGGAGAGAAAAAAAACAATTACGATACCGGCATTACAAACGAATTTCTTAAATTTGTTAGGGATAATAATACATCTGTTGTTGAGGAACATATCGCTCCCAAAAACGGTGAACATCTTATTAAAATTATGCAAACACTAAAGGACGGTCAATCTAAAGATGATTTGCCCGAGGATATTCGTCCAAAGAGTGGGTATGGTAATACTTATGCAAAATTATGGTGGAACAAACCAGCTACAACAATAACAAGAAATTTTGCGTGCCCTTCATCCTCGAGATGTATTCATCCGAGGGATTCGAGAGCAATGTCAATTCGCGAAGGAGCAAGATTACAGAGCTTTCCCGATGATTATAAATTTTATGGCTCTGATGGTATGAAACGACTAGAAATCGGTAATGCTGTTCCGCCGTTGCTTTCAATGGCAATCGCTAAACAGATGTTGGAAGCAATGCAAAAAAATGAAGCCGAAAATTAAGCGGCTTCATTTTTCTAAACATTATAATGCTTTTGGATTTTTCCCATTGAATTTATTATATAAACGACGATAAACCGCCTTTTGAACATCCAGTGAACTTTGATCTATAACCTTTTCATTTGATAGTGCAATAACTCGTCCTTTATCATCATAAACCCAATAATTTCTGTCAGGGCGATTGCATTTTTCGCATTGCGGAATAATATTACCCGGTTCTAAAGGCTTATGAGGATCTTTATGCCCTTTTTGTAGTACTGTAATCGTATTTTTCCAATATCTATGAGGTTTTCCTTCTTCAGACCCACAACAAGCACAACGATACCCATATTTCTTTTTTAATTCTTCCCAATAATCATCTCCGGCTACTTCAATACGCCTTTCAGCTGTAAATCCGGGATAGCATTTCTCCAATGACTCTAATTTATATTCTCCCGGTTTGATTGATTCAGATGAATTGTCTTTTCGTGTCCCAGATAAAATAAACCAACCTTTCTGAGCTCCTAAATGGCGAGCTTGTTGGACATCCAAGACATCAGGGTAAAATTGTTGAATAAATTCGGTCAATTCTTTTTTAGAAATAACTTTTGTATCTGGATATTCCTGTGCTAAATACACTAGTGTTAATGCGTCCTTAGTATATTTTCCCTTTTTCTTTAAATTTGGTAATACAACACCATATTTTTTTAAATACTTATCGTGCATTTCTGTAATATACTTATAAATTGCATTTATCTTTTTGTCATTCATATGTTTTCACCTTCCAAAAAAAGTTTATAAGTTTCAATTTCAAGTGCATCAGCTATACGCTGAATATTTTCAAGTGAAATGCTGCGACGATAACATTCAATCGCACTAATGTAGGTGCGGTGCATACCACACTTGTCTGCAAACGCTTCTTGGGATATACCCATTGCTGTGCGATACTTTTTTAAATTGGTTCCAAATACTTTTACAATATCCATACTTGCAATCCTCCATAATATATAGTATAATTAAAATGAATACAAAAAGTCTACATACAATAAGTATCTAAAGAAAGGGATAGACTTGACGAAAAGAAAAAGTTTTCAATAAAAAAATACGCACAAAGTCTTGAAGTCTGTGCGTAAAATTAAAATTGAGAGACTAACGAAAAGCAAAATTACATAAACAGAATTGTTTAGTCCTCGTCGAGTGGGAATAATATAGCGAATCCCCGAAGTCCGCTTAATTTGCGGGTTTCGGGGATTCTTTTTGCTCTTATAGCTCTAAAATTCAAGTGTCTATTTTCCAGTAATACTTCCGGTTTGATTTTGGGAAATCGTCAAGCACGCCGTGCTCGGGGTCTAAAAATTTGCCCTTGAAATAAAGCGACCAATGCCAGCAGCGCGGCGTTTCAAGACTTAAAATGCAAATTTCGGGCAACTCCGATTTATCACTTACCTGCACGCGGCGGTTTTCAACGGAAATCCCCTCGCTTTTTAAAAATAAAATCATATCGCAAAGCTTGGTTTCGCGCTCGGTACCTACCAGCGAAACAACCTCGTCCACCGTTTTTCCGCTGAGCATTGCAAGCACCGCCTGACCGCATTGGAGCGGTGTTGGCTCGTGAATATACTGTGTTTTTTCGCAAAGCGGCATTTTTATCACCTCATTCAATTACCTTATAAACAATCGACTTTTCGGGCGGTTTTCTGCGTTCTATAGAATACGCCTCTAAAAGCCTTTCGCATGCATCTTTTATCCGTTCCGGCGCACCGTAAAGGGTAGCTAACCGCTCCCCTTTTTGCACATAATCGCCGTACTTCCTTGAAAGGATTATTCCAGCGGAATAATCTATACCGTCGCCGAGCTTTTCCCTGCCCGCTCCTGTCATAGCCGCCGCCTTGCCTACAGTTTCGCTGTTCATAGCGGTTATATAACCATCAGACGGAGAAAGCAGTTCTAAAGAAGACTCAGGCTCAGGGAATTTATGCTCGCCTGTTAAGAGCTTTTCATCGCCGCTCTGTGCTCTTACGGCGGCGCACAGGGCTTTGAAAGCACTTCCGTCGGCTATCGCCCGCCTTGCTGAAGATATACTTTCCTTTTCGGTGACACCAAAGCTTATTTGATACATTTTAGCCGCAAGCAGTACGCAAAGGCTTGTTAAGGTTTCTTCGCCCTCGCCCTTCAATACCTTTACCGCCTCTGCAACCTCTAACGCATTGCCTATAGCAAAACCTAAGGGCACATCCATATCGGTGATAACAGCGGCAGTTTTTCTGCCCGACCCTTTGCCGATTTCAACCATTTCATGCGCAAGCTTTTCGGCATCATCAGGTGTTTTCATAAAAGCACCGCTGCCGAATTTTACATCAAGGACTATTGTTTCCGCGCCCGCCGCAAGCTTTTTACTCATAATGCTTGAAGCTATAAGCGGTATACTGTTTACTGTCGCAGTGACATCCCTGATGGCGTAAAGGCGCTTATCGGCAGGGGCGAAATTACCGCTCTGTCCTGTAACGCACATTCCGTATTCCTTGGCGATTTTCTTAAATTCCGTAGTTTTAAGCGCAGTTTTATAGCCCGTTATCGACTCTAATTTATCAACTGTACCGCCCGTAAATCCGAGTCCCCTGCCCGACATTTTAGCGACAGTACAACCGAGTGCCGCCGCGATAGGTGCGACCGCAAGTGTGGTTTTATCCCCCACACCGCCTGTACTGTGCTTATCCGCCGTATGGAAAAGGTCGGATAAATCAAGCATATCTCCGCTTTTTGCCATAAGCTTAGTAAGGGTAAGTGTCTCGCGCCTATCCATTCCGTTTAAAAGTATTGCCATTAGCAATGCGGAAATTTGGTAATCGGGTATGCTTTTATCGGTAACACCCGAAACAAAAAATTCAAGTTCTCTATCGCTTAGCGGGTGTTTATCCCGCTTTTTTTCGATTATATCGGTCATCAACATAACTCTTCGCTCCCGAAATTATACGGTAAAAGCTCGTTTAGGTGGTAGCTTTTAACCGTCTTTCCGTCATAAAGCAGAATTTTAAAATCTTCACCGCAAAACTCACTTAATACCTGTCGGCATATTCCGCAGGGCGGGCAAAAATCGGTAATCTCACCTTTTTTGCCGCCTACTATTGCGATTTTCACAAAATCCCTCGCTCCCGACGAGACCGCATTACCTACTGCCGTGCGTTCCGCGCATATTCCTGCGGGATATGCCGCGTTTTCTATATTACAGCCGTCAAAAACCTTACCGTCCTCGGTAAGTATTGCCGCCCCGACCTTAAAACCTGAATAGGGCGCATAGGCATAATTCATTACCTTAACCGCTTTTAGGACAAGCTCTTTATCGGTCATACTACTACACCTCTTTTAAAAAATCATAACATAATATTCCCCGCTTTACAAGGAAAATGATAAAAAAAAATCGAGGCCATCGTTTAAACGACAGCCTCGATTTTAAATCAAGCTTAAATTATTTTGCCATTGCAGCAACTTCAGCGGCGAAATCGTCAACGCGCTTCTCGATTCCCTCGCCCTTTTCAAAGCGAACGAAAGAGGTGAGCTTAACATCTGCGCCGAGAGCCTTAGCAGTATTTTCGATATACTTGCCTACGGTGATATCGCCGTCCATAACGAACTGCTGCTCAACAAGGCAGTTTTCCTTATAGTATTTGCCGATTTTACCCTCAACAATTTTACCGAGAACAGCCTCGGGCTTGTTTGCCATCTTGGGGTCTTCCTTCATCTGAGCGATAAGGATTTCCTTTTCCTTATCAAGTACCTCAGCAGGTACGGAAGCCTCGTCAAGATAAGAGGGGTTCATGGCAGCAATCTGCATTGCAACATTCTTAGCCATTGTTATGAACTCTGCATTGTCCGCATCAAGGGTGGTATCGAAGTTAACGAGAACACCGATTTTTCCGCCTGCGTGAACATAGGAAACAACCTTACCCTCAAAACGGGCAAAACGGCGAACCTTAATGTTCTCGCGAACAGCAAGGAATAACTCCTGAACCTTCTCCTCAACGGTCTTTCCGTCCTTTGTGCAAGCAAGAAGCGCGTCAACATCAGCAGGATTCTGCTCAGCAATAACCTCTGCAATCTCATTAGCCAATGCCTTAAATCCGTCACCGTTAGCAACAAAGTCGGTTTCGCTGTTTATTTCTACAACAACACCAACGCCGTTGCCTGTATAAGCGCTTACAGTACCCTCAGCGGCAATGCGGCTTGCCTTCTTAGCCTGAGAAGCAAGTCCCTTTTCTCTTAAATAATCGGTTGCGGCGTCCATATCGCCATTGCACTCTGTAAGTGCCTTTTTGCAGTCCATCATGCCGCAGCCTGTCTTTTCTCTTAAAGCCTGTACATCTTTAGCAGTAAAAGCCATTGTAATTTCCTCCTAAAAAGCTAATTATTCAGCTGTTTCCTCTGCAGGAGCCTCTTCCTCAGCTGTTTCATCGTTAGCGGCAGTTCCCATCTCAGAGCCCTGTCTGCCTTCAATAACAGCGGCAGCCATGGTCTCAGCAATGAGCTTGACCGCACGGATAGCGTCATCGTTACCGGGGATTACTGCGTCGATTTCGTCAGGATCGCAGTTTGTATCTACGATAGCAATAATCGGAATACCGAGCTTCTTAGCTTCTGCTACAGCAATTCTCTCCTTACGCGGGTCAACGATAAAGAGTGCGCCGGGGAGCTTCTTCATATCCTGAATTCCGCCTAAGAACTTCTCGAGCTTTTCAATCTCGAGGTTGAGCTTAACTACCTCTTTCTTGGGGAGAAGCTCAAAGGTACCGTCATCTCTCATAGTGCGAAGCTGGTTAAGTCTTGCAATACGGGTGCGGATTGTTGTAAAGTTGGTAAGCATACCGCCGAGCCAACGAGCGTTTACATAGGGCATACCGCAATGCTCTGCCTCTTCCTTAACAGAGTCCTGAGCCTGCTTCTTTGTGCCGACAAACAGAATGTCGCCGCCTTCAGCCGCGATGTCGCGAGCGAAGATGTAAGCCTCGTTAAGCTTCTTAACGGTCTTCTGAAGGTCGATGATGTAAATTCCGTTACGCTCGGTGAAAATGTACTCCGCCATTTTCGGGTTCCAGCGTCTTGTCTGGTGTCCGAAATGAACGCCTGCTTCAAGAAGCTGTTTCATTGATACTACTGATGCCATTTTTAATTCCTCCTGAGGTTTTTCCTCCATCCCGACATTTTACGGCGAATTCCGAACGGCGAATTCCGAAAGGAACACCTGACCGCTTAAGACGGAATGTGTGTTTTATTACCATGCATACCGCACAGCTGAAGTATTATACCATAAAGCTTGCAGAAAATCAAGCTTTTTTTAGATTTGTTAAAAAAATCCTTAAAAACGGGTGATTTTAAAAATTTTATCGGTTGACAAGCCGTTTTCTTATGGTATAATCATATAAATAACTACATCATATATAAAAGGGAGTAAATAAGAATGGCATATTATTTCAAAGAGGAGTCACACACCTTTAACGACTATCTGTTAGTTCCCGGTTATTCATCAGCAGAGTGCATCCCTGCGAATGTAAGCCTTAAAACGCCCCTTGTAAAGTTCAAAAAGGGTGAAGAACCGGCGATTTCTATGAATATACCCCTTGTTTCGGCTATAATGCAGTCGGTATCGGGCGATCGTCTTGCGGTAGCATTAGCACGCGAGGGCGGAGTTTCCTTTATATACGGTTCGCAGTCGATTGAGGACGAGGCGGCTATGGTTGAGCGTGCAAAAAGCTACAAGGCAGGCTTTGTTGTAAGCGATTCCAATGTTACTCCCGACAGCACCCTTGCCGACATTTTAGCCCTGAAGCTCAAAAACGGCCACTCTACCGTGGCGGTTACCTCAGACGGAAAGCCTGACGGCAAGCTTTTAGGAATTGTTACCAGCCGCGACTACAGGGTAAGCCGTATGTCGGAGGACACCCTTGTTCGTGATTTTATGACCCCGCTCAGTTCTCTTGTTGTCGGCAACGAGGATACAACCCTTAAGCAGGCAAACGATATTATATGGGATAATAAGCTTAATTCTCTCCCGATTGTGGATAAAAACGGTTGTCTCAAATATTTCGTATTCCGCAAGGACTATGACGCTCATAAGGAAAACCCCAACGAGCTGCTGGACAGCCACAAGCGTTACATAGTAGGTGCCGGCATTAATACAAGGGATTACGAGGAGCGTATTCCCGCACTTGTAAACGCAGGTGCTGATGTGCTTTGTATCGATTCTTCCGAGGGCTTCAGCGAATGGCAGGCAAGAACCCTTAAGTTTGTCCGTGAAAAGTACGGCGATACAGTTAAAGTGGGCGCAGGCAATGTTGTTGACCGCGACGGCTTTATGTTCTTAGCAGAAGCGGGAGCTGACTTTATAAAGGTAGGTATAGGCGGCGGCTCTATCTGCATTACCCGTGAAACCAAGGGTATCGGCAGAGGACAGGCTACCGCGCTTATCGAGGTTTGCGCGGCACGCGACGAGTACTTTGAAAAGACAGGCATTTATGTTCCCGTATGCTCGGACGGCGGTATCGTTCACGACCACCATATGACCCTTGCACTTGCGATGGGTGCGGACTTCCTTATGCTCGGCAGATATTTCGCAAGATTTGATGAAAGCCCGACAAACCGCATCACCATTAACGGCAACTATTATAAGGAATATTGGGGTGAGGGCTCAAACCGTGCGAGAAACTGGCAACGCTACGATTTAGGCGGCGATAAAAAGCTTTCCTTTGAAGAGGGCGTTGACTCCTATGTACCTTATGCCGGCAGTCTTAAGGACAATGTAAGCCTTTCCCTTTCAAAGGTTAAGTCCACAATGTGCAACTGCGGCGCGCTTACTATACCTGAGCTTCAGGAGAAGGCTAAGCTTACACTTGTTTCTGCAACCAGCATCGTTGAGGGCGGCGCTCACGATGTTATTCAAAAGGATACCTCAGCAGGTGTTATTAAATAATTTTATATTGAATTTATCCTTATAAAACGGATAAAATAAAGGGGTCGGCGGAAACTTCAAGGTTTCGCCGACTTTAACATAGGGAAAGTAGGGATAATTATGAACAAAGCTATGAAAAATACGCTTATTTGGGCGGGTGCTGCAGCCGCGGTCGGAACGGCGGCAGCGACACTCACATATGTCACTATGAAAAGCCTTGTAAAAATTGCGCTCGACCGTGAACAGCCAAAGATTTATCAAAAGCAGAAAGCAAAGCTTTCGGGCACAGGCGGTCAGCAGGAGCTTTTTAAGAATCTTGCCGAAGCGTCGGAAAAACTTAAAAACAGCGGCTGTGAAACGGTGGAAATCACCGCACATGACGGCGAAAGATTGGTTGGACATCTTCACCGCTGTGAAAATGCCAAACGCCTTATTATAGCTATGCACGGCTGGCGCTCCACTTGGTCGGGCGATTTCGGGGTTATATCCGAATTCTGGCACGAAAACGGTTGCAGTGTGCTTTATGCAGAACAACGCGGTCAGGGCGAAAGCGGCGGTGAGTATATGGGCTTTGGACTTACCGAAAGATATGACTGCCTTGACTGGGCAAACTGGGCAAACCAAAACGGGTTTTCCGACTTGCCGATATACCTTTGCGGAATTTCCATGGGTGCCTCAACCGTGCTTATGGCGGCAGGGCTCGACCTGCCCGAAAATGTGCACGGCATTATGGCAGACTGCGGCTTCACCTCACCCCACGCAATATTCAAGCATGTTATGGAAAATAATCTGCACTTATATTATAGGGGGATTACTGCCGCGATTGCAAACGATATGTGCAAAAAGCGAATTCAAATAGGCACTAAGGACTATTCCTGCACCGAGGCTTTAAAGGAGTCGAAGGTCCCTGTAATTTTCGTTCACGGCACAGACGATAAATTTGTCCCCGTTGAAATGACATATGAGAATTACAAGGCTTGTACCGCCCCAAAGCGGCTTCTAATAGTCCCAGGTGCAGAGCACGGAATGAGCTATCTTGTGAATAAAGAGGAATATGTTAAGGCCGTCAAGGAATTTTGGCGCGATTTTGATTAATTAAAATTCAGGAGTTATAAAGAATAAGCCGTACCGACTTGTCTATTCAAGCGGTACGGCTTATTTTAATTACAGCAAAGAAAATATTTCGTTTATATCGGCAACAATTCCGTAATCGGAGTATTTGAAAATCGGCGCCTGACTGTCGGTATTGACGGCAATAACCGTTCCTGATTGCCGCATACCCGCAATATGATGAACTGCCCCCGAAATACCCAAAGCAATATATACATCGGGACTAACCGATTTTCCTGTGAGTCCGACCTGAATATCATAGGGTAGGTAATCGTTATCAACCATTTTACGGGTTGCAGATAAAGCCGCGCCCGTTTTTTCGGCAAGTGTCTTAATCTCCGTTATACTGTCCTTTGCGCCATAGCCTATTCCGATAACAATATTTTTTTGGTTCTTCTCTGCCGTGCGGACTGTCGCCATTGGCGGCATTGTTTCACAGCGGATTTTTGCAATTATATTGCCCGAACAGGCAGGGCGGTACATATAAAGTGTTTCACCGTCGGTTTCAAGTGCTGTGCAGTCGGCGCAAAGTCCCGTTTTAAGCAGTGCCGCAACCTGCGGAGCGATTGCCTTTGAAAGAGGGTCGCTCCCCCATAAAACCGCATCGGGTTTGCCGTCTTTTATTATTTCAGCCGTTTTTTCGGGAGAGTCTATAGGAATCACCGTAATATTTTCCGCGACGGTAGCCGCCGCTTCACGCGGTGAGTCTCCTACAATCCATACATCTTTAAGCTTCCTCTCGCTCATCTCCGGGATAATTTTTTTAGCGCCCTTTTTAAGGCCCTCCTCTATAGCGGCTTTAAGCTCAGACGGCTCAATGAATTTACAGCGGCGGCGGTCCTGCTCGTTTTCAAAGGTTTTGATTACCCTCGTCGGTGAGCCCGCAAGTCCGCAACGCGATAGATCTGCATTCAGTTCTTCCGCTCCCAAAACAGTCACAGGCGCGGTTTTTGAGCGTATGCTCGGCAATCTCAAATTAAGGCTTTTTTCCACCGTTATAAGTGCAGGAAAATCTGCCGAAACGGTTTCACCCTCGCGGTTTACACACTCTATTCCTTCTTTACGGGAGACAACCGACATAATATTAGTCAAAAGCTTATAACCGGTATTGACCGAAAGAGAGGGACCAACCTGACCTGTATCGCCGTCAACCGACTGTCTGCCGCATATTATAAGGTCAGGCTTTAAGCGGTTGATTGCAAGCGACAGCGTGTAGGAGGTCGCAAGCGTGTCCGCTCCCGCAAAGGCTTTGTCGGTAAGAAGTACCGCCTCTTTAGCGCCGAGCCGAGTCAGATTTTCAAGAAAGGCGGCAGTTTTTTGGGGACCCATACTCATAATTGTAATTTCTGCACCCTCTATTCTAAGGGCGGTTTCGTATGCACTTGCGTCAAAGGGGTTAATCTCACCGTCTGCCGACTGTCTTATACAAACAACTATTTTCATATTTACCTCTCAGAATAAATCGGTGCCAATGCGTCGTGAA
The DNA here is from genome assembly GCA_045133355.1 of Acutalibacteraceae bacterium. Lineage (GTDB taxonomy): Bacteria > Bacillota > Clostridia > Oscillospirales > Acutalibacteraceae > UBA737. Next base: position 30,385 of record JBGUUB010000095.1, read on the forward strand.
TTTTCTTGTATTCGCCAAAAATCTCACGATATTTTTCGGTGTTTTCGGGGTTAGGTTTCGTCTCGCTTGTGAATTTAACACATTTTTGTGCCGCATCCTTCGGATTTTCAAATACACCGACTGCTACACCCGCAAGCATAGCAGAGCCTAAAGATGAATCACTGCTTTGGACGGTTTTAAGAGTCATTCCCAACACATCCGCCGCAATTTGCCGCCAAAATTCACCCTTTGTTCCTCCGCCGATAGCCGTTGCGGTAAGGGAATAATTTATTCCCACTTCATCAAGGACAGAACGCGAATCTAAAAGCGCAAAGCAAACACCCTCTAATACAGCACGGGTGAAGTGGGCTTTTGTGTGGGTCGCGCGCACGCCTGTGAAGCTTCCGCAAAGCATTGGGTCGGCATAAGGGGACAATTCGCCGTTTAAATATGGGTGAAAACGCAAGCCCTCACAGCCGATAGGCACCTTCATTGCATCCTTGTCCAAGTCCTTATAATTTCCGCCGAAGGTATCACGATACCAGCGGTAGCTTGCCGCCGCAGATTTTGTTGCGGTGCCCGGATACCAAAGGCCGTCTGCAATATGAGAATAGTTTACTAAATCCCTGTGCGGGTAAGGCTTATCGGTTATAACGCAAATTCTGCCTGCGGTAGCAAGCTTGACCGTAACATCGCCCTTGTTTACCGCACCGCCTGCGAAAACCTCCATTACGGTGTCTGTTGTGCCGCAAATTACCGGTGTTCCCTCTTTAAGACCGGTGATTTTTGCCGCTTTTTCGGTTATACCGCCGATAATATCGGTAGGATTCTTTATAGGCGGCAGAAAAGAAGTACTTATACCTGCAATTTCACAAAGCCTTTCGCTCCAGCACATTTTATCACAGTCAAAAAGCATACTGCCCTCTGCCTCTATATAGTCGGTACAAAAAACATCGGTCAACAGGTATCTTATATAGTCTTTTTCAAAGAAAATATAACGGATTTTACCGAAATTTTCGGGTTCATTATTCTTGACCCACAGCAGTTGCGGTAAAGTCCAGAAAACACCGGGTTTATGATAAGAAAGCTTTAAAATTTCCTCTCCGTGTTTTTCGTTAAGCTCTTTCGACTCTTTTACCGAACGGCTGTCTGTCCAATGGATTGCAGGGCGCAGGGGTAATTTGTTTTCATCGCATAAAACCGCAGTATGGGTGGCCGAATCAATAGCAACACAAAGGATATCCGCTGCATTAACCCCGCTTTTGCCGAGCACCGAGGCGGTATTCTCGCACAAAGCATTTCCCCAATCCTCGGGGGACTGCTCACAAGCTCCCGACTCAGGGTAAAGAGTGGGATATTCCGCCGTACTTTCAGCGACTATAGTACCGTTTGTATCGATAAGCGTTGCCTTTGAAGCGCCGCCGCCGAAATCTATTCCGAGAAGATATTTCATAAAACTGTTTCTCCTATAATTATTGTAAACATCAATATTTAATTTCAAAATTTTTACCCGTTATTCCCGAAACAACACCCCTATTTATAAGCGGTGCGTTTTCCTCATGGGCTATAATCCATTTATTTTTACGGAATAAAAGCGGATTTGCAGGGGCGCTGTCAAGCGGAGTGTTTGTCCCAAGCGGCAACGCCACTACGCAACCGAAGCCGCTTTTTTCAGTCTCGCAGGGGCAGAAATGAAGGCTTGTTGCGTAAACCTCAGCAACGGTGCCTGCGGGAAGATAAAATGCCTTAAATAATGAAGAATCAATTTTACCGTCTTCAATATCCCAAATATGACCTAAAATAAGGACAAGGGGTGTTACGGCAATATTTATTTCACTTGAAAAGTGCCATTCAGCGGCATTTAAAAAGTTGTTATGCCCATAGCAGTAGCCGATTTGCGTAGGTAAAGTACCAAAGAACTCATTTTTAAAACTTTCTGCAATTTGAAGTTTTTCAAAGCTTTCCTCGCTCGGTGTATAAACAGACCCTGTTTCGGGGTTTTCGATTTTTTTCGCTGTCGAAATAATCTCGGTTGTGTCAAGGGCTGTTATGACTCTTCCGAAGGTTTGAAACTCGCTGTCATTTACCGAATAAATTTGAATATCCGGATTCAGGTTTTTTAAATATTCTAACATCTGCTTCACCTTAATATATACTTTGTGAACTGTATTTTATTAGCAGAATAGAGATATGCCAACAAGCATATCTCTACCTTAACAAAACTATTTAATCCAATCGTGGAGAGGGTCATTACTGCGGTTAAAGCCCTGATAATCGCCTGCCATTAACCATAAGAAATAGGTTTCATATCCGGGGGTGGATACTGTGCTGTGATATCCGTAAGGGAATTCAACCAATTCGTCGTTTTGAACCCTGTAGGCCTCGTCAATTTTTCCGTCAGCGGTATATAAAAGCTGAACGCCAAAGCCCTGCTTCGGATTGTAAAGGAAATAATAAATTTCTTCGCAAATACACTCTGTAGGCATATTGTCTTCATCGTGCTTATGGGGCGGGAAGCCTGCCCAGTTGCCCTCTGTAGTGTAGCACTCGCCGATTGTTAAAACCTTAGCGTTAGAGTTTTGGTCGATTAAGAAGCTGGTTTCTCTTTCAAACGGAACGCGACCCAAGGTTTTTAAAACAGCATGGTCCTCACGAAGCACCTGAGGCTCTGTTTTTTCAGTAACAGGAGTGCCGCAAACCGCAACCTTAATATGGTCTAAAGCGGTAAATTTGCATACGGTATCAAGCGGCATATAAATGCTTTCTGCCTTGCGGTTTTCAAAAACATTGCTTCGGTTTCCTACATTTTCCCACTTCTTGTCACCCGTCTCGACATCACAATGACCTTCAAGCATAATAAAGGCAAATTCCTTATCCTCGGTCTTAAATTCGAGACTTTCGCCCGCATCCAATTCTATAATACCGAATTCAAGCTTTTTAAGCGAACATTCACCTATTTTGCAGATGGGTGTATATCCTTTAGCAGGCTTATAAGCTTTTTTAAAGTTCATATCCATTCTCCTTTAAATAGTTCTTTGTTGTTTCAAAATCGGGTACGCTTTCTCTGGCACCGACACCCGTGCATTTAAGTCCTGATACAGCGCTCGAAAAATGACAGCATTTAAGATAATCAAAGCCCTTTACAATACCTGCCGCAAATGCGCCGTGGAAGACATCTCCCGAACCGTTTGAGTCCACAACAACTGCAGGATAAATCGGATATGCCGTAATATCCCTGCCGTCATAAATAATTCCGCCTTTTTTACCCTGAGTAATTACAACAACCTCAGGATTATAGGTTTCATATAGCTTTTTGGCAGCCTCTTCGGCGGTATCACAACCGGTATGACCCAATGAAAATTCTTCTGACGGTATCATTATATCGGTCAAAGCAAGAAGTCTTTCCACGCCGTCATAAAGTCCGCCGCAGTCATAAAGTACTTTTACGCCGTTTTCACGGGCGATTTTTGCACCCTCTACCGCCGCCTCCATTTCATTACCGTCTACCATTAACAGCTCGGCATCTTTAATTGCCTGCTTTTGTGCGTCGCCAAGCACTAAGGGCGGCAAATCGCCCTTATCAAAAACGCAGGTGCGAGTAGCTGTATCTGCACAAAGCCAAAGCACCGAAGCAAAGGAGCGGTAGCCTGATTTTACATCAATATACTTTGTTTCGACCCCGTATTTTTCGAAGTCTTCTTTTAAAAATTTGCCGCCGTTATCGTCCGATAAAACACCGATATACGCGGCATCTACACCCAATTTTTTAGCCGCTACAAGACCCGTGGCTACAGGACCGCCGCCAGCGGTTTTACTGGCGGTGGCTCTCATTTTAGTGTCTTCTTTTGGGTATGTAGGGATATTGTAAAGGGTGTCGAATACATTAGCACCTATTCCTACGATTTTACTCATATTTTACGCCTTTCCCAATGCGCCTGTCAAGGCGATTTTATTAAGAGCCAATTTTTTTACGCTCTCAATAGAAGGCTTCATAAAGAGGTCAACTGCAAGGCTTCTGTTCGGATTATCAAGCTCTGCCTTAGCGCCCTCCGCAAAGGCACAGCAAACATCTGTACCGATATTCATTTTGCGGATACCTGCTTTGATAGCGGCTTTTACCTGATCGTCGGGAATACCTGAACCGCCGTGAAGAACAAGCGGAATATTATTTGTAGCCTTTCTTATTGCCTTTACCCTTTCAATATCAAGTTTCGGGGGTTTTTTATAATGACCGTGGGCATTGCCGATAAGCACGGCAAGACAGGTAACGCCTGTAGCTTCAACAAACTTTGCCGCCTCATTAGGGTCGGTAAACTCTTCCATAGCGTCATCGTTTACACTGCCGATATGACCGAGCTCTCCTTCAACACCGACATTAACTGCGTTGCAAATATCAACAATATGCTTAGTAACAGCAATATTTTCCTCGAGCGGATGAACAGAGCCGTCATACATAATGCCTGTAGCGCCCCAACGGAGAATTTTCTGTGCGCTTGTTTCATCCGGACCGTGGTCAAGGTGGAAACAAATAGGAACGCTTGCTCTCTGAGCGGCGGCAACAATGGCAGGGGCTAAATAAAAACCGACCTCTTGGTTTATAAGGCGGGGATATACCTGAATGATAACAGGCGCTTTTGCTTCTTCGGCAGCAGCTACAATACCCATAATTGTCTCGGTATTATAAACATTAAAAGCAGGAATACAGTATCCGCCCTCTTCTGCCATACCGATAATCTTTTTTAAATCAACTAACATAATTATTCACCTAAAATTAAATCTTCGATAGACATAATCTCAACCTTATCCTGCTTTACCGATTTAAGGGCGGCATATTCCGAAACACAGGCGGTAACGATAACATTTTCCTTAATGCTTTCGGCATTGAAGATTCTGCGTGCGGCAACCTCAGAAATAACTTCGGGGATATACTCCGCCATAAGAAGATTACCTGCCCATATGGTTTCCTTGCGGTTAAGGAAAAATTCGTGAAGCTCTGCAAACTTCTTTACGATTTCGCGAGGCTCCTCGGTTTCCTCAAGGTCGCGGGAGAGCTGATACGGATCCTGGAAAACAACGGTTTTACCGCTATTCTTAGCAGTAAGCTTTCCGTCCTTAACAAGACCTGCTACAAATGATGTATATGTAACAGCAGCCGCTTTAACTTCAATTCCGTATTCCTTGTAAAGCTGTTTTACGGTCTTTGCATCGGTCGGGTCATAGAGAACAACCGTCTTATAGCCGCCGAAAACTTGTGCCGCGTTTTCCATCTGCTTTTTGGTTTCGTCCGCCGCGCTGATAAGGAAGTCAAGCTGTGCGCCGCTTGCCGGTTCGTCCTCTAAAACGGTGAAGCTTACATTTGCTTTTTCAAGTACCTTAATAGCTTTAACAGCCTGACAAGGCATTTTGTAACGCGCGTCCGCACCTAAATAAAGTAAGGTGTCGGTCTTTTCAGCGTGTGCGGCGATCGCCTTTTTAAGGTCGGCAGAAATCTCGGTTTCACCGTAAGCGTTGCCTTTATCAAGACAGTTATCAACAAGCTTATTGATGTATTCGGGAAGCTTGTTTTCAAGCGCCGCCTTAAGTCTTACTTCCTTTGCAAACATAACAGGGTCCCAACCTGTAGTACAGTCATTTACACAGCCGCCGCAGGTGCAGCACTCATATATATTATCCATTATTTCGGATAAATCAATCGCACCGCGGTTTACAAGGGAGATACCGAGCGCGCGTGCGCGGGCGGTACTTCTCTCATGTCCGGTTGCATTACCTATAGGGCAGATGTGGTGGCACATCCAGCAAAAACGGCAGGAATCAACATGCTGCTTAGCTTTTTCAGATAAATTCATTTGTTTTCCCTCCTGATTAAAGACCTAACTTAAACGGATTCATAATACCGTTCGGGTCAAGCGTTTTCTTGAGTCCTTCAAATACCTGCATAGCGGGGCCGTACTGCTCCTTCATAAGTCTGCCGAGCTTTATGCCTACGCCGTGGTGGTCGTTTACAACGCCGCCGTGAGCCAGCGCTGTGCGAACGCCGCAGGTCCAAACCGCCTGATGAAGTCTGAGCGCTTCCACCGGATCCTCCGGAACATCCTTACCGTCGATAATAAAGCGGTCGTAAACCATTGCGCCCCACTCATACCAATGTGAGAAATGCGCAATAAATCTTGCTTGCGGGAAGTTGGTTTCAATAGCCTCTTTCATCGCCCAGTAAATTTCCTCAATCTTTCCGTAAGGAGCGATTGTATCCATTGTACCGAACATCTGCGGAATGTCCATCATATGACCGGGATAGAAGAAGGTAATCTTCTCTTCCCACCATTTTTTGCCGTACTCGTCGCCCAAGTCCTCAGCGCCGTACTTAGCAAAGGTCTTAAGCAGAATCTTTTCCTCAACCTCAACCATTTCACGGTCGCCTTCGTAAGCTATGTTCATGAAGGCACCCTTGCGCTCAACGCCGACAATCTTTTTGATAAGTGTAGAGGTTTCCGCCTCGTCATAAAGACGCATTACAGAGGGCTTAAACTTCTGTAAAAGCTCGCGCGAAGCCTTAAAAGCACCCTCCATATCCTGGAAGAGGAAGCCACGGAAACGGCGCTCCTCAGGCTGGTCAAAAATACGGATTTGAGCCTTTGTTATAATACCTAAAGTACCCTCAGAACCGATAAAAATCTGGTTCAAGTCAGGACCTGCGGCGTGTTTCGGTGCGGGAGAGGTGTTGATAATGTCACCGTTCGGGAGAACTACCTCCATCTGAAGCACCATATCGTCTATCTTGCCGTATTTGGTTGAGCATACGCCGATACCGCGGTGAGCCAAAAAGCCGCCTACGGTTGAGCAGGTAAGTGAAGAAGGATAGTGCATCGTAGCCTTTCCTACCTCGTTAGCCGCCCATTCAATGTGCTTATAGATAGCGCCTGTGCCGCACTCTATGTACATACCGTCGGTGTTAACCTCGTAAATCTTGTTCATTCTCTTGGTGTCGAGAACGATACCGCCGCATACGGGGATTGCGCCGCCCTGTGTGCCGCCGCCCGCACCCCAAGTAGTAACGGGGAGCTTGTAGTAATTGGCGATTTTAACAACCTTTGATACTTCTGTCGCATCCTTCGGGCAGACTACAAAATCCGCCTCGGGCATACGGCAGCCGCGGTCAGCCCACATACGGGAAAGCCAGTAGTAGTCTACGCTGTGGGTCACCTTATCGATAGCGCGGGTAGAGCAATTTTCTTTACCTACCGCATCTTCAAGCTCGGTGAGAATCATTGCGAACAGAAATTCGTTCATCTGGTACTGCATTTTTTTATCTCCTTTTTAATTGTTTTTTAATCTAATGCTGTATCAATTTTAAGATTGGGTACATACTTGCAGAACTCACGAAGCTCCTTTGTATAGTCGCCCTTAATCTCAACAAAGTGATGAATGTACGGACCGTCAAGCAGTCTGTCCTCGATTTTTTGAAGGTCCTCGAATTCGCCCCAAATATATGTACCGTGGGTTTGCGGACCCTCTGTTGTGCGGCACTTAAGCGGAAGCATCATATAGTTGCCGCTCTCCTGATCGATGCGGGCTACTGTGTACTCACCGTCCTTTGCTCTCAGCCATGCGCGCTGATTTACCAGACGGGCTTTTGTACCTTCCGCCTTTTCAGATACAGGGAAAGGTCCGCAATGCCATAAAAGCTCGGCATTTTTATTTTCGGGATGGCGAACCGTAAACTCACCGAAAAGCGGTCTGCCCTTGCCTAATGTAGCGGATTTAAGTAATGCCATAGTCATAGCACAATGCATATCGCTTTCACATGAAACCATATATCCCATTTCATTAAGGAGTCCGTAAAGCGCACACGGAGCCAAGCCGTCAAACATAATCGGTGTCGCAGTCCAACACTCTGCCGAAATGACATCAAGGTTAAACTCCTCAAACAAATGCTTATACATAGCCGTCATAGTAGCCATCGGTCTGATATATTGCGGTGTTAAATCATCTAACTCATAGTGAGTTAAGAAATACTGCTCATATTCGGCAATTTCTTGCGGATAAAGCTCAGGTGCGGATTTCATTCTCTGCTCAATTACAGCAAAGTTAATCGGAACAATTCTTATGCCGAATTTTTCCATCAGCTCGCCCTCGTTCCATATAACCGAAAAGAAGGGAGCAGGACGCGCACCGACCTGACCTATACGCATACCCTTAAAGTTTTTAACCATGCAGGCAACCCGAACAAAGCTTTCAAAGCCCTCTTTAAATTCATCGCTTTCAACCCTGCAGCAAGGCAGATGCGAAAAAGGAATATGATAACGCTGCATCTGGCGGGAAACACCGAAAAGACCGCACTGCGAATCTGTCGGTCGCATACCGTCTACATAATATTCATCGTCAAGCGGCGCCCATAAAAGAACGGGCTTTCCAAGGGCATGCGCAATATCTGCCGCGGCCTCTTCATTACCGAAGTTGCAGTTGATAATCATTACCGCATCAACATCTTCGTTCTTAAAGCGCTCTATAATATCATCTGCAGATTTTGCATCAAAAATCAGGTCAGCGCAGCCGAGGCCCTTACTGTCGGCAAAGCTTACATTTTCGGTTGCGAAATTGTTTTCGATGTAATCAACGAATCTGTGACCGCGCTCCTCGGCGGAAACCCATGTTAAAAAGGTTTTTGCAGGACGATTGGTAGTATTGCGTCGCATAGGAACAAGTCCTATTTTTACATTGTAATCAAGCATTTAAGTCTTTCCTTTCTGCTCGCAAAAAGCGTTTTTTTACACCAATAGTATAATTGAAATCTTTTGCAAGCACAATAGCAAAATGAAAATATTTTTTATTTATTTGACTTTTTTTTGCAAATATGCTAAAATAATGAAAATAATTTTCATTAAGAGGTGCGAAATGGAATCTATTATACATAAAATCAGGGGTCTTTATTCCGCGATGGGGCCCGCGGAAAAAAGAATAGCCGATTATATCCTTGAGGACACGCAGGGAATAATCGGCTATTCAGTCACTGAGCTTGCTGAAAAATGCGGCTGCGGCGATGCAACGGTTGTACGCTTTTCCCGCCGCTTGGGGTTTGAGGGGTTTCAATCGCTTAAAATCGGTCTGGCAAGTGAAATAGGCTCAACCTCTTCGGTCGGCACAGAAATAACTAAAAACGACAGCTGCTTTGAGATTTTCGAAAAGCGGATAAGCGATATTTCCCTGTCACTGCAAAGCACCGAGAGCGTTTTAAACGAGCAGACACTTGAAAGGGCGGCTCAGTTAATTATGAAAGCACGCCGTGTTGCGGTTTTCGGGCTCGGCAACTCCGCCGCTATCGCAATGGACGCGGCGCATAAATTTCTCCGCCTCGGGCTTGACGCGCAATGCTGTACCGACAATCATATGCAGGCAATAATAGCCTCTCACCTGGACCGGCAAAGCGTAGCAATCGGCATTTCACATTCAGGTTCTTCAAAAGATATCGTAGAGGCATTAAGGCTTTCAAAAATCGGCGGCGCCACAACAATTTGTGTCACAAACTTTGGCTCCTCGCCTATTGTTGATGCCTCTGACCTTGCACTTTTTACAAAATCCGAGGAAACAAAACGCTCTATTCTCGGTATGAGCTCCCGAATAGCTCAGCTGACTATTTTTGACGCGATATATACATACATAGTTATCAATTCCGATAAGGCGGCTGTTCAGGCAATATACAATACCGAAATTGCTCTGCAGCATAAGAAATATTAAAATTTTGCGAAAGTATACAGCTTCGCATCAAGAGATATTGTGTGCCGATTGTGCTTCGGCACAAGTTTTTAATTGGATTTCTTTAATTAAAAATACTTGGACTTGCAAATGGCAAGCCTTACCGCTCATATACTTTACCAAAGGAGTGGTACGGCTTGTTTTTCAGTTTATTAATGCAAATAGCATCAAGTATCTACTATTTTGCCCTGCATGTAACAGGTGCCGGGTCTTTTCCCCCGCCGCTGTCTGCAGAAAAGGAGGAAGAGCTGCTCGAAAAAAGCCGAAACGGCGACCTCGAAGCACGCAATAAGCTTATTGAACACAATCTTAGGCTTGTAGCTCACATAGTCAAAAAATATTACAAATCCGGCGCAGATCAGGACGATATGATTTCAATAGGTACAATAGGCCTTATTAAGGCAGTTTCAACCTTTAATTCCGACAAGGGAATTCACCTTGCCACCTATGCGGCGCGTTGTATTGAAAATGAAATTTTAATGTATTTCAGGAATCAAAAAAAGTCGGCGCAGGATGTTTTTATAAGCGACCCGATCGACACCGACAAGGACGGAAACGCCCTTACCTTGATTGATATAATCGCCGACACAGGCGATATTGCCGAAGAAATAGACACAAAAATGGGACTTGAAAAGCTTAGGGTGATTATTTCGGGCTGTCTTGACGATAGGGAGCGAAAAATCATTGAGATGCGCTACGGCTTAGGCGGGAGCGAAGAGCTTACCCAACGCGATATTGCTAAAAAGCTTGGCATTTCAAGAAGCTATGTCTCCCGTATAGAAAAATCCGCACTCGAAAAGCTCAGAAAGCAGTTTTGAAAGATTGACTAACAATTAAAAGCTTTCGCAAAACTTTACAGATAAGTTGACAGATGTAAAGTGTTGTGGTATACTATACGCATTGTAAAAAGTCAGTAATATAAAGGAAATGCGTATATGAAAAACAAAATTGAACAGTTAAAGAAAGCAAAAAGCGCTGTCATTCTCGCTCATTATTATGCTCCTGCCGAGGTGCAGGAGATTGCCGACTATGTAGGCGATTCCTTCTATCTTGCAAAAATTGCCAAGCAGAGCACGGCAGATATTATCGTATTTTGCGGTGTTTCTTTTATGGGAGAGAGCGCAAAAATACTTAATCCCGATAAAAAGGTACTTATGCCGGATCTGACCGCGGACTGCCCCATGGCACATATGGTAGCGGACGGACTTATTGATGAAATGCGGGCTAAGTATGAGAATCTGGCTGTCGTTTGCTATGTAAATTCAACGGCTGAGATGAAATGCCAAAGTGATGTATGCGTCACCTCATCCAATGCTGTAAAAATTGTAAGAGCTTTACCGAATAATAATATCTTCTTTATTCCTGATGAGAATCTGGGACGGTATGTGGCGGAGCAGGTACCCGAAAAAAATATTATACTCAATGACGGATATTGTCCGCGTCATAAAGCTATCACGCCTGAACAAGTACTTAAGGTGAAGCAGAAGCATCCAAATGCGCTTGTACTTTCTCATCCCGAGTGCGTTAAAGCAGTTTTGGATTTGTCGGACTATATCGGAAGTACCGCCGGTATCATCGATTATGCGCATAAGTCTGAGGAAAAAGAGTTTATTATCTGTACTGAACACGGTGTGGTATTTCAGTTGGAAAAGAACGATCCGGATAAAAGCTTCTATTTTGTTGAACCCTGTCCGGTATGTATAAATATGAAAAAGAACACCTTGGATAAGGTGCTGGCTGTTCTTGAAAAGGAATATAATACCGTGGAGATTGCCGAGGATGTGCGCCGAAAGGCGCTCGTTCCGCTTGACAGAATGTTGGAGCTGGCAAAATAGATATGAATACGGATATTGTAATTGTCGGTTGCGGTGTCGGCGGACTTTACTGTGCGCTTAATTTGCCGAGAAGTAAAAATATCATCATTGTCACTAAGGACGAGGCAGAGAAAAGCGATTCCTTTTTAGCACAGGGCGGCATCTGCGTTCTTCGCGACGAAACCGACTATGATTCCTTTTATGAGGACACGATGAAGGCGGGGCATTATGAGAATAATCCCGATTCTGTGGATATTATGATTCGCTCCTCAAGGGAGGTTATTAAGGAGCTTGTTGGATACGGCGTTCGCTTTGAGAGGGACGGCGAGGAATTTGCCTATACCCGCGAGGGCGCCCACTCCAAGCCGCGTATACTGTTTCATAAGGACGAAACAGGCAAGGAAATAACCTCGCATTTACTGGAGGCGGCAAGAAAACGGGACAACATTACCCTGATTGAAAGCTTTACAATGGTTGACCTTATCTGTCGGGATAATGCCTGCGCGGGGATTATCGGGCAGGATAAAGACGGAAACTATCAAAGCATTACGGCGGATTATACCGTGCTTGCCACGGGAGGCATAGGCGGACTTTTTAAGCACTCCACAAACTACCGCCATCTTACGGGCGACTCGCTGGCGTTGGCGCTCAAATACGGAATAAAGCTGCAGCATATTGATTACATACAGATTCACCCGACAACCCTTTATACACAAAAGCAGGGCAGAGAGTTTTTGATTTCCGAATCTGTGAGGGGTGAGGGGGCTATGCTTCTGAATTCCAAGGGCGAGCGCTTTGTCAACGAGCTGTTGCCCCGTGACGCGGTGGCGGAGGCTATTTATAAGGAAATGAAAAAGGAAGACAGCGAACATGTGTGGCTTTCTTTAGCCCCTATTCCCGAAGAAAAGATAAAAACACATTTTCCGCATATTTATCACCATTGCCTGAACGAAGGCTACGATGTAACCAAAGAGCCGATACCTGTAGTCCCCTCTCAGCATTATTTTATGGGAGGTATTGGTGTAAACCGGTACAGCAAGACCTCTATGGAACGGCTGTACGCTGTGGGAGAGACCGCCTGCAACGGCGTACACGGACGCAACCGATTAGCAAGCAACTCTCTGCTTGAGAGTCTTGTTTTTGCCAAGCGTGCCGCAGGTGATATTACAGAAAATTATCAGTCGGTATCTCCGCCCTTAATCACCATAAACCCGTCAGACTATGACGGATATGAGGAAATATATAAAAAGTCGGTCTTGACGGCAATAGAAAAGGAGAAAAACAGCCATGAATAATATCACTATGAAATTGAATGCAGACGACCTTATTTTAAGTGCGCTTAAGGAAGATATAACGAGCGAGGATATATCCACCAATTCTGTAATGCCTCACTATCAGTTAGGCGAGGTGGAGCTTATCTGCAAAGAGGACGGTGTGATAGCCGGTCTTGAGGTCTTCAAAAGGGTCTTTGAGCTTTTGGACGAAAAGACCGAGGTTACATTCAGCTGTCATGACGGTGACACCGTAAAGAACGGACAAAAGCTGGGTGTGATTCGCGGTGATATACGGGTCTTGCTTTCGGGTGAGCGTACAGCCCTTAATTTCCTGCAGCGTATGAGCGGTATTGCCACCTATACCCGCACTATAGCCGATTTGCTTAAAGACACAAAAACAAAGCTCCTTGATACCCGTAAGACTACGCCCGGTATGCGTATTTTTGAAAAGTATGCCGTAAAGGTCGGCGGCGGATACAACCACCGCTATAATTTAAGCGACGGTATTCTCTTAAAGGACAACCACATCGGTGCGGCAGGCGGTGTAAAGCAGGCGGTGCTTATGGCAAGGGAATACGCGCCCTTTGTCCGCAAGATTGAAATTGAGGTTGAAAATCTTGATATGCTTAAAGAGGCGCTGGAAGCGGGCGCAGACATAATTATGCTTGATAATATGGGCGTAGAAGATATGAAAGAGGCAGTAAGACTGACTGCGGGCAAAGCCGAAACCGAATGCAGCGGAAATGTTACAAAAGAAAATGTTGCAAAACTGGTCGATATTGGTGTAGACTATATATCAAGCGGAGCATTAACCCATTCTTCCCCGATTTTAGATCTTTCGCTTAAAAATCTTCACGCAGTATAATTAACGCAAAGAGGTGACCAAATGAAGGCAGACAAAAGAAGAAAAGAAATAGCGGGCTTCCTGCTTTCGGAACAAAAGCCTGTTTCAGGCGGTGCTCTTGCCGAGAAGTTCAGTGTGTCACGACAAATTATCGTGCAGGATATTTCGGTTTTAAAAGCGGCAGGTTATGAAATTCTTTCTACCCATAGCGGCTATTTCATTCACAGCACACCGCTTGCAGAGCGTGTATTCAAGGTGCACCATACAACAGAAAAAACCGAAGACGAGCTGAACACTATCGTCGACCTCGGCGGCACGGTTGTTGATGTGTTTGTCTGGCATAAGGTGTACGGCAAGGTTGCGGCTAATCTTAATATTTTTTCACGACTTCATGTAAAACAGTTCATTGAGGGCGTAAGAAGCGGCAAATCCACAGAGCTTATGACTATTACAGGCGGTTATCACTATCATACCGTCCGTGCCGAATCGGAGGAAGTGCTTGAAAAAATAACAACTGCTCTCAGAGAAAAAAATTATATTGCACCTGAAATATAATAAAAACTCACCGTTTTTTCCCTTGCGCAAAACAAGCTCGGTTTTACACTGCGGACAGATTTTTTTGTGCTTTTCTTTTCACCGCGTATTCCGACTACGCCCGCAAGCGTTTTACCGTCAAACGCGCCGTAATACTCTATCCCCGCAAGATAATTTTCGTCTTGCAGGGATTTTTTAAATTCTCTGTCCCCTCGCCGGAATACAGGGGAGAATCATATTCGGAAAACACCTGTCATATAAGGGAATAGGCTTCGGGAATCTCGTCCTCGGTCAATAGGCGGACGGTGTACGGCTCTCTTGTAAGCGAATACATCGTCATATCAAGCACCCGACCGTTTTTAACGGCGTTATTTTTCAAAATACCCTCTAAGCTAAAGCCCGCCTTTTCGAGTACCCGCCG
>JBGUUB010000096.1:0-2054 GCA_045133355.1 Acutalibacteraceae bacterium
TGTTTCTGCTCGGTGTTCTATAATTTAAGCAACGCAGCGTTAGAAAACATAAGGAGAAATAATTATGACACTTGGCGAAAAGCTATCAAAATTAAGAAAAGAATACAACTACACGCAGGAACAGCTTGCTGATATACTTGGCGTTTCCCGTCAGTCGATCAGTAAATGGGAATCTGACATCGCATATCCCGAAACCGAAAAATTGATCGAACTTGGAAAGCTCTTTGAGTGTTCTATGGATTTTCTTTTGAAAGAAGATGTTACTGAGAAACAAGGACTGCAACCTGCTGAAAAAGAAAGCATATGGACGGGATTCAAAAAACAGTTCCGTGAACGCAAGAGCAAGAAGATGGTCTTTGGTATGCCGCTTTATCATATCGGAAAAAACGCGCATGGCTTCTTTGCAATCGGACTCAAGGCGCATGGAGTATTTTCGCTCGGTCTGATGTCACGAGGTGTTTTCTCATTCGGTCTGCTCTCTCTTGGAGTCGTTTCAATTGGTCTATTGTCACTTGGCTTGATTTCCGCAGGTGTGTTCTCAGCCGGACTGCTTGCTGTTGGCTCGATTGCTCTCGGTCTATTTGCTGCAGGTGCAATCAGCGTAGGACTGATATCCTTTGGAGCGCTCTCGGTTGGCTACTTCTCAACGGGTGCGCTTGCTATCGGTAAATATGCCGCCATTGGCGACCACGCCCACGCAATGATTGCTATCGGTCAAACATTGGCAGATGGAAATATTTACAGCCACATTGGAGATCTGACAACGGCAGATATACCGAAGGTTGTAGAATGGCTTGATGGCAACGTTCCGTCTTGGCTCGGCTGGGCAAAAGAGATTTTCAAATTCTATATACAGTAAAAAACAGCCCTCGTTCTGTGATGGAACGGGGGCATGGTATAATGAGTTATACAAATAAGAATTTACGGAGGTATTATTATGAGAAAATGCATACGTTGCGGAAGTGAAATGAAAGAGGGCTGTGCAATAAAAATTGAAGGTGCAGGATACGGAATCGTTATGTCTTCTGATGAAAGCAAACTTTTTGGAGGCAGGATTGGTAAGCCTAAAGTAGCTATTTGCCCTGAATGTGGTGAAGTGTCTATCTACGTGGAAGACCTTCATAAACTGAAATAACTTCCAATTTGTAGCTATGTAAAAGTCCTTTTGCATCGTGATTTGGACAAATGTAAAAGGCGTTTGATAGACAGAAGAATGAAAACCGTAGCATTTACAGAAGGAAAAAGACTTGACGAGATCGAACAAGCAAGGGAAAGCGGCAAACGCCCTTATCAAAGAATCCTCTTGGTGATCGGAAGCGCAGCGATTACATTTATTGTTTGTTTGATTATGGG
This sequence comes from Acutalibacteraceae bacterium, assembly GCA_045133355.1. GTDB lineage: Bacteria > Bacillota > Clostridia > Oscillospirales > Acutalibacteraceae > UBA737. The sequence goes on from JBGUUB010000096.1 coordinate 1,354, forward strand.
GTTACTTCTACCATAATGAGTAGTAAAGACGTCGCTTTGTAGCGGCGCCTTTATCGTTATTATAATAATGTGTATTTAGCGGTTAGCACTTCTTCGCAATCATCTTTGGTGTTATCCGTAAAAAGCTCACGCTCAAATCCGATACGATTCTCCATCAGGCAAAGATCAAGAAAGCATAGGAAGATACCGATATCTATGCGGTTATAGTGTGCCACCTTGTCGGCGGGCATAATACCTCGCTTACCCGACTTTTTATAACGGTAAACCGTCAAAGATTTTTCTTCTGCAGTTACTTTCCACGGCTGTGTGTTGCAGGCGCTTGGCGTAAAGCGAACAATTTTACCTATTTCACGATGATGCTCGCCGTTCCATATCTCATCAATCGGTTTGCGTTTACTTTTAAACATATCTTTGCGGAATTTATCGTCTGCGACCTTTGCAATGGCAATCATTATGACAAAATCAAGACCGTTATAGGTTGGCTCATCAGGTTTACCGATACCGAACCACAATGCACCAATTCCAAGAGAAGCAAGATATAGGTCAAGCTGTTCACCGATATAACCGATATTTTGCAGATAATTATCTTTTTTCTCGCTATATAATAAGATGCAATATTCTTGCCCACGCCTGCAGGTGGTTTGATCGGCAGGTACAATACGGATAGCGGTCTGTATGCCGTTTATCAACGGCGTAAGATT
>JBGUUB010000097.1:0-2470 GCA_045133355.1 Acutalibacteraceae bacterium
ATTGAGTACACACGCACAGCAGGGTTATTATCATAACATATTTCAGCCAGCGTTTTCTGCCGTTGAATTTAAAATAGAGTACAACCGGCACAGCGAATTCCGCCAAGCCCAGTATTGAAAGGAAGGTCATTCTTTGCTTAGAAACCGAAAACACATCGGCTAAATTCAAAATCCACGCCACAATAAGGATAGAAGCGCAAAAGAATATTACCCATAGTGACAGGCGGTTGGAATCGTACTCGTTTTTTTCAAAAACCGCCTTGGTTTCCTCCGAATCATATATTTTAAAATAATCCTTAAATCTTCCCATAATTATCACCCGAGCTTTTTCTTAATTGTCAAAATATTCTGTCCGCCGCTGTAAGTATAGTCCATCTCATCCATAGTCTTTTTAACAAGAAAAATTCCGAGTCCGCCTATCTTCCGTTCTTCGGCGGATAAGGTTATGTCAGGATCCGCCTTTTTCAGCGGATTAAACGGCGTGCCGCTGTCAATAAAGGTAATCGAGGCGGTAAGCGGATTTTCTTCAAGCTCGAATCTTACGGTTACTTTTCCTTTCGCGCCGCTGTAAGCGTAACGGGCAATATTTCCGAACATTTCATCTATCGCTACGTCAATCTTAATCCGCGCTTTCATCGGACAATCCAAGGTGTCAAGCTCCGCGTTCACAAACTCGGTAACCGTTTCAATATTATCTAATTCCGCTTCAACTGTCAGTTCTTTCACAACCGTCACTCCCCTGTACAGATAAATTTATACTGAAAATCAGTTTGCTTTTTTTAATGCCTGTTTTGCCTTTTGTTCTCTTTCCTTGGCAAAGGTTTCCTTTGTGCCCATATGCGGAAACATAAAATTCATATATTCGTCGGTAAATACTGTGTCACAAAATTGACCTATCACAGTTTGCGGCGGAATATTCTCGGCGCGTTTATTCTTTCTGTCAATAGAAACAATTGTAAGAACACCGTTTACAACCATAAAAACCGCAAGGATTACAGTAATAATATTGCCGGGCTTTTTCGGTATTTTCTCAATTAAGCGGCTTATTAAGGGATACAAATACCTGAGCCATACAAGTCCGAGAAATCCCCAGATAAAAGCAAAAAGCAAATTTGTTCTGCCGTCAAGATTAAACGGTGTGTCGCTGTAATCCCAGCTGATTGTTCCCAAAAACATTTCCTGAAAATAAGAGCAGTAATATTCAAAGGTCGCTCCGATTACAGCCGAAGCGGCATACACAATTATATCGTTTTTATTATACAGCTTATAAAGACACAAGGTAATCGCAACAGCTCCGCCGCCGTATACGGGGATAAAAGGTCCCATAACCACACCGACTCTCATCTCGAAATGTCCCTCAACAAAAAACGCCCAGACGGTTTCAAGAAGCGTGCCGCAAAAGCTGCCGATTAAAAACAGCCAAAAAAGCTTGGAAAGACTCAGTCCGTAAGCAAACGGTCTGTCTTCTTTATTCATTATGTTGTTTTCATATGTCTCGTTATTTCTCTTTAAAAGCAGGTTATGATGAGCCTTAATGTCCGAAAGCTGTTTTTCATAATCAAAAGATTCCATATCCGGAAACGCCTTTACAAGTCTCAGCCTGAAGTGCTTGCTTTGTATTATTCTTCGCTCGTACTCTTTTCTCAGCTCATTATCGGACACATTTTTTTCTTCGTTATCTAAAAGTCTGGAAATATTATCCATTTTTTTAAGGTTATTTCTAAGCTTTATAACCGTAACGCAGGAAATGATAATATCAACTATAATTAAAACCGTAACAACCGCCGGAATCAATATTGCCGCCCAGAACGGAATAGCTTTAATAATTGAAGCTACGGGTGCATAAGCAAATTTAACAAGCACAACACCCAAAAGTCCGTAAACAAAGGGTTCCCAAATGCTGACGTATTTATTGATTTTATACTTACTGTCCGAATAATCCTTCCATTTAAAGCCAAACGAACGCTCAAAAATAACCGAAGCAAAATATTTATAAAGCGTAAGTATAATAGCTGATGTAAAAAACAGCATCACAACGTTTTCAAAACGAAGAGCGAAAACATAAAGCAACAAAAATCCGATACCGATTGACGGCAAAAAAGGAAGCGTTAAAAAGCCTGGATTAGTTACACGCTTATTTTTTTTTAAGTAGTATATAAGTTCGGTAAGCCACCCTAAAAAAGAAAAGATGACAAATACCCACAACATTCCCGTAAAAAGCTTCATAGCACCCTCATCATTACGCAATTTGCGGCATTAATTTATACCGCGGCAGATTCCATAATGTATTATATCACAAAACAGGTAAAGTGTCATTATATTTTTTATTATTTACGATAAAAAATATTCATATCAACAGAATAAGGAAACATATCATCCTGATACCAAGCCTTATACTAATTCCTGATAGAAAGTAGTCTTATATTTTGCGAGGATATTTTTCGCAAGACAAGGCGAAGGACGCGGCAAG
>JBGUUB010000098.1:0-1657 GCA_045133355.1 Acutalibacteraceae bacterium
TTTAATGAGCTCGAAGCGGCTAAAAAAGAGGAAATCAAAGACCGCATAGAGCTTGACGGCAGCTTCTTTTGGCTGCTTGATGACAACGGAGAAATTACAGCGTTTATCCAAGGTTTCCCTACAAAAGAGGAAAACCTGACCGACGATATGTTCCATACCCCGGAAAAGTTTGATAAAAACGGCGGCTGGCTTATGCTTTTATCGGTTGCCGCGCATCCGCTTCACCGCGGCAGGGGCTTTGCAAGCAAGGTTATGCGCCGGGTAATTGCCGACTGCAGGGAACAGGGCAGAAAAGGAATTGTGCTGACATGCAAGGAGTGTTTGATTCCGTTTTACCAAAGATTTGGCTTTGAAAACGAGGGAAAATCCGCTTCCGAACACGGCGGAGCAGTTTGGTACCAGATGCGTCTGACGTTTTAGGTAAACACAAGCGACAGATTACGCTGTTGTTATTTTTCGCAATTGTACTATTGCATTATGCCAATGAGTGTGGTATAATTAAACCAATTCATCTAATGCAATGTTAAGGCGATGATAATATGAAAAGAAAAAAGCGTGTTGTTATATTAGCCGCTGCGGTTGTTCTTTCGCTTGCGGCAGTTGTTTGCGCTATCCTTTGCGCGGTTAAGTTTTTCCTGCATCCCGGTTCGGTAAATTACACTCCCAAGCCTTATGTTGATAATACGGAAAGAAACGGAGTATATGGTGATTTACTGGGAACAGACGGAAAGGTTTATTACCGCGCGTACAACAAGTTTTTGCTGTCGGGAATTTACGAGTATTCAAAGGAAGGCTCGCGCCGGAAGTATGCGGCTCCGCCTTCGATACACCCTGATGTTCCGGTTTTTAGATATGCCTATCGCGGAGAACTGCTTGGCGACCTGATTTCGAAAAACGGTGAATATTATATCAGCGAACTGATAACGGGCGAGCCTGCGTTTAAGCTTGACTGCCCAAAAGGTGAGGCTCCCGACAATTATTTTACGACCGGCGGTGAGCTTTATTATTACACCGTTAAAAAAGATGATTCAAAACTTGAGAATAATTACAGCGAAGATTATGAGTACCAGGTATACGATGAAACTCAGTATGAGGGCTTGTACCGTTTGACCGAAAACGGATATAAAAAAGCGGCGCCGAAGAATTTGATTGATGATACAAGCTGTTATAATATAGGATTCTATAAGAATTACTACTATTATTCCGACGCCGACTTAATTACGGAAGAATTCGAAAGTGTGGAAGAAAAACCGGGAAGCCTAAAAGGAAAGTCGCTTTATAAGTACAATCTGCTGAGCGGAAAAACCGAGGAAAAGCTCAGCCTGGATTTTTTGAGCGGACTTGTTAACGAAAAAAGCCTTGTAACAATCGCGCAAATAATGCCGGTAGACGATTATATATTTTTTAAGCTAATCCGCCATGACGACAAAAACAAGTGGTACGATATGGAAAAGGAGGATGACGCTATGCTTCAAGATTTGGAGTATATTAACATTCCCCTGATTTACCGCTACTCCGTTAAAACCGGTGAGCTTGATTTGATTTATGAATCGAGCGAAGTGTATTTGGTTGGAGCTGATTTGGGAAATATAAACGCTTACGGCGACAAGTTCTATTTTGCTGTGTATTCAGACCATAACGGTAAAAAAGGATTATA
>JBGUUB010000099.1:0-2082 GCA_045133355.1 Acutalibacteraceae bacterium
CCAATCTTTGCGGTCTATTTTCCGCAATACTGCGTTGTCGTCCTTGCAAGGCGCCAGCCTTGCCGCGTCCTTCGCCTTGTCTTGCGAAAAATATCCTCGCAAAATATAAGTCTACTTTCTATCAGGAATTAGTATAAATCACGCTATGAACGCTGAAGCGCGGTTACATCCTCAATGGTCTGATACTTGTCCCCGTTTATATCCGCCGCGAAGCCGATATAATTTTGAATGTCCTCATCCTTATTTTTAAGCCCGCCCGCAAGATACTTTTGAATAAGCGAAATATCATTTTTATCGGATTTGCCGTCCATATTCAAATCCTTCATTGAAGGAGGAACCGCGCCGCCGGAAAACACAAAATCCGCAAGCTCGCTTTTCATAAGATTTTCGGCATAGCTTTTACCGGTTTCAACAATAAACAAACCTACATTGTCATATGAATCCAAAATCCTTACACCGTCTGCCTTAAGCTTTTCCTTAAGCTCCTTTGCCCTTTCGTTCTTTATCCACATACCGCCCAAAAAACCGTCGAGCTTTTGAATAAGACTTAACGCGTAGTCGTTATCATTAAGAGTCCGCTCCAAGTCCACGCCGTTCGCAATATAGAATCCTCCGGCAAGCGCCATAAGATAAGGGTTTTTTAAATTCAAACCGCTGTAGACCGCGGTTTTTTTGTATGACGTCAATCCGCTTTTTTCGCTTAGCTTTGAGTAACCGTTAATAATGCTGTAACCCAGACTTAAACGGTCGTCCTTTTTTAAATCATCCATATCAAAAGCAGCCGACGCCTGAGTAATACCGAACCCGATCACGGAAACGGTTATTCCTGCGGTAACAATAGCTGAAATCACTCTGTTTTTTAACTTGATTCTCATAAATAAAACCTCCGTCCTTTTTTATTATGCAAAGACGGAGGAAGATTATTATATTATTTGTGTTTTTTTCTATTCCAAAAAATGCTTTTTACAACGGCAAGAAAGCCTTTGATTTTTTCATGATAAAAAACATTTATTTCTGCTCCGAGAATTAAAAAGTACATACAAAAATACAGCCAAACCATAATTACCGCTAACCTAAGAAGTCCTCCGTAAATTGAAAATCCGTTAAAATCGGTTACATAAACAGAGATCGCTATGGTAAAAATATACCATGCGGCGGCTGTAAAAGCAGCTCCCGGCAGCAAGGTTCCGAAGCTGTAATCCTTGCGCGTTTCGCGTGAAAGATTGGGCAGATGCTTAAACACAAACGCGAACATAAGAACAATATAAACGAATATAACAAAGTATCTTAAATTAAATAACACGGTAACTATTCCCGGAAGCTGAATGATGTTTTCCGAAATCCATTTACTGTTTGCGGTGCCCAGCATAATAATAAACATTGAAGCAAAAACAATAGCAAAGATAACAACGGTATAAACCATCGATCTTATTCTGAGCACAAACCAATTTCTGTTTTCATATGTATTATTTACTCTGTTAAGTCCGTTTGCAATGCTGTGTACTCCCTTTGACGCCGACCACAGGGTTACAAGCAAAGTTACAACGGAAATACCGGTTGAGTCATTATAAATGTTACTTATAAAATGAGAAAAGGATTTTGTCGCTTCCTCGTTAAACACCATACCGAAAATTTGTTCAAGGGTTTTCTCCGGAATGTGAAGGTTCTGCAAAACAGAAACGGCAAACATAGCCAGCGGAACCGACGATAATATAAGATAGAAAGCCGATTGACCGGCTATTGCCGAAATATTATCGCGTGTTATCTTTTTTATAAACGGCCGAAAAATGGCATATAAGTGCACAAAAAAACTCATAATTATTCCTTACCGTATTTTTTTGACTGAATATTGTATGAAACGCGCGTTAACATTTTTTCACTAAGAAAATGCTCCAGCACCTTTGTAACCTTCATCAAAGCGCCGGGAATAATAATCATTTTTCCCTTTAGCGCGCGGTCAACCGCGTAACGCGCCACGTCCCTTGCGTTAAGCCCCTTAACCGAAAATTTTACGTTGGCAACATCGTTAAAGGATGTGTTCACCGGTCCGGGACACAATACGGAAACCCTTACCTTGCTGCC
>JBGUUB010000100.1:0-1541 GCA_045133355.1 Acutalibacteraceae bacterium
TATCACAGTTTTTGTTACAGTTCAAGATGTTTTTCGCTGATTTTAAAATTCCGCGAAAACAAGGTGAGCCTGAGCGTTGTCAAGAGCAAGCCGCTGACCGCCGGGTAAATCAATATAGCCGAACAGCCTGCCGAAAATCACCTCGCTTTTGTCCATAACCGCGTTCATCGGTTTTCCGCTTAGGGTAAAGGGCTTAAAGGTGATGTCGATTTTTTCATCCTCTCCGGTAAAATAAAACGGTCTGCCTTCCCTCTTCGTAGTACCCTTTACGGTGATTTGCGGAAGCTTGATTATGCTTCGCTCGATAAACAGGCTGTTTTCGTTTCCGTAACGGTTGTCGCCTACACGGCTTGCAAGGTTAAGGGAAACCCTGTTTCCGGAGATTACGGTGTCGCAGCAAAGCCTTTGATAATTATGCTTGCGCGGCTTGTAAAAACGCGCGCTGTCAAAATACGCGAAACAGCTATTTTCTTTTAAAGAATATTCCAAACCGCCTACGCGTATTACCCCTTCGGCGCGAAACCTCGGGTCAAAGCTTTTCATATAAAAATACTTGCGGTTGCGCTCAAACGGAGCCAGTATATTAAGGCTGTCTCCTTTTTGCCGGGTAAGCCTGATGTTTACATAAAGGTTTTTGATTGCCCCAAAGTCTATAAAGTCACATTTCAGAATACGGCTGTCCACGCTGTGAGTAATTTGAAGCTGAATCATCCTGTCGGTGTAAAGCAGCTCGCCTTTGTGGGGAGCCTCCGGGAGCACGATTTTTTTCAGATTGAATTTTTTTATAATACAGTCGTGAATAACTCCGCCCCGCTTCAGGTCGGCAATCGCGATTTTTACGGCAAACTCAAAGCCGTAGTTTTCAACCGAAATGTACAGCGAAACCTCGCCGTTGTTAATAAAATAACAGTCGCGCTCACAATGGTTTTGCGATTTGCTTCTGCTTTTATTGTAGGCGAACATCGGGCGCCGCGCCCAGCCTGCCTGCATAACCTCGCCCGTGCTTTCAAAAACGTAACAAGGCTTTGTAATTTCACGCTGCAAAAGTATCACTCCAAAAACTCCAGTCAAAAATAATATATCAGAACTTTTTTTGCTTTTCAAGAATATTAACAAAACTGTAAATCTTTATGTCATACATTAAAAATTCCGGGAATAAGTTTTACCGAAATATATAATACCGTGACGGGACTGATTATTTTGAAAAAAATTGTCATTTCACTATTCATTTTTTTATTATTGACAGCTGTGCTTTTAAGCGGCTGCGAAACCGAGCCGGACGGAACCGCGTATGAGCTGACCGGTTATTCGTGGCAGACAACGCTTAAATCCGGAGCGGTTGTAACGCTTGATTTTGAGGGAGATAACGCCTGTCTTGGCATAAAAAGCGGAGAAGATGCAGTGAAAATTTCGGGAAAATACCTTGCCGGCGAAAGTGAGCTTGTGATTTTTATGCCGGAAATATGTCAGAATTACGGCTTTAATTACACGCCGCGCGGAAAATTTCTCGACCTGAGTTACGAAGGTAAGACAATCACACT
>JBGUUB010000101.1:0-1981 GCA_045133355.1 Acutalibacteraceae bacterium
TAAGGGGAAGGTTAATTATATTTTCATTGCGGTCTTATATACCCAAAAACAACCCGGCAGGGTAAACGTAAATAAAAAAAAAAGCTCAAAAAAACGGCTCTGTTTGCAAATTTGAGCAGCTCGACCAAAACACACTTGAGCGGTATATCGCAAAATGGGCTAATCAAAACGGAAAACTTATCTCACATATTAACGCCTCAAAGCTTATCGGCTATTGCGGAAGCGACTTGAATCTCCTTAAAAACGAAGTGGATAAAATTTCGGCTTACGCAAAGGGAGAAGAAATCACACTTGACGACATACAAAAGCTTGCGTCTGTTAATCTTGAAACAAGGATTTTTACATTATCCGACGCTGTAATCAACGGGCAGGGAGACAAGGCGTTTCAAACCTTAGACCGCCTGTTTTACCAAAAGGAAGAACCCGTAATGATGCTGTATGTGCTTTCCAATTCATTTATTGACGCATACAGAATCAGAGTCGCGGACGAATGCGGGGTTACCCAACAACAGGTAGCCGCTGAGTTTGATTATAAAAAACGCGCGTTCGCTCTAAAAAACGCCCGCCGTTCAACCTCGCACGTAAGTACCGAGGCGCTCAGAAAATGCCTTGACGCGCTGCTTGAAGCTGATATAAGCTTTAAATCCGTTTCGGTTAACCCCAGACTTTATCTTGAACAATTAATCGCGAGACTGCTGATTATAGCTCAGGAGGGAAGAGTTTGATGCTGAAAATAAAAGAAGCCGTTATTGTTGAAGGCAGGTACGATAAAATTAAGCTGAGCGGCATAATCGACGCGCCTATAATAGAAACTAACGGCTTCCGTATTTTTAAGGACAGGGAAAAACAAAGTCTTATCCGCCAAATCGCCAAAACACGCGGAATACTTGTATTTACCGACAGCGACGGAGCCGGATTTGTGATTCGCAACTTCCTTAAAGGCGCTGTTTCCGAAGGTCAAATAAAGCATTGCTACATTCCTCAAATTGAAGGCAAGGAAAAACGCAAGCCTCAAAAAAGCAAGGAGGGCTTGCTCGGCGTTGAAGGCGTTACTGATGAAGTTATTATCAATGCGATAAAAAAAAGCGGTGCAGTAATCATAGGGGAGGATGCTCCGGTTCAGTCCAAGATAACCAAGGCTGATTTATACTCACTCGGTCTCACAGGTACCGAAAACTCCTCAAAGCTGAGGCTCGCGCTGCTGAAAAAGCTTGGTATGCCGTCGTATTTGAGCACAAACGCTTTGCTGACTGCTTTAAACTGTTTATATTCCTTTGAAGAATTAAAATCGCTTATCGGAGAATTTTAATTCTATAAAAGAACAACCCGGCTTGATTAAGCCGGGTTGTTTTTACCCTGTATAATTTTTGGTAATCAAACCGTAAATTAAAATAAAGCCGAGGAAAACGGGAAGTATGTACCTAAAATAAACTCTTAGTCCTTTCCATATTTTCATACCCTTACCGGTGTTAACTTCCTTGATATAATTGTCAAAGCCCCAGCCGAACCGGGTTGTACAAAAGATAAGGAAAACAAGTGCCCCAACAGGAAGAAGTATATTGCTTACAATAAAATCTTCGGTATCAAGAACCCCAAGACCGCCTATAATGTGCAAATCCTTCCAAATGTTGAAGCCGAAAACGCAAGGTAAACACGCAATCAGCATAAACAAACAGTTAATAACCGTTGACTTCTTCCGTCCCCAGTTAAAGTTATCCATACAGCTTGAAATATGGTTTTCAAACACCGCTGTAACCGTCGAAAAGCTTGCGAAGCTCATAAATGTGAAGAACAGCGTTCCCCAGATGCGGCCTCCCGGCATATGCAGGAAAATATTCGGAAGCGCGAGGAAGATAAGCGACGGACCTTCGCTTGGCTCAACGCCGTAGCTGAAGCAGGCAGGAAATATAATAAGACCGCTCATAATCGCTACAAAGGTATCCAGCGCGGTAATGCGAACAGATTCGCTTAAAAGCGTGTT
>JBGUUB010000102.1:0-1620 GCA_045133355.1 Acutalibacteraceae bacterium
CGACTTCCCGGTGAAGTCTCGCGCGAGCACATAGATTACTGTCTCCTGTCGTTATGTGCCGAACGAGGCCGTTCGGCACCACCCAGTAAGCCGGTCGGCACTTCCCGGTATGCCGCTCACGACTTCCCAGTCGCATCCGCATCCATTTACCGGGAAGAATTTTCAGAAATGATAAGCCAGTCCGACGGCTAATGTCGGCACCTGATGCTCGCTGTATTTTCGGATGCCAAATGCATATTCTTCATCTTTGAGCAACTTCAAAGTAGCGATATCTATTTTTGCACTTATAGTAAATTTACTGATAGAATAATCAACGCCGATACGCCAATCAAAATTATGCGGGACATAATCAGCGCCAATATTGCTCTTTGAAGCAAAAGCGTACGCGTATCTTGGTCCGGTGAACACGGATAGTTTACCGATACCGACACCGAAGCTCTTCCCTACGACCAATGCAAAGTCAAATCCTGTTTGATAACCGGAATTTCCGTAGCATTTGCCTCCATCCCAATCTGCTTCTTCGAAGAAATTCGTATAGAAGAGACCAACAGAGGGCATTACATAAAAACTACTTACAGGTAATCGATAATTTAGCGTGATATCCGTACCCATATGTTTTTTATTATCGCTTCCCCAAGGGGCGATACGTGCATCCAGTCCGACACTCCACTGAGCCTGCGCGGCTATGCAAGATACGAGAATTGTGAGAAGAATAAAAAGCTTTTTCATAGACCTTCATATTTAGTTTTCAGCCCCTTAAGTTACTAAATAAATTCGGTTGAATAATAAACTCCAAATATAATAGAGCTGAAAAAGTTGGATTTTACAGTTTCAGAAATTATACGCTACGCCGATTGCCAGTATTGGCACTTGACGATCATTGTAGTCTCCGGCATTGTCCTGTTTTAGATATCTTAAAAGGCCGATGTCGCATTTTGCGCTTGCTGTGATTTTCCATAAAGTGTAGCTCGCACCCACGCGCAAATCGAAACTATTCTGCAAATGATTACAAAATGCTGATTCGTCAGGTTTCTCGGCATAAGCATATGCATATCTCGGACCTGTAAATATTGCGAAATCACCTGTTCCAAGGCTAAAAGACTTTCCGATAACACATGTTAAGTCAATACCGCTTCTATAACCAAAGTCATATTTTATATCATCACGGGACGATTGACCTTGAACTCGGTTATCAACATAATAGTATTCTACATTACGATTTTGTGTATACTTTTGGTAGAAAAAGCCAACCGAAGTCATTATGAAAAAACCACCAACGGGTAATTTGTAATTAGCAACTATATCCGTTCCCATGTTCTTTTGGTCATTTCCCCAAGGGGCGATACGAGCGTCCAAGCCGACGCTCCACTGAGCCTGCGCGGCGACACATGATACGAGAAGCGTAAGAAGAATAAAAAGTTTTTTCATGATTAGTTTAGTGGTTGATAAATTATGCGACAAATATATATAATGTCATGCAAAGATAAAAAAATATTAAATTAAATAAAGTTAATTAATTGGATTAATAAATGCATATGATCGACCGGGAAGTGCCGAACAGCCTCGCTCACCGGGAGGCGAAGCGCGGCCTCGCGCGAGCACAAATTAACCATCGCCTGT
>JBGUUB010000103.1:0-2485 GCA_045133355.1 Acutalibacteraceae bacterium
ACTTCATCAAGACAAATACTTGTTCAACAATCACTTGGGTAACACAGTCGGGCGCTGAGCGTGACAGTAAGGAGAGCGCATGACTGTTAATCATGATGTCAATGGTTCGAGCCCGGTTGGGGGAGCCACAAAATCCGTTACAAATTAATTGGTGTTGATGACGCTGAGGGTCCACCCGTTCCCATACCGAACACGGAAGTTAAGCTCAGTGGTGCCGAAGATAGTGCTCCGGAGACGGGGTGCGAAAATAGGGAGATGCCAATACTTGTAACGGATTTTATTTTTATATACGCAGGTGATACTATGAAGAGCGCAAAGATAAATAACGAGCTTATATTAAGCTATGACGAAGGCTTTAGCGAGATGTCCGCGGATGAACTGAAAAAATATTTTTCATCTGTTGAAAACAGATGGGGAATTTTTGATAAAGACAATCACATCTTAATTTCTGTTTCGTGGACTAACCCGGGCTTTATCAATTATTTAACCGATTCCAAGGCAATTGTCAGGGGAGCCTTGCGGTGTTCCAAGTCAAGTCTTATAAACTTCAGGATTATTAATAAGCAGACTCTTACCGTCGATTCAAAAAAGGCTTATTGTGTAGCCTTTGAATATAAGGCGAATGACGCTGATATTAATATGTATGCCGAGCTTTTGGCTTTTCGTCAGAAAAATAAGTTTTACGCTATACATTATTTGTCGCGTCGGGAGTTTAGCGCGGATAACCGTAAGCTGTTTGACAGTGTAATAAAATCAATTAAAATTAACCCGTGATATTTCATGGGTTTGATTTTTATAATTTGTATATTGTGGTGGGTGTTGCTATGAAAACCGGTTTAGTTCTTGAAGGCGGCGCAATGCGCGGTATGTACACAGCCGGAGTGCTGGATGTTTTTATGGAGAACAATATAAACTTTGATAAGATTGCCGGAGTTTCGGCTGGCGCTATTTTCGGCGTTAACTTTTTGTCACGTCAAAACGGAAGGGTTATACGTTATAATATGCGTTTTAATAAGGAAAAAGATTATATCGGTCTTTTGCCGCTAATCCGTGAGGGAAATATTGTAAATACCGATTACGCCTACCGGAAGGTTCCGCGCGAGCTCGATGTTTTTGATGATGAGGAGTATATTAAAAACGCGGCGGAAACACCATTTTATGCCGTAGTTACCAATATTAAAACCGGGTGTGCGGAATACAAGAGGATTTACAGTGTTTTCAGACAAATGGACACTCTGAGGGCGTCGGGCTCAATGCCGTTTTTGGCTAAACCCGTGGAAATAAACGGAAAGAAGTATCTTGACGGCGCGGTAGCGGACAGTATTCCTTTTGCTTTTTTGCGGAGAGAGGGCTGCGAAAAGCTTGTTGCGGTTCTTACAAGAGATATAAATTTCAGAAAAAAGTCCGTTTCTCCGCTTATGACAAAGCTGTGTTACGGTAAATATAAGGAATTTTCAAAAACGCTTTTGAACCGCCATAACTCATATAATTCGCAAACAGCTGAAATTAAACGGCTTGAGGAGTCGGGCAAAGCGTTTGTTATCCGTCCGTCAAAGCCGATTGAAATCGGAAGAATAGAAAAGGAGCCGGATAAGCTAAAAGCGGTTTATACGCTCGGCAGAAAAGACGCCGAATCACTTATTACGGATTTAAAAAGCTTTCTTGAGTCAGGGAAAACGGAGGAAAATTATGGATAATTCAAAACGCCGCGACAAAGGTATGATATACCGCGTCAACGATTCCATTCTTGAAGAACAAAAGCCCGCGCGCATTCTTACTCAAAAGCTGAACACAATGGACAGGAGCGACTATAAGGGTATTTCCGAAGTTGTTAAGGAGCTTTTCGGAAAAAGCGATAACGCTTTTGTTAATCCTCCGTTTTATTGCGACTACGGATTTAATATAGAGGTTGGCAAGGATTTTTTCGCTAATTACAACTGCACTATTCTTGACGTCTGCAAGGTAAAAATAGGCGACAACTGTCTGCTTGCTCCGAATGTATCAATATATACAGCCGGGCATCCGGTTCATCCGGCGCTGAGAAACACTCTTTATGAATACGGCGCTGAGGTTGTAATCGGCAACAATGTGTGGATTGGCGGCAACAGCGTTGTTTGTCCCGGTGTAATAATAGGCGATAATACGGTGATTGGAGCAGGCTCGGTTGTAACGGGAGATATTCCTTCGTGGAGCGTGGCCGCCGGGAATCCGTGCAGAGTAATTCGCCCAGTTACGGAAAAAGATTTAAAATATTACTTCCGCGATTATGAAATTGACGATGAAGCTATGGCTGATATTGAAAGAATATGGCGCGAAAGCGGCGACGATGAGAAATATCCTAAATAAAAGTAACCGGCTCGTGTGAAATGAGCCGGTTACTTTTATATGTTAATACTAATTCCTGATAGAAAGTAGACTTATATTTTGCGAGGATATTTTTCGCAAGACAAGGCGAAGGACGCGGCAAGGCTGGCGCCTTGCAAGG